>CALRRO020000010.1:0-264390 GCA_943370595.1 Chitinophaga pinensis
GCCTTGGCACCCACCTCGCCGCCGGACACCGGTGCATCCAGGTAGTCGCAGCCCAGTTCGTTGATGCGCTTCGCAAAGGCCTTGGTCTCGATCGGCGAGATGGAGCTCATGTCCACCACCGTCTTGCCCTTGCCCAGACCGGCGGCCACGCCGTTGTCCGCGAACAGCACCTTCTCCACGTCCGGCGTGTCCGGCACCATCGTGATGATGATGTCCGCGCGCTCGGCCACGCCGCGCGGGCTGGTGCACTGGGTGGCGCCGCTGGCGGCGATCTCCGGGTGCAGCTTGCTGCGCGTGTAGACGAACAACTGGTGGCCGGCCCGGATCAGGTGCAGCGCCATCGGCGCGCCCATGATGCCCAGGCCGATGAAGCCGATCTTCTGGGGGGAGGAGGTCATGTGGATCTCTGCAGGTAGCTTGTGGAGTCAGCGCAGCGGGCGCAACTGGCGCCGCGCATGCTCCAGCCAGACGAGGCCGGCTTCGGTGCTGCCCTTGCCCGGCTTGTACTCGCAGCCGACCACGCCCTGGTAGCCGATGCGCTCGAGGTGGCCGAACAGGAACGGGTAGTTGATCTCGCCGGTGCCGGGCTCGTTGCGGCCCGGGTTGTCGGCCACCTGGATGTGGCCGATGCGCGCGAGGTGCTTCGTCAGCGTCGCGGCGAGTTCGCCTTCGCTGCGCTGCGCGTGATAGACGTCGTACTGAAGGAAGAGGTTGTCGGCGCCCACCTCGTCCATGATCGCGATCGCCTGCGCCGTGCGGTTCAGGAAGAAGCCGGGAATGTCGTAGGTGTTGATCGGCTCGATCAGCAGCTTCAGGTTGGCGCGCTTGAGCTCCGCTGCGGCGTAGGTCAGATTGGCCACGAAGGTCTGGCGCAACACCTTCTCGTCGGCACCGAGCGGCGCCTTGCCGGCCAGGCAGTTGAGTTGCGGCGCGCCCAGCACGGTGGCGTACTCGACGGCCTTGGCCACACCGGCGCGGAACTCGTCGATGCGGTCGGGCAGGCAGGCGATGCCGCGCTCGCCGGCCTCCCAGTCGCCGGCGGGCAGGTTGTGCAGCACACACTGCAGGCGGTTGCCCTTCAGCCACGCGGCCACTTCGGCCGGCGTGTGCGCATAAGGAAAGAGGAACTCGACCGAGCCGAAGCCGGCACGCGCAGCGCGCTCGAAGCGGTCGAGGAAGGGATGCTCGGTGAAGAGCATCGAGAGGTTGGCAGCGAAGCGGGGCATGGGGTGTCCAGGTCAGTCGAGCAGGCCGGCCAGTTCCAGGCCCGGGGTGCCTTGCGGGTGCCGGCAGTCGATCGACTCGAACTCGTTGACCTTGTCGATCTCCACGCCCATCGCGATGTTGGTCACCTTCTCGAGGATCACCTCCACCACCACCGGCACGCGGTGCTTCTGCGCCAGCGCCTGCGCTTCGGCCAGGGCGCCGCCGATCTTCTCGGGGTCGGTCACGCGCAGGCTGCGGCAGCCCAGCCCCTGCACCACCGCCTGGTGGTCGACGCCGTAGCCCTTCAGCGACGGGTCGTCGACGTTCTGGTTCTCGAACGCGAGCTGCACGCAGAAGTCCATGTCGAAGTTGCGCTGGCTCTGCCGGATCAGCCCGAGGTAGCTGTTGTTGACCAGCACCTGCACGTAGGGCAGGCGGAACTGTGCACCGACCGCCAGCTCCTCCATCAGGAACTGGAAGTCGTAGTCGCCCGAGATGCCGACCACAGTGCGCGTCGGGTCGGCCGCCACCACACCCAGCGCGGCGGGGATAGTCCAGCCCAGCGGGCCGGCCTGGCCGCAGTTGATCCACTGGCGCGGGCCGAACACGTTCAGGAACTGCGCCGCGGCGATCTGGCTCAGGCCGATCGTCGACACGTAGACGGTGTCGCGCGGGAAGGCGGCGTTCATCTCCTCGTAGACGCGCATCGGCTTGATGGGCATCTCGGTGTAGTGGGTCTTGCGGTGCATCAGGCGCTTGCGTTCCGCACAGCGCTCGGCCCAGTCGGCGTAGCTCTTCAGCGTGCCGGCAGCCTTGCGCTCGCGTGCGACCTGGACGAACAGTTCGAGCGCGGCCTTGGCGTCGCTGACGATGCCGAGGTCGGGCATGAACACACGCCCGATCTGCGTCGGCTCGATGTCGACGTGCACGAACTTGCGACCCTTGCAGTACACCTCGGTCGAGCCGGTGTGGCGGTTCGCCCAGCGGTTGCCGATGCCGAGCACGAAGTCGCTGGCCAGCATGGTCGCGTTGCCGTAGCGGTGGCTGGTCTGCAGGCCGACCATGCCGGCCATCAGCGGGTGGTCGTCGGGGATGCTGCCCCAGCCCATCAAGGTCGGGATCACCGGCACGCCGATCGTCTCGGCGAACTCGACCAGCAGCCCGCAGGCATCCGCGTTGATGATGCCGCCACCGGCGACGATCAGCGGCTTGTCGGCCGCCATCAGCATGTCGATCGCCTTCTCCACCTGCTTGCGCGTGGCGGCCGGCTTGTAGACCGGCAACGGCTCGTAGGTGTCGATGTCGAACTCGATCTCGGCCATCTGCACGTCGAACGGCAGGTCGATCAGCACCGGGCCCGGGCGGCCCGAACGCATCAGGTGGAAGGCCTGCTGGAACGCGCGCGGTACCTGGGCCGGCTCGCGCACGGTGACGCTCCACTTGGTCACCGGCTTGGCGATGGACTCGATGTCCACCGCCTGGAAGTCTTCCTTGTACAGCCGCGCGCGCGGCGCCTGGCCGGTGATGCACAGGATGGGGATCGAGTCGGCGATCGCCGAGTACAGGCCGGTGATCATGTCGGTGCCGGCCGGGCCGGAGGTGCCGATGCACACGCCGATGTTGCCGGCCTTGGCGCGGGTGTAGCCCTCGGCCATGTGCGAGGCGGCCTCGACGTGGCGGGCCAGCACATGGGCGATCGACTCGCGCTCGCGCAGCGCCGCGTACAGCGGGTTGATGGCCGCACCGGGGACGCCGAAGGCCTGGCTCACGCCCTCCTTCTCCATCACCAGAACGGCAGCCATGGCGGCTTTCATGCGGGCCATACGAGTCTCCTTGTGTGTGAACAACTGACGCGATGGTCGGGCCGCGGCACGTTGCGGAGAAGAGCAGGCAGGGCATGTCTGCCATTCCGTGCAGGAATGGATCGCGCCGGGCAGTGCATCATTCGGGCCGGAGACAGGACACGAACCATGGATCGCATCACCGGCGTGCAGCTGTTTGCGCGCATCGTCGAGACCGGCAGCTTCAGCAAGGCCTCGTCGGACCTCGGGATTACCCAGCCCACCGCCACCAAGCACGTCGCCGCGCTGGAGGCGCAGCTCGGCGCGCGGCTGCTCAACCGCAACTCGCGCGGCGTCAGCGCCACCGAGATCGGCGCGCTGTACTACGAGAAGTGCAAGGCCATCCAGCGCGAGCTCGACGAGGCCGACAGCCTGGCCGCCCTGCTGCAGAGCAAGGTGCGCGGGCAGCTGCGCATCAGCACCTCGGTGGCCTTCGGCCGCCGCGTGGTCACGCCGCTGGCGCTGCAGTTCATGCGCGAGCACCCGGACATCACGCTGGACCTGAGCTTCGACGACCGCTACGTGAACCTCGTCGAGCAGGGCGTGGACGTGGCGCTGCGCATGGGCCGCCTGGCCGACTCGGCGCTGGGCGCGCGCTACCTGGGCAGCAACCCCTGGCTGACCGCGGCCTCGCCCGACTACCTGGCGCGGCGCGGCACACCGGCCACGCCGGCCGAGCTCGCGCAGCACGACTGCCTCGTCTACAGCAGCGTGCAGGGCGACGACCGCTGGACCTTCACCACCGCCGGCGGCGACACGGCGGCCGTGCCGGTCAAGGGCACGCTGCGCTCGAACAACCTGTCGGCGGTGCTGTCGGCCTGCCGCGCCGGGCTGGGGCTGGCGGTGCTGCCCTGGTACGTGGCACGCGAGTCGGTGGCCGACGGCGTGATCCGCCCGGTGCTCGAGGACTTCGCGCTGCCGGCGCAGGAGCTGCACGCAGTGTTCCCGTCGCCCAAGCTGGTGCCGGGCAAGGTCAGCACCTTCATCGATTTCCTCAAGCTGCAGCTCGACGGCCCGTGGTGGCAGCGCGCACCTGGAGCAGCAGCGTCATGAAACGAACCCCTGGCTTCACGATGATCGAGCTGATGGTGGTGCTCGCGGTGGTGGCCATCCTGGCCATGATCGCCGTGCCCGGCATCCAGGACCGGCTGGTGCGCGAGCAGGTGGTCGAGGCCATGAAGCTTGCCGACGTGGCCAAGCCGCCGATCGCGGCCGCCTGGCGCACGGCCCACACCCTGCCGGCCGACAACGCCGAGGCCGAGCTGCCGGCAGCCGAGCGCATCGTCGGCAACCTGGTGCGCTCGGTGCGCGTCGAGCAGGGCGCGGTGCACGTCACCTTCGGCAACCAGGCCAAGCCCGCGCTGCAGGGCAAGACGCTGACGTTGCGCCCCGCGGTGATCGACGACGCGCCGGTGGTGCCGATCGCCTGGGTGTGCGGCGCCGCCTCGGCGCCCACGCCGATGAGCGTGCGCGGCGTGAACCGCAGCGACGTCGCGGCGCGCTACCTGCCGCTGAACTGTCGCTGAGCTGCCGATGATCCGACCACGGTCTGGCGCTTCGCGCACCCTGATGAAGTTCGTCTGGCTTGTCGCCATGGTTCTCGGTGCGGCTCTGGGGCCGGCGACGGCCGCGCCCGTGGCCGACACCCTGGCCTCCCGCGTGCAGGCCTGCACCGCCTGCCACGGCAAGGAGGGCCGCGCAGCGCCCGACGGCTACCACCCGCGCATCGCCGGCAAGCCAGCGATGTATCTGTATCACCAACTGGTCAACTTCCGCGAAGGGCGGCGCCGCTACGGCCCGATGGTCTACCTGGTCGACCACCTCAGCGATGCCTACCTGCAGGAGATCGCCGACCACTTCGCCGCGCTCGACCTGCCCTACCCCGCGCCGCCGCCGTCGGCCGACGCCGCCGCGGTGCTGGCGCTGGGCGAGACACTCGCGCTGCGCGGCGATGCCGCCCGCAAGCTGCCGGCTTGCAGCGCCTGCCACGGCGAATCGCTGACCGGCGTAGCGCCGGCCATCCCGGGCCTGCTCGGCCTGCCGCGCGACTACCTGAAGGGCCAGCTCGGCGCCTGGGTCAATGGCCAGCGCCGAGCCCACGCGCCCGACTGCATGGCCGAGATCGCGCAGCGCCTGACGCCGGAGGACGTCAGCGCGGTCGCGGCCTGGCTGGCAAGCCGGCCGCTGCCCGCCTCGGCCAAGCCGGCCACGTCCCTGCCTGCGCCGCTGCCGCTCGACTGCGGCAGCGTGCCACGATGAGGAGCACGGCATGCTGATCCGCTGGCTGCTGCTCGTCGCCGTGCTGCTCGGGGCCCTGGCCGGTGGCGTGGCTTGGTTGAACGTGCGCGGCGAAGTGCCGATTCCCGCCGAGGCCCGGCCTTCGAACGGCACGGCCGAGCAGGTCGCGCGGGGCGAGTACCTGGCCCAGGTCGGCAACTGCATGACCTGCCACACCACCCGCGGCGGCGCGCCCTGGGCCGGCGGCCGGGGCCTGGCCACGCCGTTCGGCACGGTCTACGCGGGCAACCTGACGCCGGACGAGGAGACGGGCCTCGGCCGCTGGAGCGCCGAGCACTTCTGGCGCGCCATGCACCATGGCCGTTCGGCCGACGGCCGGCTGCTCTACCCCGCCTTCCCCTATCCCGACACCACCCGCGTCACGCGCGAAGACAGCGACGCGATCTACTTCTACCTGCGCACGCTGGCCCCGGTGCGCCAAGCCAACACGCCGCACGCGCTGCAGTTCCCGTACTCGACGCAGGCGGCGCTGGCGATGTGGCGCGCCCTGTTCTTCCGCCCGGCGGCCTTCGAGCCGGATCCGCAGCGCAGCGCCGAGTGGAACCGCGGCGCGTACCTCGTGCGCGGCCTCGGGCATTGCGCGGCCTGCCACGGCGGCCGCAACTTCCTCGGTGCCACACCCGAGGGCGGGCTGTCGCTGGGCGGTGGCCTCATCCCGATGCGCAACTGGTACGCGCCGGCGCTGACCTCACCCGATCAGGCCGGCGTGGCGGACTGGCCGGTCGAGCACATCGTCGCGCTGCTGCGCGATGGCGTCTCGCCCCGTGGCTCCACGCTCGGCCCGATGGCCGACGTGGTCTATCGCAGCCTGCAGCACTGGCGCGCGGAGGACCTGCGCGCGGTCGCGATGTTCCTGAAGTCGCTGCCGCAGGCGGGCAGCCAGGCCAGCAGCCGCAAGCCGCCCGACCCCGGCGTGCGCGAGCGCGGCGCGAAGGGCTACGAGCGCCACTGTGCCGACTGCCACGGCGCCCAGGGCGAGGGTCAGCGCGATGCCGGCGGCGCACTGCTGATCCCGCCGCTGGCCGGCAACCGGGTGGTGACGATGGAGCCGCCTGCCAACCTGATCCGCGTGATCGTGCACGGCGGCTTCCTGCCGGCCACCGCCGGCAACCCCCGTCCGTTCGGCATGCCGCCGTACGGGTTGGTGCTCACTGACGAAGAGATCGCTGCCATCGCGAGCTACCTCCGCAGTTCGTGGGGTGCGGCGGCGGGTGGCATTGCGGCGCAGGACGTGGCGCGCTTCCGCGGCGGTGCGGGCGACTGAGCCCGGCGCCGCCCCCTCCCGACACCAATTCACACATCCCGACGGGATGCGTTTCGGCCTGCGTCTCGATTTAAATGGTACCTTTGCACATTACAAGAACAACCTGTCCTACCGCATCCTGAACGAGGAGTTGCCATGAACCTCCCCACTCTGCTCCGCCCCCGCTTCATCGCACTCGCCGCCGCCGCCAGCCTCATCGCCGCCTGCGGTGGCGACGGTTCGTCTTCCGACACCCCCTCGTCCGGCAAGAGCGTGCTGCGCGTCGCGCTGACCGATGCCCCGGCGTGCGGCTACGACGAAGTCAACGTCACCGTCGAGAAGGTGCGCGTGCACCGCAGCGCCAGCGCAGACGACAGCGACAGCGGCTGGTCCGAGGTCGTGCTGAACCCGGCGATGCGCGTCAACCTGCTCGACCTGACCAACGGCGTGCTGGCCGAACTCGGCCAGACCGAATTGCCGGCCGGAAGCTATTCGCAGCTGCGCCTGCAGCTGGCCGCCAACGGCAACGCTGCGCCGTATGCGAACTCGCTGGTGCCGAGCGGCAGCGAGGACGAGATCCCGCTGGATACGCCGAGCGCCCAGCAGTCGGGCCTGAAGATGAACCTGAACGTCACCGTCGAGCCCAACGAGGTGGCTGACCTGGTGCTCGACTTCGACGCCTGCAAGTCGGTCGTCAAGCGTGGCAACTCCGGCCGCTACAACCTCAAGCCGGTGGTCAGCGTGCTGCCGCGCGTGCGCGTCGACGGCCTGGTCGCCGAGGGCTATGTCGCCCCGGCGATCGCGCTGGGCAGCACCAGCGTGTCGCTGCAGCAGGGCGGCGTGCCGGTGCGCAGCACCGTGCCGATGGCCGATGGCCGCTTCGTGCTCTACCCGGTGCCGGCCGGAGACTACGACCTCGTCGTCAGCGCCGAAGGCCGCGTGACCGCGGTGATGACCGGCGTGCCGATCAGCGCCAGCTCGCGCACCGTCGTCACGCCCCCGGGCACGGCGATCGACCCTCCGGCCGGCACGCCGCGTGCGGCCACCGGCGTCGTCAGCATCAGCGGCTCGACGACGGTGCCGCCGTCGCTGGTGCGCGCCACGCAGACCGTTGCAGCGACCAGCGCCGAACGCACTGTGCGCCCCTCCGACGCCACCACCGGCGAGTACCTGCTGAGCCTGGTCACCGGCGCTCCGGTGCACACCGCCTACGACCCGGCGGCGACCACGCTGCTGTTCACCGCGGACGCTGCCCGGGCCGGCAAGTTCAAGCTCGAGGCCACGACCGACGGCAAGCTGCCGGTCACCGCCGAGATCGACGTGACACCGGCGGACATCGACACGCCGCTGGTCTTCGCACCGTGAAACGCGCTAGCCTGCACTGTTCAGACATCTCCAGGAGTCGACCATGATCCACCGCTCTCTTCTGACCGGCCTGCTGGCGCTCGCCGCGCTCGCCCCGGCGCAGGCCGCCGACGTCGACGTCGGCGTCTCCATCAGCGTGGGCCAGCCCGGCTTCTACGGCCGCATCGACATCGGCAACGTGCCGCCGCCGGTGGTCGTCTACCCGCAGCCGGTGATCATCCAGCAGGTGCCGGTGGCGGTCGTGCGCCAGCCGATCTACCTGCACGTGCCGCCCGGTCACCAGAAGGACTGGGGCCGCCACTGCTACCGCTACGCGGCCTGCAACCAGCCGGTCTACTTCGTGCAGGACACCTGGTACCAGCAGGTCTACGTGCCGCAGTACCGGCAGCGTTATGCGCCACCTCCGCCACCGTCGCGCAAGTACAAGCACGACGACGACGACCGCGGCAAGGGCAAGGGCCACGGCCGTGGGAACGGCAACGGCAAGGGCCGCGACAAGGACTGAGCCTGGTCCGTCAGGACGCGGCCGGCGGCTTGGACGCCACCTTGTCCGACCACAGCACGCCGCCGGTGGCCCAGTTGTCGCGGCGGATGTCGAAGAACACCACGTCCACGCCGTCGGCGCTGCCGCCCAGCACCCGCACGCAGGCCTCGGTCAGTTCCTTGGCCAGGGCGCGCTTCTGTTCGGCCGTGCGGCCTTCGAAGAGTTCGACGCGCAAGGTGGGCATGGGAGTCTCCTGCTGAGCTGATTGGAACGGTGTTCTGGAGTGGACAACCTAGAACGCCCCCCACGAAAGAGGTGCGGCGTCCCCCCATTCTGGATGAAGCGGGAGGGGGTACCCGGCTCCTATCCTGATCTCCATCGCGACTGTCGTCTGCGAGCCCTGGAGTTCCGATGAAGCCGACCGCCCTGCTGCCCCGCCTGGCCCGCGTTCTGGCCCTGATGGCCGCGCTGCCCGCATGCAGCATGGCGGCGTCGATCGGCATTGTCACCATCGCCGACGGCGACGTGGCCGTGTTGCGTGACGCCCAGCGCTTCGCCGCCGTCGAAGGCCTGCGCCTGCGCGGCGACGACGTGCTGCGCACCAGCGCCGAGACGCGCCTCGCGCGCATCGAACTCGCCGACGGCACCGCGCTGGACCTCGGCCCGGACACCGAACTGCTGCTGCAGCCCGCCACGGGCGGCACGCTCGGCGATCGGGCCGCAACGCTCTACCTTGCCCGCGGCTGGCTCAAGGTCAGCGCCGGCACCGAGCCGGGTGCCATCGGCATCGCCAGCGCGACGCTCGACCTGCAACGCCTGGCAGGTACCGCCGTGATGAACCTGCAGCCGGGTGCCACGCTGCTGTTCGTGGAGGCCGGCAGCGCGCAGGCCGCGCCCGTGCAGGACGGCCGCGCAGGCAAGCCGCTGGCGCTGAAGGACGGCGATGCCCTGGTGCGGCGCAGCGGCGATGCCGCCACCGTGGCGCGGCGGCCGCCGGCCGATCTGATGCAGGGCCTGCCGCGCGCCTTTGCCGACTCGCTGCCGCGCCGTGCTGCTCGCTTCCAGGCCCGGCCGGTCGAGCCCGGTGCGGCCGTCGCGGTCACCTATGCCGACGCCTCGCGCTGGATCAACGGCGAGGCCGCGCTGCGCACGTTCGCCGTCGGCCGCTTCAAGCCGCGCGCCGCCGACGCCGCGTTCCGCGCCGCGCTGGTCGCCGAGATGAAGTCGCACCCGGAATGGGACCGCGTGCTGTTCCCCGAGAAGTACCGCCCCAAGCCGGTGACGGTGACCAGGCGCGAAACGCCTGCCGCCTCGCAGCCGGCGGCATCCGACGCGCCAGTGGCCGTGAGCCTGCACGGCGTGATGAGCTGGCCCGGCGTTGGCCGCGACCTCGCACCGAACCCCTGATGGAGACAAGATGAAGCTGCTGCTCAAGTTCAACCTGGTGTTCGTGCTGATCTTTCTGCTCGGGCTGGCCGTGACGGGCGCGATGACGCGCCAGATGCTTGAACGCAACGCGCAGGAGGAGACGCTGCAACACGCGCGCTTCCTGCTCGAGAAGGCGCTGGCAGTGCGGTCGTACACCTCGACGCAGGTGGCGCCGCTGCTCGAGACGCAGATGAAGTACGCCTTCCTGCCGCAGTCGGTGCCGGCCTTCTCGGCCACCGAGGTGCTGGCGAAGATCCAGAAGAACCACCCCGAGTACAGCTACAAGGAGGCAACGCTGAACCCGACCAATCCGCGCGACCGCGCGGTGGAGTGGGAAGCCGACGTGATTGCCGAGTTCCGCAAGTCGCCGGACAGCAAGGAGTTCGTCGGCGAGCGCGACACGCCGGCCGGCCGTGCACTGTACATCGCGCGCCCGATCAGGATTTCCGACGGCGCCTGCCTGCGCTGCCACAGCACCGTGGAGGCGGCACCGCGCACGCTGGTCGAGAAGTACGGCCCGGCCAATGGCTTCGGCTGGCAGCTCGGCGAGGTGGTCGGCGCGCAGATGGTGTCGGTGCCGATGGCCGTGCCGCTGGCCCGCGCCCACCAGGCCTGGGCGCTGTTCATGGGCATGCTGTCGGCGGTGTTCGTGACCATCGCGATCGCGCTCAACGCGATGCTGTGGTGGCTGGTGATCCGGCCGGTGACGCGCCTGTCGCGCCTGGCCGACCGCGTCAGCCTCGGCGAGCTGTCGGCGCCGTCCTTCTCGCTCGGCGCACGCGACGAGATCGGCCGCCTGGCCACCTCGTTCAGCCGCATGCGTCGCAGCCTGGTCCAGGCGATGAAGATGCTGGAAGGGGCGCCGTCATGAGCACGACGCCGGGCCGCCCCAAGTCGGGCGAACGCTCCCTCGGGGGGCTGGGCGCGAAGCGCCCTGGGAGGTCGTCATGAGCGCCAGGCCTCTGGGACTGTCCGATGGCATTGGCGACACTGGCGCACCGCTGCCGCGCAGCCTGGGCAAGTACCTGATCTCGCGCGTGCTCGGCGAAGGCGCGATGGGCGTGGTCTACGAGGCGCTGGACCCGGACATCCACCGTGTCGTGGCGCTGAAGGCGATCCGCGCCCCCTTGCTCTCGCCCGATGCGCACGATCTCTCCGCCTCGGCCCGCTTCCGCACCGAGGCGCAGGCGGCCGGGCGGCTGGCGCACCCGAACATCGTCGCGGTCTACGAGTACGGCGAGGCCGAGGGCCAGCACTACATTGCGATGGAGCATGTCGCGGGCATCTCGCTGCAGGCGCTGCTGTCACGCGGCGAGCGGCTGCCGCTGCCCGATGCGCTCAGCGTGATGCAGCAACTGCTCGAGGCCCTGGCCTGCGCGCACGAACAGGGCGTGTGGCACCGCGACATCAAGCCGGCCAACCTGCTGCTGACGCCCGAGGGCCGCCTGAAGGTGACCGACTTCGGCATCGCGCGCATCGACTCGGGCGAGCGCACCCACCACACCACGGTGCTGGGCTCACCGGGCTACATGGCGCCCGAGCGCTACACCGACGAATCGCCCGACCGCCGCGTCGACATCTTCTCCTGCGGCGTGCTGCTCTACGAGCTGCTGACCGGCCACGCGCCGTTCCGCGGCGCGGCCGGCGCGGTGATGTACCAGGTGATGCACAACGAGCCGCCGCTGCCGTCGACGCTGGCACTCGACCCGCCCGCTCCCGCGTGCTTCGACGCACTGGTCGCCCGCGCGCTGGCCAAGCGTGCCGCTGACCGCTACGACGATGCGGCGCAGATGCGCGATGCACTGCGCGACGCTGCCGGCCGGCCCATCGCACCGCAGGTCTCGGCCGAGACGCTGCGGCGCCTTCAGCCGGCCCGCCAGGACGTGGCCACGCAATGGATGCCTCGCCCGATGGCGACGGCACCGCGCCACGCGCCGGCCACGCCGTCGATCCCTGCCTCGCCGAGCCTGCCCGACTGGGACGCCCGTGCGCTGCTGACCATCGAACAGCTGCTGCTGCCGCAGCTCGGGCCGATGACACGCTTCGTGGTGCGCGACGCCGCACGCCGCCATCACGATCTGCCTGGACTGGTCGGATGGCTGGCCAGCGAGGTGGTCGAACCCGACGAGCGTGGCCGCTTCCTGCAGCGCCTGTACCAGCGCCTGCCCGGCGCCCAGCCCGGCCCCCCCGCGGCCATCGGCAGCGCACCGCCGGTGCTGGGCACCACGCCGATGCAGCCGGAGCTGATCGAACGGGCGCAGCGGGTGCTGGCCGAACACGTCGGGCCGATCGCTGCGGTGCTGGCCCGCCGCGCGGCCGCGAACGCGCTCACACGCGAAGCCTTCTACAGCGCACTGGCCGATGCGGCCGGGCCGGACATCGACCGCAAGGCGCTGCTGGCGCAGTTCTGGCAGTCGCGCTGAACGGCGCTGAACCGCGCTGACGCGCGAACAGCGGCTCAGGCGGCCAGGCGTGCCGCCAGCGCGTTGTGGCGCTCGATCAGCCGCGGCAGGTCGAGCGTCGCGAGCTGCCCATCACGCACCACCACCCGCCCCTGCACGATGCTGTGCCGGACCCGCGGCACGTGGCAGAAGAACAGCGCAGCCAGCGGGTCGTGATGCGCACCGGCGAGGCCGATCTCGTCGAGCGGCACGCTCACCGCGTCGGCCGCCATGCCGGGCGCCAGCGCGCCGATGTCGTCGCGGCCGAGCACCTGCGCACCGCCGCGCGTGGCGATCTCCAGCACCTCGCGCGCGCTCATCGCCGCCGGCCCGCTGGCCACGCGCTGCAGCAGCATCGCCAGGCGCGCCTCGCCGAGCAGGTGGCCGCTGTCGTTCGACGCCGAACCGTCGACCGCGATCGACACGGGCACACCGGCATCGCGCATCGCGCGGATCGGCGCGATGCCAGAGGCCAGGCGCATGTTCGAGCCAGGGCAGTGGGCGACGCCGGTGCCGGACTTCGCGAAGGCAGCGATGCCCGCTGCATCGAGCTTCACGCAGTGCGCATGCCAGACATCGGGGCCCAGCCAGCCGAGTTGCTCGGCGTACTCGGCCGGCGTGCAGCCGAACTTCTCGCGCGTGTAGGCGATGTCGTTGTCGTTCTCGGCCAGGTGGGTGTGCAGCGAGGCGCCATGCGCGCGGGCCAGCAGCGCGGCATCGCGCATCAGCTCGCGGCTGACCGAGAACGGCGAGCAAGGCGCGACGACGATGCGCTGCATCGCGAAACGCTTCGGGTCGTGCCAGCGTTCGATGACCCGCTGCGTGTCGGCGAGGATCGCCGCCTCGCGCTCGACCACCGCATCCGGCGGCAGGCCGCCCTGCGACTGGCCAACGCTCATCGAGCCGCGTGCCGCATGGAAGCGCATGCCGATCTCGGCGGCCGCCTCCAGGCTGTCGTCCAGGCGCACGCCGTTCGGGTAGATGTAGAGGTGGTCGCTCGTCGTCGTGCAGCCCGAGAGCAGCAGCTCGGCCATCGCCGTCTGCGTCGACACCTGCACCATCTCCGGCGTCAGCCCGGCCCAGACCGGGTAGAGCGTGCGCAGCCACTCGAACAGCTCGGCGTCCTGCGCGGGGCGGATCACCCGCGTCAGGCTCTGGTACATGTGGTGGTGCGTGTTGACCAGGCCGGGAATGACCACCTGCCCGCTGGCGTCGATGACCTCGTCGGCCTCGCGCGGCAAGGTGTCGCTGGCGCCGACCGCCTCGATCACGCCGTCGCGCGCGAACAGGCCGCCGTCGGCGATCTCGCGCCGCTCGTCGTCCATCGTGACGAGCAGTGTGGCGTGGCGGATCAGCAGGGTCGACATCGGCTCAGTGGGCTTCGGCTGCCTTCGCAGCTTCGATGGCGCTCGCGGTGTCTTCCTTCGCACCGTTGAAGAAGATGTTGAGCACCACCGCCGACACCGCCGTCAACAGGATGCCGGACTCCAGGAGCGGGTGCAGGCCGTGCGCCATCTGCTGCGTCCAGCGCGGCGCCACCAGCGGGATCAGGCCGAAGCCGATGGCCAGCGCGACGATGTAGAGGTTGTGGCGGTTCCCTTTGAAGTCCACCGTCGCGAGGATGCGGATGCCGGTGGCCGCGACCATGCCGAACATCACCAGGCCCGCGCCGCCGAGCACGAAGGTCGGGATGGATTCGACGAAGGCTGCCATCTTCGGCAGCATGCCCAGCACGATCATGATGATGCCGCCGGCCACGCAGACCCAGCGGCTCTTGACGCCGGTGACGCCGACCAGCCCGACGTTCTGCGAGAAGCTGGTGTACGGGAAGGTGTTGAAGATGCCACCGATCAGCGTGCCCAGGCCGTCGGTGCGCAGGCCGGCGGCGAGCGCGGGCTGATCGATCTTGCGGCCGGTGAGGTCGGACAGCGCGAGGAACATGCCGGTCGACTCGATCATCACGACGATCATGACCAGCGTCATGGTCAGGATCATCACGATGTCGAAGCTCGGCATGCCGAAGGCGAAAGGCGTGACCACGTCGAACCAGTGCGCCTTGGCAACCTTGTCGAAGTTCATCTTGCCCATCGCGATGGCCACCGCGCAGCCGGCCACGATGCCCAGCAGCACCGAGATGTTGGCGACGAAGCCCTTCGCGTAGCGCACCAGCAGCAGGATGAACACCAGCACGGCTGCGGCGACGGCCATGTTGTCGAGCGCGCCATAGGCCGGGTTGTCGGTCATCGGGATCGGCCCCGAAAGCTTGATCGGCGCGCTGGCCGCAGCGGCCGTGGCCTTGGCAGCATCGACCATGGCGACCAGCTTCGGCACGTCCACGCTCTGCGCCATCGGCGCCGGCCCGCCCATCGCCCAGCCCACGCCGACGCGCATCAGGCTGATGCCGATGATCGCGATGATGGTGCCGGTGACCACCGGCGGGAAGAAGCGCAGCAGCTTGCTGATCACCGGCGCGATCAGCATCGAGATCACGCCCGCGCCGATGATCGCGCCGAAGATCGCCCGTGCGCCGTCGACACCGGGCATCGCGTTGGCGAAGGCGACCATCGGGCCGACGGCGGCGAAGGTCACGCCCATCATCACTGGCAGCTTGATGCCGAACCAGCGCGTCATGCCCAGAGACTGCACCAGTGTGACGAGGCCGCAGCAGAACAGGTCGGCCGAGATCAGAAGCGCCACCTGTTCCGGCGTGAGCTTGAGCGCGCGGCCGACGATCAGCGGCACGGCGATGGCCCCGGCGTACATCACCAGCACATGCTGCAGGCCGAGTGCGGCCAGGCGCGGCGCCGGCAGCTTCTCGTCGACCGGGTGGACCGATGTGTCGTTCATGGCGTGCCTTCGTCGTGTGGGGAGGAAGCGGCGCGGGTGCGTTCAGCGCGCCGCCGCGCCAGCCTCGAACCAGCGGCCGAGCAGCGCACGCTCGTCGTCGGTGATCTGCGTCGCGTTGTTCATCGGCATGGCCTTGAGCACCACGGCCTGCTGGTAGATCGACTGCGCGTTCTTCGTGATCAGTTCCGGCGTGTGCAGCTGCACGCCCTTGCTGACCACCTGCTCGTTGTGGCACATCGCGCAGCGCTGCGCGACCACGGCCTGCACCTGCGCGAAGCTCGGCGGCGGCGTGGCGGCACTGCGCGGCTGCGCGGCCGGCGCGAGCCAGAGCGCGAGCACGACGACCAGCAGCGTGCCAGCACCGGCGTACTCCCACGGCACCCGCTTGCCGGCCACCAGCGCCTTGTGCCGCGCCACGAACGAGTGGCGGATCAGCGCGCCGGCCAGCATCACCGCCACCAGCACCACCCAGTTGTGCTTCGCGCCGTAGAGGAAGCCGTAGTGGTTGCTGAGCATCGCGATCAGCACCGGCAGCGTGAAGTAGGTGTTGTGCACGCTGCGCTGCTTGGCGCGCTGGCCGTGCACCGGATCGACCGGCTCCCCGGCCTTCATCTGCGCCATCACGGTGCGCTGCCCGGGGATGATCCAGAAGAACACGTTGGCGCTCATCGCCGTGGCCATCATCGCGCCGACCAGCAGGAAGGCGGCGCGGCCCGCGAACAGCTGGCAGGCCAGCCAGGAGGCGATCACCACCGCGATCGTCACGCCGATGCCGACGATGCGGTCGCCACCCGGCTTCTGCCCGAAGACGCGGCAGATGCCGTCGTACACGAGCCAGAACACGACCAGGAAGCCCAGCGCCGCGGCGATGGCGCCGGCCGGCGACCAGGCGAACAGGTTCTTGTCGATCAGGAAGGTGCCGGCCTGGTAGAGGTAGAGCACGGTGAACAGCGCGAAGCCGGTCAGCCAGGTGGAGTAGCTCTCCCAGTAGAACCAGTGCAGGTTGGATGGCAGCGACTTCGGCGCCACCATGTACTTCTGCGGGTGGTAGAAGCCACCGCCGTGCACCGCCCAAAGTTCACCGTCGACGCCCTTGGCCTTCAGGTCGGCCGCCTCGGGCTTCGTCAGGCTGTTGTCGAGGAAGACGAAGTAGAAGGACGAGCCGATCCAGGCGATCGCGACGATGACATGGGCCCAGCGCAGCAGCAGGTTGACCCAGTCGAGAACGTACGCTTCCATGCGAGGCCACTTCCTTTCGGCACGGGACGCGCGCAAGAAGCGGGCCCGTGGGCGACCTCACCACAGCGGGCTCTGTGAGGCGGAAGTGTCGCGACCGGTCTTCAGGCGACCGGGCACCGCGGCGACGCAGTTGAACTGTATACACTCGTCCTGAACAATTTCTCCGGACTTACCCCCATTGGCCGGTCAGCTGCCGCGGTAGGTCGAGTAGGACCAGGGGCTGGCCAGCAGCGGCACGTGGTAGTGCTGCCCGACGGTCGCGAGGCCGAAGTCCAGCGGCACCTCGTCGAGGAACGGCGGCTCGGCCAGCGCGGCACCGCGCGCGCGGAAGTAGGCCGCGACGGCGAACACCAGCCGGTAGCGCCCGGGCTGGAACGACTCGCCCTGCAGCAGCGGTGCGTCGGCACGGCCGTCGTGGTTCAGCGTAATGCGCGCCAGTTCGGTGCTGCTGCCGTCGGCCGCCAGCCGGTACAGCCGCACCGCCATGCCGGCCGCGGGGCAGCCGTTGGCGGTGTCGAGCACGTGGGTGGTGAGCTTGCCCATGGAGTCCTTTCGCTGAGGCTTGCAGGTTCCGCAAAAGTGTATACACTTTGCTCGGCATTACAAGTACCGACGCCAGCACCCATGCCGCGAAGCAGCCCCAACCTGCAGGTCGTCCGCCCCGCAGCGAAGACGAGCAAGCCACGCGCCAGCATCGCTGGCGGTGCCGACGGCGGCACCAGCACGCAGCGCATCGTCGAGTCGATCACCACGGCGATCGTCGAGCGCCGGCTGATGCCCGGCACCAAGCTCGCCGAGCAGAAGATCGCCGACATCTTCAAGGTCTCGCGCACGCTGGTGCGCCAGGCGCTGAACCAGCTCAGCCGCGACAAGCTGGTCACGCTCGAGCCGGCCCGCGGCGCACGTGTGGCCGAACCGAGCATCGAGGAAGCCCGCCAGGTGTTCGAGGTGCGGCAGATGCTCGAGGCAGCGATGATCCGCCGCGCCGCCACCGCGCTGAGCGACGCACAGCTCGCCGAACTGCGCGGCCACCTGCGCGACGAGCAGGCCGCCGTGCAGCGCACCGACGTGTCGGGCCGCACCCGGCTGCTGGCCGACTTCCACGTCGTCATCGCCACCATGCTGGGCAACCAGGTGCTGGCCGAACTGCTGTCCGACCTGGTCACACGCTCCTCGCTGATCGCGCTGATGTACCAGTCGGCGCACTCCGCGGAGCATTCGTACGCGGAGCATGTCGCCATCGTCGACGCGCTGTCGCGCCGCGATGCCCGAGCCGCGACGCGCCTGATGGAAGAGCACCTGCACAACGTCGAGCGCAACCTGCGGCTCGACCCGCGCATTCCCGATCTCGAAGCGGTGCTGATGCCGCGCGACTGACTCACCGAATCTGACCCACCGTCTCTGCCCGCCCGCCCATGAACCAGCCCACCGACTCGCGCGAACTCACCTCCACCGCCGGCTACCCGCGCGACATGCGCGGCCACGGCCGCGACGTGCCCCATGCCCGCTGGCCGAACGGCGCGCGCATCGCGGTGCAGTTCGTCCTCAACTACGAAGAGGGCGGCGAGAACAACCCGCTGCACGGCGACCCGACCTCCGAGACCTTCCTGTCCGAACTGGTGACGGCGCAGGCCTACGAGAACCGCCACATGACCATGGAGTCGATGTACGAGTACGGCTCGCGGGTCGGCGTCTGGCGCATCCTGCGCGAGTTCGAGCAGCGCGGCCTGCCGATGACGATCTTCGGTGTCGGCATGGCGCTGCAGCGCTACCCCGAGCTGCTCGACGTGTTCATGAACAACGGCTACGAGATCGCCAACCACGGCCTGCGCTGGATCCACTACCAGAACCTGCCCGAGGCCACCGAGCGCCGCCACATCGACATCGGCACGCGCGTCCTGAAGGAGCTCACCGGCGGCGCCTGGCCGGCCGGCTGGTACACCGGCCGCGACAGCCCGAACACACGCCGCCTGGTCGTCGACCAGGGCGGCTACGAGTACGACAGCGACTACTACGGCGACGACCTGCCCTTCTGGACCGAGGTGACGAAGACCGACGGCAGCACGACGCCGCACCTCGTGGTGCCCTACTCGCTGGACACCAACGACATGCGCTTCGTGCAGGCGCAGGGCTTCAACACCGGCGACCACTTCTTCACCTACCTGCGCGACAGCTTCGATGCGCTGTACGCCGAGGGTGATCCGGCCGGGCTGGACCGGCCGAAGATGATGTCCATCGGCATGCACTGCCGGCTGCTTGGCAAGCCGGGGCGCATCGGATCGCTGCAGCGCTTCCTGGACCACATCGGCGCGCACGACAAAGTCTGGGTGTGCCGCCGCGTCGACATCGCGCGGCACTGGAAGCAGGTCCACCCTTACCAGGCGGCCGCATGACGATCACTCTCGCGCAACTCAACGCCGCTTCGCCCGCCGACGCGGCGGCGATGCTCGACGGCCTGTACGAACACTCGCCGTGGATCGCCGAGCGGTCGCTGGCGAAGCGGCCCTTCGCGAGCCTCGCGCAGCTCAAGCATGCGATGGTCACGGTGCTGGCCGAAGCCGGCCGCGACGCGCAGGTCGCGCTGATCCGCGCCCACCCGGAGCTCGCAGGCAAGGCGATGGTCTCGAAGTCGCTGACGGCCGAGTCCACCAACGAGCAGACCACCTCGGGGCTGACGAACTGCTCGCCCGAGGAGTTCGCCCACATCCAGCAGCTCAACGCCGACTACAACGCCCGCTTCGGCTGGCCGTTCATCCTCGCGGTGCGCGGCCCGCGCGGCAGCGGCCTGGGCCGGCGCGAGATCATCGAGACCTTCGCGCGCCGGCTCGCCAACCACCCGGACTTCGAACTCGCCGAGTGCCTGCGCAACATCCACCGCATCGCCGAGATCCGGCTGAACGACAAGTTCGGCTTCGCGCCGGTGCTGGGCAACCAGGTGTGGGACTGCGCCGAACTGCTGGCGCAGCACAGCGACCCCGGCTATGCCGAGCAGGGCCAGCTCACCGTGACGTACCTGACGCCCGCGCACCAGGCCTGCCAGGTGCAGCTGCAGCGCTGGATGCACGATTGCGGCTTCGACGAGGTGAGCGTCGATGCGGTCGGCAACGTCGTCGGGGTCTATCACGGCACCGACCCGACCGCGAAGCGCCTGCTGACCGGCAGCCACTACGACACCGTGCGCAACGGCGGCAAGTACGACGGCCGCCTGGGCATCTTCGTGCCCCTGGTCTGCGTGCGCGAGCTGCAGCGCGCCGGCCGGCGCCTGCCCTTCGGCATCGAGGTGATCGGTTTCGCCGAAGAGGAAGGCCAGCGCTACAAGGCCACCTTCCTCGGATCGGGCGCAGTGATCGGCCAGTTCGACCCGACCTGGCTGGACCAGCGCGACGCCGACGGCATCACGATGCGCGCGGCGATGAAGGCCGCCGGCCTGCCCGCCACGCCGACGGCGATCGCACGGATCCAGCGCGACCCGTCTCGCTACCTCGGCTTCGTCGAGGTGCACATCGAGCAGGGGCCGGTGCTCAACGAGCTGGACCTGCCGCTGGGCATCGTCACCTCGATCAACGGCGGCGTGCGCTACCAGTGCGAGGTGACCGGCATGGCCAGCCACGCCGGCACCACGCCGATGGGCCGGCGCCGCGACGCCGCGGTGGCAGTCGCCGAGCTGGCGATGTACGTGGAGAAGCGTGCCTCGGGTGTGCCCGATGTCGTCGGCAATGACCCGAACGGCCCCGCCGTCACCGTCGGGACCGTGGGCATGCTGAACGTGCCCAACGGCTCGATCAACGTGGTGCCCGGCCGCTGCCTGTTCAGTCTCGACCTCCGTGCCACCACCAACGCCGCGCGCGATGCGCTGGCGCGCGACGTGCTGGCCGAACTGGCGGCGATCTGCGAGCGCCGCGGCCTGCAGCACCGCGTCGACGAGATCATGAGCGCCGCCGCTGCGCCGAGCGCACCCGAGTGGCAGCGACGCTGGGAGCGCGCCGTCGAGTCACTCGGCCTGCCGATCTTCCGCATGCCCAGTGGCGCCGGCCACGACGCGATGAAGCTGCACGAGGTGATGCCGCAGGCCATGCTGTTCGTGCGCGGCCTGAACGCCGGCATCAGCCACAACCCGCTGGAGTCGACCACCAACGACGACGCCGACCTCAGCGTGCGCGCCTTCCAGCACCTGCTCGAACAACTCCACCAAGAACTCGCATGAACGCCTACGACCGACTCGACGCCTGGATCGACGCCCACTTCGACGAGCAGATCCGCACACTGCAGGCCCTGGTGCAGGTGCCCACCGACTCTCCGCCGGGCAACAACGCACCGCATGCCGAGCGCACCGCCGAGCTGCTGCAGGACTTCGGCTTCGAGGCCGAGAAGTTCCCGGTGCCCGCCGAGCAGGTGAAGGCCGCCGGGCTGGAAAGCCTGACCAACCTGATCGTGCGGCGCCGCTATGGCGAAGGACGGGTCGTGGCGCTGAACGCCCACGGCGACGTGGTGCCGCCCGGCGAAGGCTGGACCCACCCGCCCTACGGCGGCGAGGTGCACGACGGCAAGCTCTACGGCCGCGCTGCCGCGGTGAGCAAGTGCGACTTCAGCACCTACATCTTCGCCACCCGCGCGCTGGAGTCGCTGGGCGCGCCGCTGAAGGGCGGCATCGAGCTGCACTTCACCTACGACGAGGAGTTCGGCGGCGAGCTCGGCCCCGGCTGGCTGCTGGAGAAGGGCTACACGAAGCCCGACCTGCTGATCGCCGCCGGCTTCAGCTACCAGGTGGTGACCGCGCACAACGGCTGCCTGCAGATGGAGGTGACGGTGCACGGCAAGATGGCGCACGCGGCCATTCCGGACACCGGCGTCGACGCCTTGCAGGGCGCCACCGCGATCCTCAACGCGCTGTATGCGCAGAACCAGCTCTACAAGCAGGTCAGCTCGAAGGTGGCGGGCATCAAGCACCCGTACCTGAACGTCGGCCTGATCCAGGGCGGCACCAACACGAACGTCGTGCCCGGCAAGGTGGTGCTCAAGCTCGACCGGCGCATGATTCCCGAGGAGAACCCGGCCGAGGTGGAGGCCACGATCCGCCGTGTCATCGAGGAGGCCGCGACGGTGGTGCCGGGCATCACGGTGGACATCAAGCGCATGCTGCTGGCGCGCGCCTTGACGCCGCTGCCGGGCAACCGGCCGCTGGTCGAGGCGCTGTGCAAGCACGGCGAGACGGTGTTCGGCGAACCCATCCCCACCTCGGGCACGCCGCTGTACACCGATGTGCGGCTGTACTGCGAGCGCGGCATCCCGGCCGTGATCTACGGCGCCGGCCCGCGCACGGTGCTGGAAAGCAACGCCAAGCGTGCCGACGAGCACATCGTGCTGGAAGACCTGCGCCGCGCCACCAAGGTGGTTGCGCGCACGCTGTACGACCTGCTGGCCTGAGCGCTCGTACCGGGCTGGTGCACAGCGCACCAGCCTGTGCACGGCCCACCGCGCACGCTTCTTGCGACTTCGACGGCATTCATCGAATGCCCCGGAGTCCCGCATGTTCCCGACGTCCCCCGTCTCGCGCCGCACGACGCTGCTCGCCGCCGCGTCGATCGCGCTGCTGACCGCCCTGCCGCTGCGCGCGCAGGAAACACCGATCAAGTTCCAGCTCGACTGGCGCTTCGAAGGCCCGTCCGCCCTCTTCCTCGTGCCGGCCGCCAAGGGCTACTTCAAGGCCGAGAAGCTCAACGTCACCATCGACGCCGGCAACGGCTCGGGCGGCACGGTCACGCGGGTGGCCTCGGGCACCTACGACATGGGCTTCGCCGACCTGGCGGCGCTGATGGAGTTCCACGCCAACAACCCGACCGCGCCGAACAAGCCGGTGGCGGTGATGATGGTCTACAACAACACGCCGGCCGCGGTGCTGGCGCTGAAGAAGAGCGGCATCAAGACGCCGGCAGACCTGGCCGGAAAGAAGCTGGGCGCGCCGGTGTTCGACGCGGGCCGCCGCGCCTGGCCGATCTTCGCCAAGGCCAACGGCGTCAAGGACGTCGCCTGGACGGCGATGGACCCGCCGCTGCGCGAGACCATGCTGGTGCGCGGCGACATCGACGCGATCACCGGCTTCTCGTTCACCTCGCTGCTCAACCTCGAGGCGCGCGGCGTGAAGACGGAGGATATCGTCGTGCTGCCCTACTCGCAGTACGGCGTGAAGCTGTACGGCAACGTGATCATCGCCGGCGAGGACTTCCTCAAGAAGAACCCGGAGGCGGTCAAGGCCTTCCTGCGCGCCTTCACCAAGGGCGTGAAGGACGTGATCGCCGACCCGAAGGCGGCCACCGCCACGGTGAAGGAGCGCGACGGCATCGTCAACGCCGATCTCGAGCTTCGCCGCCTGAAGCTCGCGCTCGACCAGACCGTGCTGACGCCGGACGCCAAGGCCGAAGGCTTCGGCGACGTCAACGCCGGGCGCCTCGCGCTGATGGCCAGCCAGGTGTCGGACGCCTTCGCGACCAAGGAGCGGGTCAACGCCAATGCCGTCTGGAACGCAGCGTTCCTGCCCAGCGTGACCGATCGCGGCATCTTCAGGAAATGAACGCGAGCGCCGCGCCGGGCCGCCCCAAGCAAGCGAGCATCCCCTCGGGGGATCGGCCGATGTACCCGTCGGCCGAGGGGCTCACATGACAGCGTTCGTCGACTTCCACGACGTCTGGCTCGCGTACAACGAGGAGCTTCTCGCGAAGGGCCAGTTCGCCGTCGAGGCCATCGACCTGAAGGTGCGCGAAGGCGAGTTCATCGCCATCGTCGGGCCCTCGGGTTGCGGCAAGAGCACCTTCATGAAGCTCGCCACCGGGCTGAAGCGGCCGAGCAAGGGCACGGTGATCATCGGCGGCCAGCAGGTCAGCGGCCCGCTGAAGATCACCGGCATGGCCTTCCAGGCGCCCAGCCTGCTGCCCTGGCGCACCACGCTGGACAACGTGCTGTTGCCGCTGGAGATCGTCGAGCCCTACCGCTCGAACTTCCGCAGCAAGCGCGGCGAGTACGCCGCCAAGGCGCGCGCGCTGCTGGCCAGCGTCGGGCTGGCGGGCTACGAAGACAAGTTCCCCTGGCAACTGTCCGGCGGCATGCAGCAGCGCGCCAGCATCTGCCGCGCGCTGATCCACGAGCCGAAGATGCTGCTGCTCGACGAACCCTTCGGCGCGCTCGATGCCTTCACGCGCGAGGAACTGTGGTGCGCGCTGCGCGACCTGCAGGCGGCGCAGAAGTTCAACGTCATCCTGGTCACGCATGACCTGCGCGAGAGCGTGTTCCTCGCCGACACCGTCTACGTGATGAGCAAGAGCCCCGGCCGCTTCGTCGTCAAGCGCGAGATCGAGCTGCCGCGCCCGCGCGACCTGGAGATCACCTACACGCCTGCCTTCACCGACATCGTGCACGAGCTGCGCGGGCACATCGGTGCCATCCGCGGCCAGTCCGGCCAGGCGGCGGGAGCCGCGGCGTGAAGTCGCCCCTGGAGCGCGCCGCCCCGTGGCTGTTGCTGGTCGCCACGCTGCTGGCCTGGCAACTCATCTGCAGCGTCTTCGAGGTCAGCGAGTTCATCTTCCCCAGCCCGGCGCAGATTGCCGAGGCGAGCTGGGAGCACCGCGGCACCATCCTCGGCCATGCCTGGCGCACCTTCTGGGTGACGATGGTCGGCTTCGCCATCGCCATCGTGGTCGGCGTGCTGCTGGGCTTCCTGATGGGCAGTTCGCGGCTGGCCTACGACGCGATGTACCCGCTGATGACCGGCTTCAACGCGCTGCCCAAGGCGGCCTTCGTGCCCATCCTCGTGGTCTGGTTCGGCATCGGTGTCGGGCCGGCGGTGCTGACCGCCTTCCTGATCAGCTTCTTCCCGATCATGGTCAACATCGCCACCGGCCTGGCGACACTGGAGCCCGAGCTGGAAGACGTGCTGCGCGTGCTCGGCGCGAAACGCTGGGATGTGCTGATCAAGGTCGGCCTGCCGCGCTCGATGCCCTACTTCTACGGCTCGCTGAAGGTGGCGATCACGCTGGCCTTCGTGGGCACCACGGTCAGTGAGATGACGGCCAGCAACGAAGGCATCGGCTACCTGCTGATCAGCGCCGGCAGCTCGATGCAGATGGGGCTGGCCTTCTCCGGCCTCGTCGTGGTCGGCGCGATGGCGATGGCGATGTACGAGCTGTTCTCGGTGATCGAGAAGCGCACCACGGCCTGGGCGCACCGCGGCTCGCAAGGGCACTGAACTGCACTGACGTAGAGTGGGTGCATGAGCGAGCGCACCGAACCCAGCCTGGCGCAGACCATCGCCCTCTTGCAGCGCGCGCAGGCGCTGGCCGAACGCGCCGCGGCGCAGGGACACCATCCGTTCGGCGCGCTGCTCATCGGCCCCGATCACGAGACGGTGCTGATGGAGCAGGGCAATGTCGACAGCGTCAACCACGCCGAGGCGGTGCTGGCCCGGGAGGCGGCACGGCGCTTCAGCCCCGACGTGCTGTGGGCCTGCAGCCTGGTCACCACCGTCGAGCCCTGCGCCATGTGCGCCGGCACGCAGTACTGGGCGCACATCGGCCGCGTGATCTACGGGATGGAAGAGCGCGAGCTGCTGCGTCTGACCGGCAACCACGCCGAGAACCCGACGCTGGACCTGCCCTGCCGCGAGGTGTTCGCACGCGGGCAGAAGGACGTGCGGGTGATCGGGCCGGTGCCGGCCGTGACCGAGGTCATTGCCGAGTCGCATCGGCGCTTCTGGACGCAGCGTCGCTGACGCACGCAGCAGAAGCTCGGCAGCAGGCGCCGGGCCTCGTCTCTACAGTCAGTCCTTCTTCCGCCCACCCCGCTCGCGCCCACCCGGCTTGTCGGGCTCCACGCGCGGGTCGCGGTGGCACTCCACGCAGTTCTCGAAGTCGCGGATGCCTTCCTCGACGTGCTCCTGGCGGATCTTCGCCAGCGAGTGCTCGTGGCAACCGTAGCAGGTGTAGCGGCTGAAGTCGCTGTTCCTGTGGCAGGTGTCGCAAGGGGCCTCATGGTCCCGGTCGAGCACGAAGTACTTGTCGTGATCGAAGGTCGCCGGCTTCCAGGCCTCTGTCTTGTGGCACGACTTGCAGCTGCCCTGGATCTGGCGATGCAGGCGGTCGGTCGGCGCGTTGTGACAGCTCTCGCACCGGTCGAGCTCGGCGGGCGCGAGCAGCGCGTGGTCGAAGTGCGCCGGCTTCCAGGCCTTGCTGTCATGGCACTTCGAGCATTCGATCTTGAGCGCGCGGTGAATGGTGTCCTTCGGCGCTGCATGGCACGAGGCGCAACTGTCCCGCACCGCCACCTTGAGCAGCCCGTGCGAGAACGGCTTGCGGCTGCGCTTGGTGAGCTTGGGGCCCTGGTGGTCACTGTGGCAGGCCATGCAGTCCTGCTCGATCAGCGCCTGGTGGAACGAGGCCTTGATCGTTCCGGCGGTGATGGGCACGCCCTTCGTCGTCTTCAGTCCCACGTCCGCGACGGCGTGGCATTCGATGCATCGCCCCGACGACGCGCCACGCCAGGCTGCATGGCAGGCGAAGCAGTCGGTGGCGAGTTCTGCATGGCCCTTGACCAGCGGGCCGGGGCTCACCATCAGGTGCGGGTAGGCGAAGGCCAGCGCCACCAGCACGAGCAGGTTCAGCGCGATGACGACGAGCAGGATGGGGGGCTTCTTCAATTCCAGCCCCAGAACAGCAGGATGGCGACGATGTGCGCCGTCGCCAGCACGCTGAAGGCGAGCGTGATCGGGAAGTGCACCACGCGCCACTTGCGGACGGCATCGAAGGTCAGGCTGTCCCAGTAGAGCCGGTCCTCGAGCTCCACCTCGCTCAGGCCGCGCTCGCGCATGCGCTGCCGCGCCTCTTCCATGCGGCGGCGAGAACGGTCGAGAAGGAACTTGCCGGTCAGTCCGCTGCCGACGTTGATCAGCATCGCCCACACCGCCAGCCAGCCGAGGATGGCATTGAAGTGCACGCCGGCATGAACCAGCACCAGCAGCGAACCCAGCCAGGCGAGCACCTCGTGCCAGCGCAGCAGTCGGGCCGGGTTCCCGCGCTGGATGAGCTTGCGCTTGCGCAGCGAGTACGCCGTCGAGCCGATGATCAGCAGCGTGCCGGGAATGCCCAGCCAGCGGCCGATCCACAGCAGGTCCAGCAGGTGCAGCAGGCCGTCGAGGGCGAGTGCGAGCAGGGCCAGCGCGGCAAAGCTTCCCAGAAAGGGCAGCACTTCGCGTGTCAGCAGTCGGGCGGGCCGCGGCATCAGGCCTCCAGCACCAGGGCCGACGACGGCCGGCCCACGCACAGCAGGCAGTGGCCTGCCGCCACGTCGTGGTCCGGCGCGTGCTGGTACTGCACCGTGCCGTCGAGCAGGCGTGTCTCGCAGCTGCCGCAGCCGCCGGAGCGACATCCCGATTCGACCTCGATGCCGTGGCGCTCCGCGAAGTCGAGCAGCGAGGCATCCTGGCCGTCCCAGGTCAGCGTGCGACCCGATCGCTGGAAGCGCACTTCGACAGCTGCGACCGCAGGCGCTGCCGCGTCGGAGGCCCCGGGCAGCTGGACGGAGGCCGGGCCGAAGGCTTCGTAGCGGATGTCTGCCACCGGCACCCCCCAGGCCACGAGCGCGGGCACCAGCGTCGCCATCATCGCGGGCGGGCCGCAGACATGGAACCGATGGCGCCCCGGCGGCAACGTGCGCCGCAGCAGCTCCACGTCGACATGCCCGAGGTGCTGATGGTCCCGGCCGAGCACGTCTGTCGATGCCGGCCGGCTATAGGCGATGTGCAGCTGCCATGCCGGGTGCGACGCGGCCATCTCCTCGAGCGAGGCCTTGAAGGCATGTTCGAGGCCGTTGCGCAACCCGTAGTAGAGGTGCACCGGCCGCTGCGCCTGCCGGGCCTCGCACCAGCGCAGCATGCTCATCATCGGCGTGATGCCGATGCCACCGGCGATCAGCACGGCGGGCACGTCCGGGTCGGGGTCGATGACGAAGTGACCCCCTGGTGCTTTCACGCGAACGATGTCGCCGACCTGCACGTGGTCGTGGAAGTGGTTCGATGACTGACCCGGCTCGAGCTCGGGACGATCGGCCGGTGCCGGCACGCGCTTGATCGTCACGCGGTAGTGCGAGGGGTCGGGCCGGTCCGACAGGGAGTAGCAGCGCGTGATGGTGCGCTGGCCCTGCCGTGTCGTGACGTCGAGGTTGAAGGTGAGGAACTGCCCGGGACGGAAGTCAGGCAGCGGTTCGCCGTCGACGGGCTGCAGGTAGAACGAACACTGTGACCGGACGGCATCCTCGAGCTCGCGGCGCGAGACGCGGAACTCTCGCCAGCCGGCCCAGGCGCCGGTAGCGCGGGCGTTGCCGCCCGACGCAGAGGGTCCGGCGGTCGTCGCGTTCGCCGCGCGCCGACGGCGGATGGACACACCGATGCCCACCGTCAACTGCAGCAGCAGCGCGGCCACGATGAGTGCGAGCAGCTCGGCGGCGGTCATGGGTCAGGTGGGTTGACAGGTTCTGCTCCGCCCATCCATCG
This sequence comes from Chitinophaga pinensis, assembly GCA_943370595.1. Classification (GTDB taxonomy): domain Bacteria; phylum Pseudomonadota; class Gammaproteobacteria; order Burkholderiales; family Burkholderiaceae_C; genus Piscinibacter. The sequence continues at coordinate 27,926 of CALRRO020000010.1, forward strand.
CTGGCGGATCCGTTCGATTCTTGGCACATGGCCCTGGCAGGCGCTTGCGTGTCGTCAACCCGGTGGGTGGGCCGGCCAGGCTTTAAGCGCGCCTTCAGGAGATGCCCCGGGTGCGCCGATGCGCCGGCCAGGTGCGCGGTTCGGCAACGCACAGACGAACGCATCCCGATGCGCGAGGGTGTGGACTGCATCACCGCACGGTGATCGAACCCACACGAGGCTGCATCCCATGAACAAGCACCGTCACCGCCTTCTCGCCGCAGCCACGGCACTTGCATTGTTCGGCCTGGCGGCCTGCGGCAAGGCACCGGAGCCGACCACCACGGCGAATGTCTCCGACATCGACGTGACGGAGCACGTGAAGACGGTCCTGCATCAGACCGAGTCGCTGAAGGGGCTCGACATCACCGTCGTGACGCTGAAAGGCGACGTCCGCCTGACCGGTGTGGTCGACAACCAGTCCCAGATCGACGACGCGCTGCGGATCGCGAGGGCCGCCGAAGGCTCCCACACGATCCACGACGAACTCACGATCAGGAAGTAGGCGCACCGATGCGCAGGCCATGGGTCCATCTGGCGACGGTCGTGGCGCTGGTCGCGGCGTCCTCGAGCCTGCTGTCGACCTGGGCAGACGCCACGCCGATCTGCCGCTGGGTCGACGACAGCGGGCGCACCCAGCTGTCCGAGGTCGTTCCCGAACGCCACCAGGCATCGGCCAGCTGCACCGACTCCAGCCGGTACGAACTCTCGCCATCACAGCAGCGCGATGCCCGGCATCGGCTCGAGCAGGAACGCGCGCGGGTTGTCAGCGCCGCGGCCACACCACCTGCGCGTCCTGCGTCCGCTGCACCGCCACGCGCCGCCAGCGCGCCGGAAGCCACGCTGAAGCGGCCGGCCGAAGCGGTCACCGACGCCACGGACTGTGCCACCTGGTGGCGCCTCTACGACGAGAGTGGCGCGTGCTTCGGCCCGTTCCGCACGGTCCGCGGCGGCATCAAGGCCGAGGCCTTCGACATGTGCAATGCCATTGCCAATCCGGAGCCCAAGTGCGGCCCCAGGAGCCAGTGACAGTCGGTCAGCCTCGCCGGCGGACCCACTTGATGCCCTCGAACCACACGACGCTCGCCAGGCCCAGCCCGCAGGCCGCAGCGAGTTCATGCACCGGCAGCGGTGCGAAGCGCAGCACCCCCACGGCCCAGGGCAGGTAGAGCGCGGCCAGCAACAGCGCCAGGGCCAGGCCGACGACCGCCCACAGCAGGCGGTTGGGCGTGCGCAGCGTCTCCCACAGCGAGCGCGTGCTGGAACGGTTGGACAGGATGAGCGCCAGATTGCCGATCACCAGCGTCGCGAAGGCGAAAGCGCGCGCCTCGGGCTCCGGGATGCGCGGGCTGGCCCAGGCGAAGGCACCCATCACCGCGACCAGCACGCCGAGGCCCTGCAGCAGGGCCAGCCAGAGCGTGGCACCGCCGAACAGCGCTGCGGCGGCGTCGCGCGGCGGGCGCTGCATCACGTCGCGCTCTGCCGGTTCGTTCTCGAAGGCGATCGAGCAGGCCGGGTCGATGATGAGCTCGAGCAGCGCGATGTGCATCGGGTACAGCAGCGACGGCCAGCCGAACATCACCGGCAGCATCGCCATGCCGGCGATCGGCACGTGCACCGCCAGGATGTACGACATGGCCTTGCGCAGGTTGTCGAAGATGCGGCGCCCCAGGCGCACGGCGCGCACGATGGCGGCGAAGTTGTCGTCCACCAGCACCAGCGAAGCCGACTCGCGGGCCACGTCCGTTCCGCGAGCGCCCATGGCCACGCCCACGTGGGCGGCACGCAGTGCCGGAGCGTCGTTCACGCCGTCTCCGGTCATCGCAACGATCTCGCCGCCGGCCTTGAGCGCCTGCACGATGCGCAGCTTCTGCTCGGGGGCGATGCGGGCGCAGACGGTCACGCTCGCCATGCGCTCGCGCAGCGCGGCGTCGTCGAGCGTGGTGATCTGATCGCCGGTGAGCATTCCGCCTTCGGTCCCGCCCAGTCCGGCCTGGTGGGCAATGGCCCGCGCCGTGGCCGGATAGTCCCCGGTGATCATCACCACGCGGATGCCTGCCGCGCGGCACTCGGCCACCGCGGCCGGCACTTCAGGCCGCACCGGGTCGGCCAGGCCGAGCAGGCCGAGGAACTCGAAGTCGAAGTCGTGCTCGCTGGCGGGCCACGCCGTCCCCGTGAAGCGGCCGCGCGCCACCGCCAGCACGCGCAGTCCCGCGTCGGCCAGTTCGTCGACGACGCCGGCGATGCGCGCCTTCTGCGCCGCGTCCAGGTGGCACAGGTCCATCACCGCTTCCGGAGCGCCCTTGGTGGCCACCGTCCGGGCGCCATCGCCGGCCGCCGCCCAGACGTGCGACATCGCGCGCAGCGCCGGGCTGAGGGCGTAGGTGTGCACCAGGCGCCAGTCGCGGTGCAGGTGTTCGGTGTCCGCCAGGAAGCGATCGCCGAGTTGGTGGAAGGCCTTCTCCATCGGGTCGAAGGGATCGACCACGCTGGCCAGGATGGCCACCTCGACCAGCGCATGGAAGCCCTCGGGCAGCGGGCCATCGGCCAGCGAATCGAGCGCGAGCCGGTCGCCGAGCCCGGCGCCACCGGCCGCCAGGTGCGTCACCGTCATGCGGTTGCCGGTGAGCGTGCCGGTCTTGTCGCTGCACAGCACCGTGGTGGCGCCGAGCGTCTCGATCGCGTTGATGCGCCGGGTCAGCACGCCTTCCTTCGACAGCCGGCGCGCCCCGAGCGCCGGGAAGACGGTCAGCACCACCGGGTACTCCTCCGGCAGCATGGCCATGGCCAGTGCGATGCCGGCCAGCACGGCCTGCAGCCAGTCGCCATTCACGAGGCCGTGCACCAGCACCAGCACGAGACTCAGCCCCAGCGCCAGCCACGCCAGGTTGCGCACCAGCCGGGCGGTCTGCTTCTGCAGCGGCGAACGCTCGCTCTCCACCGTGCCCAGGGCGGTGCCGATGCGGCCGATCTCGCTGCGCGCGCCGGTGGCCGTCACCCGGGCCAGCGCATGCCCCTGCACGATCAGCGTGCCGGCGTAGACACGCGGCAGGTCGTCGCCACCGGGTGCGCTGCGGTCGGAGGCCCGGGCCTCCACGGCGGCGGCCAGTTCGGCGGGCTGGGCCACCCGCTTGCCGACCGGCACGGCTTCACCGGTGAGCAGCGATTCATCCGCCTGCACGCCGTCGGCCGACACCAGCAAGGCGTCGGCCGGCACACGGTCGCCTTCGCTGAGCTTGAGCAGGTCGCCGCGCACCACGTCGCGCCCTGCGATGCGCTCCGGCCGGCCGTCGCGCACGACCAGCGCGCGCGGGCTCGTGAGGTCCCGCAGGGCCTCGATGGCATGCTCGGTCTTGCCTTCCTGGTACAGCGTGAGCGCCACGGTGACGAGCACGAAGCCGAACAGCGTCAGGCCTTCCTGCAGGTCGCCGAACACCATGTACAGCGTGGCCGCGGCCAGCAGCAACAGGAACATCGGCTCGCGCACCGTCTCGACGGCGATCGACAGCAGCGAGCGGCGTTGCCCCCCGGGCAAGGCATTGGGCCCCTCCTCGGCCAGCCGCTGAGCCGCCTGGGCGGCGGACAGCCCCGTGGCCTGCTGCGGCAGCGGCACTTCAGGTGGGCTGTGTCGGGCTGCCACCCAGGCTCCCGCAGGCGCGGCGAAGGCGCTGCTCCGCGGCGTCGGCCACCGCGCGGACTTCCGGCTTGCCGACCAGGTTCACCATGATCTGCGGGTCGAGGAAGCCGACCACGACCCGGCCCGGCACGTCTTCGCGAACGATCACGTTGCACGGCAGCAGCAAGCCGATGTCCGGTACGGCTGTGACCGCCTGGTGGGCGAGCGGCGGGTTGCAGGCGCCGAGGATGCGGTAGGGCGGCATGTCCTGGCCCAGCTTCGCCTTCATCGCGTGCTGCACGTCGATGTCGCTGAGGATGCCGAAGCCTTCGGCCTTCAGCGCGGCGGTGGTCTTGACGATCGCCTCGTCGAAGGACAGGCCGGTGAGCGTGGTGGTGAATCCGTACATGGAAAGCCTCGGTTTCGGATGGGACATCAGGCCGTTGTGGCTGTGGCTGTGGCCGGCGCCGGTCCACGAACCAGCTTCGACAGTTCACCGAGGCCGATCGGTGGCACGGCCAGCCACGGCAGCGCATACAGACGCTGGGCCAGGCCCGTTGCGATGCGCTCGATCTGCCTGCGTTCGCCGGCCAGCCGGGCCTGCAGCAGGGGATCGTGCGCGATCGCCGCCAGCACGCTCTTGTTGAGCACCCAGGCATAAGGCTCGATGCGGGCGCGGCGCAGGTCGTCCTGCAAGGCGGCCGCCTGCGACACCGGCGTCACCTCGGGCAGCGTCACGAGGATGATCTTCGTGTAGGCCGCGTCCTGCAGCCGCATCAGCGGGGTCACGACGCGCGCTGCGCCATGTCCCTCGAACTCGCGCGTCATCTGCCGGTGGTAGGCACCGGTCGCGTCCATCAACAGCATCGAGTGCCCGGTGGGCGCGGTGTCCAGCACCACGAAGGCACTGCGGCCTTCGCCGACGATGCGCGAGAAGGCATGGAACACCGCCACCTCTTCGGTGCACGGCGACTGCAAGTCCTCCAGCAGCAGCGCCTGTGCCTGCGAATCGAGCTGGGGTGACTTCGCCGCCATGATCTTGTCGATGTAGCGCTGCGTCTCGACCTTCGGGTCGATGCGGCTCACCTGCAGGCCGGGCAGCTCGCCGTCGAGCGTGCCGGCCAGGTGAGCGGCGGGGTCGGTGGTGCTCAGGTGCACCGTCTTGCCCCTTTGCAAGAGCCCGATCGCCAGGGCGGCGGCGATGGTGGTCTTGCCGACACCGCCCTTGCCCATCACCATGATCAGTCCGTGGCCGGCGGCCGCCAGATCGTCGGCCAGCGCGGCCAGGCCCGGAAGGGCTTCGGTCTCGGCGATCGGCGCTGTCTCGCGCCGCTCGAGAGGCGCAGATCCCAGGACCAGCAGCGCGCGCAGTGCCGGCAGGCCGACGGTATCCAAGGCGCGCAGCGGCACCTGGTCTTGCTGCAGCTCGCGCAGCGACGCGGGCATGGCGTCGAGAGCCTGCTGCCCCAGGTCCTCGATGGCGCAGGCGACGGCGTCGCTGCGGTCACTGGCATGGAAGACGCCGTTGATCGCCAGGCGCTGGTTGCCCAGGCCCAGCTCGCGCAGTTCGACCGAGGTGCGCGCCGCCTCGGCGATGGCGCCGCGGTCGGGCCGGGTCACGAGCACGACGGTGGTCTTCGCGGGATCGCCCAAGGTCTCGAGCGCGGCCTTGAAGCGGGCTTCCTGCATCTTCAGGCCCGAATGCGGCCCCAGGCAGGAGGCGCCCCGGTCGTTGCCCTCCAGGAAGCCGGTCCAGGCCTTGGGCAGGCTGAGCAGCCGCAGGGTGTGGCCGGTCGGCGCGGTGTCGAAGACGATGTGGTCCCAGTCTGGCGCACCGTCGGCGAGCAGGGACGAGAACTCGTCGAAGGCGGCGATCTCGGTCGTGCAGGCGCCGGAGAGCTGCTCGCGAACCGTCGCCAACGCCTGCGCACTGGCACCCGCGCCCATCTGCGCCAGCACGCGCTGGCGGTAGGACTCGGCGGCGTTGTCCGGGTCGATGTTCAGCACCGACAGCCCCGGCGCGCCGGGCACCGGCACCGGCGTGTTGCGCAAGGCGATGCCCAGCATCTCGTCGAGGTTCGACGCCGCATCGGTGCTGACGAGCAGCACCTTCCGGCCGGCATCGGCCAGCGTCAGCGCCGCACCGGTCGACAGCGAGGTCTTGCCCACGCCGCCCTTGCCGGTGAAGAAGAGATACCGCGTCGGGTGCGCGATGAAGCCGACACCCGCCTCGCGCGCGCTGCGCTCGATGTTGCCGATCGGGCCGCGGCGATTGCTGCGGCCCGACCCTGGAACCGTGATCTGCATGGCTGGCCCTCCGAAGGTACTGTGTGCCTTCTGGCGCCAGCCAGCTTGACCGTGATCAGCCTGCGGGGCTGTCGACCCCGCGTCTGTTGTCTACCGCACGCAAGCCCGTGGAAGTGATCAGAACGGGTAGTGCCTCGGCGTCGTCTGCACCGTGATCCAGCGCAGCTCGGTGAACTCGGCCACGCCGGCCTTGCCGCCGAAACGCCCGAGCCCCGAACCCTTCACGCCGCCGAAGGGCATCTGCGCCTCGTCGTGCACCGTCGGGCCGTTGACATGGCAGATGCCCGACTCGATGCGCCGCGCCACGTTCATCGCCCGCGCCACGTCGCGGCCGAACACCGCGGCCGACAGGCCGTACTCGTTGTCGTTGGCGCAGTCCACCGCCGCGTCCACGCCCTTCACGCGCACGATGCACTTCACCGGGCCGAAGGTCTCCTCGTGGTAGATGCGCATGTCGCGCGTCACGCGGTCGAGCACGGTGGCGGACATCAGCGTGTCCTTGGCCTTGCCGCCGCACAGCAGCTTGGCGCCCTTGGCCAGCGCGTCGTCGATCAGCGCGTTGCAGTGCTCCACCGTGCCCATGCCGACCACCGAGCCGAGCACCACCGGCTCCGGCTTGCGCGGGTCGCCCAGCGGCAGGCTGCTGGCCTTGGCGACGAACTTGTCGATGAAGGCCTCGGCGATCTTCTCGTCGACGATGATGCGCTCGGTCGACATGCAGATCTGCCCCGAGTTCGCGAAGCTGCCGAAGGCCGCGGCGTTCACCGCGTCGCCGATGTCCGCGTCGTCGAGGATCACCAGCGGCGCCTTGCCGCCGAGCTCCAGCACCACCGGCTTGAGGTACTTGGCGCAGGTCAGCGCGATGAGCTTGCCCACGCGCGTGCTGCCGGTGAAGTTGACGCGCCGCACCGCCGGGTGCGCCACCATCGCCTCCACCACCTTGCCGGCGTCGGCCGGCGCATTGGTGATGTAGTTCACCACGCCGGCCGGGAAGCCGGCGTCCTGCATCGCCTCGATGATCAGCTGGTGGGTGCGCGGGCAGTTCTCGCTGCCCTTGAGGATCACCGTGTTGCCACAGGCCAGCGGCGTGGCAATGGCACGCACGCCGAGGATGATGGGCGCATTCCACGGCGCGATGCCCAGCACGACGCCGGCCGGCTGGCGAATGCCCATGGCGAGCGAGCCCGGCACGTCGGACGGGATCACCTCGCCGCTGATCTGCGTCGTGAGCGATGCCGCCTCGCGCAGCATGCCCGCGGCCAGCATCACGTTGAAGCCGGCCCACATCGCGGTGCCGCCGGTCTCGGCCGGCACGGCTTCGCAGAACTTCGGCGTCTTCGCTTCCAGCGCATCAGCAGCCTTCAGCAGCAGCGCGCGACGCTCGCCGGGGCCGGTCTGGCTCCAGGTCTTGAAGGCCTCGGCGGCAGCTTCCACTGCGGCGACCGCATCGGCCTCGCTCGCGGCCGGGGCGCGCGTGGCGACGGATCCGTCCAGCGGGTTGCGGCGCTCGAAGGTGGCGCCCTTCTCGGCCGAGACGGCCAGGCCGTTGATCAGCATCGACAGGTCGGACATGGTGTTCTCCTTGTGAACAGCTTGGGATGCGGTGGTGCCGGAGCCCTGGCCCAGGTAGGCGTGGCGGATGACGGTGGAGCGTGCGAGCAGGAAGGCCGGCCCGCTGGCGACGAGCCGGCCGCGCTCGAGCACGTAGCCGCGGTCGGCCACGGCCAGCGCCTTGCGCACGTTCTGCTCGACCATCAGCACCGTCGTGCCGGCATCGGCGATGCGCCGTGCAATGGCCAGCAGCTCGTCGACCATCTTCGGCGCCAGGCCGAGCGAGGGCTCGTCGAGCATCAGCAGGCGCGGCGCGCTCATCATCGCGCGCGCCACCGCCACCATCTGCTGCTCGCCGCCGCTCATCGTGCCGGCGAGCTGGTTCGCGCGTTCGCGCAGCTTCGGAAAGTCGGCGAAGGCCTGTTCCAGCCGTTTCGCGCGTTCCTCGGGGCCGACCAGCCAGCCGCCGAGCTCGAGGTTCTCGGCCACCGTCATCTGCGGGAAGAGCTGACGGCCTTCGGCCACCAGCGCGATGCCGCGCTTGACGATGTCGGAGGTCTTGGCGTCGGTGGCGATCTCCTCGTCGTCGAGCCTGAGCGTGCCGCCGCGCGGGATCAGGCCGGCGATGGCCTTGAGCAGCGTGGTCTTGCCGGCGCCGTTGGGGCCGAGGATGACGGTGAGGCCGGGGCGTGCTTCCAACTTCAAGTCGCGCAGCACGAGAAAGGGGCCGTAGCCGGCGCTCAGGCCATCGACCTTGAGGTGCGCGAGGGTGCGGTTCAGCATCGCTTCGATGTCGTTCTTCATGACGTCACACCGCCTCGACCATTTCATCCCCGAGGTAGGCTTCCACCACCTCGGCATTGCGCACCACCTCGGCCGGCGTGCCGTCGGCGATCTTGCGCCCCTGGTGCAGCACCAGCACGCGCTCGACGTGGCGCAGCAGCGTGGTCACGGCGTGCTCGATCCAGATCACCGTGAGGTCGAGGTCGTCGCGCAATCGGCGGATCAGCTGCGCCATGCTCTCGATCTCGTTCTCGGTCAGCCCGGCGGCCACCTCGTCGAGCAGCAGCAGCTTCGGCCGCGTGGCCAGCGCCATGCCGATCTCCAGCAGGCGCTGCTGGCTGGGCGTGATCGCGGCGGCGGGGAGCGCCGCCTGCTCGGCCAGGCCGATCAGGTTGAGGATGCTGGTCTCGTCCTTCAGCAGCCACGACGCACTGCGGTGGCGGCCGGCGAACTGCAGGCCGAAGCCGATGTTGGCCGCCACGCTCAGCTCGGCGAACACACGCGGTGTCTGGAAGGTGCGTGCGATGCCCTGCTGCGCGAAGCGGTGTGGCTTGGCGCCGGTCAGGCGCGAGCCGCCGGCATAAAGCTCGCCGGAAGTGGCCTCGACCACGCCCGACAGCGCGTTGAAGAAGGTGGTCTTGCCCGCGCCGTTGGGGCCGATGATGCCCACCAGCTCGCCCGGCGCGAAGGCGGCGCTGACGTTGTCGACGGCGGTCAGGCCGCCGAAGCGCACCGTCACCCCGCGGGCCTCGAGCAGCGGATGGCCGTTCATGTCGCCGCCGCCTTCTTCGTCTTGTCGCTGCGCAGCTCGCGCCACCAGCCGAGGATGTCGTCGCGCCACATCGTGAAGGTCTCGCGGCGCAGTGAGGCCAGGCCGCCGGGCAGGTACAGCACGCTGAGGATCAGCAGCAGGCCGAGCGTCATCATGTACAGCTGCGGCAGCTGCAGGCGCAGCGTCTCGGCCAGCAGGCTGAACACCACCGCGGCGATCAGCGGGCCCCACAGCGTGGCCGCGCCGCCGATCAGCGCGATCAGCACGGTCTGGAAACCGATGAAGGGGTTGAACACCGTGGCCGGGTCGATGTAGGTCCAGCGCACGCTCATCGCCGCGCCCACGGCGCCGGCAAAGGCCGCGGTCAGCGCGAAGCCGCCGATCTTCACGAGGCGCGTGTTCACGCCCAGCGTCTGCGCGCGCTGCTCGTCCGCGCCGATGCCGAGCATCGCCAGGCCGAAGCGGCTGCGCCGCACGAGGATCGAGACCAGGATCGCCAGCACCGCCAGGCCGAGCACGGTGAGATAGACCGTGTCGCGCTCGGGCACCACCGTGAGCACGCGCCCGACAGTGCCGGTGACCTGCTTCTCCCAGTAGGTGATGGCGTGGCGGATCAGCTCGGTCATGCCGAAGGTCAGCACCGCGAAGTAGGTGCCGCGCAGGTGCAGCACCGCCGCGCCCATCACCACCGCGACCACGGCGGCGATGGCGGCGCCGAGGCCGATGGCGGCCCACCAGCCGGTGCTCTCCAGCGCCAGCGCGCTCGTGTAGGCGCCAATGCCGAAGAAGGCGGAGGTGGCCAGCGACAGGTAGCGCGTGGTGCCGCAGAACAGGCTCCAGCTCGACGACAGGCCGACGTACATCAGGCAGGTCAGCGCCATCGACACGGCGAACTCGCTGCCGTAGTGCGGCACGGCCAGCGCCCAGCCAGCCAGCGCGAAGAGGACGAGCAGATCTCGCTTGGTGTTCATGGGCGAGTGTTCATTTGCGCGCGCTCATTTGCGTGCGAAAAGGCCGTTGGGCCGCCACAGCAGCACGGCGATGAAGATGCCGTAGGACAGCAGCGACTTCAGCGACGGGCTGGTGAAGTGCATGCCGACCGCCTCGATCACACCGAGCGCCAGGCCGCCGACCAGCGCGCCGCTCATGCTGCCGAAGCCGCCCAGCGTGATGACGATCAGCGCCGTCACGGTGTAGGGCTCGCCCATGCTCGGCGAGATCGTGTAGGTCATCGACAGCAGGCAGCCGGCCACGCCCGACAGGCCCAGGCCGACACCGAACATCAACGGGTGCAGCCGCTCGGTGTCGATGCCCACCAGCTGCGCGCCGGTGGGCGACTGCATCAACGCGCGCACGCCCTTGCCGTAGAGCGTCTTCTTCAGCGTGACGATCAGCGCGGCGCTGAAGGCCAGCGCCAGCGCCAGCAGCAGCAGCTTGTTCGCGGCGAACTGCGCGCTGCCGATGGCCACCGGCTCGGTGAGGAAGTCGTAGCCGCGCAGGTCGCCGCCCCAGGCCATCTGCGCGAAGTTCTGCACCAGGAACATCAGGCCGAAGCTGACCATCAGGCCGCGCGCCTCGAACACGTCGAGATTAGGGCTGGTGCGGGTCAGGCGCCGGAACACCAGCCGGTGCACACCCAGGCCCAGCGCCATCAGCAGCGCGAAGGCGATCGGGATCATCAGCAGCGGCGAGATGCCGAACTGCGTCGTCGCCATCCAGGTCAGGAAGGCGCCGACCATCAGGAACTCGCCGTGCGCGATGTTCAGGATGCGCATCAGGCCGTACTGCAGGTTGAGGCCCAGCGCGACGAGCGCATACACGCCCCCGGTGATCAGACCGGAGGCGATCAGCTCGAGCCAGGCCCCAGCGGTCATCACACCCAGGCCGGCTTCTGCGCCACCAGCGGCGCCGTGGCATTGGCCTTCGGCCAGACCACCTCGAACTCGCCCTTCTGCCATTGGCTGACGATGCCCGGCGTGCCCACGTTCTCGCTGCCCGCGAACTTGATCTTGCCGATGATGGTGCTGTGCTCGTTGCCGGCGACAAAGTCGCGGATCGCCTTGCGGTCGAGGCCGACCTTGGCCACCGCCGCGGTCAGGATCTCCAGCGCGGCCCAGCTCGCGCCGCTGGCCCAGCGGTCCGGCTCCTTGGCGGCGCCGAACTTCTTCACGTGGGCGTCGAAGTAGGCCTTCGCACCCGGGCTGGTCTTGCCGTTCCACGAGCCCATGCCCAGCACGCCCTCGGCGCCCGGCCCCATCACGTTGCGGTAGAGCTGGAATGCGGTGCCCACGCTGGCGTAGAAGTACTTCGGGTTGAAGCCGATCTCCTTGCTCTGCCGGCTGGCCAGGATGGTGTCGGGCGGGTAGGTCAGGCCGATGAAGGCGTCGGGGTTCTTGTCCTTCATCGAGCGCAGCACCGGCGACAGGTCCTTCACGCCCAGCGGGTAGCTCTTGTCCTCGACCATGCTGATGCCGGTGCCGGCCAGCGCCACCTTCAGCGCGGCGTAGTTCTCCAGGCCGAACAGGTCGTCGACGTAGATCACCGCGACGGTCTTCGCTCCGTTGGCCTTGAGCATGTCGACCAGCGCGTCCATCATCGGCTTGGGCTGCTGCAGCATCAGGAAGAAGTACGGCAGCTTCATCTCGACCAGCCGGCGGCTCAGCGCGGTGGGCGCGAGGAACGGATAGCCGAGGCGGTTGGCCAGTGGCGCGACGGCGAAGTTGGCGTTGCTGCCCCAGGGCGGCAGCACCAGGTCGACCTTGTCGCTGCCCATCAGCTTCTCGTAGGTGCGCACGCAGGTCTCGATGTTGCTCTGGTCGTCGCTGCTGATCAGCTCGATCGGCCGCTTCGTTCCCTTCACGTTCAGGCCGCCGGCGGCGTTCTGCTGCTCGGCCCACAGCAGGTAGTTGGGCTCCTGGCTGACCTGCGCGCCGGTGGTCCACGGGCCGGTGCGGGCGATCGCGTAGCCGATGCGCACCGGTGCGCCCTGGGCGCGAACCAGCGAGGGGAAGGCCAGCGCGGCGGGGGTGGCGGCCAGGGCCTGGACGATGCTGCGGCGGGTGCTCATGGTCTGTCTCCGTGTAGGGATGAACCCGGCTCGGTCCGGCCGGTGGGGTCTGTCTGACAGGAGCAGATTCTTTCGGCCCGCGCGCGGCATGGCTTTGCGAGGCGTGCACCGCGGCTTGACGATCCGTGCAGGCCGACTAGGGCTTTCCCGATTCCCCACCCACGAGGCTTGAGGGGTCGGGGTGCGTCCCGCTACGCTGCGCGCCATGGGCCAACCCGTCGTCAGCACGATGAATACCGACCAGGTCGCGGCCGCCGAGCGGCCGGGCTTCTGGGCCGACTGGATCCACAAGCTCTTCCACGGCCTCGATTCCGACCTGTACGGCGACACCAGCTTCGACGGCCGCATGGCCACCGTGCGCGCCGGCGACATCGTGCTGACGCGGCTGGAAGCCAACCGCCACCGCGTGATGCGCTCGGCCTCGCTGGCACGGCAGTCGGAAGTCGGCTACCTGAAGATCGTCGCGCCCTGGGTGGGCTGCGCGGGCGTCGAGCAGCAGGGCCGCGAGGCCTGGGTCACGCCCGACCAGTGGAGCGTCTACGACACCACCGACAGCTACGCAGTGGCCAACCCGGTGCGCGTGGAGCACCTGATCGTGATGGTGCCGAAGGACCGCCTCGTCGAGCGCGGCCTCGCGCTCGACCCGCTGATGGCGCGCCGCCTGGGCGGCAGCGGCGGCGTGGCCCGCATCGCGCTCGAGACCATGCGCAACGCCTACCGCGAGCTGCCCGGCATGTCGGAGACCGCGGCACGTGGCGTCGGCGACGCGATCACCCAGCTCGTGCACCTGTCGATGCTCGACCTGGCCGGCATTGGCACCGCAGTCACGCAGCGCGAGGCGCTGCGCGAGCGCATCAAGCAGCATGTCGGCGAGCGGCTGGGCGACCCGGCGCTCAGCGTCGACAGCATCGCGCTGGCGCTGAACTGCAGCCGCCGCCAGCTCTACAACGCCTTCGCCGAAGAGCCCGACGGCGTGGCTGGCTACATCCTGCGACGCCGCCTGGAAGGCTGCCGCCGCTGCCTCGACGACCGCGCGCAGGCGCACCGCTCGCTCACCGAGATCGCCTTCGACTTCGGCTTCTCCAACATGGCGCACTTCAGCCGCGTGTTCCGCGCGCACCTGGGGTTGCCGCCGAGCGACTACCGGCGCAGCGCGCTGGCCTGAGGCGGGTGGCGTCGGGCCAGGGCCTGTTCACGCTACGGGGAGGCGCGCGCCGGGGCGGCCCAAGGCGCTGGGTAAGGCGCGGTGCGCGGCCCGGGCTGGCTGCCCGGGCAAGCGGCGCAACGCCGCCCAGCGCCTTGGGGTGCCCCGGCCCGAAGGGTGATCTCGTCAAACGGGCGCCCGCAGTGTTGCAAATCCTCGCCATAGCAGCCGCTATGGCTGCGGTATGCGCCTTGCGGGCGCCCGTTTGACGAGTCACGCGCACCTCCCCGTAGTGTGAACAGGCCCTAGTTCCTCACCGGCTGGTTGTTCACGTTCAAGACGCGGCAGCTCGGGGTGTAGGGCTGCCGGTGTGCTTCGCACTCGGACATGGCGGTGCGCACAGCGTCGTCCACCGAGTCGGCATTGCCGCTCCAGGCGTGGTTCTGGCGCGACGACGCGACGAAGGCCTTGTTGCCCGGTGCCTGCAGGTAGTCGCGGAACGAGTCCTGCAGCCCGGCCGAACCCCTGCCACTGCCGCCCCCGACGCCGCCCTCTCCGCTCAGATCGATCACCTCGTCCGCCGTTTCTGTGGACGCCTGCTCCGCGTAGCGCTCCGCGAAGCGGATGCTCGACCGCACCAGCATCGCAATGCTGAGCAACAGCACGACCAGCGCCAGCCCCAACCAGCGCCCCCGGCCCCGGGGCGGCGGCGGGCCGTACTCGTTGGCCTCGGTGTTGCCGGGCAGCAGAGCGAACAGCAGGCTGGCCAGGCTGCCCACGTAGGGCACGAGCACGAACAGCGCCCACCAGCCATGTCGATCGCAATCGTGGCAACGCAGCACCGTCAGGCGCATCGAGAAGAAGAACACCGCCAGCAGCCCCACGCCCACCAGCAGTGCACGCGGCAGGTTGGGTTGAATCAGGAAGCCCGAGGTGAGCAGCAGCAGCGCCGCGATCAGCCACAGGTTGGCCGTGGCGCTGGCCATGCGACCGACACGCCCGGAGAAGCCGAAGCCGATCGCCCCGGCGCTGCGCTCGACGCCTTCCGCTGCGTGCGCCGTGCGCCGATGCGGGTGCCGGCGTGCCTCCAGCGCCGCCTGTCGTTCCGCGCGCCGTTGCGCCTCTTCTTCCTCCTTGGCTGCGGCGGCCATCGCGATGTTGCTGGAGCACGCGCGGCACAGCAGGCGCTTGCTCTGGCGCTCACCGCAGTTGGGGCAGACCACTTCCTCGGGCACCGCCGTGGCCGCCAGTTCCAGTTCCTTCGGCGGTGCCGGTACAGCGGGGCCCGCCGCGGCAGGCGCAGGCGTTGCCGCGGGAGCGGCGACCGGTCGCGGCGCGACGGCGATGGTCTCCGGGCGCCGGTCTTCTTCCATCGGCGGAACGATCGTCGGCCAGGCGCTGGCCGAGGGCGCGGGGGTCGGGTCCGGCATCGGCTCGATGTGCACGCGGGCACCCAGCGCAGCCAGCCGGGAGGCATAACGCTGCGCTTCGGCGGGTGCGATCCCGCCCTTGAGCACCGTGCGGCCACCCGAGAACAAGCGCCTGAGCTGCGCCTCGTCGGCCCTGAGCACACGGCCCAGTTCGCGCCGCACGGCCTCCAGCTCGAAGCCGGTCAATACTTCTCCACGGAACACCAGTTGGACGGGTGAGCTCATCGAAACGCAGGGAGTCGGGATCTGGCCGGAATTGTCGGCCCCCCGCAGCGCCTCGACGAGCGCACGCAGGTCGTCGCAAGCGTGCGATCCTGCACGGTCGCGGCGATCGCTGGCGAACAAGCGCGCTCCTGCAAGATGCCGCATGGATGGCTGATGCGCCGCTCGGCCGGCGCAGCCCTGGCTACACTGCCCCCGCACTCTTCTCCATCACCCATGGGCTGGCACGGCCGACTCGAACTCGACTACCGCCGCGACGGCGACACCACGCAAGCCCACGACCGCCATGACGGGCCGCTGCGCGTGCTGCAGCGGCTCTACCCGGAAGGCCCGGCGATCTGCCACCACGTGCTGGTGCACCCGCCCGGCGGCATGGTCGGCGGCGACACGCTGGACGTGGCGCTGACACTCGCCGAAGGCAGCCACGCGGTGATCACCACGCCGGGCGCGGCGCGCTTCTACCGCAGCGAGGGCGCAGTGGCCGTGCAGCAGGTCCATGCGTCGCTGGGCAGCGCCGCGCGACTCGAGTGGCTGCCGCTGGAGACACTCGCCTACAGCGGCTGCCACGGCGAGAACCGCCTCAGCTTCTCGCTCGCCGACGGCGCAGAGATGCTGGGCTGGGACGTGCTCGCGCTCGGCCTGCCGGCCGCCGAACAACCGTTCGTGCGCGGCCTGTACCGGCAGCATCTCGAGATTCCCGGTGTCTGGCTGGAGCGGGGCACGCTGGCCGCCGACGACAAGGTGCTGCTCGATTCGCCGCTCGGGCTGGCGGGTCAGCGTGTGCTCGGCACGCTGTGGTTCGCCGCCGGCACGGCGCTGGCGGCAGCGCGGCGCGAGGCCTTGCTGGAGGTCGCCCGCGATCTCGCGGCGCCGCACACACTGGCGCGCCAGGCCGGCGCCACCGCCCCGAACGACCGTGTGGTGGTGTTGCGTGCGGTTGCCGAGCGTGTCGAACCGCTGATGGACCTGTTCAAGGCCGTACGCAACAGTTGGCGCGCGCAGGCCTGGGCACTGGAGGCCGTGGCGCCGCGGATCTGGACCACCTGAGACAGTACCCCTCGATCGCGGCGGTCCAGGCCGCGTGCATCCGGCCTGGCGTCGCGGCTGCCGACGAAGGCAGCGTCACGGTCGCCTCGCCGCCCCCCCGGCCCGCCGGACCGTTCGATGCGGCCGCCCATCGGACACGAAGCGTGGACGATTCCGCGGCAATATCCCGACATTCATCATGTGCAGGCCGCAAGGACCGATATACGCTGCAGCCATGGTCAAGCGGTGCATCCTGACGCCAGGACTCCTCGCGCTGCCGGGCCGACCTGCATGCCTTCAGTCCCTGCCGCGCAGCCATGAACTCGTCGCTCACCATCGACGAGGAGATCGCGCTTGCCCGCGTCAGCGCCATCTACCGCCTGGCACCGCAGCCGCAGGTGGGCGCCGTCGCGTTCGGGCTGGTGGTGGCCTATGCCATGTGGGGGCGCATCGGCGCGGCATGGGTGCTTGGCTGGCTGCTGGCACGGATCACCATCAGCGCCATACGGGCCACCGAGACCGGACGTTTCGAGCGTGATCCCCGGCGGGCTCAGCGACTGCGTTACTGGCACGCACGATTCGACGTTCTCATCACGCTCGACGACCTCTGCTGGGTCGTCATCGCACTGGTGTTCGTGCCAGCCGTGCCGAACACCATGCTGGGCTCCCTGCTGTTCGCCAGCGTGATGTGCATCACCGCGATCGGCGTGTTCATCCTTGTCAGCAGCATGCGCACGGCAGTGCTGAACTTCCTGACGATGCTGCTGCCGGTGATGGCGCACGCCCTCTGGTCGGGGCGCGAGGATGCATGGGTCGTGGTGGTCAGCCTGCTCGTCTACGGCGTGGTGCTGACGCAGGAAAGCTGGCGCAGCTGCCGCGACTGGACGGAGATGACCCGCCTGCGCCTCGAGGCTTCCTCGGTGGCGGCCGCTCGCGAACAGGCGCGCCAGGTGGCCGTCGAGGCCAGCCTGGCGAAGAGCCGCTTCCTGGCCAACATGAGCCACGAGATCCGCACGCCGATGAACGGCATCCTCGGCATGGCCGAGCTGCTGCAGGACACCCGACTGGATGCCGAACAAGCGCGCTACGCGCAGGCCATCTCGACCGCGGCCCATGCGCTGCACGATCTGCTGGGCGACATCCTCGACCTGTCCAAGGTCGAGGAGGGCAAGGTCAAGCTCGAGCGCGTCGACTTCGACCCGGCGCAACTGCTCGCTGGCGTGGCCACCATCTACCGCGAGCTCGGCCTCGCACGCGGCGTGGCCGTCCAGACCGCGATCGAGCTGCAGGGCTTGCCACGCGTCAGCGGCGACCCCACCCGGTTGCGGCAGGTGGTGACGAACCTGCTGGGCAATGCGCTCAAGTTCACCAGTGCCGGCACCGTGACCTTGCGTGCCAGGCCCGCCCGGCGCGACGACGACGACCGACCCTGGATCCACCTCTCGGTGCAGGACACCGGAATCGGCATGACGCCCGAACAGATGGCTCAGCTCTTCCAGCGCTTCTCGCAGGCCGACAGTTCCACCACCCGGCGCTTCGGCGGCAGCGGTCTGGGGCTCGTCATCTGCAAGCATCTGGTCGAACTGATGGGTGGTTCGATCCACGCCGAGAGCGCGCCCGGCCAGGGCAGCACCTTCTGGTGCGAGCTGCCGCTGGCGCCGGCACTCCACGCTGCCGCCGTCCCGGCGGCGCCGGGCGGCTCGGCGGAAGCCGCATCAGGATTTCCCGGGCCGCGGCCGGCCCATGTGCTGGTGGTGGAAGACAACGCCGTCAACTGCCTCGTCGTGCAGGCCATGCTCGAACGCATGGGCATGACGGTCACACTCGCCCAGGATGGCGAACAGGCCGTGGCGGCGGTGCGCGACCAGCCCGTCGACGTGGTGCTGATGGACTGCCAGATGCCGGTCATGGACGGCTACGAAGCGACGCGGCGGATCCGGTCGTCCGGGCATGCGCGTGCCCAGGTGCCGATCATCGCATTGACGGCGAATGCCCTCGCGGAAGACCGCCAGCGCTGCGACGCGGCGGGCATGAACGACTACCTGGCCAAGCCGGTCACCGGTGAGGCGCTGGCCGGATTGCTTCGGCTGCATCTGGGCCCCGGCCCGGCCTGACACGCGCCGCACCCGGCATGGCCACAAGGCCGCACGCTCGCGCGGGCCGCACGGCCATGGAACAATGCCGGGCACTGCAGTCTGGAGGTTCGAGCCGCATGCGTCGCCGGGAGTTCAGGACTTGAGCGCGCCGCTGAAGAACGCGACGCTGCGCCAGCTGGCCACCTTCCACACGCTGGCACGGCTGCGCAGCATCTCGCAGACGGCCGAGGAGATGCACCTGACGCAGCCCGCGGTGTCGCTGCAGATCGGCATCCTCGAGGAATCGGCCGGCACGCCGCTGCTCACGCGCAGCGCGCGCGGCGTCAAGCTCACCGAATCGGGCGAACTGCTCGCCGCCTATGCCGACCGCATGCTCGCGCTGTGGCGCGAGGCCAGCGAGGCGATGGCCGCGCAGCGCGGCCTGATCGCCGGCACGCTGCGCATCGGCGCCGTCACCACCGCCGAGTACCTGCTGCCGCACGTGCTGCTGGAGTTCGTCAAGCTGCACCCCAAGGTGAAGGTCAAGCTGCAGGTGGGCAACCGCGCCGAGGTCACGTCGGCGCTGGCGGTGCAGGAGGTCGACCTGGCGGTCATGGGCCGGCCTCCATCGGAGCTGCGTGCCAATGCCACTCCCTTCGCGCGGCACCCGATGGCCTTCGTCGCCGCGCCGGCGCACCCGGTGATGCAACTGCCCTCGCCCACGCTGGCCGACCTCAACGAGCACAGCCTGCTGGTGCGCGAGCGCGGTTCGGGCACGCGCCACACCGTGGAGGCGCTGTTCCGCGAGGCCGGCGTGGACCTTGCCATCGGCGCCGAGCTGTCGAGCAACGAGGCGATCAAGCAGATGTGCGCGGCCGGCTTCGGCGTCGCCTTCCTGTCGATGCACGCCTGCGTGCTGGAGCTGCAGGCCGGGCTGCTCGCGATGCTGCCGGTTGCCGGGCAGCCGATCGAGCGCGACTGGTACGTGATCTCGCTGTCCGGCCGGGCCATGCCAGCCGCCGCCGCCGCCTTCGAGACCTTCCTGTGCGAGCAGGGACCGGCGCTGATCGAGCAGCGCCGCTACCAGGCGCCGCCTTTGCCGGAGTCGCCCGCGTTGGCCGCGTTGCCGGAGTCGCCGGCGAAGAGGCCGCGCGCCGCGCGCCGCTCAGGCTGAGGCGATCGCGTCGGCCTTGGCCAGCAGCGCCTCGGCCATGCGGATGCTGGCGATGTCGATCAGCCGGCCGTCGAGCGACACCGCGCCCTTGCCGTCCTTCGCCGCCTGCGCCATCGCCTCCTTGATGCGGCGTGCCTTGGTCACCTCGGCCTCGGTGGGCGTGAACACCTCGTTGGACAGTGCCACCTGCGAGGGATGGATGGCCCACTTGCCTTCGTAGCCCAGCACCGCGGCGCGCCGCGCCGCGGCGCGGAAGCCGTCGGGGTCGGAGAAGTCGCCGAACGGCCCGTCGATCGGCCGCAGGCCGTAGGCGCGGCAGGCCACCAGCATGCGCGTCTGCGCGGCGTGCCAGGGGTCGGTCCAGAAGCTCTGGCGCTGGCCGTGCTCGTCGGGGTCGGTCAGCACCACCGACTCGCGGTTCACGCCGCCGATCACCGTGGTGCGCGCGCGCGTCGAGGCGGCGTAGTCGGCCACGCCGAAGCTCATCGCCTCCAGGCGCTTCGAGCTCTGCGCGATCGCCTCCACGTTGGCCATGCCCAGCGCGGTCTCGATCAGCACCTCGAAGCCGATTCGCTTGCTGCGCCCCTTCGCATTCTCGATCTGCGTGACCAGCATGTCGACGGCGTAGACGTCGGCCGGCACGCCGACCTTCGGGATCAGCACCATGTCGAGCCGCGGGCAGGCCTCGACGATGTCGACCACGTCGCGGTACATGTAGTGCGTGTCCAGGCCGTTGATGCGGATCATCATCGTCTTGGCGCCCCAGTCGAGCTCGTTGAGCGCCTGGATGATGTTCTTGCGCGCCTGCGGCTTGTCGTCGGGTGCGACGGCGTCTTCGAGGTCGAGGAAGACAATGTCGGCGGCGCTGGCGGCGGCCTTCTCGAACAGCGCGGTGTTCGAGCCGGGCACGGCCAGCTCGGAGCGGTGCAGGCGCGGCGTGGCCTGCTCGATCAGCGTGAAGCTCATGGGTGTTCTCGTAGAAGCGGTGGCATCGGCGGCGAGCTCAACCCGTGGCGCCGAAGCCCGCTGCGGCGCAGCGGATCGACAGCAGCAGCGCGGTGCGCACCTCGTCGTCGCCACCGTCGCGCACGCGCTGCAGCAGTTGCACCTGCTCGCGGCTGACCTGGTTCATGGTCTGCAGCCGGCGGCCGAGGCGGCGCCGGTACTGCGGGAAGCGCTCGGCCAGCCCGCCGCCGTCGGTGACCTCGAGCACGCGCGCGCAGGTGCGCTCGTACTCGGCCTCGATCAGGCGGAACACGCTGTCGCGCGCCTGCGCGTCGGGCACGAGGCGGGCGTACTCGGCGGCGATCGACATGTCCACCGTCAGCAGCGTCTTCTCGACCTCGTCGATCACCGTGCGGAACAGCCGGCATTCCTCGAACATGCGCTGCAGCAGCGCCAGGCCCCGGGCCTTGCGCACCTCGACGAAGGCCTCCAGCGCGCTGCCCAGGCCGTACCAGCCGGGCACCATGTGGCGGTTCTGCGTCCACGCGAACACCCAGGGAATGGCACGCAGGTCGGCCAGCGTGCCCGGCCCGGCCTGGCGGCGCGCCGGGCGCGAGCCCATGTTCAGCAGCGCCAGTTCCTCCAGCGGCGAGGAGCCGCGCAGGTAGGCCAGCAGCGCCGGCGTCTCCATCAGCGTGCGGTAGCTCGCCCAGGCCACGCCGGACAGCGCCTCCATGGCCTCGTCGAACTCGTGGCGCGGCAGCAGGGCGTCTTCGCGCTCGGACATCAGCACGTGCTGCAGCACCGAGGCGGCCAGCAGTTCGGTCTGGTAGTGCGCCGTGCCGCGGTTGGCGTACTTGGCCGACACCACCTCGCCCTGGTCGGTGACACGCAGCCCGCCGCGGATCGAGCCGGCAGGCAGCGCCGCGATCGCACGTCCGGTGGGCGCGCCGCCGCGGCTGACCGAGCCACCGCGGCCATGGAAGAAGGCGATGCGCACGCCCAGCGTCTCGCCCAGGCGGGTCAGCGCGGCCTGCGCCTTGTAGAGCTCCCAGTTGGCGGTGAGGTAGCCGCCGTCCTTGTTGGAGTCGGAGTAGCCGATCATCACCTCCTGCACGTTGCCCTGGGCGGCGAGCGTGCGCCGCACCAGCGGCACGGCCAGCAGTTCCTTGAGCAGCGTGGCGGCGCGGCGCAGGTCGGGGATGGTCTCGAGCAGCGGCACCACGGGCAGCGTGCAGCGCTCCACCGCCGCGGTGTCGTGGAACAGCCCGGCGTGCTTGGCCAGCAGGTACACGCCGAGCACGTCGGCGGCGCTGTGCGTCATCGACAGGATCAGCGAGCCCACCGCCTCGCGCTCGCCGAGGCGGCGCATCTCGGCGATGGTGCGGAAGGTGGCCAGCGTCTCGCGCGCCTCGGGCGACAGGCGGTCGGGTTCGTCCCAGGCGCCGCCGCTGGCGCGCGGCACGGCGAGCTCGGTCAGCAGCCAGTCCTTCCAGGCCGCGGTGTCGGGCGCGGGCGGCTCGGCGCCGGGGCGGGCGAGCCGCCACGCCTCGGCCAGCGTGGCCTGGATGCGCAGCGCGTTCTCGCGCACGTCCAGCCGCGCGGTGGCGAAGCGGAAGCAGCGCACCTCGCGCAGCAGCGGCGCCACGTAGGACTGCGCCAGCGGCGCGGCGCCGGCCTCGGCCAGCGCGCGCTGCATCAGCTCGAGGTCGGCGATCAGCGCATCGGCGCTCGCATAGGCGCGCTCCGGCGGTGCCTCGAGCGCCTGAGCGCTCTCGATGCCGGCCTCGATGCGCAGCGCCATGCAGCCGATGAACTGGCGCAGCAGCTCGCCCGGGTTGCGCGCCGCGATCGCCTCGCCCTGGCCACTGGCGGCCAGCGCGGCGTCGAGCGCGAAGCGGAACTCGTCGGTCGGCGGCAGCGCACGCTCGCTGATGCTGAGCTGCCGCGCCAGGTCGTTCAGCCGCGTGCGGTAGCGCTTCAGCGCCGCCAGACGCAGCCGCCACAGCGTGTTGCGCGTGACGCCGCTGGTGACGAAGGGGTTGCCGTCGCGGTCGCCGCCGATCCACGAGCCGAAGCCGAACACCACCGGCAGCTCCAGCGCCTCGCCGGGGAACTGGCGCGCGAACGCCGCCTCGATGCGGCCGTACAGCGCCGGCACCACGTCGAACAGGTTCTCCTCGAAGAAGTACAGGCCCCAGTCGACCTCCTGGTCGACGGTGGGCCGGTCGAGCTTGAGCTCGCCGGTCAGCCACAGCACCTCGATCTCGTCGCGCACGGCGCGCTGCAGGTCCTCGCGCTCGCGCTCGGTCCAGCGCGGCGACTCGAGGTCGAACACACGCAGGTAGATGCGCCGGTGCCGCTCCAGCACGGTCACGCGGCGTGCCTCGGTGGGGTGGGCGGTGATCACCGGGCGCACGCGCAGGCTGCACAGTGCCTGGCGCACCGCCGCGGCCGACAGGCCCTGCGTGGCGGCGAGCTGGAACACATGGGCGAAGGTGCCGGCCACCGCGGCATGGCCGCGCTGGCGCTCGACCTCGCGGCGGCGCCGCATGTCGCGGTTCTGCTCGGCAATGCCCAGCAGCTGGAACCAGATCGCCTGTGCCTGGATCGTGCGGGCGAGCAACCGCGTGCTCATCGGCTGCTGCGGCTTCTCGCCGCGCAGCAGCCGGGCGGCCTCGGGCTCGTGGCGGTCGAGCACCTCGAGCAGGGCCTCGCGCAGCAGTTCGGCGCGGCCCAGGCCGTCGGCCGATTCGAGCGACGCGGCGGATTCGTCCGCGTCGTGCAGGTCGGCGGTGTGCATGGTCGCGCGGATCAGCGCACCGCCGCCAGCGCCTGGCCGACCGTCTGGCCCAGTTCGGCCGCGCTGGGCGCGACGAGCAGACCGTACGACCGCATGATCTCGGCCTTCTCGGCCGCGCTGTCGCCGGCCGCCGAGATGATGGCGCCGGCATGGCCCATGCGCCGGCCCTTCGGCGCGGTCAGGCCGGCCACATAGCCGACCACCGGCTTGCGCATGTTCTCCTTCACCCAGGCGGCGGCTTCGGCCTCCTGTGGCCCGCCGATCTCGCCGATCATGATCACGGCCTTCGTCTCCGAGTCGGCCTCGAAGCGCTGCAGGTGGTCGAGAAAGGACGAGCCATTGATCGGGTCGCCGCCGATGCCCACGCTGGTGGTCACACCGATGCCCAGCGCCTTCATCTGTGCCGCGGCCTCGTAGCCCAGCGTGCCCGAGCGCGAGACGATGCCGACGTTGCCGCGCTGGTAGATGTGCCCCGGCATGATGCCCAGCATCGCACGGCCGGCGCTGATGATGCCGGCGCAGTTCGGCCCGACGATGGTGGTGCGCTGCTCCTTCGGGTAGCGGCGCAGGTAGCGCTTCACGCGCATCATGTCCTGCGCCGGGATGCCGTCGGTGATGATGCACACCAGCTTGAGGCCGGCGTCGGCCGCCTCCATCAGCGCATCGGCGGCGAAGGGCGGCGGCACGAACACCAGGCTGGCCTCGGCGCCGGTGGCGGCCACGGCCTGCTTGACGGTGTCGAACACCGGCCGGTCGAGGTGTCGCAGCCCGCCCTTGCCGGGCGTGACGCCGCCGACGACGTTGGTGCCGTAGGCGATCATCTCGCGGGCGTGGAAGGTCGCCTTGTCGCCGGTGAAGCCTTGCACGATGACGCGCGTGGTCTCGTCGATCAGGATGCTCATGTCGGGCTCCTCGATGCGTTGCAGCTCAGGCGGCCAGCGGTTCGCGCGCGGCCCACACGGCCTTCTGCGCGGCCTCGGCCAGCGAGTCGGCGGTGATGATCGGCAGCCCGCTCTCGGCAATGATTTTCTGGCCCGCCTCGACGTTGGTTCCGGCCAGCCGAACGATCAGCGGCACCTGCAGCCCGCGCGCGGCCTGCACCACGCCCTGGGCGACCCAGTCACAACGGTTGATGCCGGCGAAGATGTTGACGAGGATGGCCTTGACGTTCTTGTCCGACAGCACGAGGTTGAAGGCCGTCTGCACCCGCTCGGGCGAGGCGCCACCGCCCACGTCGAGGAAGTTCGCCGGCTCGCCGCCGGCGTACTTGATCATGTCCATGGTCGCCATCGCCAGGCCCGCACCGTTGATGATGCAGCCGATGTCGCCGGCCAGGCCCACGTAGTTCAGGCCATGCTGGTTGGCCAGCGCCTCGCGCGGGTCTTCCTCCTGCACGTCGCGCATCTCGACGATCTGGCGGCGGCGGAACAGCGCGTTGTCGTCGAAGCTCATCTTCGCGTCGAGCGCGACGACACGGTCGTCCTTGGTGATCACCAGCGGGTTGATCTCGACCATCGTCGCGTCGAGATCGCGGAAGGCGCGGTAGCAGCCGAGGATGGTCTGCACCGCCTGGCTGACCTGCTTGAGGTTCAGCCCGAGGCCGAAGGCGATCTCGCGCGCCTGGAAGGGCTGCAGGCCGACCGCCGGCTCGACCTCGATCTGCAGCAGCGAATCGGGCTTGTCGCGCGCGATGTCCTCGATCTCCATGCCGCCTTCGGCCGAGGCGATCACGCGGATCCGCTCGGCCTTGCGGTCGAGCACGAAGCCGAGGTAGAGCTCACGCACGAAGGGCTCGGCCGCTTCCACATAGACCCGGTGCACCACCTTGCCGGCCGCGCCGGTCTGGTGGGTCACCAGCGTGGCGCCGAGCAGCGCCTTGGCGGCAGCGGCCACATCCTGGTAGGTGCGGCACAGCTTCACGCCGCCCGCCTTGCCGCGCCCGCCGGCGTGGATCTGCGCCTTCACCGCCCAGTGCCAGCCGCCGATCTCGGTGGCCGCGTACACCGCCTGGTCGGCGCTGTAGGCCACGCTGCCGCGCGGCACCGGCACGCCGAAGCCGGCGAGCAGTTCCTTGGCCTGGTACTCGTGGATGTCCATCGTCGCCTCCTTTCGCGTGCTTTCGCGCCGTTTCGCTTCAGCTCAGCTTGGCCGTCACCCGCGCATGGATGGAGTCGGTCAGGGCGCCGCACTCGCCGAGCAGCGCTGCGATCTCCGTCAGCGCATGGTCCGCGAAGGTGCGGTCCTTCAACTGCGGCACGTTGATGTTCACGTTCAGCGCCGCGCTGCGCAGCGCCGCCCAGCCGGCCAGCGCACCAACACCGACATCGCTGATGACGTTGGTGTTGCCGCGGTCGACCGCGCGGGCCGCGAGCCGGATCACCTCGGCAGCGGCGCGTGCGCACTCGAGTGGCGCCTGTGTCGCGCCCTTCAGCCCGTTCTGGATCGCGGCGGCGCGGTAGACCTTCTCCTCGTCGGTGCCCTTGGGCAGCTTGTAGGCGGACATCAGGCGGTCGAAGGCCGACGCATCGTCGCTGACCATCTCCTGGAGTGAGGCACGCAGTGCCTCGGCCTCGTCCAGCAGATCGCGCATGTCGTACTCGACGCCTTCGTAGCCCTTCTTGCCGATGGTGAGGTTGCACACCATCGAGATCAGCGCCGCGCCCATCGCGCCCATCAGCGCCGCGGCGCCACCGCCGCCCGGCGTGGGCTCGCCGCTGGCCAGCGCATCGAGGAATCCGGCGGTGGTGGTGAGCTCGGCCATCGCTCAGCCCACCATGGTCTTGGCGACCGCGTGCAGTTCCTCGGCGTCGAGCACCAGGTCGTTCTGCTCGAAGAGCTTGCCGATGCAGGCGCGGTGCAGCGAAATCTTCAGCGCGCCGAAACCGATCGCGCCGAACACCGTCTTGCCGTGGCGCTGCGCGCCCTTGTCCATCATCTCGATGCCCTCGATGCCGAGCTGCGGCGTGGCGTTGGCGTCGCACAGCAGTTCGAGGTGGCGGTGATCGCGCCAAGCCGATTCGTCGAGCAGGTGCACGCCGGCCTTGCCGGTGGCCAGCACGATCTGTGCGCCTTCGATGGCCTGGGCGCGCATCGCGTTGTCGAGCGCCGGGATCGCCTCGACCGTCACGCCGGCACGATCGCTCACCGCCTTGGCCGCAGCCTGCGTGCGCTCGGCCACGCGGCCGGTGATGGCCACGCGGGCGCCTTCGCGGGCCAGCATCAGCGCCGCACGCTGGCCCACCGGGCCGGTGCCGGCCAGCACCACGGCGCGCTTGCCCTTCAGCGACTGCCCGGGTGCCGCATGCACCAGCCAGGCCACGGCGGCTGCGGCGGTGGTGTTCGAGCCGTTCGGGTCGAACATCACCGAGACGCGGAAGTTGGCGAAGAACTTGCGCTTGACCGCCTTCATCACCGCCTCGCTGGCGGCGATGTTGCAGCCGCCGATGAAGATCGCGGTGTTCTTCTTGTCCTTGGGAGCTCGGGTGAATATCGCGCCATCGACCAGCGGGCCGACGTTCTCCGGCGTCACGCCGCCGTAGCCGATCACGTGGTCGGCGCCGCCGTCGTAGGCGACGACGTTGTCGAACACCGCCGGGTGCAGGTCGGTGTCGATCTGGTAGAGCAGCTTCTTCATCGGAAATCCTTCAGGTGACGAGGTGCTGCGGCCGGCCCTCGGCCCAGCGCTCGATGTTGTCGATCAGCTGGTCGGCGAGGAACTGCATCGCGCCGTCGCTGGCCCAGGCCACGTGCGG
This sequence comes from Chitinophaga pinensis, assembly GCA_943370595.1. Classification (GTDB taxonomy): domain Bacteria; phylum Pseudomonadota; class Gammaproteobacteria; order Burkholderiales; family Burkholderiaceae_C; genus Piscinibacter. The sequence goes on from CALRRO020000010.1 coordinate 54,632, forward strand.
CGTCAGGATGAAGTTCGGCCGGCGGATGTCCAGCAGCGGGTGGCCGTTCTTCGGCGGTTCGGTGGTCAGCACGTCGAAGCCGGCGCCGGCGATCAGGCCCTCGTCGAGCGCGCGGATCAGCGCGGCCTCGTCGACCAGCCCGCCGCGCGAGGTGTTGATCAGCAGCGCGTTACGCTTCATACGGGTCATCTGCTCGTAGCCGATCAGGTTCTTCGTCGAGGGCGTCAGCGGGCAGTGCAGCGACAGCACGTCGCTGCGCGCCAGCACCTCGTCCATGGGCGTGAACTCGACACCCGGCGCCTTGGGCGGCTCGTGGTCGGCGAACAGCACGTTCATGCCGAAGCCGCGGGCGATCGCCGCCGTGCCCTGGCCGATGGCGCCCTCGCCGACGATGCCCAGCGTGCTGCCGTGCAGGTCACCGATCGGGTGGTCGAAGAAGCAGAAGGTCTCGGCACGGTTCCACACGCCGGCCTCGACGTCGGCGCGGTAGGCCAGCAGGCTGCGGCGCAGCGCCAGGATCAGCGCGAAGGCATGCTCCGGCACGGTGTGCACCGCGTAGTTGCGGATGTTGGCCACGGCGATGCCGTGCTCGCGGCAGTACGGCACGTCGATCACGTCGTAGCCGGTGGCGGCCACGGCGATCATCTTCAGCGCGGGCAACTGCGCCAGCGTGTCGGCGCGCAGCGGCACCTTGTTGGTGATCGCCACCGTGGCGCCGGCCAGGTGCTCGACGATCTGGTCGGCCGAGGTCTTGGCGTGCTCGACGTAGCGCTCGGCGCAGGCCGGCTGGCGCACCGTGGCCTTGAGCGACGCGCGGTCGAGGAAGACGACCTTGTGGGCGGCACCCATGCTCACATCCCGCCCGTGGTGCCGCTGGCCGTCGCCTCGTGCTCGCGCCAGTAGCGCTGCGCCGCGGCGACGCCCGAGCCCGGCTCGATGGGCAGGCCGCAGTCGATCATCGCCAGCTCTGCCCCGCCGATGGCCGACATCAGCATCAGCTCGTTGCAGTCGCCCAGGTGGCCGATGCGGAACACCCTGCCGGCCACCTTCGACAGTCCGGCGCCGAGCGAGAGGTTGTAGCGGCGGAAGGCGCGGTCGATCACCTTGGCGGCATCGAAGCCCTCGGGCACCACCACCGCCGTGACGGTGTCGGAGTACCACTCGGGCTTCTTCGCGCAGACGTTGAGCTTCCAGCCCTTCTGCACCGCGGCGCGCACGCCGCCGGCGAGGTAGGCGTGGCGCTTGAAGACGTTCTCCAGGCCTTCTTCCTCGAGCGCATGCAGCGCCTCCTTCAGGCCGTACAGCATCGGCAGCGCCGGCGTGTAGGGGAAGTAGCCGTTCTTGTTCTGCGCCAGCATGTCGAGGTAGTCGAAGTAGCAGCGCGGCTGCGTGGCGCTGCTGCGCCGCGCTTCCAGTGCCTTCTCGCTGACGCAGGTGATGCCCAGGCCCGCCGGCATCATCAGGCCCTTCTGCGAGCCGGAGACGCAGACGTCGACCTTCCACTCGTCCATGCGGAAGTCGATCGAGGCGAGCGACGACACCGCATCGACCATCAGGAAGCCCGGGTGGCCGGTCTCGTCCATCACGCGGCGGATCGCGGCCACGTCGGAGGTGACGCCGGTGGCGGTCTCGTTGTGCGTCACCAGCACGGCCTTGATCTTGTGGCCGGTGTCGGCCGCCAGCGCGGCGCGGTAGCGCTCGACCGGCGCGCCTTCGCCCCACTCGCACTCCAGCACCTGCGCCTCGAAGCCGAGGCGGTGGCACATGTCGATCCACAGGTGCGAGAACTGGCCGAAGCGCGACACCAGCACCATGTCGCCGGGGCTCAGGCAGTTGGTCAGCGCCGCTTCCCAGCAGCCGGTGCCCGAGGACGGGAAGATGAAGGGCGTGCCCGTGTCCGTCTTGAACACCTTCTTCAGGCCGGCCAGGCACTCCAGCGTGAGCTTGGGAAACTTGGGCGAGCGGTGGTCTTCCATCGGCACGACCATGGCGCGCAGCACGCGGTCGGGGATGTTGGTCGGGCCGGGTACGAAGAGGCCGTTGCGTCCTGCCATGGTGTGTCTCCTGAAGGTGTCTCGAAGGGGGATGAAGCTCGGTTTCGCCAATCAGGCGATCACGGCCGGTAGTTCGGTCCGTACACCGGGAAGCGCCGGCACAGCGCCGTGACCTCGCCGGCCACGCGCGTGATCGCCGTCTCGTCGTCGGGAGCCTCCAGCACGTCGGCCATCAGGTTCGCGATCAGGCGCGCCTCGTCGGTGCCGAAGCCGCGCGTGGTCATCGCCGGCGCGCCGATGCGGATGCCGCTCGTGACGAAGGGCTTCTCCGGGTCGTTCGGGATCGCGTTCTTGTTGACCGTCAGGTGCGCGCGGCCGAGCACGGCTTCCGCCGCCTTGCCGGTGATCTTCTTGGCGCGCAGGTCGAGCAGGAACACGTGGCTGTCGGTGCCGCCGGAGACGATGCGCAGGCCGCGCTCGGTGAGCGCCTCGGCCATCGCGCGGGCGTTGGCCTTCACCTGCTGCTGGTAGCGCTTGAAGTCGGGCGCCATCGCCTCCTTGAAGGCCAGCGCCTTGCCGGCGATCACGTGCATCAGCGGGCCGCCCTGGATGCCGGGGAAGATCATCGAGTTCAGCGGCTTCTCGAACTCCGCGCTCGACAGAATCAAGCCGCCGCGCGGGCCGCGCAGGGTCTTGTGCGTGGTGCTGGTGACGAAGTGGGCGATGCCCACCGGGTTCGGGTACTCGCCGGCGGCCACCAGGCCGGCGTAGTGCGCCATGTCCACCAGCAGGTAGGCGCCATGCCGGTCGGCGATGTCGCGCAGGCGCTGCCAGTCGATCACGCGCGAGTAGGCCGACGCGCCCGCCACCAGCATCTTCGGCTTGTGCTCGGCGGCCAGTTCGTTGACCTGCGCGTAGTCGAGCAGCTCGGTGTCGGCCTCCAGGCCGTAGGCCACGCTCTTGTAGATCTTGCCGCTGAAGTTGACGGAAGCGCCGTGGGTCAGGTGGCCGCCGTGCGCGAGCGACATGCCCAGGATGGTGTCGCCCGGCTGCAGCATCGCCATGAAGACCGCGGCGTTGGCCTGCGAGCCGGAGTGCGGCTGCACGTTGGCGTACTCGGCGCCGAAGAGCTGCTTGGCGCGGTCGATGGCCAGCTGCTCGGCCACGTCGACATGCTCGCAGCCGCCGTAGTAGCGCTTGCCGGGATAACCCTCGGCGTACTTGTTGGTCAGCACCGAGCCCTGCACGCGCATCACCTGCGGGCTGACGTAGTTCTCGGAGGCGATCAGCTCGACATGGTCTTCCTGCCGCTGCCACTCGGCGCGCATGGCGCGCCACAGCTCGGGGTCGATGTCGGAGATCTGCGCTTCGGGGTTGAACATCTCGGGCTCCTTGCTTCGGATGCGTCGCAGTCTAGGAACGCACTCGAATAAAAGCTCATGAGTTCTTCTTGAAGCGCACCCAAGAAAAACCAATACCCCTGCGCGGCGGCACCGGCCCTAGCATCTGCCCGACCCCACCCAAACCTCGCGGAGGCAACGCAGCATGGCATCCGACATCGACATCGCGCAGAAGGCCACTCTCCAGCGCGTCGCGGCACTCGCGGCCGAGAAGCTCGGCATCGCCGACGAGCACCTCGAGCCCTACGGCCACTACAAGGCCAAGATCTCGCTGGACTACCTCGAGACGCTGAAGGACCGGCCCGACGGCAAGCTGATCCTCGTCACCGCGATCAGCCCGACGCCGGCCGGCGAGGGCAAGACCACCACCACCGTGGGCCTGGGCGATGCGCTCAACCGCATCGGCAAGAAGACCATGGTGTGCCTGCGCGAGCCCTCGCTCGGCCCGGTGTTCGGCGTCAAGGGCGGCGCGGCCGGCGGCGGCTATGCGCAGGTGGTGCCGATGGAGGACATCAACCTGCACTTCACCGGCGACTTCAGCGCCATCGCGCTGGCCAACAACCTGCTCGCCGCGGTGATCGACAACCACATCCACCACGGCAACGAGCTCGACATCGACGTGCGCCGCATCAGCTGGAAGCGCGTGGTCGACATGAACGACCGCGCGCTGCGCGACGTGACGATCTCGCTGGGCGGCACGGCCAACGGCTTCCCGCGGCAGGACGGCTTCGACATCGTCGTTGCCTCCGAGGTGATGGCGATCTTCTGCCTCGCCACCTCCGTCAAGGACCTGAAGCAGCGCCTGGGCAATATCGTCATCGGCTACAGCCGCGCCGGCAAGCCGGTGACGGCGCGCGACCTGAAGGCGCACGGCGCGATGACCGTGCTGCTGAAGGACGCGCTCAAGCCCAACCTCGTGCAGACGCTGGAGAACAACCCGGCCATCCTGCACGGCGGGCCGTTCGCCAACATCGCGCACGGCTGCAACTCGGTGATCGCGACGAAGGCGAGCCTCAAGCTCGCCGACTACGTGGTGACCGAAGCCGGCTTCGGCGCGGATCTCGGTGCCGAGAAGTTCATCGACATCAAGTGCCGCAAGAGCGGCCTGCGGCCCGATGCAGTGGTGATCGTGGCCACCATCCGTGCGCTGAAGTACCACGGCGGCGTCGACGTGAAGTCGCTGAACACCGAGAACGTCGAGGCGCTGGACAAGGGTATCGCCAACCTCGAGCGCCATGTGCGCAACGTGCGCGAGCAGTACGGCCTGCCCTGCGTGGTGTCGATCAACCACTTCACCCACGACACCGAGGCCGAGCTGGCGCTGCTGCAGCAGCGCATGAAGCGCCACGAGGTGCCGGTGCTGGTGGCGCGCCACTGGGCCGAAGGCGGCAAGGGTGCCGAGGGCGTGGCGCGCGCCGTCGTCGACCTGGTCGAGAACGGGCCGAAAGCGGCCGACGGCTTCCGTTTCGTCTACCCCGACGAGGCGCCGCTGCTGGACAAGATCGGCGCCATCGCCACCAAGGTCTACGGCGCCGCTGGCGTGAGCTGCGACAGCAAGGTGCGCGAGCAGATCCGCAAGCTGGAAGAGGCCGGCTACGGCCACTACCCGGTGTGCGTGGCCAAGACGCAGTACTCGTTCTCCACCGATGCGACGGCGCGCGGCGCGCCCAGCGGCCACACCGTCAACATCCGTGAGGTGCGGCTGGCCGCCGGCGCCGAGTTCGTCGTGATGATCTGCGGCGACGTGATGACCATGCCGGGCTTGCCGAAGATTCCGTCGGCCGAGAAGATCGATCTCGACGACGACGGCAAGGTGGTCGGGCTGTTCTGAAGCCGCGTCGTCTAGACTTTCTCGGACGCAAAGTGGCGTCCCAGGGAGACTTCGAATGACGACGACGATTCGGCGGCGCGGAATGCGCAGCCTGCTTCCTTTCGTTTGCGTGGCACTGGTGGCCTGCGGGGGCGGGGGCGGGGGCGGCGGCGGGGGCGGCAGCAACCCACCCGCCGACACCACCGCACCTCGCGTGACCAGCGTCACGCCGGTCGACGGCCGCAGCGGCCTCGACCCCGTGCAGACCGTCGAAGCGAGCTTCGACCAAGCGCTGAACTGCAGTTCGGTGACCAGCGCGAGCGTGACGCTGAGCGAAGGCGGCGCCCCGATCGCCGGCACGGTGTCCTGCAACGGCGACACGATCCGCTTCACACCGGCCGCCGAGTTGCCCACGCGCGCGACGCTCAGGGTGACCATCGGCACCACCGTGACCGATGCTGCGGGCAAAGCGCTGGCCAGCACCTACCGCTGGAGCTTCGCGACCCGGCCCGCGACCCTACGCTTCGGCACCTCGGCCATCGACACCGGCAATGCGGTGGCGGTGGACGCGGATGGATCGACTTTCGTCGTCGGCAGCACCTTCGGCAGCCCAGACGGCAGCACCAACGCGGGCGGCAGCGATGCGCTGGTGGCCAAGTACGACGCCAGCGGCCGCCTGCTCTGGACCCGCCTGATCGGTCTAGACGACCTCGACCAGGCCCAGGCCGTGGCAAGCGACGGCAGCGGCGGGGCGTTCGTGGCCGGCTGGGTCAGCCCGATCCCGAACAGCCCTCGCGGCCTGCTGGCGCGCTTCGATGCCAATGGCAACCAGCTCTGGAGCCTGTCTCTGGGTGTTGACGTAACGCAGATCCGCAGCGTCCACGTCGACATCAACGGCGATGTGCTGGTGGCCGGCTCCACACTCGGCGACCTGTTCGGCACCAGCGGCGCATTGATGCGCAACGCCTTCGTGGCCAAATACAGTGCCGGCGGAGCACTGCGTTGGGGCCGAATGCTCAGCGAGACCGGTAGCGGCTCGGCCGGCGGCGTGGCCAGCGATGCCAGCGGCCATGTGATCGTCACCGGCTACCACTTCAGCGCCCTGGACGGCAACGTGGCCCTCGGCGGCGCCGACATGGTCGTGCTCAAGTTCGACAGCGACGGCAACCGCCTCTGGACCCGGCAACTCGGCACGGCGGAGGACGACATCGCCTCGACCGTGGCGGTCGACGCGGACGGGCGCATCTACGTGGGCGGCCGCAGCGCCGGGGTGATGGCCGGCAGCGCGAACGCCGGCCTGCTCGATGCCGTGCTCGTCCATCTCGACCCCGATGGCAGCACGCGATGGATCCGCCAGTTCGGATCGGCCGGCGACGACTTCATCTGGTCCGTCGCCGTCGACGGCACCGGCCGTACCGTCGTGGCAGGCTGGGCCGGCGGCGCCCTGCCCGGCCAGACGCATCTCGGCGGGGTCGATGCCTTCACTGGGGTCTACGCGGCCGACGGCAGCCTGTCATGGCTGCGGCAATGGGGCACCACCGCAGACGACTACGCCTATGGCATGACGCTCGGTGCTGGCGGCCAGGTCGTCTCGGCGGGCTACACCTCGGGTGCACTGGACGGGCTGGCGAACCTCGGCGAGAGCGACGTGATTGTCGTGAAGCACGCCGCCGACGGCACACCGCGCTGAGCAGCGGGCGCGATTCGCGTCTGCACCATTGAACTCGGCACTGGCCTTGCCGGCTCAGTCCCCAGCGAAGCTGTACGGCCCGCCGCGCTCCAGCGCCTTCCTGTACGCCGGCCGGGCGTGGATGCGCTGCAGCCAGTCCATCAGTTTCGGTCGGCTGGCATTCAACCCGGCGCGCTGGGCCGAGGCCTCCAGCGGGAAGCTCATCTGGATGTCGGCGGCGCTGAACTCGCTGCCGGCAAACCAGGGCCGCGCGGCCAGTTCGGCTTCCATGAAGTCGAGCTGGCGCTCGAGGTTGGGCGTGACGAAGCCCTTCAGCACCTGGGCCGCGATGCCGCGCGCCACCGGCTTGACGAAGAAGGGCATGGGCGCGCTGGCCACCTTGTCGAACACCAGCTTCATCAGCAGCGGCGACATCGCCGTTCCTTCGGCGAAGTGCAGCCAGTAGCGGTAGCGCAGGAACTCGGGCGAGCCGGGCGCGGGGCGAAGCCTGCCGCCTTCGCGGTCGACCAGGTACTCGATGATGGCGCCGGACTCGGCCACGGTGACGTCGCCATCGCTGATGACCGGGGACTTGCCCAGCGGGTGCACCGCACGCAGTTCGGGCGGCGCGAGCATGGTCTGCCTGTCGCGCTGGTAGTGCTTGATCTCGTAGGGCAGCCCGAGTTCCTCGAGCAGCCAGAGCACACGCTGCGAGCGCGAATCGTTGAGGTGGTGGACGGTGATCATGGCGGCATTCTGACCGACACGACCGACCTCGCTGGCGGAGTTCCCTCGGCTTCGTCAGCGTTGGCAAGCGGATGCAAGCAGGCCCGGCCTTGTCCTACGGGCGAGTCGGCCATGCCCTACGCGCAGCGGCGGCCTGCTCCCACCCGAAGCGCAGGAGTTCGAACCTAGAGTCGTTTCACACCCGGCGCCCCTGCCGCACCTGAGAGGACTCCCATGCACACCTTCCACCGATCGCTCATCGCCATCGTGCCCGCGCTCTTCCTCGCCGCCTGCGGCGGCGGCAACGACGACAACCTCGACGACCGGCTCGATCTGGCCGACCCGAAGGTGCGCCTGCTGCATGCCGTGCCGTTCGCGCCCGACGTCTCCCTGTTCCGCAACGACGTGGCGGTCGGCGGGGCCGCCGACCTTGCCTACAAGAGCGCGACCAACTTCTTCGACGTGTCGACCGCGACGCAGAAGTGGGATGTGCGCACGACCGGAACGCCGGCGCTGACGGTGGGTTCGCTCAGCTTCGACGCACGCCGCGGCAACAAGTACACGCTGGTCGCCGTGCCCGACGCCGGCTCGGTCACCGAACTCGTGCTGATCGACGACCCGTACAACAAGGGCATCGCCTCGGACAACGCCCGCGTGCGTGTGTTCAACGCCGCCTTCAACGCGGCGAACCTCGACGTCTACCTGACTGCACCCGGTGCCGACCTGGCAGCCACCACGCCGAACTTCGCCGCGGTGGGCTACAAGAAGGCCCTGCCGGTCAACGGTGCCGATTCGATCCAGCTCGAGGGCGGCACCTACCAGCTGCGCATGACCCCGGCCGGCACGAAGACCGTCGTCTTCAATGCCCAGGTGAGCCTGGCGAAGAATGCCGACTGGCTGCTGGTGCCGGTGCCGGCCAGCGTGACGCCGAATGCTGCCAAGGTCCTGGTCGTGCAGACCGATTCGGACACGCCGGCGACCGAGCTGAGCACGGCGCCCTGACCGACCGCGCGGCCGTGGCTCCAAGGCGTCCGATGGGCATGCACGCGTGCATGCCTTCGGGGCGTTCTTGTCGGCGCCACGGCCGCTGCGCGTTGCTAGGCGCGCAGCCAATCCATGAACCAGTTCGGCTGCCAGCTCCGCCCGCCGTCGCGCGAGACGGCCTGATGCCAGCGGCAGGAGCGCTGCGCGATGCGGTCCCAGGTGCTGCGCACCCGGATCGGCGCGTCGCCGTCGACATCGTCGGCTTCGAACACCGCCACCCCGTCCTGGAAGCCGCCCGGCGTGCCCGGCCCGGTGAGCGAGGCGCCCTTGGCATTCGTCCACAGTTCGTACCAGCGGCCCTGTTCGCCATTGAACAGCCGCAGGCCCATGCCGCTGAAGTTGCGTGCCGGGATGCGCAGTTCCTCGATGCTGGCCACGCCGCCGAGGATGCTCCAGCAAGTGGCCTCGCCGTCGAAGTGATCCCATTGATCAGCAGAGCCGGCCTTGAGTCGCTGGTGACGGATGCGCCACTCGCCACTGAGGAAGTCGAACTCGCCTGGGCGGCCCGTCCGTGGCGGGTCGACCGGCAGCGCGCCGCCACCCGTGGCCGGCGCGGCGGACACCACGGGCGCCAGCGCCAGGCCGGCGACCGTCTGCAGCAGGCTGCGGCGCAGCCGGGGTGACAAGTCATCGTGCATCGAGGTCCTCCATCGGTGGCAGCCATCCGTGACCACCATGCTAGGAAGCTTCAGCTGACAGGGGCTGTCATGTATTGCCGTGCAGCGCCAGCACGGCACGCGCCTGGCGCTGCAGTTCCTCGCGCAGCGCAGTCGGCTCGATCACCCGCACCTCGGCGCCCAGCGCCAGCAGCTGCAATGCCCCCTGCTCCACCGACTCCATCGCCATCAGGCCTTCGCTCCAGCCGGAAGGCGCCGCGGGTGAACGAGCGGCGTCGGGCACGGGCGTGAACGCCAGCCGGGCGTTGAGCAGACGCTTGACGCCGCGCGGCGAGACCTGCACCCGCACGGGAAGCTGGCGCAACTGCGCCTCGAACCGCAGCGAGGCCCCGCGCCACCAGGCCTCCAGTTCGAAGCCCCGGGGGCGGCGGAAGGCTCTGCCGATGCCCTTGAAATCGACGATGCTGGCCAGCCGGTAGGTGCGCACCTCGGCCTGCCCCGTCTGTCGGGCGGCCACGTACCAGGCGCCGGCCTTGAGCACCAGGCCAACCGGCTCCAGCTCGCGCTGCGAGCGGCCGCGCCAGCTTTCGTACAGCAGCGTGATGCGACGCCCATGCCAGACGGCCTCGGCCACCTCGCGCAGCCATTGCGGCGTGTCCGGCGCGCGGTACCAGTCGAGCGGGTCGATGTGCAGGCGTTCACCCACGAGTTGCGCCTGCTCGCGCCACTCGGCGGGCAGGCTGGCCACCAGCTTCAGGCGCGCCGACGCCGCCGCCGCGCCCAGCCCCAGCTCCGTCGCCGGGCCGGGCAAGCCTGCCAGCAACAGCGCACCGGCTTCAGGCTGCGTCATGCCGGTCAGTTGTGTGCTCCAGCCCGGCCGCAGCTGGAAGCCGCCCGAGCGGCCGCGCTCACCCCACAACGGCACGCCGGCTGCCGAGAGCTGGTCGATGTCGCGCAGGATGGTGCGCACCGACACCTCCGTCGCACGCGCCAGCTCGCCCGCGGTGACGCGCCCGCGCGACTGCAGCAGCATCAGGATGGAGAGCAGTCGGCTGGCCTTCATGGATGCTCCGGTCAATCACGACATGCGTTGGCATGTTCTGCCCGCGATGATGCCAGCCAGGCCGTCAACATCATCGACCCCATGAACGAACTTCCGCATGCCAGCCACTACGCGCTCTACTTTGCCCTCGTGGCCGGCGTGATCCTGCTGCCGGGCATGGACATGGCCTTCGTGCTGGCCAGCGCGCTGGCGCGCGGTCGGCGCGCCGGCATGGTGGCGGTGGCCGGCATCATGACCGGCGGCGCGGTCCACCTGGCGCTGGGGGCGCTCGGCGCCGGCTTGCTGCTGCTCTCGGCGCCGGGCCTGTACAACGCCGTGCTGCTCGCCGGCGCGCTCTACATGGCCTGGCTGGGCACCTCGCTGTGGCGCTCGGCCGATTCGCTCGGCCTGCCGGCGGGCAGCACCGAGGCCGCGCCATCACGCGGCGACGGCGCAACCTTCGGCGCGGCGCTGGCCACCTGCCTGCTCAACCCGAAGGCCTATGTCTTCATGCTCGCCGTGTTCCCGCAGTTCCTGCGGCCCGGGCAGGGCCCGGTGGTGACGCAGGCGCTGGTGCTGGGTGCCATCACGGCCGCCACCCAGGCCGGCGTCTACGGCAGCGTGGCGCTGGCAGCGAGCCGCATGCGCGCGGCGCTGCAGGCCCACCCGCAGGCACCGCGCCGGCTCGCCCGCGCAGTCGGGCTGCTGCTCGTGGCAGCCGCGGCGTGCACGCTGTGGCAAGGCTGGCAAGGATGACGAGGCCGCCGCAGGCAGCGCACGCTCAGATGGACATGCGCTCGCGCACGCCCTCGCGCTCCATGTCCGCACCGCGGCCGCGCTGCACGATCTCGCCGCGCTCCATCAGCAGGTACTGGTCGGCCAGTTCGGCGGCGAAGTCGTAGTACTGCTCGACCAGCACGATGGCCATGGTCTTGCGATCGGCCAGCATGCGGATGACGCGGCCGATGTCCTTGATGATGCTGGGCTGGATGCCCTCGGTCGGCTCGTCGAGGATCAGCAGCTTCGGCCCGGCCGCCAGCGCGCGGGCGATCGCGAGCTGCTGCTGCTGGCCGCCGGAGAGGTCGCCGCCACGGCGGTTGAGGAACTGCTTGAGGATGGGGAACAGGTCGAACAGCTCGGCCGGGATCGGCGTGCCGCCCTTCTTGTAGGCCAGGCCCATGCGCAGGTTCTCTTCCACCGTCAGGCGGCCGAAGATCTCGCGGCCCTGCGGCACGTAGCCCACGCCCTTGCGCACCCGCTCGTAGGGCGTGTCGCGGGTGATGTCCTGGCCGTCGAGCTGGATGCTGCCGGTCTTGACCGGCACCACGCCCATCAGCGACTTCAGCAGCGTGGTCTTGCCGACGCCGTTGCGGCCCAGCACCACCGTCACCTCGCCGATCTTCGATTCGAAACCGAGGTTGCGCAGGATGTGCGAGCCGCCGTAGTACTGGTTGATGCCTTCGACCTTCAGCATGTCAGCGACCCAAATAGACTTCCACGACCTTGTCGTTGGCCTGCACGTCCTTCAGCGAACCTTCGGCGAGCACGCTGCCCTCGTGCAGCACGGTGACCTTCTTGCTCGCCTTGCCCTGCGTCAACTCGCCGATGAACTTCATGTCGTGCTCGACGACCACCAGCGAGTGGCTGCCCTCGAGCGAGAGGAACAGCTCGGCGGTGCGCTCGGTCTCTTCGTCGGTCATGCCGGCCACCGGCTCGTCGAGCAGCAGCAGCTTCGGGTCCTGCATCAGCAGCATGCCGATCTCCAGCCACTGCTTCTGGCCGTGGCTCAGCAGGCCGGCCACGCGTTGCGCGCTGTCCTTCAGGTGGATCAGCGTGAGGATCTCGCCGATGCGGTCGAGCTGCGGCCCGGTCAGGCGGAAGAACATCGAGGCGCGCACGCCGTGGTCAGTCTTCAGCGCCAGCTCGAGGTTCTCGAACACCGACAGGTGCTCGAACACGGTCGGCTTCTGGAACTTGCGGCCGATGCCGATGGTGGCGATCTGATTTTCGCGCAGGCGCAGCAGGTCGATGGTCGAGCCGAAGAAGGCCTTGCCGGCATCGGGCCGGGTCTTGCCGGTGATGACGTCCATCATGGTCGTCTTGCCGGCGCCGTTCGGGCCGATGATGCAGCGCAGCTCGCCGGCGCTGATCGACAGGGAGAGCGCATTGAGCGCCTTGAAGCCGTCGAAGCTGACGGTGATGTCGTCGAGGTACAGGATGGCGCCGTGCGCCACGTCCAGCTCGCCGGTGACCACGCGGCCGTAGCTCGCGCCGCCCGAGGCGGGCCTCGTCGCGACGAGCTTCTGATGCTCCTCGCGGATCTTCGCCCCGGCCTTCATCAAGTCGGGGGTCATGACCGTGTCTCCTTCTTCACCCGTCGCACGAGACCGATGATTCCCTGCGGCAGGAACAGCGTCACCGCGATGAACAGCGCACCCAGGAAGTACAGCCAGAACTCCGGGAAGGCCTGGGTGAACCAGCTCTTCGCACCGTTGACGAAGAAGGCGCCGACGATCGGGCCGATCAGCGTGCCGCGGCCGCCGACTGCGGCCCAGATCGCCATCTCGATCGACGCCGCCGGGCTCATCTCGCCCGGGTTGATGATGCCGACCTGCGGCACGTACAGCGCACCGGCGATGCCGCACATCACCGCCGAGATCACCCAGATCGTCAGCTTGTAGCGGATCGGGTCGTAGCCGGTGAACATCACCCGGCTCTCGGCGTCGCGGATGGCCTGCAGCACGCGGCCGAACTTGCTGGCCACCAGCCAGCGCGCGAAGACGAAGAAGCCGATCAGCGTCAGCCCGGTGATCACGAACAGCACCATGCGCGTGGACGGCGTCGCGATGGTGATGCCCAGGATGCGCTTGAAGTCGGTGAAGCCGTTGTTGCCGCCGAAGCCGGTCTCGTTGCGGAAGAACAGCAGCATCGCGGCGAAGGTCATCGCCTGCGTGATGATCGAGAAGTACACGCCCTTGATGCGCGAGCGGAAGGCGAAGAAGCCGAACACGAAGGCCAGCAACCCCGGCACCAGCACCACCATCGCCATCTGGAAGACGAAGCTGTCGCTGAACGCCCAGTGCCAGGGGAATTCCTTCCAGTTGAGGAACACCATGAAGTCCGGCATGTCGGACTGGTACTGGCCGTCGCGGCCGATCTGGCGCATCAGGTACATGCCCATCGCGTAGCCGCCGAGCGCGAAGAACACGCCGTGGCCGAGCGAGAGGATGCCGGTGTAGCCCCAGATCAGGTCCATCGCCAGCGCGCAGATGGCATAGCACATGATCTTGCCGACCAGCGCGACGGCGAAGTCGCTCATGTGCAGCATGCTGCCCTCGGGCACGACCAGGTTCAGCACCGGGGCGACGACCAGCACCGCGATCAGCGCGGCGAACACGCCGAACCAGCTCTTCAGCGACAGGAAGGTCGTCGCCGGCACCGGCGTGGCAGACAACGGGAGGACGGCACTCATGCTTCGGCGCTCCGGCCTTTCATCGCAAAGATCCCCTGCGGTCGCTTCTGGATGAAGATCACGATGAACACCAGCACCATGATCTTGGCCAGCACCGCGCCGGCCCAGCCTTCGAGCAGCTTGTTCAGCACGCCCAGACCCAGCGCCGCGTAGACCGTGCCGGCGAGCTGGCCGACGCCGCCGAGCACGACGACGAGGAACGAGTCGACGATGTAGCTCTGGCCCAGGTCGGGCCCGACGTTGCCGATCTGCGAGAGCGCGCAGCCGCCGAGGCCGGCGATGCCGGAGCCGAGCGCGAAGGCATAGGTGTCGACCCGTGCGGTGTTGACGCCGACGCAGGAGGCCATGCGGCGGTTCTGCGTCACGCCGCGCACGAACAGGCCGAGCCGGGTGCGCGCGATCAGCAGGGCCACGCCGAGCAGCACCAGCGCGGCGAAGGCGATGATGGCGATGCGGTTGTAGGGCAGCGTCAGGTTGCTCATCAGCGCAACGCCGCCGGACAGGAAGGCCGGGTTCTCCACCGGCACGTTCTGCGCGCCGAACAGCGTGCGCACACCCTGCATCAGTACCAGGCTGATGCCCCAGGTGGCCAGAAGCGTCTCCAGCGGCCGGCCGTAGAGCCAGCGGATCACGCTGCGCTCCATCGCCGCACCGACCAGCGCCGAGGCGAGGAAGGCCAGCGGGATGGCCGCGAAGATGTAGTAGTCGAACAGGTTCGGCAGGTGCTGGCGGAAGACGTTCTGCACCACGTAGGTGGCGTAGGCGCCGATCATCAGCAGCTCGCCGTGCGCCATGTTGATGACGCCCATCAGCCCGTAGGTGATGGCCAGGCCGAGCGCGGCCAGCAGCAGGATGGAGCCGAGGCTGATGCCGGTGAAGACCACCCCGGCGCGCTCGCCCCAGGCCATGCGGTCGCGCACGCTGTCGAGCGCGCGGCCGAGCGCGGCGCGCACCTCGGGGTCGGTCTCGGCGTCGGGCGCCAGGCGCTCCTGCAGCAGGCTGGCCACGGCGCCCTGGCCGCTGCCGGCGAGCGCGGTGATCGCCGCCAGGCGCTTGGCCTTGTCGGACGAAGACACCAGGATGGTGGCGCGCATGCGCTCGAGCGATGCCTTCAGCGCCGCATCCGTCTCGGCCGCATAGGCCTTCTCGAGCAGCGGCAGCTGCGCTTCCTCGAGCTGCTGCTTCAGCAGTTCGGCTACGCCGGCGCGGCGTGCGGCGATGTCGGGCGAGAGCAGTTGCAGCGCACCCATGGCCGCCTGCAGCGCACCGCGCACACGGTTGTTGTTGACGACATCCTCGGCATCGGCCGGCACGGTGGCGGAGGCGCCGGTGGCGGCATCGACCGCCTTGTCGCCCTGCACGACGAAGACCTTGTCGCCCGCGACCTTGACCGAGTCGTCGAGCAGCGCCTGCACGAAGGGCCCGAGCCCCTCGGCCCCACTCGCCGCCGCCTCGTTCAGCGCGGCGATGCGCTCGTCGCTGTCACCGGAAGCGATGGCCAGCGCCTGCTTCGGCGTCAGCGCAAACGACGCAAATGGCAGGCACCACAGCAGACAGCAGAGAACGATTCGTCGGAGCATTCGTGTCGGAAGTCAAAGAAGGACGCGGACAGGTCGAAGACCGTCCGCTCCTCAAGCGGACGCCGCGGAACCGGCTTTGCCGGTCCGCTGGCGTCGCCCCCTTGAGGGGGAGCGCCGTGAGGCGCTCCGGGGGTGGGTCACATCACTTCTTTTCCGGCACGTTCTTCTTGCCCTTGTTCTCTGCGATGTAGTCGCTCCACGGGTCGGCAACCACCGGGCCCTTGGTCTTCCACACCACGTTGAACTGGCCGTCGGCCTTGATCTCGCCGATGAACACCGGCTTGTGCAGGTGGTGGTTCTCCTTGTCCATGGTGGACATGAAGCCGCCCGGCGCCGGGAAGGTCTGGCCGGCCATCGCGGCGATCACCTTGTCGGTGTCGGTCGACTTGGCCTTCTCGACCGCCTGCTTCCACATCATGATGCCGATGTAGGTGGCTTCCATCGGGTCGTTGGTCAGCGGCTTGTCCTTGTGGCCGGGGATGTTCTTGGCCTTGGCGTAGTCGCTCCACTTCTTGACGAACTCGGTGTTGGCCGGGCTCTTGATGCTCATGAAGTAGTTCCAGGCGGCCAGGTGGCCGACCAGCGGCTTGGTGTCGACGCCGCGCAGCTCTTCCTCACCCACCGAGAAGGCCACGACCGGCACGTCGGTCGCCTTCAGGCCCTGGTTGCCCAGTTCCTTGTAGAAGGGCACGTTGGAGTCGCCGTTGATGGTCGACACCACGGCCGTCTTCTTGCCCTCGGAGGCGAACTTCTTGATCTTGGCGATGATGCTCTGGTAGTCGCTGTGGCCGAACGGGGTGTACTCCTCGATGATGTCGGCCTCGGCCACGCCCTTGGCCTTCAGGAAGGCGCGCAGGATCTTGTTGGTCGTGCGGGGGTAGACGTAGTCGGTGCCCAGCAGCACCCAGCGCTTGGCCGAGCCGCCGTCCTTGCTCATCAGGTACTCGACGGCCGGAATGGCCTGCTGGTTCGGCGCGGCGCCGGTGTAGAAGACGTTCTTCGACAGCTCTTCGCCTTCGTACTGCACCGGGTAGAACAGCAGCGAGTTCTTCTCCTCGAACACCGGCAGCACCGACTTGCGGCTCACGCTGGTCCAGCAGCCGAAGGTGACGGCGACCTTGTCCTGGTCGATCAGCTGCTTGGCCTTCTCGGCGAACAGGGGCCAGTTCGACGCCGGGTCGACGACCACCGGCTCGAGCTTCTTGCCCATGACACCGCCCTTGGCGTTGATCTCGTCGATCGCCATCAGCGCGACGTCCTTCAGCACGGTTTCCGAAATGGCCATCGTGCCGGACAGCGAGTGCAGCACGCCGACCTTGATGGTGGCCTGGGCCTGGGCGATGGTGGCGAAGCCCATCGTGCAGGCAGCGGCGGCCAGCGCGGTCAGGGACTTCGTGGCGAAGCGACGGGTGATCTTCATGGGTGGGTGACTCCTGGCGGGTTGATCCGGGATGCTTCCCGGCTGACGCACAGGTTAGGTGCGGCGCAGCAAACGCCCAATACGCAAGGTGGCGTAGGTCCGGCGGACCTGGCGGCTGCCATGACCCGCCTCAGTCGTCTCGCAGCCGCTGCGCCATCAGCTCGCGCACCAGGCGCAACAGCGGCGCCTCGGTGCGCCGCGCCAGCGTCACCAGGCCGAAGCGGGCGGCGATGTCGAGCACCGGCCGCACCGGCAGTTCCACCAGTGTCGGCGCGGCGGCGCGAACGGCCAGCAGCACCGTGTCGCTGTGCTCGGCCACCTCGACGAGGCTGGCCACTTCCTCGCAGCGCAGCGTCACGCACTGCTCGGGGTGGGCCTGCGGCCCGTAACGCGCGATCAGGGTGCGCGCCACCTCGTCGGACAGCGGGGTGGAGGCGATCGGGTATCGGCCCAGCGCCTCGAAGTCCACGCCGCCGCGCACGCGGGTGAGCGGGTGGCCGCGACGCACCAGGAAGCCGCCACGCATCTCGCAGATCTGCTCGGCGCGCAGGTCCGGCGCGGGCTTGAGCGAGCGGACGTCGACCACCAGCGCGTCGAGCGCACGAGAGCGCAGCGACTGCACCAGCAGCTCGGTGCCCCCGCGGGCGATCTCGACATGCACCTGCGGGTGGTCGAGCGCGATGGTCATCAGCAGCGGCGTCATCAGCATCGCACCGGGGCCGGAGCCCATGCCGATGCGCAGCACGCCGCGCTCGCCCTCGCGCGAGCGGCGGCCGCTGCCTTGGAGTTCCTCCGCATCCGACACCAGCAGCCGGGCGCGCTCCAGCGTCGCGCGGCCGAAGGCGGTCAGCTCGATGCGCCGGCCGATCCGGTCGAACAGCGGCATGCCCAGTTCGTCTTCCAGCGCGCGGATGCTGCGGCTGAGCGCCGGCTGGGTGAGGAACTGCGCCTGCGCGGCGCGACTGAAGGAGCCGGTCTGCGCCAGTGCGATCAGGTGCCGCAACTGCACGAGGGTCATCGCGGGGTCTCCACCGGTCGATGCATTGAACTCATGCTAATGCAGATTCGAATGCATTGGACTTCGCATGGCGGCGTTTCTACATTGGCGCCACGCCCCACTCGCTTTCCGCCCACCACGTTCCGGAGTGCCCGATGACGAACCCTGCCCGCCGCCTCGCCCTGACCGCCCTGCTCGCCAGCGGCTGGCTGCTCGCCGCCGCTGCGGCCTCTGCCCAGGCCTGGCCGGCCAAGCCGGTCAACCTGATGGTTCCGTATCCGGCGGGTGGCCCGTCGGACGCTATCGCGCGCATCTTCAACACCCAGCTCGGCAAGGAGCTCGGCCAGCAGGTGCTGGTGGAGAACCTCGGCGGCGTCAGCGGTGCGCTGGCCGCGCAGAAGGTGCTCGCCGCGCCGGCCGATGGCTACTATGTCTTCCAGGGCTCGCCGAACGAGGTGATCCTGTCGCCGCTGGCCAACGCCGCGGTCAAGCTCAAGACCGAGGACTTCCGCCTGGTGCACCCGGTGGCCGATGCGGTGATGGTGTTCGTCACCCGCAAGGACCTGCCGGTCAACAGCGTCGACGAGCTGATCGCGCTGGCGCGCAAGTCGGCCGACAAGCCGCTGACCTACGGCAGCGTGGGCATCGGCTCGCTGTACCACCTGATCCTCGAGAGCGCACAGGCGCAGACCGGCATCAAGCTGGCCCACGTGCCCTACAAGGGCAACGCGCCGCTGCTGCAGGACATCGGCGGCGGCCAGGTCGACTTCGCCGTGCTCGTCTACAGCGCCGCGATGGGCGCGCTGGCCGAACAAGGGCGGCTGAAGGTGATCGGTCAGCTCGGCGCGCAGCGCTCAGACCTGCTGAAGAACGTGCCGACGGCCAGCGAGAGCCAGTCGCTGAAGAACTTCTCGTACAAGATCTGGACCGGCTTCATGGTGCCGAAGTCCACACCCGAAGACGTGGTGGTGAAGCTGCATGCCGCGGTCGGCAAGACGCTGCAGGACCCGGGCGTGCGCGCGCAGCTGGCGGCGCAGACCCAGCATCCGTCCGCGCCGATGACGCTGGCCGAGTCGGCGAAGTTCTTCGAGGGCGAGACGGCGCGCTACCGCGCCATCGCGAAGCAGATCAACCTGCAGCCGCAGTGAGGGAGGGAGCAGCGTGACCTACCTCCTGGAGGCACTGCAAGCCCGCGCGGGCGAATTCATCAGCCTGCGCCGCGACATCCACCGCCACCCCGAGCTGGCCTTCGAGGAGCACCGCACGGCGGCGCTGGTGGCCGACAAGCTCGAGGGCTGGGGCTACGCGGTTGAGTGCGGACTGGGCGGCACCGGCGTGGTCGGCACACTGACACGCGGCCGTGGCATGCGCCGCCTCGGGCTGCGCGCCGACATGGATGCGCTGCCGATCACCGAGGCCAGCGGCGCCGAATGGAGCAGCCAGCGCCCCGGGCTGATGCACGCCTGCGGCCACGACGGCCACACCGCGATGCTGCTGGCGGCGGCGCGGCATCTGGCCGAAGCAGGCCGCTTCGACGGCACGCTGAACCTGATCTTCCAGCCGGCCGAAGAAGGCGGCGGCGGCGCGCTGCGCATGATGGACGACGGCCTGTTCGACAAGCACCCTTGCGACGCGATCTTCGCGATGCACAACATGCCCGGCATCCCGCAGGGCCGGCTGGTGCTGCGCGAGGGCGCGGCGATGGCCTCGTCGGACTACGCGACGATCACGCTGACCGGCATCGGCGGCCATGGCGCGATGCCGCAGCACACCGCCGACCCGATCGTCGCCGCAGCCAGCCTGGTGATGGCGCTGCAGACGGTGGTGTCGCGCAACGTCGACCCGCTGCAGGCGGCGGTGGTCACCGTCGGCGCGCTGAACGCCGGCCGCGCCAACAACGTGATCCCGGCCACCGCAACACTGGAGCTCAGCGTGCGCGCGCTCGACCGCGAGGTGCGCACGCTGCTGGAGCGGCGCATCAAGGCGCTGGCGCAGGCGCAGGCCGAGAGCTTCGGCGTGCAGGCGAAGGTCGACTGGCGCAGCGGCTATGCGGTGCTGGTCAACACGCCGGCGGAGACCGCCTTCGCGCGCGAGGTGGCGCTGGAGCTGCTCGGGCCCGACCGCGTGACGTTGCAGGGCCCGCCGCTGACCGGCAGCGAGGACTTCGCCTTCATGCTCGAGCGGGTGCCGGGTTCCTACCTGTTCATCGGCAATGGCGATGCGCCCGGCACCTGCATGGTCCACCACCCGGGCTACGACTTCGCCGACGACAACATCGCGGTCGGCAGCGCGTACTGGGTGCGCCTGGCCGAACGCTTCCTCAGCGCGGAGGGCATGACCACTCGCCCGTAGAATCGCGAATCAGCAGGAGAGTGCCGGCACCGCCCGGCCCCCGAAGGCGCAATCTCCCATGAACGCTCAGGGCCCGTACTGCAACTCACGAACGCCGTCTGGAGAGCCGTCACCCGCGTGACGCACCGAAGGAGCAAGGCCCGCACCGATGGCGCAGGCCGAATCTCTCAGGTACCAAGGACAGGGGGAGCGGCAAGCGCACGACACACCGTGCGTACATCCTGTCCTTTGGAGTCTTGCCATGAACGTGGTGGTTCTCGGCGCCGGCCTGCTCGGCGTCACCTCGGCCTATTTCCTTCGCCAACAGGGTCACGACGTGACCGTGATCGACCGCCAGGCCTCGCCGGCGGCGGAAACCAGCTTCGCCAACGGCGGGCAGATCTCGGTCAGCCACGCCGAGCCCTGGGCCAACCCGGGCGCGCCGCTGAAGGTGCTGCAGTGGCTGGGCAAGGAAGACGCGCCTCTGCTGTTCCGCCTGCGCGCCGACATGCGCCAGTGGCTGTGGGGCCTGCAGTTCCTGCGCGAGTGCACGCCGGCACGCACGCGGCACAACATCGCGCAGATCGTTCGCCTGGGCACCTACAGCCGCGACACGCTGCAGCAGCTGCGCCGCGAGCGCGTCATTGCCTACGACGAGCGCACGCAGGGCATCCTGCACTTCTACACCAGCCAGAAGGAGTTCGACGCCGCCGAGGCACCGGCCGCGCAGATGCGCGCGCTGGGCTGCGACCGCCGCGTGATCTCCGCCGACGAAGCGGTCAAGCTGGAGCCAGCGCTTCGCCACATCCGCCCGCAACTCGCCGGCGCCACCTACACCGCCGAAGACGAATCGGGCGACGCCAACCGCTTCGCCCGCGAGCTGGTCAAGCGCTGCGAGCATGACGGCGTGAAGTTCCTGATGAGCCACACCGTGACCGCGCTGCGCGAGGCCGGCGGCGAGATCGACCACGTCGAGGCCACCGACGGCGAGGGCCGCTTCCGGCAGATCCGCGCCGATGCCTACGTGCTGGCGATGGGCAGCCTGTCGCCGCTGGTCGCGAAGTCGCTCGGCATCTCGCTGCCGATCTACCCGGCCAAGGGCTACTCGGTCACGATGCCGGTGAAGGATGCCTCGATGGCGCACCAGGTCTCGCTGACCGACGACGAGTACAAGCTGGTGTTCTCGCGGCTCGGCGATCGACTGCGCATCGCCGGCACCGCCGAGCTCAACGGCTACGACCGCGACCTCAACCGCGTGCGCTGCGAGGCGATCGTCCGCCGCGTGGAGCAACTCTTCCCTGGTGCCGGCGACGCCACGCAGGCGCAGTTCTGGACCGGCCTGCGCCCGGCCACGCCGAGCAACGTGCCGATCATCGGCCGCTCGAAGCTGAAGAAGCTGTTCCTCAACACCGGCCATGGCACGCTGGGCTGGACGCATTCGTGCGGCTCGGGCAAGAGCATCGCGCGCATCGTCAGCGGCCTCGCGCCCGAGGTCGACTTCGCGTTCAGCGGCACCTGAATCGACCGGCGGCGGGCGAGAGGCCTTCGGAATCCAAGGTCTCTCGCCGCGTCGAGTACATTAGGTCGGTAGGCATGATCAAGACAGCAAGTTCGTAAGTCTTCTCTGATGGCCACCGGCAGCACTGCCGGCCGGCTCCGGTCTGAACTCCCATCGATGATCTTCTTGGCGTCTCTGCCTGCGTCGGCGTTCGCCTGCGCAGCCAACTTGAAAGGAAATCGACATGACGACTCAAACCGGCACCGTGAAGTGGTTCAACGAAGGCAAGGGCTTCGGCTTCATCGCCCCCGACGACGGCAGCAAGGACCTGTTCGCCCACTTCAGCCAGATCCAGGGCGGCGGCTTCAAGACCCTGGCCGAGAACCAGCGCGTAGAGTTCGAGACGACGCAGGGCCAGAAGGGTCCGCAAGCCTCGAACATCCGCGTGGTCTGACCTGACCCGCAGGCTCCTCGCGAGCCTCGTTCGAAACCGCGGCCCCGGCCGCGGTTTTTGTTTTTGGGAGCGCTCATGAACAATCTGCAGGAAGCCACCGAACGCATCTGCGAGCTCAAGGGCAACGTGGTGGCGCTCGACGCGCTGTGCACCGCGCTGCTGCAGCAGCTGGCGCCACCGGCACGCGAGCGCTTCCGAAAGACCTTCGAGGGCTGGGCCGAGATCGCGCGCACCGCGATGCTCAATGCGGAGATCTCCGAGCACACGATCGCCGCCTTCGAGCACGACGCCACCCGCATCGCCGCGCTGATCGACCGCCTGGAACATCGCCAGCCCCCGGCCCGCGAAGGCACGGCCGTCGAGCCGCTGCTGCTGGCGGTGCCCCGCCTGTCGACCTTCCAGGGTTCGCGCGCGCTGACGTCGGCCAGCGGCTTCTTCTTCGCCCGCGGCGAGCGGCTCTTCCTGGCCACCAGCCGGCACGTGCTGATCGACGAACCGAGCGAGCACTTCCCCGACCGCATCGAGATCGAACTGCACAACGACGACCGCGACCTGTCGCATGCCGGTGCCTACTCGGTGCTGCTGTACGAGAACAGCCGCGCCGTGTGGCGGCAGGCCAGCGACACCGGCGGCGAGATCGACGTGGCGGTGATCGAGCTCGACCGCGAGAAGCTCGGCTTCACGCCGCGCGCGTTCACGCCGGCCAACCTGCAGGACTCGCTGGGCGAGGTCGACGTCGGCACGCCGCTGCTGGTGGTCGGCTTCCCGCTCGGTTTCCATGACAGCCGCTACCACCTGCCGGTGGCGCGGCAGGCCTCGGTGGCGTCGTCCTTCGGCACACGCTTCCAGGGCCAGGGTCTGTTCCTGACCGACGCTCGAACGCACCGCGGCACCAGCGGTGCACCGGTGGTGATGCGTGCCCCCGGCGGGTTGGGCAGCGACGGTGCCATGCCGTGGAAGCTGCTGGGCATTCACTCGGCGCGCATGGACATGGGCAGCCGTGACCAGATCGCCGACGAGTCGCTCGGCCTGAACTGCGCCTGGTACGCCGACGTGCTGATGACGCTGACGGCGAACTGAGTCCGGCGAGCCCGGCGCTCAGCCTTCGGCCAGATCCGGCCAGCGCACGATGTCTGCGGGCGCTTCGTCGCGCGCCGGCGTGCGCAGCGGCAGGCCGAACCAGGCCACGTCCCACCAGCGGCCGAGCTTGAATCCGGCGTTCGGGTAGACGCCCACCGGCTCGAAGCCCAGCGCCCGGTGCAGCCCGACGCTGGCCTCGTTGGGCAGCGTGATGCCGGCGAAGGCCGTCACGGCGCCCTGGCGACGCAGCAGCTCGAACAGCCGCGCGTACATCGCCCGCCCGATGCCGCGCCGGTGCCAGCCTTCGCGCACGTACGTCGTCGTGGTCACCGACCAGCGGTAGGCCTCGCGCTCGGCGTAGGGCCCGGCATAGCAGTAGCCGACCACCTCGCCGTCGAGCTCGGCAACCAGCCAGGGCCAGGTGGCGCTGACGCGCGCAAGCCGCGCCGCCATCTCGTCGGCATCGGGCGCCTTCAGTTCGAACGAGGTCGGCCGCTGCAGCACGCTGGGCGCGTAGATCTCGGCCAGTGCCGCCGCATCGCGGCCGTGTGCGGGTCGAACGAGGATGTCCATGCCGGCTCCCTGATGCGCACCGTCACCGTGTTGCCGAGAGCTGCCTCACGCGGGCCATCGCCATGCCCGCCGCCGCCGTGCGCGTCTCGACGCCGAGCTTCTCGAACACATGCTCCAGGTGCTTGTGCACCGTGCGCGGGCTGGTGCCCAGGATCTCGCCGATGTCACGGTTGGTCTTGCCCTGCACCACCCAGTACAGCACCTCGGCCTCGCGCGCGGTGAGCTTGAAGGCCAGGCCCAGCGCCTCGATGGTCGATTCGTCGGACGACTCGGTCATCACCAGCAGCCATTCGTCTTCGCCGCCGCTCTCGCCGCCACTGGCCGCGCTGGCCTCGTGCAAGGCGAACACCAGGCGTTTGCCGTGGCGGGCCAGCGTCAGCGACTGTGGCGCGCCGCCGGTGGCATGGACCACCGCCTGCGCCTGCAACCAGTCGAGCACCGCTTCACCCAGCTGCTGCCCATCGCCCGCATCGTGCGTGACGAGCAGCTGCCGCGCCAGCGGCGTCTGCCAGAGGATGCGGCCGTCGGCGGCGCGGACCGACAGCGTGGCGTGACCGAAGGCATCGAGCGCGTTGCGCGCCTGGCGGCGTTCGCGCGCACCCTGCACGTGGGCGGCGATACGCGCCAGCACCTCCATCGGCTTGATCGGCTTGGCGACGTAGTCGACACCGCCGCTCTGAAAGGCCTTGAGCACATGCTCGGTCTCGGTCAGGCCGGTCATGAAGATCACCGGGATGGCCGCGGTGGCAGCATCGGCCTTCAGGCGCTTCGCCACCTCGAAACCGTCCATGCCGGGCATCACCGCGTCGAGCAGGATCACGTCGGGCATCGCCTGGGCCGCACGCTGCAGCGCCTGCTCGCCGTTGGTGGCCACGAGCACGGTGTAGCCGAACTCATCGAGCGCGTCGTGCAGCATCGACAGGTTGTCGGGGATGTCGTCGACGATCAGCACGACGTCGGAGTTGTGGCGGTCGAGGTTCATCGGTCGGTCTCGAGCGCACGGGTCAACACGCCATTCATCTCGTCGAGCCGGAACCCGCGCGCCATCCCCCGCATGCGCTCGACGAAGGCCGCGCAGGCCGGCGACTCGGTCTCGATCTGGTCGAGCCGCTTGACGATGCCGCGCACGTAGCCGATGTTGACCAGTTCCTGCAACGCGCGCAGGTGCGGCTCCGCAGGCAGTGCAATCGGCGCGTCGGAGGTGGTCGCCAGCACGCCCTCCGGCACGATCGCCGCAGCCGTCGCCCACTGCAGCGCCAGCGCCCGCCCCAGCCAGTCCAGCAGTTCGTTGACGCGGACCGGCTTGGTGATGAAGTCGCGCGCGGCGATGCCGACGTCGTTCTCCAGCCCCTTGTCGAAGGCATTGGCCGACACGATCGCGATCGCCGCCGGGCCGAGTGCCTCGTGGCGGATGCGCCGGATGGTCTCCCAGCCGTCGATGCCGGGCATGGCCAGGTCCATGAACACTGCGTCGGGGTGCCAGCCTGCGCTGCTGCGGCCGTCGCGCAGCAGCGCCAGGCACTCTTCGCCCGAGGCCGCCGTGCGCAGGTCGAACCCCAGCGGCGCCAGCACGCTGACCAGCAGCCCGCGGTCGGCCTCCTCGTTGTCGACCACCAGGATGCGCCGGCGCTCGCCCGCGTAGCCGATGCGCTGCGCGGCCTGTGGCGCCGGCAGCGCGTCGGAGTGCAGTTCGGGCAGGAACAGGCGCACACGGAAGCAGGAACCGCGGCCGGGGTGGCTCTCCACGGTCATCTCGCCGCCCATCAGCTCGGCCAGCATCTTGGCGATGGTCAGGCCCAGGCCGGTGCCGCCGCTGCCGCTCTGCCCGGCCGCCGAACCGCGGGCAAAGGGTTCGAAGACGCGCGCCACCTCGTCCGGTGGCATGCCGGGGCCGGTGTCCTCGATCTCGAAGTGGGCGATCTCGCGCGCGTAGCGAAGGCGGAAGACGACGCGGCCCTCCCGCGTGAACTTCACCGCGTTGCCCAGCAGGTTGATGAGGATCTGGCGCAGCCGCTTCTCGTCGGCCCGCACCAGCTCCGGTGCCTGCGCATCGATCTCGGCGACGAAGCCGATGCCCTTGGACTGCGCCTGCAGCTCGAACAACCGCGCGATCTGCTGCAGGCTCTCGCGCAGGCGCAGCGGTGCGGGCTCCAGCGTCAGCTTGCCGCCCTCGATGCGCGCCATGTCCAGCGTGCCCTCGATCAGCGACAGCAGGTGGTCGCCGCCGCGCTTGATGACGCGCACCGCCTGGCGTCGCGCGTCGGGAATGGCCGGGTCGTCGTCGAGCAGCTGCGCGTAGCCGAGGATGCTGTTCAGTGGCGTGCGCAGCTCGTGGCTGATGGCCGAGATGTAGCGGCTCTTTGCCTGGTTGGCGGCGTCGGCGGCCTGCTTGGCCTGCTGCAGCGCTTCGTCGGTGCGGCGGTGCGACTCGATCTCCTGCACCAGCAGCAGCGTCTGCCGGTTCGATTCTTCCTGCGCCACCTTGGCGCTCTTGTGCTTGAGCACCAGCCACCAGGCGACCACCGCGCTGACCACCAGCAGCGCGGCATAGACCTTCACGAAGCCCATCTGCAGCGCGGCTTCCGCATCGGGCGACAGGGTGCCGAGCTGGCGCCGCTCGTGGCGGAACACCGCAGCCATCAGCGCGGCCAGCGCCGTCATGGCCACCGTCATCAGCATCAGGTAGTGGCCGAGCTCGGTGTCGAGCTTCTCCCACAGCCCGCGCGGCAGCATGCGGCCCATCGCGTCGCGCCACTGCACCGACAGTCGCGCCTCGGGCTTGCACAGGTCGTGGCAGCGCGCGTCGAGCGAGCAGCACAGCGAGCAGATCGCGCCGCCATAAGCCGGGCAGTGCGCCATGTCGTCGTGCTCGTAGTCGCGCTCGCAGATCGTGCAGCGGGTCAGGCGCTTGTAGGTGCCCTGTTCGGGCGCGACCGCTTCAGGCTGGCGGGCGATGTAGTAGCGGCCCTTCGTCCACCAGGCGATCAGCGGCGAGGCCACGAACGCGGTGACCATCGCGATCACCGCCGAGAAGGCCTGCGCCATCGGCCCCAGCACGCCGAGGTAGGCAACGACGGACAGCACCGAAGCCACGCCCATTGCGCCGACGCCGACCGGGTTGACGTCGTACAGGTGCGCCCGCTTGAACTCGATGCCCTTGGGCGACCAGCCCATCGGCTTGTTGATCACCAGGTCGGCCACCACGGCCATCATCCAGCTGATCGCGATGTTGGAGTACAGCCCCAGCACCTTGCCGATCGCCTGGAAGACGTTCAGCTCCATCAGCATCAGCGCGATCAGGATGTTGAACACCATCCACACCACGCGCCCCGGGTGGCTGTGCGTCAGCCGCGCGAAGAAGTTCGACCAGGCCAGCGACCCGGCATAGGCGTTGGTGACGTTGATCTTGAGCTGCGAGACGATCACGAACACCGCCGTCGCGGCCACCGCGAGGCCGACGTTCGAGGTCATCGCGCCGTAGGCGACCAGGTACATCTGCGTCGGGTCGACCGCACGCGCCACCGGCACGGCGTAGCCGATCGCGAGGTACGCGAGCAGGCAGCCGGCCAGCATCTTCAGCACGCCGGGGATCACCCAGCCCGGGCCGCCGATCACCACGCCCGCCCACCAGGCGAAGCGGTTGCCGCGTTGCTTCTCGGGCATGAACCGCAGGTAGTCGGCCTGCTCGCCCATCTGCGTGATCAGCGCGATGCCCACGGTCATCGCGGCGCCGAACTTCATCAGGTCGAAGCCGGCGGGCTGCACCACGTCGTTGCCGCCTTCGTTGGCGATGCCGCCGAAGTGCCAGATGTCGGTCAGCACCGTCGGGTGCTGCTGCAGCACGTAGATGAAGGGCACGATCAGCATCGCCAGCCACAGCGGCTGCGTCCACACCTGCAGCCGGCTGATCGTCGTCACGCCGTGGGTCACCAGCGGGATCACCACCAGCGCGCAGAGCAGGTAGCCCCAGGCCGGCGGGATGTCGAAGGCCAGCTCGATCGCGTAGGCCATGATGGCCGCCTCGAGCGCGAAGAAGATGAAGGTGAAGCTGGCGTAGATCAGCGAGGTGACGGTCGAGCCGATGTAGCCGAAGCCGGCACCGCGCGTCAGCAGGTCCATGTCGACGCCGTGGCGCGCCGCGTAGACGCTGATCGGCCAGCCGGCCAGGAAGATGATCAGCCCGGTGGCGAGGATCGCCCAGAAGGCGTTGACGAAGCCGTAGTCGACCAGCAGCGTGCCGCCCACCGCCTCGAGCACCAGGAACGAGGCCGCGCCGAATGCGGTATTGGCCACCCGCATCGACGACCACTTGCGGAACGCGCGCGGCGTGAAGCGCAGCGCGTAGTCCTCCATCGTTTCCTTGGCGACCCAGCTGTTGTAGTCGCGCCGTACCTTGACCACCCGCTGCACCGCCTTGGTGCTGGACGGGGTGGCGATGGCCGGCCCCACGGGGGGGTTCTCCTGGGACAGGGCCGGGTTCGCACTCATGCGCCTTCTTGGGGCAAGGCCTGTGCCAAGGCGGCGAAGCACCGTAGCATCTGGCACGTCTCCTGCTGAACACCGACCCATGGAACTCACGCCCCGCGAGAAGGACAAGCTGCTGATCTTCACCGCCGCCCTGCTCGCAGAGCGGCGCCGCGCGCGGGGCCTCAAGCTCAACTACCCCGAGGCGGTGGCGCTGATCAGCGCCGCCATCATGGAAGGCGCCCGCGACGGCAAGAGCGTCGCCGCGCTGATGAGCGAGGGCAAGACGGTGCTGACCCGCGCCGACGTGATGGACGGCGTGGCGGAGATGATCCCGGACATCCAGGTGGAAGCCTCGTTCCCCGATGGCACCAAACTGGTGACCGTGCACCAACCCATTGCATGAGTTCCCGCATGAACAACGACAAGTCACCGAGGACGACGCCCATGACCCGCACCCTGGCCGCGCTGGCCACCCTGTTCGCCAGCGGCTGGGCCGCTGCGCACGAAGGCCACGGCCTGGCCAACCCGCACTGGCACGCCAGCGACATGTTCGGCCTGCTGCTGGCGGTCGGCGTGGCAGGCGCCGGGCTGATGTGGTGGCGGGGTCGCAAGTAATGGCGCTCAACCCCGGCGAGTTGATCGTCGACGCCGGCGACCTGGCGCTCAACCCCGGCCGGCGCACGCTGACGCTGGTGGTCGAGAACGGCGCGGACCGGCCGATCCAGGTCGGCTCGCACTACCACTTCGCCGAGACCAACGGCGCGCTGAAGTTCGACCGCGACGCTGCCCGCGGCATGCGGCTGAACATCGCCTCGGGCACCGCGGTGCGCTTCGAGCCTGGGCAGCAGCGCACGGTCGAGCTGGTCGACTTCGCCGGCGACCGCGTGGTCTACGGCTTCCGCGGCCTCGTTCAGGGAAAGCTTTGACATGGCCACCATCGGCAAACGCGCCTACGCCGAGATGTTCGGCCCGACGGTCGGTGACCGGATCCGGCTGGCCGACACCGAACTGATCGTCGAGGTCGAGAAGGACTACACCCTCGGCGCCGGCGGCTACGGCGAGGAAGTGAAGTTCGGCGGCGGCAAGGTCATCCGCGACGGCATGGGCCAGAGCCAGCGCATCAACGGCCCGGGCGCGCACGAGGCGGTCGACTGCGTGATCACCAACGCGCTGATCATCGACCACTGGGGCATCGTCAAGGCCGACATCGGCATCCGCGGCACGCGCATCGCCGCCATCGGCAAGGCCGGCAACCCCGACGTGCAGCCGGGCGTGGACATCGTCATCGGTCCGGGCACCGAGATCATTGCCGGCGAGGGCATGATCGTCACCGCCGGCGCGATCGACTCGCACATCCACTTCATCTGCCCGCAGCAGATCGAGGAGGCGCTGGCCTCGGGCGTGACCACCATGCTCGGCGGTGGCACCGGCCCGGCCACCGGCACCTTCGCGACCACCTGCACGCCGGGGCCGGCGAACATCGCACGCATGCTGCAGGCGGCGGACGCCTTCCCGATGAACCTGGGCTTCCTCGGCAAGGGCAACGCCAGCCAGCCCGAGGCGCTGCGCCAGCAGGTCGAGGCCGGCGTGATCGGCCTGAAGCTGCACGAGGACTGGGGCACCACGCCGGCGGCGATCGATTGCTGCCTGAGCGTGGCCGAAGAGACCGACACCCAGGTGGCCATCCACAGCGACACGCTGAACGAGTCGGGCTTCGTCGAGAACACCATCGCGGCGACCAAGGGCCGCACGCTGTGCGCCTTCCACACCGAGGGCGCCGGTGGCGGCCACGCACCGGACATCCTGAAGGTGGTGGGCGAAGCGAACTTCCTGCCCTCCTCCACCAACCCGACCATGCCCTACACCGTCAACACGCTCGACGAACACGTCGACATGCTGATGGTGTGCCACCACCTCGACGCATCCATCGCCGAGGATCTGGCGTTCGCGGAGAGCCGCATCCGCCGCGAGACCATCGCCGCCGAAGACGTACTGCACGACCTGGGCGCCATCAGCATGATGAGCAGCGACAGCCAGGCCATGGGCCGTGTCGGCGAGGTCGTCATCCGCACCTGGCAGACGGCGCACAAGATGAAGGTCCAGCGCGGCGCGCTGCCGGGCGACTCGGCGCGCAACGACAACATCCGCGTGAAGCGCTACATCGCCAAGCTCACCATCAACCCGGCGCTGGCCCATGGCATGGCGCACGAGATCGGCAGCATCGAGGTCGGCAAGTGGGCCGACCTGGTGCTGTGGAAGCCGGCCTTCTTCGGCGTCAAGCCGGCGCTGATCCTCAAGGGCGGCTTCATCGCCGCGGCGGCGATGGGCGACCCGAACGCCTCCATCCCGACGCCGCAGCCGGTGCACTACCGGCCGATGTTCGGTGCCTTCGGCGGCGCGCTGCACCAGGGCTCGCTGACCTTCCTGAGCCAGGCGGCGCTGGACGGCGGCATTCCCGAGCAGCTCGGCCTGCACAAGCACGTGGCGGCGGTGAAGGGCTGCCGCGGCGTGCGCAAGCAATCGATGGTGCACAACGGCTACACGCCGACCATGGAAGTCGACGCGCAGACCTACGAGGTGCGCGCCGACGGCCAGCTGCTCACCTGCGAGCCGGCCAAGGTGCTGCCGATGGCGCAGCGCTACTTCCTGTTCTGACGGGCCGGCCGCGCGGTAACTCCTTGTTCCGAAGGCGTGTCTCGCGACACGCCGCCGATATGCTGCCGCCAGAACAGCAAGACAGGGAGCTGGCATGCATCAACGTGCCTGGATGGTCTCGCTTGCCGCGGCACTGCCGCTGGCCGGGCTGGCCGCGGACGAGGCCTTGCTGAAGGCCGCACTCATCGTGCGCACCTTCGACCACTACGCAGCAGCCTGCCAGCAGCGCGGTGGCTTCAAGGCCGCCGATGCGACGGCGCTGAAGGCCTGGGAGCGCGAGCACGGTGTCGCGCAGATCCGCGCCCGGATGCCGGCGCTGGAGCGCGACGCGGCGCAGAAGCAGCAGCTCGATCGCGCTGTGGACACCATCGTGCGGCAGATCGATGCCAAGGGCGCCGATGCCTGCACGGCGGCCGTGACGGCCAGCCGCACCCGCGACGCGCAGTTCGCCACGGTGGCGCCGCAGCTGCTGTCTGCGTCGGCCTCCGTCGACACGACGCCCGCACCGGTCAAGGCGCCACCCAAAGCGCCACCCAAGCCCAGCCCATCGCCCGCCGCGCCAGCCGTGGCACCCGTGCGCCCCGACGCCGCGCTGCTGGCCCAGATCGACTCCTTCGGCTTCGATACCCGCCCGACCATGGGCATCGGCGGCTTCATCACCACCGAGATCTACCCGGTGGTGCTGTTCCGCGACGGCCGGCTGCTGACCGACGTGGAGGGCCTGATGTTCCCGGGCGGCCCGGCCGCGCACCAGGCCGCGCACCCGAAGGACTGGACGCGGTGGCGGCGCCAGGGCGGCGAGCTGCAGACCGCCGGCGAGAAGGGCTGGGAGAAGCTGCCGTTCCAGTCGACCTTCAAGCAGCTGCCCGCCGGCATGCGGCTGGACGGCCTGTACCGCCGCCTCGGCGGGACCGGCAACATCGCGGTGGGCGGCACGGCCACGGTGGCCGCCTGGAACGAGTACCGCTTCACGCCCGATGGCCGCGTGACCCGCGGCGGCGGAGCCGGGGCGCGCGCCGAAGCCGGCGGCGGCTCGGTGGTCACGCGCAGCCAGGCCGCCGGCCAGCAAGGCAGCTACCGCATCGAAGGCGTGATGCTGACCATCCGCTACGACGACGGCAGCGAGGAGGCGCGGCTGATCGTCACCGACCCCAAGGACCCGAGCGGCGCGATCTGGCTCGATGGCCAGGGCTATGCGCAGCGGCGGCGCTGAACGGCACAATCCCACCCATGCTCACCCTCAACAAGATCATCCCCGGTGGCCGCGGCCTCGCCGGCGTGCTGCTCAAGCGTGCGCCGACTGTCGAGCTCGACTGGGACGTGCGGCAGAAGAGCCGCTTCGATGCCACCGATTCGTCGGGCCGCGCGCTCGGCGTGTTCCTGCCGCGCGGCAGCGTGGTGCGCGGCGGCGATGTGCTGGTGGCTGAAGACGGCTCGCTGGTGCGCGTGCTCGCCGCGCCGCAGCCTGTGCTGCGGGTCACGCACTGCAGCGAGCACGGCGCGCCCTTCGACCTGCTGCGCGCCGCCTACCACCTGGGCAACCGCCATGTGCAGCTCGAACTCAGGCCCGATCACCTGAAGCTCGAGCCCGACCACGTGCTGGCCGACCTGCTGCGCCAGATGCACCTGATCGTCGGCGAGGTGAACGAACCCTTCGAGCCGGAGGCGGGCGCGTATGCGACGCCTGCGGCCCATGGGCACGACCATGGTCATGCGCACGGCCATGACCACGGCCACGATCACGCCCATGGCCATGCGCACGCACCGGCAGCGCCGAAAGTGATTGCCGTGCGCGACGCCGGCGCGGGCCACGTGCACGGCCCCGGCTGCGGGCACGACCACGGCCATGGCGGACACCACCACCACGACCACTGAGCCGGTGGCCCCCTCGGCGCTGCTGCAGCTGATGTGGCTGGCGTCGCCTGCCCTGCCGGTGGGTGGCTTCAGCTACTCCGAGGTGCTGGAGTCGGCGGTCGAGTCCGGCCGTGTCACCGGCGAGGCCGAGGCCGCGCGCTGGCTGTGCGACCAGTTGCAGCTCGCGCTCGGCCGCAGCGACCTGGCCGTCGCAGCACAGGCCTTCACGGCCTGGCAGGCGGGCGACGCGGCGCGGGTGCGCGAACTCAACGACTGGGTTCTGTCCACCCGCGAATCGCGCGAGCTGCGCGCACAGACCGAGCAGATGGGCCGCTCGCTGGTCGAGTGGCTGAAGAACCGCCGCGAGCCCGACCCGCGCGTCGCGCAGCTCGCCGCGCTGCCGCCGGCGCCGAGCTGGCCGGTGGCCTTCGCCCTCGCGGCCGCGCAGACCGGTGCGCCGCTGCGCGAGGCGCTGCTCGCCTTCGCCTTCGGATGGGCCGAGAACATGGTGCAGGCGGCGCTGAAGGCGGTGCCGCTGGGCCAGAGCGCAGGGCAGCGCATCCTGGCCGCACTGGTCGAGGCGATTCCGCCGGCGATCGACCACGCCATCACACTCGCCGACGACGAGCGCCAGGCCTTCTCGCCGATGCTGGCCATCCTCTCGGCACAGCACGAGACACAGTACTCGCGGCTGTTCCGCTCCTGACACGCCGACACGACTGTGTCGCCGCCGACATGCGGCATCCGCGATCCGGAAACCGACCGTCGCCACGCTCGCTCCTTCGACAATACGGAGGGAAAGATGCACGACCACGATCAAGGGCTGGCCATCGACATCGAGACCATGCAGCGGCGCCGCACACTGCGCTGGCTGGCGCTGGCCGGCGCGGCGCCGGCGGCGCTGCTGGGCTGCGGCGGAGGCGGTGACGATGCCGGCAGCACCGCGAGCAACACCGGCAGCACAGGCAGCTCGTCGGGCTCCGGCTCGTCGACCAGCAGCTGCTCGGTGATTCCCAGCGAGACCGCCGGCCCCTACCCCGGCGACGGCACCAACACCAACAGCAGCGGCATCGTCAATGCGCTGACGCTGTCGGGCATCGTGCGCAGCGACATCCGCACCAGCGTGGCCGGCGCCAGCGGCACCGCGCAAGGCGTGCCGCTGACCGTGACGCTGAAGCTGGTCAACTCCGGCGCCTCATGCGCCAGCCTCGAGGGCTACGCGATCTACCTGTGGCATTGCACGCGCGACGGCGGCTACTCGCTGTACTCGAACGGCGTGACGGACGAGAACTTCCTGCGCGGCGTGCAGGTGACCGACGCCGACGGCGAGGTCAGCTTCACCACCATCTTCCCCGGCTGCTACAGCGGCCGCTGGCCGCACATGCACTTCGAGATCTACCCCAGCCTGGCCAGCGCGACCAGCGGCAGCAACGACGTCAAGACCTCCCAGCTGGCGCTTCCGGCCGCGGCCTGCAACCAGGTCTACGGCGTGGCCGACGGCTACTCGACAAGCGTCTCGACCTTCGCCGCGATCTCGCTGGCCAGCGACAACGTCTTCAGCGACGACGGCGCCGCCTCGCAGCTCGCCACGGTGAGTGGCGACCTGGCCAACGGCTTCACCGCCAATCTGACGGTGGGCATCGCGGCCTGACGCAGCAGCGTCGCGCCGACATAATCGGCGCCATGAGCACCCTGCACCACATTCCCGGCCGCACCAGGAAACTTCCGCCACTGCGCGTCGGCGTCGGCGGCCCGGTCGGTTCCGGCAAGACGACGCTGGTTGAGATGCTGTGCAAGACGATGCGCGAGAAGTGGGATCTCGTCGTCGTCACCAACGACATCTACACCAAGGAAGACCAGCGCCTGCTGACCGTGGCCGGCGCGCTGGAGCCGGAGCGCATCGTCGGCGTCGAGACCGGCGGCTGCCCGCACACCGCGATCCGCGAGGACGCCTCGATCAACCTCGAGGCGGTGGACCGCATGCTGGAGAAGTTCCCGAACGCCGACATCGTCTTCATCGAGTCGGGCGGTGACAACCTTGCCGCGACCTTCAGCCCCGAACTGTCCGACCTGACGATCTACGTGATCGACGTCGCTGCCGGCGAGAAGATCCCGCGCAAGGGCGGGCCCGGCATCACCAAGAGCGACCTGTTCGTCATCAACAAGACCGACCTCGCGCCCTACGTCGGCGCCGACCTGGCGGTGATGGAGGCCGACACGAAGCGCATGCGCCCGACCCGGCCCTACGTGATGACCAACCTGAAGACGCAGACCGGCCTGCAGCAGGTGGTCGACTTCATCGAGAAGAAGGGACTGCTCACGCCATGAAGCTGCACCGCCTTGCCGCCTTCCTGCCGCTGGCCGCGGCGATGTTCGGCGCCGTCGCGCAGACGGCCTCGCCCACCGTGGCGCCGCCCGTGAAGGACGCGCCGGAGACCTTCTTCGGCATCACGGTGCACGACCCCTACCGCTGGCTCGAGGACGTGAAGTCGGCCGAGACCGCCGCGTGGATGAAGTCCACCAGCGAGCGCAGCTTCGCGGCGCTGGCGGCTATTCCTGGGCGGCAGGCGCTGCTGGCGTCGATCGAGAAGGTCGATGGCTCGGTGTCGGCGCGCATCGTCAGCGTGTCGCGCGAGCGTGGCGACCGCTGGTTCTTCGAGCGCCGCGGAGCCACCGAGAACCAGTTCAAGCTGCTGATGCGCGACGGCCTGGCCGGCCGCGAACGTGTGCTGGTCGACCCCGAGGCGATCGAGAAGAAGACCGGCAAGCCGCATGCGATCAATTACTACGCGGCGTCGCCCGGCGGCGCGGTGGTGGCCTACGGCCTGTCGGCGCAGGGCTCGGAGGCGGCGCAGCTGCACCTGATCGACACGAAGAGCGGCCGCGCGCTGGGCCGGCCGGTCTCGCGCGCCGACTTCGGCAGCCCGTCGTTCTCGGCCGATGGCCGGCAGATACTGTTCACGCGGCTGCAGGCGCTCAAGCCGGGCATGCCGGCCACCGAGAAGTACCAGCGTGCGCAGGTCTTCCTGACCCGGCCGGGCGCCGATGCCGACAAGGCGCGGCCTATCTTCGGCCTCGGCGTGCCCGGCGTGGAGATCACGCCGGCGGAGATTCCGGTGGCGGCGTTCACGCCGGACGGCCGCTGGGTCATCGGCTATGTGTTCAACGGCACGCAGCGCGAGATCTCGCTGTTCGCCACGCCGGCGGCGCCGGTGCTGGCCGGCAAGGCGCCGCGCTGGACGAAGCTGGTCGCTGCCGCCGACGAGGTGACCGGGGCGTCCTACTTCGACGACGGCCTGTACCTCGTCACACACAAGGGCGCACCGCGCTCGCAGGTGCTGCGCCTGTCGCTGAAGTCGCCGGACATCGCCCGTGCAGAGCTCATCGTGGCGCAGGGCGAGCAGGTGGTGACCGGCATCACCAGCGCCTCGGATGCGCTGTACGTCGAGCGGCGCGACGGCAACATCAAGCGGCTGTTCAAGCGCGCGCATGCGGTGGGCGCGTCGCTGCAGGAGGTGACGCTGCCGGTGGCCGGCTCGTTCCGCCTGAACGACGGCGAATCGCTGGCCAGCGCCGGCGACCCGCGCCTGCCCGGCCTGGTGCTCGAGCTGCAGAGCTGGAACCGCGCGCGGCAGATCTGGATCGTCGGTGCCGACGGCACGGTGCGCAACTCGGGCCTGCAGCCGCAGGGGCCGTACGACGCGCCGGAAGACATCGTCAGCACCGAGGTGAAGGTGGCCAGCCACGATGGCGCGCTGGTGCCGCTGTCGATCATCCATCGCAAGGGCGTGGTGCTCGACGGCCGCAACCCGACCATGCTGTACGGCTACGCCAGCTACGGCATCACCGAGGAACCGGTGTTCAACCCCGGCCGCCTGGCCTGGCTGGATGCCGGCGGCGTGCTGGCGGTGGCCAACCCGCGCGGCAGCTCGGTGTACGGGCAGGACTGGTACAAGACTGGCTGGCAGGCGACCAAGCCCAACACCTGGAAGGACTTCATCGCCTGCGCCGAGTGGCTGATCACACAGCAGTGGACCTCGCCGCAGCGCCTGGGCATCCTCGGCGGCAGCGCCGGCGGCATCCTGGTCGGCCGGGCGATGACCGAGCGGCCCGACCTGTTCGCCGCCGTCGTGCCGGCCGTCGGCGCGCTCGACATGGTGCGCGCCGAAGTCACGCCCAACGGCGTGCCCAACATCCCCGAGTTCGGCACGCGCACCACCGAAGCCGGCTTCCGTGCGCTGCTGGCGATGAGCACCTACCACCAGATCGCCGACGGCACGAAGTACCCGGCAGTGATGCTGACGCACGGCGTCAACGACCCGCGCGTGGAGGTATGGCACAGCACCAAGACCGCGGCGCGACTGGCCGCCGCCTCGACCAGCGGCAAGCCGATCCTGCTGCGCCTGGACTACGACGCCGGCCACGGCATCGGCAACACCCGCAAGCAGCAGTTGCAGGAGCGTGCCGACATCTACGCCTTCTTCCTCTGGCAGATGGGCGTCGAGGGCTACCAGCCCAAGGCGCCCTGAGGCAGCGTCAGCGCATCTGCGGCGCGAACTCGCGCATGGCCTTGACCGCGCCGGCGCCGACACCGGCGCCGAAACGCTTGGCCAGCCGCTCGGCGACGTTGTCGTGCGGCGTGTAGTCGATCACGTCCTCGGCCTTGACCACTTCACGGGCGACGTAATCGAGGTTGCCGGTCTTGTCCGCCAGGCCGAGCTTGATCGCCTCTTCGCCGTTCCAGAACAGCCCGGAGAAGGTTTCCGGAGTCTCCTTCAGCCGCTTGCCGCGGCCCTGCTTGACCACCGCGATGAACTGCTGGTGGATCTGGTCGATCATCGACTTCGCGAAGGCACGGTGCTGCTCGTTCTGCGGTGAGAACGGATCGAGCATGCCCTTGTTCTCGCCGGCGGTGAGCAGGCGGCGCTCGACGCCGAGTTTCTCCATCGCGCCGGTGAAGCCGAAGCCGTCCATCAGCACGCCGATGCTGCCCACGAGGCTGGCCTTGTCGACATAGATCTCGTCGGCCGCCACGGCGATGTAGTACGCGCCCGAGGCGCACATCTCCTCGACCACCGCATAGACCGGCTTCTTGTGCAGCGCCTTCAGGCGGCGGATCTCGTCGTTGACGATGCCGGCCTGCACCGGGCTGCCGCCGGGCGAGTTGATGCGCAGCACCACCGCCTGCGCGCCGACGTCCTCGAACGCCGACTTCAGCGCCGCGACGAGGTTCTCGGCGCTGGCCTCGGTGTCGGCCGCGATCTCGCCGCGCACCTCGACCAGCGCGGTGTGCGGCGTGCTCGGCGCCGCGGGCCCGACGCGCGAGGAGAACAACAGCACCAGCACGGCCAGGAACAGGAACAGCCAGACCAGCCGGAAGAAGATGCGCCAGCGCCGGTCGCTGCGGCGCTCGCGCAGCAAGTCGCCGGCGAGTTGCTCGAGGCTGCTCTCCCAGCCGGCCGGCCGGGATGCAGCGGGCGCTGCGGGTGCGGCGGGCGTTGCAGCCGAGGCCGTGGCGCCGCCGAACGCGGGTTCCACGCGGGATTCGTCGGATGTGCTCATGGGGATGCTTTCGGCCCCGCGCGACGTGTCAGTCGGCGAAGGCGGGTTGGGTGTCGCGGGAAGGATACCAATACACCTGCCCGTCACGCTCCTCGACCTCGATGGTGACGAGGCGGCCGCGGCCACAGGGCCCGCCGACGCAGCGGCCGCTGGCCGGTTCGTAGGCGGCGCCGTGGATCGAGCAGAGGATGAACTGGCGGTCGCCGTCGAGGAACTGGCCCGGCATCCAGTCCATCTCGGCCGGCACGTGGGCGCAGCGGTTCAGGTAGGCGACGACACGGCCGTCGATGCGCAGCGCGAAGGCACGCGCCGGCTGGCCGTACTGCAGCACGTCGAAGACCACCGCATCGCCGCGCTCGGCCAGTTCGGCCGAAGCGCACAGGGCCTGCGCCTGGCCTGGCTCGCCGGCGGTAGTCGCCTCACGCATGGCGGATCAGCCAGTCGTGCAGCTCGGCGGTGGAGTGCGCGACGAAGCGGGTGTCGAAATCGTCGAAGGCCTCGTGCGCATGGGCGCCGTAGCTGACGCCGATGGATGCGGTGCCGGCATTGGCCGCCAGCTGCAGGTCGTGCGTGGTGTCGCCGATCATCAGCGTGCGCTCGGGCGCGACGCCGAACTCGGCCATCAGCTCGAGCAGCATCTGCGGGTGCGGCTTGGAGCTGGTCTCGTCGGCGGTGCGGGTGGCGTCGAACATGCCTTGCAGCTCGACGGTGCGCAGCGCCTCGTCGAGGCCGCGGCGCGACTTGCCGGTGGCCACGCCCAGCCAGTGGTGGCGCGCCTTCAGGGCCTGCAGCATCGGCAGCGTGCCGTCGAACATGACGATCTGATGCTGCTTGGCGAAGTAGTGGTGGCGGTAGCGGTCGGCGAGTTCCTTGTAGCGCTCGCGCGGCAGGTCGGGCGCGGCATGCGTGAGCGCCTCGACCAGGCCCATGCCGATCACGTAGCTGGCGTCGCGATCGCTCGGCACCGCCACGCCGACGTCGCCGCACGCCGCCTGGATGCAGCGCGCGATCAGTGCGGTGGAATCGAACAGGGTGCCGTCCCAGTCGAAGACGATCAGGTCGTATTGGCGCGGTCGGGTCATGCGGGCAGTGTGTCGAGGAAGGCCCGGCATTCTGCCGGCAGCGGCGACTCGAGCTCGATCACCTCGCCGCTGGCGGGGTGCTGGAAGCGCAGCCGCCGGGCATGCAGGAACATGCGCTCGAAATGCGCTGCGCCGCGCGCGAGTGACTTGTTCAGCGCGAAGTCGCCGTACTTGGCATCGCCGACGATCGGGTGGCCCTCGTGCGTGAGGTGCACGCGGATCTGGTGCGTGCGGCCGGTCTTGATGGTCACGTCCAGCAGCGTGAAGTCGCGGTAGCGCTGCGCCACCTTCACGAGGGTGATCGAGCGCTTGGCCTCGTCGTGGCCGGGCTCGACGGCCCGCACGCGGCGCTCGCCCTCGCCGGTGAGGAACTTGTGCAGCGGCACGTCGATGACCTTGCGGCTGGCCGGCCAGGCACCGATGACCAGCGCCGCGTAGGTCTTGCCCGTCTCGCGCTCGCGCAGCTGGTCCTGCAGCGCAGTCAGCGCCGAGCGCTTCTTGGCGATCAGCAGCAGGCCAGAGGTCTCCTTGTCGAGCCGGTGCACGAGTTCGAGGAACTTGGCGGCCGGCCGCGCCTGGCGCAACTGCTCGATGACGCCGAAGCTGACGCCGCTGCCGCCGTGCACCGCCACGCCAGCCGGCTTGTCGACGGCGATCAGGTGTTCATCTTCGTAGACGATGGGGAACTCGCGCGCCGGCGCGGGCGCCTCGGCGCTGCGGTCGGCCACACGCACCGGCGGAACGCGCACGACGTCGCCGATCTCCAGGCGGGTATCGGCCGAGGCGCGGCCCTTGTTGACACGCACCTCGCCCGAGCGGATGACCCGATAGACATGCGTCTTGGGCACGCCCTTGAGCAGGCGGATCAGGAAATTGTCCAGGCGCTGGCCCTGCGACCCCTCGTCGACCGTGAGGCGCAGCACGCTTGGCGCGTTGTTGGCGGCCGCAGCGGCCTTGGGTTTGGCCCCTATAATCGGCCTGTCCACGTGATGCTCTAAGTGCTTGATTCTTCGGAGTTTAGCCTTCCGGCCTCAGGTGGCGAGCCGCTCAGGAGAGCGGTTCATCCGGTGATGCAACGCAGCGTGGCCCGGTCGGGTGGCGTCCCCAAGTGACGTCGCGGTCCGGGGCCTGTTGCGGCAGAGCAAACGAAGAACGAACCACCCAACAAGGTATTCCGGGCAGGAGACAGCCGGACGCCGAGGGCGAGAGCCCCGCGACTGCCAGCGTCTTCCGCCCGCGTCCAGTGACCCAGCGGATGTTGTTCACTTTCCCCCGCCCCCCGTGCCGCGAGCAGGCGCCTGCCAGGACCCGTTCCTGTGCCGCGCCGTCGTCGGCCACGGGATCCCGGTGGACCAGGATGCCGAACCTCCATGCAGCGCGAAACCGGCCCACGAGGCCTGGCCGCGCGCTGATTGCCGCCTTCCCCACTGCCACGCACGCGCCAACGCTGTCCTCGCGGCCGCCGATCTGCTGATCGGCCACGCAACAGGCAGTCCAGGGCGATTCCTTCCGGTTCCGATCCGTTTCTCGTGCATCGAAGCGTCGCCACCTGCCCGTGCGGGTGGTGACTGACGACAGTGCGCCGCTGCACAAGGCGGCGCAGGAGGAGTGCACATGAAACGCATGCTGATCAATGCGACGCAGCAGGAAGAGCGTCGCCTGGCGATCGTCGACGGGCAGAAGCTGCTCGACTTCGAGACCGAGATCGAAGGGCGCGAACAGCGCAAGGGCAACATCTACAAGGCGGTCGTGACGCGCGTCGAGCCGTCGCTGGAAGCCTGCTTCGTCGACTACGGCGAAGACCGCCACGGCTTCCTGCCGTTCAAGGAAATCGCCAAGGAGTACTTCAAGCAGGGCGTCAGCGTCCGCGACGCGAAGATCCAGGACGTCATCTCCAACGGCCAGGAACTGCTGGTCCAGGTCGAGAAGGAAGAGCGCGGCAACAAGGGCGCGGCGCTGACCACCTTCGTCTCGCTCGCCGGCCGCTACCTGGTGCTGATGCCCAACAACCCGCGCGGCGGCGGCGTCAGCCGGCGCATCGAGGGCGAGGACCGCGAGGAGCTGAAGGAAAACCTCGAGTCGCTCGATTACCCCAAGGGCATGAGCCTGATCGCCCGCACCGCCGGCATCGGCCGCTCGGCCGCCGAGCTGCAGTGGGACCTGAACTACATGCTCAAGCTGTGGGATGCGATCGACGGCGCGTCCAAGGGCGGCAAGGGCGCGTTCCTGATCTACCAGGAGTCGAGCCTGGTGATCCGCGCGATCCGCGACTACTTCACCGCCGACATCGGCGAGATCCTGATCGACACCGACGACATCTTCGATCAGGCGCAGCAGTTCATGAACCACGTGATGCCGGAGACGGCGCACAAGGTCAAGCGCTACCGCGACGACGCACCGCTGTTCAGCCGCTTCCAGATCGAGCACCAGATCGAGACGGCCTTCAGCCGCACGGTCAACCTGCCCTCGGGCGGCGCGATCGTGATCGACCACACCGAGGCGCTGGTGAGCGTCGACGTGAACTCGGCACGCAGCACCCGCGGCAGCGACATCGAGGAAACCGCGACGCGCACCAACCTCGAGGCAGCCGACGAGATCGCCCGCCAGATGCGCCTGCGCGACCTCGGCGGCCTGATCGTGGTCGACTTCATCGACATGGAAGAGTCGAAGAACCGCCGCGAGGTGGAGACCCGGCTGCGCGACGCGCTGCGCCAGGACCGCGCCCGCGTGCAGTTCAGCTCGATCAGCAAGTTCGGCCTGCTCGAACTCAGCCGCCAGCGCCTGCGCCCGGCGCTCTCCGAAGGCAGCCACATCACCTGCCCGCGCTGCAACGGCACCGGCCACATCCGCGACACCGAGAGCTCGGCGCTGCAGATCCTGCGCATGGTGCAGGAGGAGTCGATGAAGGAGAACACCGCCGCCGTGCACGTGCAGGTGCCCGTGGAGGTGACGTCCTTCCTGCTCAACGAGAAGCGCACCGAGATCACCAAGATCGAGCTGAAGCAGCGCGTCACCGTGCTGCTGGTGCCGAACAAGAACCTCGACACGCCGAACTACCGGCTCGAGCGCCTGCGCCACGACGATCCGCGACTGGAGAACCTGCAGGCGAGCTACACGATGATCGACGACGTCGAAGACGAAGTCGGCATCACCCGCCGCGAGAAGGTCAAGGCCAAGCAGGAGCCGGTGATCAAGGGCATCCTGCCCGACGCGCCGGCACCGCAACCCGAGCCGAAGCCGGAACCCGTGGCCGCCGCACCGGTCGCTGCGCCGGCGCCCGCGCCGATGGTCGCGGCCCCTGCCCCGGTGGCGGCAGGCAGCGGCTTCTTCGGCTGGGTCAAGCGTCTGTTCGGTGGCGGTGAAGCCGCAGCGCCCGCACCGGCGCCGGCCGTGGCAGCGCCCGCACCGGCCGCCGAGCCGCGCAAGGAAGGCCGTGGCGAGCGCGGGGGTCGCGGTGGCCGCGATGGCCGTCGTGGTGAACGTGGTGAACGTGGCGAACGCGGTGAGCGTGGCGAAGCCCGAGCCGATGGCCGTGGCGGTCGTGAGGGCCGTGAAGGCCGCGAGAACCGAGAAGGGCGTGACGGCCGTGGCCGCCGCAACGAACGCGCCGAGCGCCCGGAGGGCGAAGAGGCTCAGCAGCAACCGCGTGCCGACGGCGCGCCGCCGCAGGAAGCCCGCGGCGAGGGCCGCCGCGGCGGCCGGGGCGAGCGGGGCGAGCGCAACGAGCGTGGCGGCGAGCGTGCCGAACGTGGTGAGCGCGCGGAGCGTGGCGAACGCGGTGAGCGCGGTGAGCGCCAGGAGCGCCGTCCGGCGCCCGAGACGGCGAGCGCCGAAGCCGTGCCGGCGCAGGCCTTCGTCGACACCATTCCGGTGGCCGACGGTGCCAGCGAAGGCGGCGAAACCCAGGGCGAGCGCAGCCGCCGCCGCCGCCGTGGCCGCGGTGGCCGGGATCGCGACGAGTCGCGTGCCGGCGAGGTCAGCAACGAGACGCTGAACGGCGATGCGCCGCTGCCCGCCGAGGGCGAAGCGGCGGTCGAGCCGATGGCCACGAGCGAAGTTGTCGAGGCCGCACCGGCCGCGGCCGAAGGCGAGGAGCGTGAAGGTGGCCGCCGCCGTGGCCGCGGGCGTGATCGCCAGCGCCGCGAGCGCCGTGACGAAGGTGCGCCGCTGGAGGCGTCCGACGTGAACGGTGAGGCTTCGGCTCCGGTGGATGCCGGGCCGGTCGCGATGGCCGACGCCGCAGCGCCGGTCGAAGTGCAGCCGCTGGCCGGTGTGGCCGAGCCCGAGATGCCGGCTGCGGTCGCGCCGGTGGCCGTGGCTGCCGTCGCGGCGCCGACCCCGGCTGCCGCACCGGCAGTCGCACCGGCACCGGTGGCCGCGAAGGTCGAGGCCTTCGTGCTGCCTGCCGATCAGCTGGCCGCAGTCGCCGAGCAGGCCGGCCTGCAGTGGGTGAACTCCGACGCCGAGAAGATCCGCGCCGTGCAAGAGGCGATGGCCCGCGAGCCGAAGCCGGTGCACGTGCCGCGCGAGCGCAAGCCGGTGGAGCGAGTCGACGAAGGCCCGCTGGTGCTGGTGGAAACGCGCAAGGATCTGTCGCAGATCACGCTGCCGTTCGACACCGCCGCCTCGGAGCAGCGCGCGCCGCAGTAAGCGGTTCGCCGCTTCGAAACAACGCCGCCGCGGCTCAGGCCAAAGCGAAGGCCCTGCGCAGCTGGCCAGCGTCGGCCTGAGTTGAGCCGCCTGCGCTGCGCAGTTGCACAGGCGCTTCGCTTCGGCGGCTCACGCCCGGCGGCGTTTCTCGTTCTGGATTGCTAGGGCAGTCGTTCGAGGGAGCGCTGGTAGACCGGGTCGTGCATCAGTTCGTCCCAGGACAGCGGCTCGCTCTGTGGCAGCAGCCGCAGCCGGCGCGCTTCGCTGTCGGGGTCGAGCTGCCAGTGTCCGTCGGCCAGGCCCTGGTCCATGCCGTCGAGCAGCGCATCGACGGCCGCGCCGCCATCGACCGACTGATTGCACAGCAGCACCAGGTCGCAACCGGCCGACAGCGCGATGCCCGCCGCCTCGGCGTAGCTGACCTCGACACCGCCGACCCGGCGCGCGCCTTCCATGCTCAGGTCGTCGCTGAAGATCGCGCCGGTGAAGCCGAGCTGCTGGCGCAGGACCTCCTTCAGCCAGCGCGGCGAGAAGCCGGCCGGGTGGGCATCGACCTTGGGATAGATCACGTGCGCCGGCATCACGCTGGCGAGGCTCGTCGACAGCCATTCGTAGGGCCGCGCGTCGTCGGCGAGGATGGCCTTCAGGC
Source organism: Chitinophaga pinensis (assembly GCA_943370595.1). GTDB lineage: Bacteria > Pseudomonadota > Gammaproteobacteria > Burkholderiales > Burkholderiaceae_C > Piscinibacter. The sequence continues at coordinate 99,258 of CALRRO020000010.1, forward strand.
TGCGTTGGTCGATCGGCACTTCGGTGTGGCTGTCGGCCTTCACGTAGCCATGGCCGGGGAAGTGCTTGCCGCAATTGGACATGCCGGCCAGCAGCAGGCCGTGCATCAAGCTCTTGGCCAGCATCGTGGCGACACGCGCATCGCGGTGGAAGGCACGGTCGCCGATCACGCCGCTGCCGCCATGGTCGAGGTCGAGAACCGGCGTGAAGCTGAGGTCGACGCCGCAGGCGCGCAGCTCGGCGCCGAGCACATGGCCGGCAGCGGTGGCGGCGTCGGTGGCGGTCAACGCATCCTTCATCCACAGCTCGCCGAGCACACGCATCGCCGGCAGGTGGGTGAAGCCATCGGTGCGGAAGCGCTGCACGCGGCCGCCTTCGTGGTCGACGCAGATCAGCAGGTCGGAGCGGATCGCCTTGATCTCGGCGGTGAGCTCGACCAGCTGATGCCGATCGACCCAGTTGCGCGCGAACAGGATCATGCCGCCGACCAGCGGGTGGGCGAGGCGGCGGCGGTCGGCGGCGGTCAGCTCGGTGCCGGCGATGTCGAGGATGACGGGGGCGTGGTTCATCTAGGGGTCCTGGGTCTCGACCACGACGAAGCTCGCCGCGTAGTCGGTTTCGTCGGTGACGCTGACGTGGGCGCGCAGTCGGCGCTCGGCGAACCAGTCGGCCAGCGCACCGTGCAGGCGGATCTCGGGCTTGCCGCTGCGGGCCTTGACGATCTCGCAGTGGCGCCAGGTCATCGGCATGCGCATGCCCATTCCAATGGCCTTGGAGAAGGCTTCCTTGGCCGAGAAGCGTGTCGCCAGGTAGCTGATGCCGCGTGCCTCGACCCGCGCGAGCCGCTCGCGGAACACCTCGAGCTCGTGCGGCCCGAGCACCTTCAGCGCGAAGCGTTCGCCGCGGCGTGCGTAGGTCTCGCGCAGGCGACGGATGTCGCAGATGTCGGTGCCGATGCCGTAGATCACAGGACCGTCAGGCGTATGCGCGGTGGATGCAACGCAGGTAGTCGCGCACCGTCTCGCCGAGGCCGAGCTCGAGCGCGTCGGCGATCAGCGCGTGGCCGATGGACACCTCCTGCACGCCGGGCACGGCGCGCAGGAAGTCGGCGAGGTTGTCGCGGTTGAGGTCGTGGCCGGCGTTCAGCCCCAGCCCTTCGGCGAGCGCCGCCTGCGCCGCCGCGGTGAAGCCGGCCAGCACCCGCGCATGCTGCGGCGTGCCGTGGGCGCGGGCATAGGTCTCGGTGTAGAGCTCGACGCGGTCGGCGCCAGCCTCGCGCGCCCCGCGCATCTGCGCCGGCTCCGGGTCCATGAACAGACTCACGCGCAGGTCCATCGCCTTGCATTCGGCCACCAGAGGGGCGAGGCGTGCATGGTCGTCGGGGAAGCGCCAGCCGTGGTCCGAGGTCGGCTGGTCGACGCTGTCGGGCACGAAGGTCACCTGGTGCACCGGCAGGCCACGCCTGACGAGGTCGCGCACGCAGTCCATCAGGTTGTGGAAGGGGTTGCCCTCGATGTTGTACTCCGCTTGCGGCCAGGCCTTGAGCAGCTCGCCGAGGTCGGTCACGTCATGCGGGCGGATGTGCCGTTCGTCGGGCCGCGGGTGCACGGTGATGCCCTGGCAGCCGGCCTCCAGCGCCAGCGTGGCGGCGCGGGTCACGCTGGGAATGCCCAGCGCACGCGTATTGCGCAGCAACGCGACCTTGTTGAGGTTGACCGACAGCGCGGTCATGCCGCGATGCGCATCGAGTCCGATGGTGAGCAGTGGGTTCATCAGAGGCCCTGGACGTCGCGCATCACCTCTCGGGTGCGCAGTGCCGTGGAGCCCAGATGATAGTGAAGCAGCGAACGCAGTTGCAGCTTCATCGCCGGCAGGGCCAGCGCACAGGTCTGCTGCAGCGCCTCCAGGCTGCCGTGTGCCAGAGCGGCCTGGGCGCCCGCCAGCAGCGCACCGGGCAGGCCGGCTTCGTCGGCACGGGCCTCGGTGACGCCAGCCTCGGGCCGCAGCGCGTAGAGCGTCTGCGCGGCCAGCGGCTGCTGCGTCAGCGTGGCGATGCCCAGATCGGGCAGCAGGCCGATCTCCTTGAGCAGGGTCAGCTCGAAGGCGCGCAGCGCCGCCTGCGTGCGCTCGTCCTCGCCAGCGCCGAGGCCGGGCAGGGTCTGCGCGTAGGCGTCGAACAGCGCCGGGTGGGCGTCGTGGCGCGCCAGCAGCTTCATCAGCAGTTCGTTGAGGTAGAAGCCACTGAACAGCGCCGCGCCGGAGAGCATGGCCGGGCCGCCGGCCCATTCGGCCTGGCGCAGCGTCTGGATGTCACCAGCGCCTTCGCCTTCGGGCAGCCGGCCGAGCGAGACGTTGACCCGCTGGAACGGCAGCAGCACCGCACGCAGATTGGAATGCGGCTTCTTCGCGCCCTTGGCAACGACCGCGACACGGCCCTGGGAGCGCGTGAACAGGTCGAGGATCAGGCTGGACTCGCTCCAGTCGTAGCGGTGCAGCACATAGGCCGCCAGCGGCGCCGCGCCGCGCGCCGTCGCCATCGTCCTATTCGTAGCCGTAGCTGCGCAGGTGGTCCTCGTCGGCCGCCCAGCCGGAGCGTACCTTGACGAACAGCTCGAGGAAGACCTTGGCGTCCATCAGCGTCTCGAGCTCCTGGCGCGCCTCGGAGCCGATGCGCTTGAGCCGCTCGCCGCCCGCGCCAATGATCATGCCCTTGTGCGCATCGCGCTCGACCACGATGGATGCGGCGATGCGGCGCAGGTTGCCCTCCTCCTCGTACTTGTCGATGACGACGGTCGAGGTGTAGGGCAGTTCGTCGCCGGTCAAGCGGAACAGCTTCTCGCGGATGATCTCGCTGGCCAGGAAGCGGTCGCTGCGGTCGGTCAGCGCATCTTCCTCGTAGAACCAGCCCTGTTCGGGCAGGTAGGGCTTGACGATCTGCAGCAGGCGCTCGACATCGGCCGGCTTCTTCGCCGACAGCGGCACGAACTCGGCAAAGGCATGCCGGTCCTGCATGCCCTTGAGCCACGGCGCCAGTTCGGCGCGGCGGTGCACGGCGTCGAGCTTGTTGGCAATCAGGAACACCGGCTTGCTGGTCAGCCCATCGCCCTGGATCAGCGACAGCACCTTGGCGTCGTCCAGCCCGAAGCGCCCAGCCTCGACGACGAACAGCACCACGTCGACGTCGGCCAGCACGCCCTGCACCGTCCGGTTCAGCGTGCGGTTCAGCGCCGCACCGTGGCGCGTCTGGAAGCCCGGCGTGTCGACGAAGACGAACTGCGTGTCGCCGACGGTGCGGATGCCGGTGATGCGGTGCCGCGTGGTCTGCGCCTTGGCCGACGTGATGCTGATCTTCTGGCCGACCAGCGCGTTGAGCAGCGTCGACTTGCCGACGTTGGGCCGCCCGACGATGGCGATCAGGCCGCAGCGCTGCGCCGCGGGCGGTTCTTCAGAAGGGGTGGTGTCGGTCATGAGCGAAGGGGTCCGCCGGGGCGGTCGCTCGCCTTCAGCACGTCGAGCATCTTGCGCGCGGCTTCCTGCTCGGCCTGGCGGCGCGAGCGGCCTTCGCCGGCCTGCGTCAGGCCGAGCGCCGGCACCACGCATTCGACCTCGAAGGTCTGCGCGTGAGCCTGGCCGCGCGTCGCGGCGATGCGGTAGGTCGGCACGGGCAGGCGGCGTGCCTGCAGCCATTCCTGCAGTTCGGTTTTCGCGTCCTTCGCCCAGCTACCGATCTCGGTGCCGGCGATCACCTCGCCGAACAGGCGCTGCACCAGGGCACGCGCCGCATCGAAGCCGGCATCGAGGAACACGGCACCGATCACGGCCTCGAGCGCATCGGCCAGGATGGAAGCGCGCTGTGCGCCGCCGCCGCGCGCCTCGCCTTCGGACAGGCGAACCACGTCCGGCAAGCCAAGCTGCAGGGCCATGCGGTGCAGGCTGTCCTCGCGCACGAGGTGGGCGCGCACGCGTGTCAGGTCGCCTTCGTCGGAACCGGCGAAGCGCTCGAACAGCAGGCTGGACACCGCCAGGCTGAGCACAGCGTCGCCGAGAAACTCGAGGCGCTCGTTGTGGTCGGCGCCGAAGCTGCGGTGCGTCAGCGCGCGATCGAGCAGTGCCATCTGCTGGAAGCGATGGCCGAGGCGGTTCTGGAGATCGTCGATTGATTGGTCCATCGGGTCGGTTGTCGTCGGGCACGAAGCCCGGGATGGCCCCCGCTGCGCTACTTCTTCGAGCGCCCCTCGTATTTGATGAGCAGGTAGACCGGAGCGACGAGCTCGATCTCCTTGTCGTAGGCGAAGCTCACCACGACCTGCTCGTTTTCCTTCGTGATCTGCAGGTCCTTGCCGCCGATCGAGGTGATCGAATACTCGATCTGCTTCTGCCGCTCGAAGGCGTTACGGATCTCAGGCACCGTGCCGCCACCTTCCTTGGCGATCTTGTCGACGGCGCGCTGGATCGTGTAGAACTCGTTGACCGTCGGCAGCACACGCATCACCACCAGGGCGGTCATGCCGATCAGGATGGCCCAGAACATCAGCCCGAACAAGGTGACGCCGCGCTGGCGGCGGCTCGATGCAAACTTTCCGGTCATGCGTTCATGCTCCCGTCGTGAACCCTGCCCTGCGGCGCGTCAGTGGAACGAGCCGATGCGCTTCGGGTTGCCGAAGTTCATCCACACGAAAAATGCCTTGCCGACGATGTTCTCGTCGGGCACGAAACCCCAGTAGCGCGAGTCCTCGGAATTGTCGCGGTTGTCGCCCATCATGAAGTAGTGCCCCTCGGGCACCTTGCAGGTGACGCCCTCGGCACTGTAGCGGCAGTTGTCGCGGTATGGGAAGGCGTAGGCGCCATCCGCACCGAAGGGACGCTGCGCCTGCAGGTTCACCAGGATGCGGTGCTCGACGTCGCCGAGCTTCTCCTTGAACTCGGGGAAGTAGCGCAGCGAGTCTTCGTCGTAGAAGCCCGGCGGCGGCAGCGCCTCCAGCGGCACTTCCTGGCCGTTGACCGAAAGCTTCTGGTTGCGGAAGGTGATCTCGTCGCCGGGCAGCCCGACGACCCGCTTGATGTAGTCGACGCTGGTGTCGCGCGGGAAGCGGAACACCATCACGTCGCCGCGCTTCGGGTCGTTGTTGGCGATGATCTTCTTGTTGATCACCGGCAGGCGCACGCCGTAGTGGTACTTGTTCACCAGGATCAGGTCACCGACCAGCAGCGTCGGGATCATCGATCCGGACGGGATCTTGAAGGGTTCGAACAGAAAGGAGCGCAGCAGGAACACCGCCAGGATCACCGGGAACAGCCCGGCCGTCCAGTCCAGCCACCAGGGCTGCATCAGCAGCTTCTCTCGCGCCGGGGCCAGGTCGGTGTCGACCTGGGTGATGCCCTGGGCCGCCAGTTGCGAGCGGCGCGCCGTGTCCTGCGCTTCCAGCGTCCTGGCCGCAGCGGCGCGACGCGGTGCGAAATGGAATCGCTCGGCCAGCCAGTAGGCCAGCGTGACGACGCTGAGGATGAACAGCAGCAGCGAGAAGTTTCCCGTCCACTTGCCGAGGTACCAGCCTCCCAGGTACAGCGCGAGCACGCCGTACAGCACTCCGGTCAGATAACCCATCAGTCGTCCACCTGGAGGATGGCCAGAAACGCCTCCTGAGGCACCTCGACGGAGCCGATCTGCTTCATGCGTTTCTTGCCCGCCTTCTGTTTTTCGAGCAGCTTGCGCTTGCGGGTGATGTCGCCGCCGTAGCACTTGGCCAGCACGTTCTTGCGCAGCGCCTTGATTGTCTCACGCGCGATGATGTTGGCCCCGATGGCGGCCTGCACGGCCACGTCGTACATCTGGCGCGAGATCAGCTCGCGCATCTTGCTCACCACCGCGCGGCTGCGGTACACGCTCTGGCCGCGGTGAACGATGATGGACAGCGCATCGACCTTGTCGCCGTTGAGCAGGATGTCGACCTTGACCACGTCGGAGGCGCGGTACTCCTTGAACTCGTAGTCCATCGAGGCGTAGCCGCGCGACACGCTCTTGAGCTTGTCGAAGAAGTCGAGAACGATCTCCGCCAGCGGCATCTCGTAGGTCAGCATGACCTGGCGACCGTGGTAGGCCATGTTGATCTGGTTGCCGCGCTTGAGGTTGGCCAGCGTCATCACCGGGCCGACGTAGTCCTGCGGCATGTACAGGTGCACCGTGACGATCGGCTCGCGGATCTCCTTGATGCGCCCGAGGTCGGGCATCTTCGACGGGTTCTCGACCTGGATCACTGTGCCGTCGTTGAGTTCGACCTCGTAGACGACGCTGGGCGCGGTGGTGATCAGGTCCTGGTCGAACTCGCGCTCGAGCCGCTCCTGGACGATCTCCATGTGCAGCAGCCCGAGGAAGCCGCAGCGGAATCCGAAGCCGAGCGCCTGGCTGACCTCGGGTTCGTACTGCAGCGACGAATCGTTCAGCTTGAGCTTCTCCAGCGCGTCGCGCAACTGGTCGTACTCGCTTGCTTCGGTCGGGTACAGCCCGGCGAAGACCTGCGGCTTGATCTCCTTGAAGCCTGGCAGCGGCTCGGTGGCCACGCCGAGGTTGTTCGGCAGCTTCTTCTCGAGCGTGATGGTGTCGCCGACCTTGGCGGCCTGCAGTTCCTTGATGCCGGCAATCACAAAACCGACCTCGCCGGCCTGCAGCGATTCGCGCGGCAGCGACTTGGGCGTGAACACGCCGAGCTGCTCGACGCCGTAGACCGCGTCGCTGGCCATCAGGCGGATGCGTTCACCGCGGGTGAGCGAGCCATCGACCACCCGCACCAGCATCACGACGCCGACGTAGTTGTCGAACCAGCTGTCGATGATCATCGCGCGCAGCGGCGCATCGGTCTTGCCGCGCGGCGCCGGCATACGCTGGATCACCGCCTCGAGGATGTCGTCGATGCCCTCGCCGGTCTTGGCGCTGCAGGGGATCGCGTTGTCGGCATCGATGCCGATCACGTCCTCGATCTCCTCCTTGGCGCGCTCGGGATCGGCCTGCGGCAGGTCCATCTTGTTGAGCACCGGCACCACCTCGACGCCGAGCTCGATGGCGGTGTAGCAGTTGGCGACCGTCTGCGCCTCGACGCCCTGGCTGGCATCGACGACGAGCAAGGCGCCTTCGCAGGCCGACAGCGAGCGGCTGACCTCGTAGCTGAAGTCGACGTGTCCCGGCGTGTCGATCAGGTTCAGGTTGTAGAGGCGGCCGTCGCGGGCCTTGTACTGGAGCGCGGCGGTCTGCGCCTTGATCGTGATTCCGCGTTCGCGCTCGATGTCCATCGAGTCGAGCACCTGCGCCTCCATCTCGCGGTCGGACAGGCCGCCGCAACGCTGGATCAACCGGTCCGCCAGCGTGCTCTTGCCGTGATCGATGTGGGCAATGATGGAGAAGTTGCGGATGTGGTCCATGAACAGCGGAGCGCGAGCCTCAAGCGGAAGACACAACGGCCGGGCCGTTGCGGCGGAGACTCATATCGCGAAGCGATGTGAAGCCGCAAAGCGGCGTGTCGAAGCCAAAAAAAAGGCACGTCGAAAGAGTGACGCGCCTTCCAACAAAACGTATGGCAACTGCTTGTTGGGCCTTCATTGTAGCCAAAAGCACCCAGCGCAAGACCGCGCCAAATCTCGATTTCTGCCCGTTGCGACGTCCCAACAGCAGATTTCATCAACAGCTTATCCACAAACGCTTGTGGATCTCCTGGGGATAGTCTGAAGGGTCCTTCTTTGTTGATTGGATCAGCGAAAGAAGCCCCACGCTGGCCTTGATTCTAACGCTTGACGCCACCAATCAACCGCGCCGACTTTTGTCAGCGCCCACTGACTTTCCACCATCCGGGAAGAGCCCGCGCAGACCCGCCAGCACCGCCTCATCATCGCCAGTCACTTGCCGCATGGTGGAAAGACCCCCTTGCTCAGTCGGTCGCAGGCGCGCTGTGAAGCGCATGGCCGAGGGGCGATTGCGGTGGATCAGCGAGTCGGGCGAATGATCAGGAAGTTGACCGTATCGCCACGCCGGACGAGTGCCGTGACGGCTCGCGACTTGTCGAGCTTGGCGACGACGGACTCGAACTGCTTGGCGCTGGTGATCTCGGTGTTGTCCAGCGACAGGATCACATCGCCTTCGCGCAGGCCAGCGCGCGCCGCTGCACCGTCAGCCACCTCGACCCGCACGCCGTTCTTCAACTTCAGCTCGCGCTTCTGCGCTTCACTGAGGTCGGACACGCCGATGCCCAGCGTGCTGGCGGTCGCCTGCGGCTTGGTCTCGGCTTGCGACGTGCGCGTCGTACGGTCGGGCTCCACCTCGGCCACGACCACGCCGAGTTCCTTGTAGGCGCCACGCCGGAACACCTGCAGGGTCGACTTGCTGCCGGGCTTCACTCCACCGACGATGCGCGGCAGGTCTCCGGACTTCTCCACCGCCTTGCCATCGAACTTGGTGATGATGTCGCCGGCCTCGACGCCCGCCTTCTCGGCCGGGCCACCCGCCTCGACGCTGCGCACCAGTGCGCCCGTTGGCTTGCCCAGGCCGATCGACTCGGCGACTTCCTTGGTGACCTGGTCGATGCTGACGCCGATGCGGCCGCGGCTGACGCGGCCCGTCGTCTTGAGCTGGTCGGCCACGCGCGTGGCTTCGTCGATCGGGATCGCGAACGAGATGCCCATGTAGCCGCCCGAACGGCTGTAGATCTGCGAGTTGATGCCGACCACCTCGCCGCGCATGTTGATCAGCGGGCCGCCGGAGTTGCCGGGGTTGATCGCGACGTCGGTCTGGATCAGCGGCAGGAACTCGCCGGTGTCGCGCGCCTTGGCGCTGACGATGCCGGCGGTCACGGTGTTCTCCAGACCGAAGGGCGACCCGATCGCGATGACCCACTCGCCCACGCGCAGACGATTGACGTCGCCGATTCGCACGGTGGGCAGACCGGACGCCTCGATCTTCACCAGCGCGACGTCGGAGCGGCGATCGGCCCCGATGACGCGCGCCTTGAACTCGCGCTTGTCGGCGAGGGTGACGAAGACCTCGTCCGCACCGTCGATCACATGGGCATTGGTCATCACGTAGCCGTCCGCGCTGAACACGAAGCCCGACCCGACGCCGCGCTGCTGCGGTTCGCCGTCGGGCTGTTGCGGACGTTGGCCGCGCGGCGAAGGCTGGTTCGGGATCGGCAGGCCGAAGCGCCGGAAGAACTCGAGCATGTCCTCGTCCATCTCGGGCGAGGCCCCGTTGCGCGCCGCGCGGCGCTCGGTGGTGCGGATGTTGACCACCGCCGGGCCTACGCGCTCGGCCAGGTCGGCGAACTCGGGCAGTGCCTGCGCCTGCACGGAAGGTGCGACGGACACGCCGGCAATGGCGACGACGAGACCGGCGATGGCGACGACGAAGCTGCGGCGTGCCGCCGCGGTGACGGAATCAGGCAAGTTTGTAGTCATGGTTCGAGAGCCTCAGGACGAATGCGCAGCCGGTCGGCCGCTTTACTTCTTGCGTTCGAGCGCATTGGCGAACATCAGCAGCGTGGCCGGCGGAACGTCGCCGACCACCGTGATCCACCAATCGCCGTGTCGCCGCATCAGGGTCTGCGTCGCACCGACGGCCGTACGGATCGCGCGTTGGTGACGGTTCGCGTCGAAGCGCTCGATGAAGACCGACACGTAGGTCAGCCCATCGGAGTAGATGGCCTGCAGCACCGGCTCTGCGGACGCCTCCTGCGGGTTGGACGTCGGCGACTCCATCGGGCGTCGCACGCAGCTCACCTCGCGGAACCCGGGAACGAGTTGGCGCATGCCCCAGCCTTCGGCTTCCATGCGAGTCGGCGTGAGCGACGGGCGAATGACACGGTAGCCCTCGAGCTTGCGCATCGGGCCGGTGACGCTGTCGAGCTGCGGCCTGACGCCGATCGTGACCTCGGAGAAGGCCGAGGTCTCGAGCACCTCGCTGCGGTCGTTCAGCACGTCGGAACGCAGCAGCAGGCCCGAGGCCTTGTCCGACCACAGCCGGTAACCGAATCGATGCGCATCGCGCGGCTGGACCAGCAGCACGTGCGCCTCGCGCCCGGCGATGCGTTCGTTGCCTTGCGGGTTGACGTCGTAGAACTCGGCAAGCCGATCGACCCCGCCTTGCAGCAGAGCAGGGAAGCTCGTCATGGTCTGCGCCTGCTCGATCAGCACGACACGATTGGCGGGCCACAGGGTCTGAACCAGTTCGTTGTGCCGGAACACGTGGCGTGCCTGCCCGTCCAGCGATTCGATGCGCTCGTACTGGTTGCTGCCTTCGCAATAGTGCGCAATGCGTGCACTGGAGACGGCTCCGCCGCCACTGACGACGAAGGTGCCCTGGAAGTTCTGGCGCGCCGCTGCTTCGTGGATGCGGGTCAACCAGGCCCGGACATCGCGCGAGTCACCCACCGCCGCCGATGCCGGTGCGCCCGCCGCGGAGACAAAGCTGCAGAACGCGCCGAGGAGGGTCAGCGCAAGGATCGGACGGAGCAACATGGGGTGGGGGCGTTTCCGTTCGCGCAGGCTCAGCGCTTGGATGCGTCGGTGGTCGCGCTGCGCAGGAAGGCGGACGGCACTCCCAGCGCCGACGTTCCCGCGAAGTTCTTGTGGGCGGCCAGATAGCGGTCGAGACGCGCGTCGCGGATCACCTTGCCGTCGGTGACGAACGCGACCGGCTCGACACCCGCGTCCGGATTCACCGAAACGGGAACGACTGCCGGGGGACCGCCGGCCATCGCCGGCGCGGGCTCCGGCGCTCGGGTCGCCACCAGCACGCCGGCCACGGCCACGAACCCGGCAGCCACCGCCGCGCCGGCATGCCAGCGTCGCAGGCGGCGGCCGCTGGACACCGCCACACCGGACGCCGCTGGCACGGCCTGCGGTGCGAGCACCACCGGTTCGTCGGCCAGACGCCCGCGCAGGCGCTGCAGGAAGGCCTCGTCGCGTGCCGGCGCCGAGGCGAGATCGTCGGAGCGCAGAACGTCGCCGATCAATTGGTAGGCATGCCAGTTCTGCCGCGCGCCCGCGTCACTTCGCCAGGCAGCGCAGGCGCGGCGCACGTCGTCGGGCATCAGTTCACCGTCGACCAGGGCCGACAGCGCTTCGCCACCACCCGAAACCATGGACTGTTCACTGGACATCATTGACTCCAAACCACTCCCCGCCCCTCACCACCGTTCACCTTCGCGCGTATCGAGCAGCGGCCGCAGCCGCAGTGCAATCGCCTCGCGGGCGCGGAAGATGCGCGATCTCACCGTTCCGATCGGGCAGTTCATCAACTCGGCGATCTCCTCGTAGCTCAGCCCTTCGATCTCACGCAGGGTGATCGCCTGCCGGAGATCCTCGGACAGCGCTTCGATCGCGGAGTTCACCGCCGTCGCGATTTCCTTGCTGGCCAGTACCGCGTCGGGGGTCTCGCCGTCGCTTAGTTCATTTTCGACGCGCGAAGTTTCGTCGTCGTCGTCACGTGAGGCGAGCGCGGATTCCGTCACGATCGGATCACGTTTGAGATCGACCAACGCCTTCTTGGCCGTGTTGACCGCAATCCGGTACAGCCAGGTGTAGAAAGCGCTGTCGCCGCGGAACTGTCCGATGGCCCGATAGGCGCGGATGAAGGTTTCCTGGGCGATGTCGGGCACCAGGTCGACATCGCGGACCATGCGGCCGATCAAGCGCTCGATGCGGCGCTGGTACTTCACCACCAGCATCTCGAACGCTCGCACGTCGCCCTGCTTGACTCGTTCGATCAGCGGTGCGTCGGCGTCGTTGGGATTCATGCGGAAGGGTGGGCGGCGGCCTGTGCCGAGGGGCCAGCCGGGTCGAGGCGCGGCGAATATACCGCACGGCGCAGCGCAGACCACTCGTGGGGCGAGTCACCCTCGCCGAGCAGCAGCCAGACCGCCCCCGCCCGCGATCCTTGCCCGGCGCGGCGCTGGAAGCGAAGCAGCATCCAGCTGCCTGCGTCGATTGACAAGGTCAGTGAGCCTTCGCACTCCCGTCCGTTCCGTGACGCGGGCCCACTCAGGAACCAGCCCTGGCCGTCACAGCGCAGTTCGCCTGCGGTCGGCGGCTTCCATCGGGAAGAGAACCACCACGCCACCAGCGCCAGGGGCACCCAGCCCAGCGCGGCCCGGGAGTCGCTCGCCCAGAGTGCGGCCACCCAGGCGGCGACCACCAGACCCACCGCACAGTGCAGCAGCAGCCCGGCCGGACGCGACCAGACCGGTGGGCGGACGGGGAAAGTCGTCGCAGCAGAAGTCACGCGCCTGGCCCCGCAGCGCGTCGCGCGGTCAGGCTCGGCGGAACACCAGCGTCCCGTTGGTGCCGCCGAAGCCGAAATTATTCTTGACGGCGTAGTCGATCTTCATAGTCCGCGCCTCGTTGGCGCAGTAGTCCAGGTCGCACTCGGGGTCCTGGTTGAAGATGTTGATCGTCGGCGGCGACACCTGGTGGTGCAGCGCCAGCACGGTGAACACCGACTCGATGCCGCCGGCACCGCCAAGCAGGTGGCCGGTCATCGACTTGGTCGAGTTGACCACCAGCTTCTTCGCGTGATCGCCGAAGGCCAGCTTGATCGCGTTGGTCTCGTTGACGTCGCCCAGCGGCGTCGAGGTGCCATGCGCGTTCAGGTACTGGACCTGGTCGGCGTTGACGCCGGCATTGCGCAGCGCCGCGCGCATCGAACGCTTCGGCCCGTCGACGTTCGGCGCGGTCATGTGGAACGCGTCGGCGCCCATGCCGAAGCCGGACAGCTCTGCATAGATCTTCGCGCCGCGACGCCTGGCGTGTTCGTACTCCTCGAGCACCAGCACGCCGGCGCCTTCGCCGAGCACGAAGCCATCGCGGTCCTTGTCCCACGGACGCGAGGCCGTGGCCGGATCGTCGTTACGCGTGGACAGCGCACGCGCCGCCGCGAAGCCGCCAATGCCCAGCGGCGAGACAGTCGACTCGGCGCCGCCGGCGATCATCACGTCCGCATCGCCGTACTCGATCAGCCGGCCGGCCTCGCCGATGCAATGCAGGCCCGTCGTGCAGGCCGTCACGATGGCGAGGTTCGGCCCCTGGAAGCCGAAGTGGATCGACACATGCCCGGAGATCATGTTGATGATCGAGGCCGGCACGAAGAACGGCGAGATGCGCCGAGGGCCGCGGGCGGCGTACTCGACGTTGGTCTGCTCGATCATCGGCAGGCCGCCGATGCCCGAGCCGACGAGGCAGCCGATGCGCTCGGCCGCTTCCTCGTTCAGCGCATCGTTGGTCGGCAGCCCCGCGTCACGCACCGCTTGAATCGACGCCGCCATCCCATAGTGGATGAAGGTGTCCATGTGGCGCGCTTCCTTGCCGGGGATGTAGTCCTCGATCTGGAAGCCCTTGACCTCGCCGGCGAACTTGCAGGCGAAGGCCGAGGCGTCGAAACGCGTGATGTTCGCGATGCCGGAGCGCCCGGCAATCAGGTTCGTCCAGCCTTCGGCCACCGTGTTGCCCACGGGGCTGATCAGGCCGAGTCCGGTGACGACGACGCGGCGGCGGCTCATGCGCAATGCGGATGCATGGAGAACGGAAACAGGCCTGCCTTCAGGCAGCCTTCTGGTGCTTGACGGCGTAGTCGATCGCCAGCTGCACGGTCGTGATCTTCTCGGCTTCTTCGTCCGGGATCTCGATGCCGAACTCGTCTTCGAGGGCCATCACCAGTTCGACGGTGTCCAGCGAATCGGCGCCGAGATCGGCCACGAATGCTTTTTCGTTGGACACATCGGCCTCGGGAACACCCAACTGCTCGGCGATGATCTTCTTGACTCGTGCTTCGATGTCGCTCATGACTCCTCCGGGAGTGTTTACGGAAAACAGGGCGGGATTCTAAGGCTTGGCCGGGTAGCGCCGCGGATGGCCCGCGGCGGCAGGCTCAGGCCATGTACATGCCGCCATTGACGTGCAGTTCGGTGCCGGTGACGTAGCCGGCGCCGGGCGAGGCGAGGAAGGCCACCGCATGCGCGATCTCGTCGGCCAGGCCGAGCCGGCCGAGCGGGATCTGTGCCAGCAGCGCCGCCTTCTGTGCTTCGGGCAGCGAGTGCGTCATGTCGGTGTCGATGAAGCCCGGCGCGACGCAGTTGACGGTGATGCCGCGGCTGCCGAGTTCGCGCGCCAGCGAGCGCGTCATGCCGGCTACGCCGGCCTTGGCCGCCGCGTAGTTGGCCTGGCCCGGGTTACCGCTGGCACCGACCACCGAGGTGATGTTGACGATGCGGCCGTAGCGCTGCTTCATCATCGGCTTGATCGCCGCGCGGCTGGCGCGGAAGACGGCCTTGAGGTTGGTGTCGAGCACCGCGTCCCAGTCCTCGTCCTTCATGCGCATCGACAGCGTGTCGCGCGTGATGCCGGCGTTGTTGACCAGCACATGCAGGCCGCCATGCTGCTTGACGATGCCATCAATGGCGGCGTCGAGCGCGGCGGCGTCGGTGACGTCGAGCCTCAGGCCGCTGCCGCCGTGCGGCGCCAGCGCCTCGCCGATCGCGGCGGCGCCAGCGTCGGTCGTCGCCGTGCCGATCACCTTCATGCCCTGGGCGGCGAGTGCCATTGCAATGGCGCGGCCGATGCCGCGCGAGGCGCCGGTGACCAGCGCGATCTGGCCGGTGGTGCTCGGGGCGTTCATGCCAGCATCCCCTTCGCCTCGGCCAGCGTGGCCGGGTCGAGCACGTGGCCGACGATCAGTTCAGCGTCGATGCGCTTGGCCAGGCCGGCCAGCACCTTGCCAGGGCCGCACTCGAACAGATGGGTGGCGCCGCCGGCGCGGATGGCCTGCACGACCTCGACCCAGCGCACCGGGCCGAAGGCCTGGCGGTACAACGCCTCGCGGATGGCGTCCGGTTCGGACTGCACCGCCACGTCGATGTTGTTGACCAGCGGGATCTGCGGCGTGAGCAGCGTCACCGAGGCCAGGCGCTCCTTCAGGCGATCGGCAGCCGGCTTCATCAGGCTGCAATGGAACGGAGCAGAGACGGCCAGCGGCAATGCACGCTTGGCACCACGCCCTTTCAGCGCCTCGCAGGCTTGGTCGACCGCACCCTTGGTGCCGGCAATGACCGTCTGCTTCGGGTCGTTGTAGTTGGCCGCTGACACGGGCTCTCCAACGGCGGCAGCCACTTCGGCGCAGGTGGCGCGAACGACCTCCGCGTCGAGGCCGAGGATCGCTGCCATCGCACCGACACCCACCGGCACCGCGTCCTGCATCGCCTGCGCGCGGAAGCGCACCAGCGGCAGCGCATCGGCCAACGTCAGCGAACCCGCCGCGACCAGCGCGCTGTACTCGCCGAGCGAGTGACCAGCCACCACCGCCGGCACGCGCCCGGTCTCGGCGATCCAGGCACGGTAGCTAGCCACCGCCGCGGCCAGCATCACCGGCTGCGTGTTGGTGGTCAGGTCGAGTTGCTCCTTCGGGCCGGCGTGGATCAGCGCACCGACGTCCTCGCCGAGCGCCGCCGACGCTTCGGCCAGCGTGTCGCGCACCGCGGGGTGGTCACCCCACGCGTCGAGCATGCCGACGGTCTGCGAGCCCTGGCCGGGGAACACGAATGCGAAGCTGGTCATCGCCCTTGTCTCTCTCGTTGTGATGTCGTCGTCCCGCACCGCGGGCCTGCGTTCAGAAATCGAGCAGCACCGCGCCCCAGGTGAAGCCGCCGCCGACGCCCTCGAGCATCACGGTGTCACCGCGCTTGACCTGACCCTTACGCACTGCGACGTCCAATGCCAGCGGGATCGAGGCCGCCGAGGTGTTGCCGTGTTCGTCGACGGTGACGACCAGCTTGCCTGGTGGCAGCTTCAGCTTGCGCGCCGTGCCCTGCATGATGCGGATGTTGGCCTGGTGCGGAATCAGCCAGTCGATGTCGGCATCGCTGCGGCCGGCCTTCAGCAGCACGGCGCGCGCTGCGCTTTCCAGCACGCCGACGGCGAGCTTGAACACTGCCTGGCCATCCATCTTCAGCAGCGGATCGCCCACCACCTGGCCGCCCGACACCGTGCCGGGCACGCACAGGATCTCGACGTGGCGTCCATCGGCATGCAGTTCGCTGGCCAGAATGCCCGGCGTGTCGCTGGCCTCCAGCACCACCGCGCCGGCGCCGTCGCCGAACAACACGCAGGTCGTGCGGTCCTTGAAGTCGAGGATGCGCGAGAAGATTTCCGAGCCGATCACCAGGGCGCGGGTCGCCGCGCCGCTGCGGATCATCGAGTCGGCCACCGTGAGGCCGTAGACGAACCCGGAGCACACCGCCTGCACGTCGAACGCGGCACCGCCGAACGCACCCAGCTTGCGCTGAACGATGCAGGCGGTCGACGGGAACACCATGTCCGGCGTCGAGGTCGCAACGATGATCAGGTCGATGTCTTCTGCCTTGCGGCCCGCGGCCTCGAGCGCATGGCGCGCCGCATGAACGGCCAGATCGCTGCAGGCCACTTCGGGCGCAGCGAAGTGACGCGCGCGGATGCCGGTGCGCTCGACGATCCACTCGTCGGAGGTCTCGATGCCGTCACGCGCCAGCCGTGCGGCCAGGGCCTCGTTCGTCAGCCGGTCGGGCGGCAGGTAGCTGCCGGTGCCGGTGATGCGGGAGAAACGCGGAGAGGGGTTGCTCATCGTGAAGCGGCCAGTGCCGGCGGTTCGGTCTGAGGCTCCGCACCCGGCGCCGGCATCGCCGCCAGCGTCTCGAGGATGCGGTCGTGCACGCGGTCGAGCAGTCGGTTGCGCGCCGCATCATAAGCCCGGTTCAGCGCGGTCTGGAAGGCGAAGGCATCGGCCGAACCGTGGCTCTTGAACACCAGCCCGCGCAGGCCGAGCAGTGCCGCGCCGTTGTAGCGGCGGTGGTCGACGCGCGCCTTGAAGTGGTTGAGCACCGGCAGCGCCACCAGCGCGGCGAGCTTGGTGAAGACGTTGCGCGTGAACTCCTGCTTGATGAAGTTCGACAGCATGGAGGCCAGGCCCTCGGCCGTCTTCAGCGCGACGTTGCCGACAAAACCGTCGCAGACGACGATGTCGGTGGTGCCCTTGAAGATGTCGTTGCCTTCCACATTGCCGTGGAAGTTCAGGTGGCCGCTGGCGGCGGCGGCGCGCAGAAGTTCGCCGGCCTGCTTGATCGTCTCGCTGCCCTTGATCGCCTCTTCGCCGATGTTCAGCAGGCCAACACTCGGGTTGTCCTTGCCTTCGACAGCCGCGACCAGTGCGCTGCCCATCACCGCAAACTGCAGCAGGTGGTCGGCACTGCAGTCGACATTGGCGCCGAGGTCGAGCACGGTGGTGTAGCCGTCTCGCTCGTTGGGCATCACCGAGGCGATGGCCGGGCGGTCGATGCCTTCGAGCGTCTTCAGCACGTAGCGCGAGACGGCCATCAGCGCGCCGGTGTTGCCCGCAGAGACGCAGGCCTGTGCAGCGGCGCGTCCATCTTCGCCCGCCTTGACCTGGGAGACGGCCACACGCAGCGAAGAGTCCTTCTTGCGGCGCAGCGCGACCTCGACCGGGTCGTCCATCTCGACGACCTCGCTGGCCGCGACGACCGTGCAGCGCGACCAAGCGGCGGCAGCTGCCAGCGCGTCAGCCTTGCCGACGAGGATCAGGTGGGCTTCGGGGTGCGCGTCGAGGAAAGCCCGGCACGCCGGCAGCGTGACCGACGGCCCGTGGTCGCCGCCCATGCAGTCGACGGCGAGCGTGACCCGCTCCAGTACAGCGGTGTTCATGTCAGACCGGGGAGCGGGCAACCCGCGCCGCAGCCACGACGCGTCAGGCGTCGGCCTTGGTCTTCAGGACCTTGCGGCCGCGGTAGAAGCCGGTCGGGCTGATGTGGTGGCGCAGATGCGTCTCGCCGGTGGTCGGCTCGATCGCGGTGCCGGGCGCCGCCACGGCATTGTGCGAGCGGTGCATGCCGCGCTTGGAGGGCGACTTCTTGTTCTGCTGAACGGCCATGGAATTCTCCTGTGTGGCGGGACTGGTCAAACCCGCCCCGGCGGGAGCGAATCCCGCACGACACCTTCCGTGACCGCCATGGCCATTCTGGAAAGCGTCCGATGAAAAGCCCGCGATTCTAGCATGTGTTGCCGGCGCGACCAGGCTACTGGCTCAGTGTCGGGACTTGCCCTTGAGCGCCGCCAGCGCCGCGAACGGGTTCGGGCGCTCGTCCGTCGGCTCGTCGATCACCGCCGGCGCGACCAGCGGATTCGGGCATTCGTCGTGGCGAGGCACCAGGGGCAGCGCAAGAATCAGCTCGTCCTCGACAAGTTCCTTGAGGTTTAGCGCGCGAGTGAGCACCAACACGTCGTCCTCGCTCTCGGCGTCGATTTCGGCGGCGGTGGCCTCGTCCGGGGCGAACTGGAAGCTGCGCTGCGACTGCAGCCGTGCATCGACCGGCTGCAGGCAACGCTGGCATACCAGCTGGATGCGCGTCTGGGCGCCCACATGCAGCCACACCTGGGGACGATCGCCACGCACCGGTCGCAGCTCTCCCCTTGCCTGCCAGACCACCACGTCGCCGTTGCCTGGCCGCGCATCGGCGTGTGCCGACTCGCACAGCCGAATGAGGCCGCCCAGGGGCCATTCGCCGGCCAGTTCGTCGCCATCCTTCGCGAAGGTCTCGACGTCCAGCCGCAGGGGATCGCGGTTGCGCGCTTTCATGGCGGCGAGTGTACGGGGCACGATGGGACAATCCCGGCATGACCCCGCGCCCTCCGCTGATCCTCGCGTCGACCTCGCGCTACCGCCGCGAGCTGCTCGAGCGCCTGCGCCTGCCCTTCGACGTGGTGTCGCCGCAGGTGGACGAGACGCCGCAATCCGGCGAGTCGCCGGCCAACCTGGCGATGCGACTGGCCCACGCGAAGGCCGCGGCAGTGGCGGCGCTGCACCCGGATGCCGTCGTGATCGGCTCGGACCAGGTGGCCGACCTCGACGGCGCGCCCATCGGCAAGCCCGGCACGCACGAACGCGCGGTGCAGCAGTTGCGAGCGATGCGCGGTCGCAGCGTGGTGTTCCAGACCGCCGTGGCCGTGCACCGCGCCGCCTCCGGCTATGCCGGCGTGGCACTCGCCGCGGTGACGGTGCGCTTTCGCCCGCTCTCCGACGCCGAGATCGAGCACTACCTGCGCACCGAGCAGCCCTACGACTGCGCCGGCAGCGCCAAGTGCGAGACGCTGGGCATCGCGCTGCTCGAAGCCATCGAGTCGGACGACCCGACCGCGCTGGTCGGCCTGCCGCTGATCCGCACCAGCGCCCTGCTGCGCGCGGCAGGCATCGACCCGCTGCAGCCATGAGCGCCGCGGCCGGCACGCTCTACCTGGTGCCGAACACGCTGGACTTCGGCATCGGCGGCACCGACGGCGCCACGCCGATCGACGACGTGCTGCCGCTGGGCGTGCTGCGCGTGGCCGCACGGCTGGAGCACTGGGCGGCCGAGAACGCGCGCAGCACGCGCGCCTTCCTCAAGCGCGTCGATGCCGTTGTGCCGCTGGCGCGGCCCCTGCAGCAGATCGCCATCGTGGAACTGCCCCGGCCGACCAAAGGCGACAAGAGCGCAGCCTTGCCCGACATGAAGCCTCTGCTCGCGCCACTGCGCGCCGGCGCCGACCTGGGTCTGATCTCCGAAGCCGGCCTGCCGGCCGTGGCCGATCCGGGGGCGGCGCTGGTTCAGGCGGCGCATGCCGAGCAGATCCCCGTCGTCGCGCTGCCCGGCCCGAGTTCACTGTTGCTGGCGCTGGCGGCCAGTGGCCTCAACGGCCAGAGTTTCGCCTTCGTTGGGTACCTGCCGGTCGAGGCCGCCGCTCGATCGGCGCGGCTGCGCGAGCTGGAGTCGCTGTCTCGTCGCGCCCGGCAGACGCAGCTGATCATCGAAACGCCCTACCGCAATGCCGCGATGCTGGACGCGCTGATGGCGTCTCTGCAACCTGGAACGCAGCTGTCGGTGAGCTGCGGGCTGACGGCGCCGGGTGGGTTCACGCGTACCGGCAGCGTCGCCGCCTGGCGCGCCTCGCCCACGGCCCTGCCGGCAGACCGTCCGGCGGTGTTCGCCTTGCTCGCCGGCTGAGCGCCGGCGAGCTTCATCAGGACGAGGACACCTCGTCGGCCGCGGATTTCTTGGCGCCGAACAGCGCCGCCACCTTCTTCTTCGGCTTGATGTAGGCCGACAGGCCGCCGCGCGGCGCCGGAGTGGCCGCCTTCTTGTCCCAGGCAGGCTCGGCCTCGGGATCGCTCGGCTCGTAAGGCCGGTCGAACAACGGGTCGGAGGACTTCGCCGCCGGCGCCGGTGCCAGACTGCGCGGCGCCGAGGCACGAGGCGGACGCTCGTCGCCGCCCTCGTCGCGACGACTGCGCTCGCGGGCGAAGTCACGCCGCGGCGCTTCCTCGTCGAGCTCGAAGGGCTCGATCTCGATCTTCTTCTGGATCAGCTTCTCGATGTCGCCGACCATGCGCATGTCGTCGCGCGCCACCAGCGTGAACGCCAGGCCCGACGCGCCGGCGCGGCCGGTGCGGCCGATGCGGTGCACGTAGTCCTCGGCGTTGAACGGCACGTCGAAGTTGAATACCGCTGGCAGGTCGGCGATGTCGAGACCTCGCGCCGCCACGTCGGTGGCCACCAGCACGTCGACCTCGCCGCGCTTGAAGGCATCGAGCGCCTTCAGGCGCTCATCCTGGCTCTTGTCGCCGTGCAGCGCATTGGTGCGCAGGCCGTCACGTTCGAAGGAGCGCGCGAGCCGGGCGCAGCCGAGCTTGGAGTTGACGAAGACGATCGCCTGGGTGATCGAGCGCTCCTTCAGGAGCTTGAGCACGGCGCGGCGCTTGTCGTCCGGGGCGACACTGAAGAAGCGCTGCTCGACGTTCGTTGCGGTCGCGTTCGGCCGCGCCACCTCGACCAGGATCGGGTCCTGCAGGTAGCTCTCGGCCAGCCGCTTGATCTCGGTCGAGAAGGTCGCTGAGAACAGCAGCGTCTGGCGCTGCTTGGGCAGGTAGCTGAGGATGCGCTGCAGGTCGGGCAGGAAACCGATGTCGAGCATGCGGTCCGCTTCGTCGAGCACGACGTACTCGACCTGGTTGAGCACGCAGTTCTTCGCCTCGATGTGGTCGAGCAGCCGGCCCGGCGTGGCGATCAGCACCTCGACACCGGCCTTCAGTTCGGCCGTCTGCGGCTTCATGTCGATGCCGCCGAACACCACCGTCGCGCGCAGCTTGGTGAACTTGGAGTACTGCTTGACGTTGTTGGCGACCTGGTCGGCCAGTTCGCGCGTCGGCGCCAACACGAGGGCACGCACCGGGTGCCGCGCCGGCGACATGCTCGGGTTCTCGTGCTTGAGCATCTTCTGCAGCAAGGGAATCGAGAACGCGGCGGTCTTGCCGGTGCCGGTCTGGGCGGCACCCATCACGTCTCGCCCGGCCAGGACGATCGGGATCGCCTTGGCCTGGATCGGCGTCATCGTCTGGTAGCCGGAATCGGCGACTGCACGAAGCAGTTTCTCGTCCAGCGGCAGGGTGTCGAAACGGGCCGGCGGCGCGGTGGGGGCAGCGTCGGCCTCGGAGCTGGCGCCGCTGGTGGCGGTGCCGGAGGTGGGGTCCATCATTCCGCCATTATCGGCGAGGTGGCTGTTTGTCCTTCATCAGCAGCCAGCGCGGCGACTTGAAGCGGATGATCAGCGAGTACAGCGACACGTAGATCAGCCCGAACGCGAGGATGAAGAGGCCGAGGATTCGGGAGTCGTCCCAAAACAGCACGCTGGGCACCACAGCGGTCATGCACAGCATCCACAGGTAGGGCGCGGTCATCGCGTTGCGCTTGGTCATGGCGGCTGCGTCGCGGTTGCCCACCGCCCAGCGAAGCAGCCGCCGGTAGACGAGGCTGTGCAGGTGCACACCGTCGGGCATGGCGATGGCCCGCCCGCGCACGATGCGCCGCCGGTACATCGAGAACACGGTCTCGAACACCGGGTAGACCGCCGCCAGCAGCGGGAACAGCGGCGACACGTCATCGTTGCGCACCACCAGCAGCAGCGCCACTTCGGCGGTGTAGAAGCCGAGGAAATAGGCTCCGCCGTCGCCGAGGAAGATCAGCCCGTGCGGGTAGTTCCAGATGAAGAAGCCCAACGTGGCCCCGGCGCCGATCAGCGCCAGCGTCAGCACCAGCGGGTCCCCGGTCTGCCCGGCGACGTATGCCACTGCCAGCAGGATCATCACGACGCACATCGAGGCCAGGCCATTGAAGCCGTCGATGATGTTGACGGCATTGGCCATGCCCGCCACGGCCAGCATGGCCAGCACGGTGGCGCCGCCTTCGAACGCGGCGATCCAGTCCAGCCCCCACAGGTCGGTACGGCGGATCGCGGTGTTGAGCAGCCAGACGGCCAGCAGTGCCGACAGCGCCGCGGCCACCAGCCGCGGGAACGGCGGCACACGCTTGGTCAGGTCCTCGGCCAGACCGGCGGAGAAGGCCGGCAGCCCGCACAGCACCAGCAACCCGAGGTGCAGCGCCAGCGGACGCTGCCAGCCGAATGCCGCCGCGCCGAGAGCCAGCAGCGCCATGGCCGCGAACACGCTGAGCCCGCCGACACGGGCCACCGGTTGGCTGTGGACCTTCTGCGGCCCGGAGAGGTCGTGGTCCTTGGTCGCTGCGCCGCGGTGACGCAGGATCCGGACAACCAGCAGGGTCAGTGCCGCGGACAGCACGAACGCGGCGAGGAACGAAAGCATGGGCGCAAGTGTAGTGAGCCGCTACCTGCCCGGGCCCGCCTCCTCCTTGACAGATAATCCGCCGATCACTGGCAACAATGCACCACCATGATCCTGATCACCGGAGGCGCCGGCTTCATCGGCAGCAACTTTGCCCTCGACTGGATCGCCGCCACCGATGAGCCGGTGCTGAACCTGGATGCGTTGACCTACGCCGGCAATCTTCGCAATCTCGCATCCCTCGAAGGAAACGGCAGGCACGTCTTCGTCCACGGCGACATCGGTGACCGCGCACTGGTCGGAGAACTGCTTGCCCGCCATCGCCCGCGCGCGGTATTGAACTTCGCCGCCGAGAGCCACGTCGATCGCTCGATCTCCGGCCCCGAGGCCTTCCTGCGCACCAACGTGATGGGCACGCTGAACCTGCTCGAGTCGGTGCGGCAGCACTGGGCCGGCCTGCCCGAGACCGAGCGCGCGGCGTTCCGCTTCCTGCAGGTCAGCACCGACGAGGTCTACGGCTCGCTGGCGCCCGACGCACCCGCCTTCACCGAGCAACACCGCTACGAGCCGAACAGCCCCTACGCGGCCAGCAAGGCCAGCGCCGACCACCTCGTGCGTGCCTGGCACCACACCTACCAGCTGCCGGTGCTGACGACGAACTGCTCCAACAACTACGGGCCATTCCACTTTCCCGAGAAGCTGATCCCGCTGATGATCGTCAACGCGCTTGCTGGCAAGCCGCTGCCGGTGTACGGCGACGGCATGCAGGTGCGCGACTGGCTGTACGTCGGCGACCACTGCCGCGCGATCCGCACCGTGCTCGAGCGCGGCGTGCCCGGCGAGCACTACAACGTCGGCGGCTGGAACGAGCAGGCCAACATCGACATCGTCAAGCAAGTCTGTGCGCTGCTCGACGAGATGCAGCCGGACCCGGCCGGACCGCGCTCGCGCCTGATCACCCATGTCGCCGACCGTCCCGGCCACGACCGCCGCTACGCGATCGACGCTCGCCGCATCGAGCGTGAACTCGGCTGGCGCCCGCAGGAGACCTTCGCCAGCGGCCTGCGCCGCACGGTACGCTGGTACCTCGACCATGCCGACTGGGTGCGCGAGGTGCAGAGCGGCGCCTATCGCGAGTGGGTCGCGCAGCAGTACGGCGCTCGCGCATGAGGATCGTGCTGTTCGGCAGCCGCGGGCAGCTGGGCTGGGAGCTGCAGCGCGCGCTGGCGCCGCTGGGCGAGCTCACCGCGCTGAGCACCGACAGCACCGAATGGCTGGCCGACTTCCGGCAACCCGAATCGCTGGCGACGACGCTGCGCGGGCTGCGACCCGACGTGGTGGTCAACGCTGCCGCGCACACCGCCGTCGACCGCGCCGAGAGCGAGCCCGAGCTGGCGCATACCGTCAATGCCACGGCCCCCGGGGTGCTGGCGCGCGAGGCGGCAGCGCTCGGCGCCACGCTGCTGCACTACAGCACCGACTACGTCTTCGACGGCAGCGGCAACACGGCGCGGGACGAAGATGCGCCGACGGAACCGATCAACACCTATGGCCGCAGCAAGCTGGCCGGCGAGGAAGCGATCCGCGCGAGCGGATGCCGCCACCTGATCCTGCGCACGAGCTGGGTCTATGCGGCACGCGGCGGCAACTTCGCGAAGACCATGCTGAGGCTGGCCGCGGAACGCGACAGCCTGCGCGTGATCGACGACCAGATCGGTGCGCCGACGGCAGCCGAACTGCTCGCCGATGTCAGCGCCCACGCATTGCGGGATCTTCGGCGCGACCCGGCACTGTCAGGCACCTACCACGTCGCGCCGGCGGGCGAGACCAGCTGGCATGCCTATGCCTGCCGGGTCATCGATGCCGCTGCGGCGCGCGGCAAGCCGCTGAAGGTCAGCTCGCGCGACGTCCAGGCGATTGCGACGCGCGACTACCCGACGGCGGCGGCGCGCCCGCTGAACTCGCGCCTGGACACCACCCGGTTCCGCCGCGCCTTCGGCCTGACCCTGCCGCCCTGGCAGCAGGGTGTGGACCGCATGCTCGCCGAATTGCTGGACGACTGAGCTTCACGGAGACACTCACGATGGCACGCAAGGGCATCATCCTCGCCGGCGGCTCCGGCACGCGGCTGCACCCGGCCACGCAGGTGGTCAGCAAGCAGCTGCTGCCGGTGTATGACAAGCCGATGGTCTACTACCCATTGACCACGCTGATGCTTGCCGGCATCCGCGAGATCCTGATCATCAGCACGCCGCAGGACCTGCCCCGCTACGAGGCGCTGCTCGGCGACGGCGCGCGCTGGGGGCTGGACCTTCGCTACTGCGTGCAGCCCAGCCCCGACGGCCTGGCGCAGGCCTTCATCCTCGGCCGCGACTTCCTTGCCGGCGAATGCAGCACCCTGGTGCTGGGCGACAACATCTTCTATGGCCACGACCTGCAGCCGCTGCTGCTGAAGGCGTCGACGCAGCGCAGCGGCGCCAGCGTCTTCGCCTACCACGTGCACGACCCGGAGCGCTACGGCGTGGTCGAGTTCGATGCCGCGCAGCGCGCCATCAGCATCGAGGAGAAGCCGAAGCAGCCGCGCAGTGCCTACGCCGTCACCGGCCTGTACTTCTACGACCCGCAGGTCTGCGACATCGCCGCCGACATCCGGCCGAGCGCGCGCGGCGAACTCGAGATCACCGACGTCAATGCGCGCTACCTCGCACAGGGCCAGCTCAACGTCGAGATCATGGGCCGCGGCTATGCCTGGCTGGACACCGGCACGCACGACAGCCTGCTCGAGGCCGGTCAGTTCATCGCCACGATCGAACGCCGCCAGGGCCTGAAGGTGGCCTGCCCGGAAGAGATCGCGTTCCGCTCAGGCTGGATCGACGCCGCACAGCTGCAGGCGCTGGCCGCACCGCTGGCCAAGAGCAGCTATGGCCAGTACCTGACCCGGCTGCTGAAGGACAAGGCGTTCTGATGAAAGTCACGCCGACCGACCTGCCCGAGGTGCTGGTGATCGAGCCTGCAGTGCATGGCGACGCCCGCGGATTCTTCATGGAGAGCTTCAACCAGCGTGCCTTCGATGCGGCCGTCGGCTCGCACGTCGATTTCGTGCAGGACAACCACTCGCGCTCCGCGCGCGGCGTGCTGCGCGGCCTGCACTTCCAGCTTCCGCCGCATGCGCAGGGCAAGCTGGTGCGAGTGACCCGCGGCGCGGTGTTCGATGTCGCCGTGGACATGCGCCGTGGCAGCCTGCGCTTCGGCCGCTGGGTCGGTGTCGAGCTGAGCGCCGACAATCACCGCCAGCTCTGGATCCCGCCTGGCTTCGCCCACGGCTTTCTGGTGATCTCGGACGAGGCGGACTTTCTCTACAAGACCACCGACTACTACGCCCCCGAGTGCGAAGGTGCTGTGCGCTGGGACGATCCCACGCTGGCCGTGGCCTGGCCCGATGCCGGTGCTGCACCGCTGGTGTCGGCCAAGGATTCGGCTGCTCCGCCGTTTCGCGAGGCACGCAGCTTCGATTGACCGCGATGGAACTGTCCCGGCTGCCGGCGCTCCCGCGCAAGCGCTCGCCGATGCGCATCCAGCGCTCGGTGCTGTTCGCGCTGGTGGTCCGCGAGCTCCGCGCGCGCATCCAGGGACGGTGGCTGAGCCTGCTGTGGATGGTCTTCGAGCCGCTGGCCCACGTGCTGGTGATCCTCGCTCTCTTCGGCTTCCGGACCCACGTCGTCTCCGCCAACGTCGAGTTCCCGGTTTTCCTCGTCACCGGTCTGCTGCCGTTCTTCATCTTCCGCAATCTGGCCCGGCGCCTGCCAGGCTCGATCACTGCCAACCGCGGCCTCTACGGCTACCGGCAGGTCAAGCCGCTCGATGCGCTGGCCGCGCGCGCGATCATCGAACTGGGCCTGTACAGCGGCGTGTACCTCGTTGCGCTGGCCCTGCTGGGATGGCTGGGCTACCACTGGCTGCCCGTGGCACCCCTGGAGCTCATGGCCGTGAGCCTGGTTCTGGTGCTGCTGGGCGTGTCGCTGGGGCTGCTGTTCGCCATCGCAGCTCACAACCGCCCCAAGGTGGAAACACTGATCGGCATGGTGTTCACCGTCCTGTACCTGATGTCGGGCGTGATCTTTCCATTGCACTCGTTCTCCGCCAGCATTCGCAGCTGGCTGCTGTGGAACCCCGTGCTGCACCTGATCGAACTGTCGCGCCTGAACTTCATCACGAACTTCCGCCCGCTGGACGGCGTCAATCTGGCGTACCCGACGTTGTTCATGCTGATCACGATGGCGCTGGCCCTGAGCCTGTACCGGCTCAACCGGCATGACCTGATCACTGTCGAATGAACGGGTCACGATGCTGGCGCTGAACCATCTGACCAAGTGGTATCCATCTCCGCTCGGGCGCCGATACATCTTTCGCGACCTGAGCTTCGTCTTTCCGGACGGCGCGAACGTGGGCCTGATCGGCCGCAACGGCGCAGGCAAGTCGACCCTCATGCGCCTGATCGGCGGCATCGACACGCCGAACGCGGGATCGATCGTCACGGATGCCCGCATCTCCTGGCCGGTGGGTCTGGCCGGCGGCTTCCAGGGGGCGCTCACCGCGCGCGAGAATGCGCAGTTCGTTTGTCGCGTCCACGGCGCGACGGGCAGCACGATGCGACGCATCATCGACTTCGTCCAGGATTTCGCCGAGATCGGCGACTACTTCGACCTGCCGCTCAAGTCATACTCGTCGGGCATGCGCTCGAGAGTGGCGTTCGGCCTGAGCATGGCGTTCGACTTCGACTACTACCTGATCGACGAGATCATGGCCGTGGGCGATGCGCAGTTCAAACTGAAGAGCAGCGAGTTGCTCCAAGAAAGGCTCAAGACCTCGCGGCTCATTCTGGTATCGCACAACATGGCCGACATCATTCGCCACTGCAACCAAGTCGTCGTCGTCGACGGCGGCAACACGGTGCTTTACCCCGACGTTCGCGTCGGCATCGGCGCTTACCAACGACAGACCACCCCTGCCTCCCAGAAACCATGATCGAGTTGAACTCGTTCACCTCCCGTCGCCTCCTGCTGGGGCTCATAGCGCTCCCCATGGCGCTGGCGCTGGTGTACTTCGGCATCATCGCGTCCGATCGCTACGTCAGTGAGTCGACAGTCGCACTGCAGCAATCCGGCAACGACGTCTCGGCGCTGCCGGGCGCTGCCCTGCTGCTGGCGGGCATCAATCCGCCCTCCCGCGAAGAGACGCTGTATCTCAAGCAGTACATCCATTCGCTCGGACTTCTGCAGCAACTCGATGCCAGGTTGAAGTTGCGCGCCCACTACGAGTCGCGCAAGCTCGATCTCGTGGCCTCGCTGTGGGGCACGGCAAGCCAGGAGAACTTCCTCGACTACTACCGCAGCCGCGTAGAGGTCACCATGGACGAGCTGTCGTCGACGCTGACCGTGCGTGTCCAGGGCTTCGATCCGAAGTTCGCGCACGAGCTCAACCAAGCGATCCTCGAAGAGAGCGAACGTTTCGTCAACGAGATGTCGCACAAGCTCGCGCGCGAAAAGCTCGGCTTCGCCGAGACCGAGCTGGCCCGTGCCGGCGAGAAGCTGCAGCAGGCCAAGACGGAACTGCTCGCCTTCCAGGGAAAGAATCGCCTGCTCGACCCGACAGTCCAGGCGCAGGCCAGTGGCGCAATGGTCGCCGAACTGCAGGCCTCGATCACCAAGTCCGAGGCCGACCTGCGCGTTCTGCGCGGCTTCATGAACGACGACGCGTATCAGGTCAAGGCACTGCGCAGCCAGATCGATGCCACGCGCGCCCAGCTCGAAGTCGAGCGGGCGCGCGGCACCGGCAGCGGGCGCGGTGCAGACCGGTTGAATGTGCTGGCCATCGAGTTCGAGGGCCTGAAGACCAAAGCCGAGTTCGCTCTGGATGCCTACAAGCTGGCGCTCGGCGCCGTCGAGAACGCGCGCATCGACGCCACCCGCAAGCTGAAGAACCTGGTGGTCATCGAACCGGCCACGCTGCCGCAGACCGCCGAGTACCCGCGTCGGATCTACAACCTCGCCACGCTGCTGGTGGTCTGCCTGCTGCTCTACGGCATCGTCCGCCTCATCATCGCCACCATTCGAGAACATCAGGACTGAGCCCCATGTGCATCCAGATCCACGGCGCTTTGCGTGCTGTTGCTACGCTCGCACTCGGGTTGCTGCTCGCCCTGCCCGCCACGGCGCAGCTCGGCCTGGGCGAACCGCTGAACACCAGTCCGCGGGGCCTGACCGAGATTCCGCCGACGAGCCGGCCGCAGCCCATCGGCGCTGCGGCTTCTCAGCCGCAGGGCTCGCCGGCCGGCGGCATGCCATTGCCGAACGCCGGCGGCCCGGCATCGCTCAGCGCGCCGACGCCGATTCAGCCTGCGCTGCCGCCTGATCCGGCCACGGCGCTGCGGCCGATCGTTTTCGGCTCGCAGATATTCACCGGCCGCTTCGGCACCGAACCCTTCGCCGGCTTCAATCCTGACTACCAGATCGCCATCGGCGACAGGCTGACGGTGCGCATGTGGGGCGCGTTCACTTTCGATGCCGTGCTCGTGGTCGATGCCCAGGGCAACATCTTCGTCCCCAACGTCGGGCCGGTGGCGGTGGCCGGTGTTCGCAACGCCGAACTCGGCAAGCAGCTCGAGGGGCAGGTCAAGCGCACCTTCCGCAGCAATGTCGGCGTGTACGCGACGCTGGAAGCTGCACAGCCGGTCAAGGTCTACGTGACCGGCTTCGTGCGCGCACCGGGCCTGTACGGAGGCCTGTCGTCGAACTCGGTGCTGTACTACCTCGACCGTGCCGGCGGCATCGACCCCGATCGCGGCAGCTACCTGCAGGTGGACGTCTTGCGCGCCGGGAAGAAGCGCGCGACCGTGAACCTCTACAAGTTCCTGCTCGACGGGCAGATCGATCCCCTCCAGTTGCAGGACGGGGACACACTGGTCGCGCTGCCACGCAAGCACATCGTTCAGGTTGGCGGCGAGGTGCTCAACCCCTACGTGTTCGAGTTCGATCGGCCCAGCGTCAGCGGCAGCGAACTGCTGGCGGTCGCCCGGCCGCGTCCCGGAGCGACCCACCTGAGCATCGTGCGCAATGTCGGCGCTCAGCGGCGCAGCGAGTACCACGCGCTGGTGGACGCCGAACGCGTGATGATCCAGGACGGCGACGAAGTCACCATCACCTCCGACAAGTACCAGGGGACCATCCTCGTGCGCGTCGAAGGTGCCCACCTGGGGGAGCGCACGCTCGTCATGCCCTACGGCTCCCAGCTGAAGGATGCGCTGGTGCGGCTGAAGCCAGCACCCCAGGCGCGCGTCGAGGCGCTCCAGTTGTTCCGACGCTCGGTGGCGCTTCGGCAGAAGGAGTTGATCGAAGCTTCCCTGCGCAGCCTGGAAACCTATGCGCTGACCGCCCGATCGGCCACCAGCGAGGAAGCCGCCCTGCGCAGCCGGGAGTCGCAACAGATCCTCGAGTTCATCGATCGCGCGCGCAACGTGCAGCCGCGCGGCCAGGTCATCCTCGCCCAGGGCACGGAGTCCGGAGATCTGCTGCTCGAAGACGGTGACCTGATCCGCATTCCGGAGCGCAGCCACCTCGTGCTCGTCAGCGGCGAGGTCATCTTCCCGAACGCGCTGGCCTTCGACAGCAAGGCCGGAGCCGAGGAATACGTGTCTCGCTCCGGTGGCTACACCCAGGGTGCCGACCGCGCCAAGGTGCTGGTCGTCCGGCAGGACGGCACCATCGCCGAGGCGCGTAACGTCGCCCTGCAGCCGGGGGACGAGATCATGGTGATGCCCAAGATCGAGACCAAGAGCGTCGAGCTGACGCGCGGCATCACGCAGATCCTCTACCAGATCGCGGTCGCGGCCAAAGTGCTGTTCAACCTCTGATGTCCGGCTCCTGAGCCGTCCGCCCCTCTCACGTCGACAGGATGTTCCGTTGAGCAACGCCACCCCCAAGAGCGCCGTCATTTCGATCCAGGATCGCGGTCGGCCCTTCTACTTCGTCTTCCCCAGCGCCGAAGACCACATCCTCGCAACCATGCAGGAGACCGGTGGCTTCTACGAACTGCAGATGCTTCGCGCGCTGCAGACGGTGCTCAAGCCCGGTGACCACGTGCTGGACGTAGGCGCCAACGTCGGCACGCACTCGGTGTACTTCGCGGGTGTGGCGGACTGCCAGGTGACCGCCTTCGAGCCGGTTCCGGCCATCGCCGAAGTGCTGAAGGAGAACTGCCGCATCAATGGGCTGGCGCAGCGGATCGACGTGCACGCCGAGGCGGTCGGCAGTGCTCCCGGTGTCGCCCAGGTGATCGGCACGGACGAGAAGAACTCAGGCGCGACACGTCTGGCCGAGTCGGCGACGGACGGGTTGCCCATGGTCTCGCTGGACTCGCTGCTGGAGCGGCTGGCTCCGGTTCGTGTGCTCAAGATCGACGTCGAAGGCATGGAGCTCGCGGTGATCCGGGGCGCTCGCGCGCTGCTCGATCGCGACCGCCCGGTGGTGGCCTGCGAATGCCTCAACAAGAGCGAGTTCGAAGCGCTCGACGGCCAGATGCGCCCGCTGGGCTATGTCGGCTGCAATGTGTTCAACGCCAGCCCCACCTACATCTTCCTGCCCGTGCAGGACCTGGTGCAGCGGCCCGAACTGCAGGCACTGCTCGCGGCCTCGCTGTTGACCGTCCGCGAAGACTCGCGCGTCGCCTTGCGCCAGGCCCGTTCGGCCGTGCGCAGCGCCGACGAGTCTGCCAAGTCGATTGCCGAACTGCGCAAGCTCCAGCAGGCCGAGCTGAACACGCGCACGCAGCAGGAACTGAAGGCACTGAGCGATCGACTCGACCGCAGCGACAGGCAACTCTCGGAGCTGAATGCGCTGTCGCAGCGCATCGGCGCGCTGGAGGAACAGTCGAAGCGACTGGGCGAACTGGACGCGCAGATGCGCGACATCGCCTCGACGGGGCAGTTCACCCGCGCCAAGCTCGCGACGATGTCAGACGACGTGGTGCGCGCAGCACGCACGCAGAGCGAAAACGCACGCCAGCTCGCGGAATCGATCGAAGCCGTTCGACTCGAGCATGGTCTTCTCTCCAAGGACTACCAGCGTCGGATGACGCGTGCCGAACGTCGTTTCGACAAGCTGATGACCGGCCGGGTGTTCGGCACGCTGCGGCGCTTCAAGAACTTGCTGCAGCGGTTCGGTCTGATGCGCGCCGCCGACGCCCCGGCGGCGCCGGTTCAGCCACCGCCCCGTGCAGCCCCGGCCGGCGCCGTGCCGGCACCCGCGGCCGCGCCCAGGGTGTCCTCGCCGGCGCCTCAGGTGTCGCCGGTGCCTCAGGTGTCGCCGGTGGCTGCGCCCGCTCCGGCGTCGGCAGCCCCTGCGCCGACGCAGGGCGCCGCCGCGCCGCCTGCCCCGGTGGTGGTCGACACCTCCTCGCCCGACGCACCCCTGACCCGACCCGACAAGGTGCGCCTGGCCGGCGTGGCCTACATGTCGCGCCCTGTCGGAGGGGTCAGGGGCCATCTCGAGACTGTCTCGGGCCAGCCGCTGATCAGCGTGATCATGACCGCGTACAACACGGGGTCCCTGATCGAGCCGGCCATCAGGTCGATCACCGCGCAGACCTGGACCAATCTCGAGCTGATCGTCGTCGACGACTGCAGCAGCGACGACACTCGTGACATCGTCGGGCGACTGGCAGCAGCAGATCCGCGCATCCAGCTCTATTGCTTCGGTGACAACCGTGGCACCTACTTCTGCAAGAACTTCGGCATCACGCGCTCATCCGGCGTGGCCGTGACGTTCATGGACAGCGACGACACGTCGGACCCGAACCGTCTTGTCTTGCAGTACGAGTCGCTGAACCGACCGGGCATCGCGGTCAGCACCTGCAACCACATCCGGGTCGATACCGACGGCAAGACGATCGAGATCAACGGCGTGACGGAGCGGATCGCCTACATCAGCCAGATGATCAAGCGCTCGGTGATCCGCGAAGTGGGTTACTTCGACACCATCCGCACCTCGGCCGACGACGAGATCTTGCGGCGGATCAAGGCCACCTACGGCGCCGAGTCGCACTCCAACGTCAAACGCGTGCTGTACACCGCGCTGCTTCGCGAAGGGTCGCTGACGCGCGACCCGGAGAACGCGATCAACTTCATCGAGCCGCGGCGCGAGAACCAGAGCTTCCTGTCGCCGCAACGGCGGCACTACGCGGCCATGGTGACACGTTGGCACGAGTCCCTCTCGCAGAAGAACTTGCGGCCCTACATGCCCTTCCCGGTGGTGCGTCGCCCGTTCCCGGTGTACGGAAAGCTGGTCGTGGCGCCGGGCCGTTACGACCACAACGCGATCTCTGCCTGCATCGCGAGCTACCCGCCACGGCGCGACAAGCTGCGCGAGGTGGTCGCCCGACTGCTGCCGCAGGTCGATCAGCTGCACGTGTACCTCAACGAGTACGAGGAAGTGCCTGACTTCCTTCGCCACTCGCGCATCTCGGTCGAGCTCGGCAGCACGGCGCGCAATCTGCGCGACAACGGCAAGTTCCACTTCATGCAGACCTTGCCCGCCGGCTTCGTGCTGACGGTGGACGACGACATCGCCTACCCGCCGGACTACGTCGAGACCCTCGTTCGCAAGGTCGAGTTCTACGAGCGCCGCGCGGTGGTCGGACTGCACGGCACGATCTTCGCGAAACCGATCCGCAACTACTTCCGCGGTCGCACGGTCTATCACTTCGAGCACGAGCTGGGCAACGACGTCGTCGTCAATCA
Source organism: Chitinophaga pinensis (assembly GCA_943370595.1). GTDB lineage: Bacteria > Pseudomonadota > Gammaproteobacteria > Burkholderiales > Burkholderiaceae_C > Piscinibacter. Next base: position 132,730 of record CALRRO020000010.1, read on the forward strand.
GCTGGGAACGGGAACGGTGGCGTTCCATACCGACCTGATCCGGCCTGACATCAACGAGTTCAAGACCACCGGGATGGCCGACGTGTGGCTGGCCCTAGCCTGCAAGCGCCTCGCGGCGCCCATGATCGCCATCGAGCGGCCCGCAGGCTTCCTGCAGTCGCTGGGCGTGGAGGAAACCACCTTGTTCCGCGAGTTCCGCAAGGATGATTCCCGCCAGACCAAGCTGGTGCGTTCGGTCGAGCCCTGGAACGAGGATATCGCCGGAGACCTCGGTTCGATTCTCGGCACGCGCGAGCACGAGTACGGTGCCGCGTTCGCGCGGCTGCTGCCGCGCCCGGCGCCGCCGTCCACGGCGACGCCCGCAGAAGGCTGAGGAGCATCTCTTGGACCTGCCGAACATCGAACTCAAGTTTTCCGTCCGAGACCAGTCCTGTGGTGGTCGAGTACGAGGGGCTGAAGTTACCCGTCCACTATCGACGTGGCTCCAACCAGACGCTCATCATCGTCTTCCACGGCGCGGTCGACCAATCCAAGCGCCCCCTGCCATTCTTCCAGCCGCACTTCACGGTGGCGGCGGGCGCGCATCAGCTGTCCATCTCCGACCCGACGCTCTCGCGCAGCACCGAGCTCAAGGCGGCCTGGTTCGCAGGGGCCCATGATCTGCCCCTGCAGCAGGTGCTGCCGCGATTCTTCATGCGCCTGGCCGAGCTGCTGAAGGTCAAGCGCACGATCTACTTCGGTGCCTCGGCGGGAGGCTTCGCCGCACTGCTGTACTCGCATGCGCATCCGAACAGCCTGGCGCTGGCGGCCAACCCCCAGATCAACCTGCTGAACTACCTCGAGGCGCCGATCTCGCTGTACCGCACGACATGCTGGCCGGAAGCGTCAGACAACAACGCGCTCGCGCCGCTGACCTGTGTCAACCTGGCCGACCTGTACGCGACCTCAGTGCCCAATTTTGTCTGCCTGCTCAACGCCGCGGGCGACCGCTATCACCTCTACGGACAGACGCTCGAGCTGGTCAACCGACTCAAGCCGGAGGCACGGAACCGGGTCATCCTGCACAGTGACTACTACGGCATTCCCGGCCACAGCGGCTCGATCCCGATGCAGGCCTGCACGCCGTGGCTGAAGGCAGCGATGTACGCGCCGAACCTGTACGCCGACTCCATCCTGACGAAGCTGCACCAGCTGCGCGCGCCCGTGCCCCCGACGGCAGCGCCGGCGGATGCGTCGAAGCGGCCGCGACCAGCACGGGTCCGGACGCCGAAGACCTGCGTCTGGCCACGGCGGTCGCACAGTGGCAACTCGAGCCGCGGGCCTGAGCACCCGCCCACATCATGGCCAACAACCTCTATTCCAAACTGCCGGCGCGCGCGTTCTGGCGCGCGGCGATCTCCGACGTTCACTACGCCGAACTGGCCAACCTCTGGGAGCCGTTGGCGCTCACCCGGCAGGACAAGATCGCCACGGCCGGCTCCTGTTTCGCCCAGCACCTCGGCAACAACCTGGCCCGTCGCGGAGCGGCCTTCATGGACCTGGAGCCCCCGCCGCCGTCGCTGTTCTCGTCGGTGGCCGAGGCACGCCGTTTCGGCTTTCGGGTCTACTCCTGCCGCTACGGCAACATCTACACCACCCGCCAGCTGGTTCAGCTGTTCGACGAGGCCTTCGGTCGCCGCAGTCCGGAAGAGTTCGTCTGGCAGCGTGATGGGCGCTTCTACGACGCGCTGCGGCCCAGCGTCGATCCGGTGGGCCAGGCCAGCGCCGAACAGGTTCACCAGCTGAGGCAGGTTCACCTGGCACGCGTGCGCGAGATGTTCGAAACGCTCGATGTGTTCGTCTTCACCTTCGGGCTGACCGAGGCCTGGGTTTCCCGCGCGGACGGCACCGCGTTTCCGACCGCCCCCGGCACGATCTGCGGCGACTTCGACGCGGCGCGCTACCAGTTCCACAACTTCACGTATCCCGAGATCGCGGAGGACATGCGGCGCTTCTGGAGCGGGCTGCGCGAGGTCAATCCGCGCGCGCGGCTGCTGATGACCGTCTCGCCGGTCCCGCTGACTGCCACCGCCTCCGGCGACCATGTGCTGGTGGCGACGACCTCTTCGAAGTCGGTGCTGCGCGCGGTGGCGGGCGACATGGCGCGCCAACTGCCCGACGCGTGCTACTTCCCGTCCTACGAGATCATCTCGTCACACCCGTCGCGTGGCATGTTCTACGACCCGAACCTGCGCACGGTCAACGAGTTCGGGGTCAACTACGTCATGAGCCATTTCTTCTCGGGCAAGCTGGCGCAGGACTTCGGCGCCGCTCAGGAGGCGGCACCGGAGGAAGATCCGGAACTGGTCTGCGACGAAGAAGCGCTCGACCGCAAGTGAACGCCCCCCGAGCCCGCCTCCGGCGGCGGGTTCAGCCCTGGATCTTCTTGCAGGCCACCTTGGGCGCGGCGCGTCCGGCCTTGCGACTGGCAGGAATCTCGTTGTCGTCCGACAGCCATTCGAAGCGCATCCGGACGTTGTCCGTGCGCACGCCGGTGTAGCCGTACATGGTCTTGGCGGTGGGGAATGCGGTGCCTTCCCAGACCACGTCGCCGTCGATCCGGATGGTGAGCTTGTCGTTGTCGTCCAGGTTCGCCGCCAAGGTGCGCGGCTCGCCGATCTTGATGGGGGCAATGACCTTCTCGAAGGTCGACGGCACCAGCTTGTAGCCCTTGACGCCGCACTGCGCGTGATTCGTCTTGCCTTCGTTGACCTTCATCGAGACGATCAGGCCCGGTTGAGGCTCGATGCCCCACATAACGTAGATCACGTTGCAGCTGTCTTCGGCCCGCAGCTTGATGCCGAGCTGGCGGCGCACGACGCCTGAGGCCAGCTTGGTCTCACCGGCGGCCGGGCCGAGGTACTCGAACTTGATGGCCGCCGCGCTGTCGTCCGACCCCCTCACCACCGCGCGCGAACTCGGCGTATTGATGACGAACTTTCCGCTCGGGTCCTTCTCGACCGCGCCGTTGGTGACGCACACCTCCGCCGGCTTGACGCCGCGCTCGCGCGGATGGGCCGCAGACACCAGGCCCAGGGCGAGCAGGGGGGCTGCCATCCAGACGGCGGCGTGGCGGTGTTGGGAGTGTGCGGTCGATCTCATTGTCAGGGCTCCTGTGGGCGTGCGTGCTGCACGCACGCGGTTCAACGCGGTTGGATGCTATTCCGACGACATCCCGGATGCGGCAGGCCGGCGCACAAGTGCGCCGAGTTGCGCTGCCAGCGTGCGGTAGTAGCCAACGTCGTAGTGGAACGGCGTCAGATCCCAGAGGTGCTGGCCGCCGGCCAGCACCCCATCGGAGCCGGCGCCGACGCGCGTCGCATCGAGTCCTTCGATCAGGCGGACGTAGGCCGCCTCGAGGTGTGCGTTCCAGCGCCGGCTCGGTTCGGTGTCAGGGAAATCGCGCACCTCCCCGGCGGAGAGGTAGCGAAGCGCGTACCCGGCGGCATGCACGATGAAGCGGGCCGATGGCAAATCCGCACGCAGCCGGCTGATCAGTGCCTCGATGCTGCGTCCCTGAAGCGACTGCCATTCAGGGCTGAAGGGGCTGACCAGTCGGGGCAGGCGCTGCAGTCCGTGTTCGACGAGGAATTCCTTGCTGACCTTCGTGACGGTCAATGCGCCGTCATCGAACAGATAGGTCGCATGGCGCTCGTCGATCAGGTCCAGCACCACAGTCTCGGGCTTGTACTTAGCCAGCACCCGGAAGTAGTCCTTGCGCGCGTCCAGAACGAAGCGCCGGTCGTCGAACCGCTTGGCCACATGCTCGCCCAGCCTCGACACCACCGCACGCGGCGCCTGGCCGGCCATGGAGATCAGCGTTGCACGCGAGACGTACGGGCCGAGTTCGATCTGGTCGAGCGCCTCGGGCACATGGGTAAAAAGATCCCGCGTGACACACGAGCCCAGGATGGCCAGTCGATGCTTGCTGGGGGTGTCGCTCATGGTTTCCTCGGGAGTGTCACAGCAGACGGACGCCTCGATGCGCTACAGGCGCCACACGTGGAATCCCGCAGCGCGGAACGCCTGCGCATCGAGCAGCGACTTCACGTCGATCAGCACACCGCCCGGCTTCAAGCGCCCGACCAGATCCTGCGGCGCCAGACCCAGATAGGCACGATGTGCGACTGCGAGCACGATCGCCTCGGCCTCGGGCAGGGCCTCCCATGCGACCAGATCGACACCGTACGCGTGTCGCGCCTGGGCGGCATCGGCCATCGGGTCGGACACCGTCACGTCGATCCCGAAGCCAGACAACTCACGGATGATGTCGAAAACCTTGCTGTTGCGCAGATCCGAGCAGTCTTCCTTGAAGGTCAGCCCCAGCACGCTGATGCGGGCGCCTTTGACCGCGCTGCCGGCGGCGATCAACTGCTTGATCGTGCGTTCGGCGACGTAGGCACCCATGGTGTCGTTGATGCTCCGGCCGGCAAGGATCACCTGGGGGTGGTAGCCCAGGCGCTCGGCCATGTGGGTCAGGTAGTAGGGGTCGACACCGATGCAATGCCCGCCCACCAGACCGGGACGGAACGGCAGGAAGTTCCACTTGGTTCCCGCCGCCTGGAGCACTTCGAGGGTATCGATGTCCATGCGGTCGAAGATGAGCGCCAGTTCATTCATCAGCGCGATGTTCAGGTCACGCTGTGTGTTCTCGATCACCTTGGCGGCCTCGGCGATCTTGATCGAGCCGGCACGATGCACGCCAGCCTCGACGACGCGCGAATACAGTTCGGCGACATGCTCCAGCGTCTGGGGAGTGTCTCCCGAGACGACCTTCACGATGTTCTCCAGCGTGTGCCGGGTGTCGCCCGGGTTGATGCGTTCGGGGCTGTACCCCACCGAGAAGTCCTGCTTCCATCGCAAGCCGGACGCCCGCTCCAGCTCCGGAATGCAGATGTCTTCGGTGGCGCCGGGATAGACCGTCGATTCATAGATCACGGTCGCTCCCGGCTTCAGGTGGCGTCCGACGGTACGACTGGCGTCGATGAGCGAGCGGAAGTCCGGCACCCGTGCCGCATCGACGGGTGTCGGCACCGCGACGATCACATCGTCGGCTTCGCGCAGCGAGGCAGGATCCGTGGTGAAGTGCAGCTGTGTGGCCGCACGCATCTGATCGGAAGTCAATTCGCCGCAGAGATCATGCCCCTGGAGGCAGGCATCGACCCGGGCCTGCGAGACATCGAGCCCGACCGTGCGCCCCTGTTTGCCGAACGCCACGGCCAATGGCAGCCCGACGTAGCCCAGACCCACGACCGCAACGACAGACACGTCCACCTCCCGCGCGCAAGCACGTCTTGGAATGCGGCCATTCTATGCAGCGCCTCGCAGCGGCGCGGTACCGGCGACCGCAGCAAGGCACCGGGCGATAATTGCGCGTCGGTCGACTGCACCTGTTCAGCCCCCAATCCTCGAACCATGTCCTTCAGAGTACGCGCGCGGCGCCTCGTCGCGGCGATGAGGTTGGCCGTCGAGGGGCCTCCGCTGTCACGGTTGATCCGGCTGCTGCGACGCGGCCGCACCTCGGGTCGCGAGTACACCGACCTGTGCCTGCAGCTCGGCCTCACCCGTCGCGCCGAAGCAGCGCTCGCACGGGTGCCGTCGAGCGACAGCTTCCCCTCCTTGGCGATCCGGCTGGCGGTGCTGCAGGGCCGGACCGATCTCGCCCTCGAACAGGCGCGGAAGCTCGCAACGCGCCTGCCCGACGCGCTGGTGTCGCGCCGCGAAGTGGATGCCGTGGTGAGCAGCGTGGCGCCCTTGTGCGCCGAGACCGCCCTGACCGTGATCCGCGCGAGTGGCCGCCCCCACCACGCCGAGCCCGCGCTGTTGATGCGGTTCGGGGATGCCGCCGCCAGCGCACGACGGCTCGACGAGCTGGGCCCCGCGCTGGGCCCGCAGCGCTGGCTGCTGTGGGCGAACCGGCAGGACTCACCGCCTGCACAGCTCGAAGGTCTGAACCGCTACCTGGCCAGTCATCGCCTGGCGCCGGTGCGACTGCGTGACGACGCTCGCGCACTGTCGGTCGGCAACATCGGCTCGCGCGAGGCTGCGAACGCCCGGCAGCAGGCTGGCCGCATCAGTGTCGTGATGACCTGTTTCGACTGCGCACCCTACGTCGACGTGGCCATCCGCTCCGTGCTCGATCAGACCCATCGGGATCTCGAGCTCATCGTGGTCGACGACGCCAGCGGGGACGACACCTGGGACCGCCTGGTCGCCGCCGTGGCCGGCGACGGCCGTGTCAAGGCGATCCGGCTGCGCAGCAACGTGGGCACCTATGCCGCCAAGAATGTCGGGCTGTCGCTGGCCCGCGGAGACTTCCTGGCATTCCAGGATGCCGACGACTGGTCGTGTCCGGAGCGTCTTGCCGCAAGCCTGGAGATACTGCGCCGTCGCCCCTGGGTGCAGGGGGTCGTCTGCGAGTACGTCCGGCTGCAGGACGATGGCCAGTTCTGGTCGAGCCTGGTGTGGCCGTTGCAGCGACGTACGCCCAATTCCCTGCTGTTCCGTCGCCGGGTGCTGGACAGGCTCGGGTTCTTCGACGAGCACCGGTTCGGTTCCGACAGCGAGTACGTGGCGCGCCTGCAAGCCGGCTTCGGGCCTCGTTCGCTTCACCGGCTTGGCGTGCCGCTGATCGTGGCGGCCAGGCGCGACAACTCGCTCATGACCGCCACCTCCACCGGCCTGGACCGTTCGGGCCGTTCGCAGGCCCGCATCGACTTCCAGGAGGCCTGGACGGAACAGCTGCTGGACCGCTGCTTGACGGCGCAGTCGCACCATCGGGCGGCCGGTGCGGGATCGGCTGCCTTGATCGCGGAAACCCGCCAGGTCACGCCATGACAGAACGAGAGCCTTCGACCACTTCCATGGTGACGCGCTCCGTCGCCGACGCGGACATGCTGGTGAAGGTCGTGGCCCCCGTGGCTCGGCGTCGCCCGGCCGGCATCGCGGGGGCCACATGACGGACGCGCATGCCACCGGCGTCTACGTCACCCGCCGCATCGGCCCCTGCCTGACGCCGCACCTGGCCACGCTGCTGGGCGCACCGCTGCGCTGGCGGCCGATCGTCTGGCCGCGCAGTGACGTGCGCGCCATCGTGGGCTGGGGCCTGAAGGGCGTGTTCGCCCGCGATGCCGCCTGGGCGCAGCGTGCCGGCCTGCCCTACCTGGCGCTGGAAGACGGCTTCCTGCGCTCGGTGCGGCCGGCGGGCGGTGACGCGGCGCTGAGCGTGTCGGTCGATCCGGTCGGCGTGTACTACGACGCGCACCGGCCGTCCAAGCTCGAGCAGGACATCGCCCTCGCCCGCACGCCGACGCAGCACGCGCGCGCCGAACGCCTCATCGCGGCCTGGCGCGACGGGCGGCTGTCGAAGTACAACCACGCACGCGAGCAGTCGCCACCGGTCGCCGGCCCGTTCGTGCTGGTCGTCGATCAGACCGCCGGCGACGCGTCGATCGCCTACGGCATGGCCAGCGAAGCCAGCTTCCAGCGCATGCTCGAGGCCGCGCTCGACGAGCACCCGACGCTGCCGGTGGTGCTGAAGGTGCACCCCGACGTCGTCGAGGGCCGCAAGCGCGCCCACTTCGGCGCGCTGACGCCCGGCCAGGCCTCGCGGGTCACGCTTCTGGCCAGCAATGCGCATCCACCGGCCTTGCTCGAAGCCGCCGCCGCCGTCTACGTGGTCACCTCGCAGATGGGCTTCGAGGCGCTGATGTGGGGCAAGCCGGTGCGCTGCTTCGGCATGCCCTTCTACGCCGGCTGGGGGCTGACCGGCGACGAGCTGCCGGCTCCGTCGCGCCGCGTCGGCCAGGCGGTCGCGCTGAACGATCTCGTGCACGCGGCGCTGGTCGACTACCCGCGCTACGTCGACCCGGAGAACTTCGTGCCCTGCGAGGCCGAGCGCGTCGTCGAGTGGATGGCGCTGCAGCGCCGCCAGCGCGAGCGCTTCGCGCCGCGCGTGCAGGCGGTCGGCTTCTCGCTGTGGAAGCAGCCCAGCGTGCAGGCTTTCCTCGGCGGCAGCGAGCTGCGCTTCACCGAGTCGGCGCAGCCCCTCGCCGAAGGCGAACAGCGTGCGGTGTGGGGCCGCGGCACGCCGGAGCTTGCGGCCGATGCGCCGGCGGGCCTGCTGCGCATCGAGGACGGCTTCCTGCGCTCGGTTGGCCTGGGCGCCAACCTCGTGCAGCCACTGTCCTGGGTGATCGACCGGCGCGGCATGTACTACGACGCGAGCGCGCCATCGGACCTGGAAGCGCTGCTCGAGGCCGGCGGCTTCGACGACGCGCTGCTGCAGCGTGCACGTACGCTGCGCGAGGCCATCGTCGCGCGCGGCATCACCAAGTACAACGTCGGCGGCGGCAGCTGGCAACGCCCGCCCGGCGCGCGCCAGGTGGTGCTGGTGCCCGGCCAGGTGGAGAACGACGCCTCGATTGCCTTCGGCGCGCCGGCGGTTCGCACGAATCTCGGCCTGCTCGAAGCCGTGCGGCGCTCACGCCCCGACGCCTGGATCGTCTACAAGCCGCACCCCGATGTGCTGGCCGGCAAGCGCCCGGGCGAGGCGGGTGTCGAGGAGGCGAGGCAGTGGTGCGATCAGATCGTCACCGACGTGCCCATCCACCTGCTCTTCGCGGAGGTCGACGAGTTGCAGGTGCTGACCTCGCTGGCCGGCTTCGAGGCCCTGCTGCGCGGCGTGCCGGTGGTCTGCCACGGGCTGCCGTTCTATGCCGGCTGGGGGGTGACCCAGGACCACCTGAGCTGCCCGCGCCGCACCCGCCGGCTGACGCTCGACGAACTGGTGGCGGGCGCGCTGATCGTCTACCCGAGCTATGTCAGCCGCACCACCGGCGCCTTCACGACGCCCGAGCGTGTGCTGCACGAGCTGGCCAACTGGGAGGCGACGGCGCCGCCGGACGACGGCCCCTGGCTGCGCCTGCTGCGCCGCCTCAAGCGATGGCGTGCCCGGCTTCGGCGGCCCTGAGTGGTGTGTCGACGGTGCGCGGCACCAGCGACAGCCGCGCGGCGCGGAAGTGCTTCATCACGATCACGGCCGTGGCCTCGACGTCCTCGGCCGTGTAGGCCCAGGCATCGCCCGGCGCCTGGTAGCAGCGCAGCACGCTGGCACGCAGCGCCTCGCCAGCCTCGGCATCGCCCTGGGCCGCCGCCACCTCGCGCAGCCGCTCGCCGAAGTTCGCCGGCGTGGCGTTCACCAGCGGTCGTGCGTCGGAGTAGAAGCTCGGCGCGAAGCAGATCACCCGCTCGCCACGCACCAGCGCTTCGAAGCCGACGGTGGAGTTGATGCACACGAAGATCGGTTCGGCACGGTGGAAGCGCGCCAGGTTGCCGCCGATCAGGTGGGCGCCCGCAGGCATGCGGTAATGCGTCGCGTCCATCGGGTGGCGCTTGAACAGCACGGGTGCGCCCGGCAGCACGCGCTGCACCTCGGCGGAGACGAAATCGATGAACTGCTGGTTGCCCGCGAAGGGCGAGTGCAGCACCAGCTGCGAATCGGTGGCCAGTTGCAGCGGCACGACGACCAGCGGCATGCCCGGGCCGCGGGGCACCGGCACGTTCTCGCCGTCGGCCAGGTGGTGCTCGGTGCGCCACTGCGCCCAGGCCAGCCGCAGGTAGGGGCCGATGGCATAGCGCTTGTGCTGGATGCGGCCGCGATCGCGGTCGATCAGGCAGGCCAGCGCGTTGTGCAGGATGAAGCGGGCGAAGCGCGTGCGCAGCCAGGGCTCGATCTCGCGGCGCGCCAGCGGGTCGTCCGCGGCCACGCCGGCCAGGCCCGGCAGCGCCTCGGCGCGCTGCAGGCTGAAGCGCGAGTTCAGGCCCAGCGTGCTCAGGCTCGAGGTGCTGTAGCGGAACGCACCACGTTCGAAGTACAGCACCACCACGCCGAGTTCGGCCGCCGCCAGCCGCGCCGCCACCGAGAACGGCCGCGCGTCGGAGAAGACGAGGCACAGCTCGATGCGCTCTTCGGTGAAGCGCTGGCGGAACCAGTCGACCGCGTGCGCGAACACCGACATCGAGCGCGCATCCTTCATCGGCGCCCAGGTGGCGTGGTCGAACTCGTGCGGCAGCTCGCGCAGGTGTTCGGACAGGCCGGGCTTCCAGACGATCGACCGGTCCTCGCCGGTGTACAGCCGGTAGGCCGGTGACGACAGCAAGGCCACCACCTCGCCGCCGGTGCGCCGGGCAAGCGTGGCGGCGAGCGCACTGAAGTGCCCGCTGTAGGCCGGGTCGAGGTAGGCGATGTTCATCGGGCCCCGGATTGTGACACCGTGCTACCGGGCGTCGCTCCGTCCGGGTCGCGGTACTCGGGGATGGTGGCGGCGAGGCGACACTGAACCTCGGCGTCACCGGCCAGGGCGGTGGTGGCGGCCCAGTCGATCAACGCCAGCACCGGTTCGCTGGCGCCGGCCAGCCGGGCCAGGTGGATGCTGGGCACGGTGGTCGGCAGCGTGGCGTCGGCGTCGGCCAGCAGCTCCTCGTAGAGCTTCTCGCCGGGGCGCAGGCCGGTGAAGCGGATCTCGATCTCGTCCGGCCCGTGGCCGGCCAGGCGGATCATCTCTCGCGCCAGGTCGACGATGCGCACCGGCTCGCCCATGTCGAGCACCAGCACCTGGCCGCTTTCGCCGATCGCCGCGGCCTGCAGCACCAGGCGCGAGGCCTCGGTGATGGTCATGAAATAGCGAATGATGTCCGGGTGCGTCACGGTGACCGGGCCGCCGCGCTCGATCTGCTCCTTGAACTTCGGGATCACGCTGCCGCTGGAGCCGAGCACGTTGCCGAAGCGCACGGCGATGAAGCGCGTGCCCGGGTGGCGAGCAGCCAGCGTGACGATGGCCATCTCGGCGGCACGCTTGGTCGCCCCCATCACGTTGGTCGGGTTGACCGCCTTGTCGGTGCTGATCAGCACGAAGCGCTTCGCACCGCACTCGGCTGCCGCGCGCGCCGCCAGCCAGGTGCCCAGCGTGTTGTTGCGCAGCGCGGCCCAGGCGTTGTCCTGTTCCATCAACGGCACGTGCTTGTAGGCGGCAGCGTGGAACACCACGTCCGGCCGCCACTGCATGAAGCTGGCGCGCAGGTGTGGCTCGTCGCGCACGTCGCCGATCAGGCGCACCAGTTCGAGCCCGGGAAAGGCCTCGCCGAGCTCCTGCTCGATGCGGTAGAGGTTGTATTCGCCGAGTTCGTAGAGCACCAGCCGCGCCGGCCGGTAGCGTGCGATCTGCCGGCACAGCTCGCTGCCGATGCTGCCGCCGGCGCCGGTGACCAGCACCGTGCGGCCGGCCAGCACCTCGCCGATGCCGGCCTCGTCGAGCTGCACCGGCGCGCGGCCGAGCAGGTCTTCCGGCTCCATGTCGCGCAGCTGCTGGCGCATGCCCTCCTGCAGCTCGCGCGCGCTCGGCACGGTCAGCACCGGCAGGCGGGTGGGCAGCACCAGGTCGACGGCGCGGCGGCGCTGCGCCGGCGTGGCGCTGGGCATCGCGATGACGAGGTGGGTGACGCCCAGCCGCGCGGCCTCGCCAGCCACCGCCGACAGCGGCCCCAGCACCGGCACGCCGGCGATGCGGGCGCCCTGCTTGCCGGCATCGTCGTCGAGCAGACCGACGACCAGCCAGCCGTCGTGCTGGATGCCGGCGATCAACCGCCTCGCCGCGCCGCCGGCGCCGAGCACCAGGGCGCGGCGGATCTCGCCGCTGTTGCCGACGATGCGGCTGCGCAGGTGCTCGTAGAGCATGCGGTAGCCGATGCGCACCAGCGTCAGCCCCATCAGGCTGATGAAGGGGTGCAGCGCCAGCACCGCGCGCGGCACCTTGGTGAGGCCGAGACCCATCACCGCCGCTGCGCCGAGCACGCCGGCCACCACGCAGGCCAGCAGCAGGCGCTGGATGTCGCCGAAGCCGGAGAAGCGCCAGATGCCCCGCGGGATGCCGAAGGCCATGAAGACGACCAGGTACAGGCCGACCAATGCCAGCAGCACCCAGCCGTCGTAGTCGGGCCGCGCCGAGGTCCAGCGCTCGAAGCCAAGGCGGAACAGGTAGGTCGCGTTCCAGGCCAGCGCGATGACCGCCGCGTCGACGAGCAGCGCGAACCACTGGCGGTGCGGGCGCATGCGCGCCAGCAGCCGCTCGAGCCCGATCCAGAACGACTTCATGCGGCGCCCCGGCCGCCGAACACGCCTGAGAGCAGCACACCCAGCGTGCGCAGGATCAACCGGATGTCGGTGGCCAGCGAGGCCTGGTCGACGTAGGCCGCGGCCAGCTTCAGCTTGGCCGGCATCACCACCTCGACGTACTCACGCTCCGGGTCGGCGGCGCGGGCCAGCAGTTCGCTTTCCTGGCGGTACTCGAGCGAGGCGATGTCGGTGATGCCCGGCCGCACCGACAGCACCTTGTCGCGCAGCGCGGCCGGGTACATCGCCACGTAGCGTGGCACCTCGGGCCGCGGGCCGACCAGGCTCATCGTGCCTTCGAGCACGTCGATCAGCTGTGCCAGTTCGTCGAGCTTCGTGCGGCGCAGCACCGCGCCGACGCGCGTGATGCGCGCATCCGCGCCGACGGTGATCTGCGCGCCCGCCGCGCCGTGCCGCATCGTGCGGAACTTGTGGATGCGGAAGGGCCGCCCGCCGCGGCCGACCCGTTCCTGCCGGTAGAACACCGGCCCGGGCGAGTCGAGCCTGACGGCCAGCGCGATCAGCAGGAGCAGTGGCGACAGCAGCAGCAGGCCGAGGCCGGCGACGGCGAGGTCGAACATCCGCTTGGCCATCGGCAACCCATCCGCGGAAGGTCAGATGACCTTGGCGCGCATCAGGTCGTTGGAGTTCAGCGCGCCGACCAGCAGGCCCTCGGCGTCGACCACCAGCACGCTGGTGATGCGGTGCTTCTCCATCAGGTCGGCGGCCTCGACGGCCAGCGCATCGGCACGCACGGTGCGCGGGCCGGCGTGCATCACGTCGCCGGCACGCAGGTCGCGCAGGTCGCGGCCGGCCTCGATCAGGCGGCGCAGGTCGCCGTCGGTGAAGATGCCGGCGATGCGGCCCTGCGCATCGGCCACCGCGGTGGCGCCCAGTCCCTTGCGCGTCATCTCGCGCATGGTGTCGACGAGGCCGGTGTCGGGCGCGACACACGGCACGTCGTCGCCGCTGCGCATCACGTCATGCACATGGGTCAGCAGGCGGCGGCCGAGCGAACCGCCCGGGTGCGAGCGGGCGAAGTCTTCCTCGCGGAAGCCGCGCGCGTCGAGCAGCGCGACGGACAGCGCGTCGCCCAGCGCCATCTGCGCCGTCGTGCTGGCCGTGGGCGCCAGGTTCAGCGGGCAGGCCTCCTGGTCGACGGCGCTGGACAGCACGATGTCGGCATGCCGCGCCAGCGTGCTCTCCGGCTTGCCGGTCATCGCGATGGTCGTCACCGACAGGCGCTTGATCGCCGGCAGGATGGCGGCGAGTTCGTCGCTTTCGCCGGAGTTGGAGATCGCCAGCACCACGTCGCCCGGCGTGACCATGCCCAGGTCGCCATGGCTGGCCTCGGCCGGGTGAACGAACATCGCCGGCGTGCCGGTGGAGGCCAGCGTCGCGGCGATCTTGCGGCCCACGTGGCCGCTCTTGCCCATGCCCATCACCACCACGCGGCCGCTGCAGGCCAGCATCGCGGCCACGGCAGCGACGAAGCTGTCGCCCTGCCGCTGCTTGAGGCCGAGCAGCGCGGCGGCTTCGATGTCGAAGGTCTGGCGCGCGAGTTCGAGAATGCGCTCGGGGTCGAGGCGATCGGACATGCCGTGCTGCAGGGAGCGGAAGAACCGGCGATTCTAGGCGCCGAGGATGCGCCGGGCAGCCGCCGCCACCCGGGCCACGTCGGCCTCGGTCATGCGCGAGTACATCGGCAGGCTGAGCATGCGTTCGTAGGCGTGCTGGCTGTGCGGGAAGTCAGCCGCCTTCAGGGCGTAACGGTCGCGCCAGTAGGGCTGCAGGTGCAGCGGGATGTAGTGCACGCTGCAGCCGATGCCGGCAGCGAAGAGTTGCTCGATGAACTGGTCTCGCGTGACCGGCGTGGTGTCGGACAGGCGCACCACGTACAGGTGCCAGGAGTGCAGCTCGCCGGCCGGCGGCTGCGGCGGCAGCACCAGGGGCAGCCCGGCCAGCGCTTCGCCGTAGGCCGTGGCGAGGGCCTGGCGCTTCGCCTGGAACTCGCGCGCGCGCTTCAGCTGGTGAATGCCGAGTGCCGAGGCGATGTCGGTCAGGTTGTACTTGAAGCCGGGCGCGACGATCTCGTAGTACCAGCTCGGCACGGTCGCGGTGAAGCGGTCGAAGGCATCGCGGCTGATGCCGTGCAGGCGCATCACCTGGATGCGTTTGGCGAGGGCCTCGTCACGCGTGACCACCATGCCGCCTTCGCCGGTGGTGATGGTCTTGTTGGCGTAGAAGCTGAAGACCGTGGCATCGGTGTCCAGCGTGCCGATCAGTCGGCCCTCGCAGGTGGTCGGCAGCGCATGGGCTGCATCCTCGACGATCTTCAGGCCGTGCCGTTTGGCCAGCGGCACGAGCCGCGACATGTCGGCCGAGAGGCCCGCGTAGTGCACCGGGATCACCGCCTTCGTGCGCGGCGTGATCGCGCGCTCGACGGCATCCACATCGATGCACAGCGTGGCCGGGTCGATGTCGACCAGCACCACGTCGGCGCCGAGGTAGCGCACCACCTCGGCCGTGGCGGTGAAGGTGTGCGTCGTGGTGATGACCTCGTCGCCGGGGCCGATGCCCACCGCTTCAAGTGCCAGGTGCAACCCGGCCGTGGCCGAGTTGACGGCCATCGCGTGCAGCCCCGGCTCGCCGAGCCAGGCGGCGAAGTCCTGCTCGAAGCGGCGCGTCTTCGGTCCGGTGGTGACCCAGCCGGAGCGCAGGGTGTCGACCACCTCGGCGATCTCGGCCTCGCCGATCTCGGGCAGCGCGAAGGGCAGGAAAGGCAGCTGGGGGGTGTCGTCGCTCATGGCGCGGGCTTGGCGATCCAGGCCAGCACATGCGTGCGCAGCACCGGAAGGGTGTTGAAGACAGTGTAGAGGGCCGGGTGCAGCCGCACGACACGCCGGGCGATCGGCGGCGCCAGGGTCACGCGCTGCGCGTCGATGCGCCCCTGCGGGAACAACCGCTGCACGCGCGCGAGCGGCATGCCGCGCACGTCGCGGTTGGCCGGGTTGTCGACGGTGAAGTCGTACCAGAGCACCGCCCCGCCGGGGCGCAGCCAGCGCCACATCGTGTCGGCCAGGCTCTGCTGGGAGTTGTCGTCGAGCAGCGAGCTGAACACGGTGGAGACGAAGACGACGTCCTGCGAGCCATCCGGCAGCGCGAGTGCGCAGGCGTCCCCACCATGCAGCACGAGCGAGGCCGGCAGCACGGCACGTGCCTGCGCCAGGCGCTCGGGCAGCAGTTCGGCGCCCTGCAGGTGCTCCGGCTTCAGCCCGAGGCGCAGCAGTTCGAGCAGGTTGCCGCCGCTGCCGCAGCCGACCTCGATCAGGCGCAGCGCCGAGAGGTCGCCGATGCCGTGACGCAGCAGCAGCCGACGCATCGCCCGCTGGCGCTCCTGCACGGTGGCCAGCACGTCGGCGCGCAGCAGGCTGTAGCGCGGGTCGGCCGCCTCACGCTTCGCGTAACGTGCGGCGACGGCGTCGGTCTCGTCACCGCTCATGCCACGGCCTCCAGGAACTTGCGCGCCAGCACCGGGTAGGTGTGGTGCGCCAGCACGAACTGCCGCCCGCGCTCGCCCATCGCGCGGCGTGCGCCGGGCGAGAGCGCGGCCAGCTGGCGCAGCCCCTGCACCACCGCGTCGGGCGACTCCGGCGCCACGGTCAGCCCGCAGCCGGCCTCGGCCACCGGGTCGTTGCCGGCCTCGACCGCATGCAGCACCGGCACGCCGGCCATCATGTAGTCCATCAGCTTGTTCGGCGCGATGCCGAAGCGGTACAGCGGCTGGCGCTTCCAGCCGATGTAGGCGATGTCGGCCTGGGCCAGCAGCGTCGGGATCTGCGCCTTCGGAATGGGCGAGAACATCACCAGGTTCGCCAGGCCTTCATCGGCCACGCGGGCCAGCAGCCGCTTCTTCTCGTGGCCGTCGCCGACGAGCACGAAGGCGAATGGCGCATCACGCAGGCGCGCGGCGGCATCGAGCAGCACGTCCAGCGCATTGGGTTCGCCGTGCGAGCCGGCGTAGACCACCACCTGGCGGCCGGCGCGCTGCTGCGTGGCGATGTGGTCGGCCAGGTCGGCCGCCAGCGGCTCGCCAGGCGCCTGCCATTCAGCCGGGTCGATGCCGTTCGGAACGATGTGCAGCTTGCGCAGGTCGAGGCCGTGTTCGGCCAGGTGGGCGGCCACCTTGGGCAGCATCGACACCACCCGGTCGGCATCACGGCAGGCGTCGTTCTCGGCTTTCTGGCACAGCAGGATGAACGGATGCCAGCGCGACATGCCGGAGAGCTCGATCGGCGAGGCGGGCCAGAGGTCGTGGATCTCGTGCACCAGCCGCGCGTGGGCACGGCGGGCGATGCGCCGCGCCACCCAGAGGTCCATCGGGTAGGTGCTGGAGGCGATCACCACGTCGGGCTGGAAGGCGGCGGCCCAGTGGTCGGCCTGCCGCCACAGCTGCTTCAGGAAGGCCCAGATGTTGAGCACGCGGCCGACGCCGTTGCCTTGGTACTCCGGCGTGGCGATCCAGCGATAGGCGATGCCGTCGATGTTGTCGTCCCCGTCGTGGGCCGGCTGGTGGCTGCGCACGTGCGAGAAGGTCGCCGCGACGATCTCCACCCGGTGGCCGAGCTTCACCCACTCGCGGGCGAGGTAGTACGGGCGGTACTCCATGCCGTGGCGCGGCGAGCCGGCGTAGTGATTGATGAGCAGGATGTTCATCGCAGCAGGTCGGCGTAGAGGGTCAGCAGCGCCGCCTCCGCGCTGCTCCAGCGGTAGTGGGCCTGCACCGCCACGCGGCCCGCCTCGCCCATGGCATGCACGGTCTGCGGCGCATCGACGATCTCGCGGATCGCCGCGGCGATGGCATGCACGTCGGTCGGGTCGATGCATCGGCCGCAACCGTGGCGCTCGACGATGCCCTTCCACAGCGGGAAGTCGGACGCGATCACCGGCAGCCCGGCGGACATGTACTCGAACATCTTGATCGGCAGCGCGTCGAGGTAGCTCGGCATCGGCAGCAGCGTGACCAGCCCGGCGCTGGCACGGGCCATCACCTGGCGCACCTCGTCGCGCCCCACGTGACCCAGATGATCGACTTGCGCCCAGCCGGGCTCGGCGGCGAGCGCCGCCTCCAGCACCGCGTCCTCGATGCGGCCGGCCAGCAGCAGCCTCACGCCGGGCAGCTTCGCGATCGCCCGCACCATCTGCAAGGCGCCGCGCGTGCGCGTGATGCCGCCGACGTAGCAGACCGCCCGCTCGCGCGGCAGCGGCGCGGCCGGCGGTGCCAGCTCTTCGGGGAAGGGATAGTTCGCCACCACCACGCTGCGTTGCGCCACCGACGCGAAGCGCTCGGCGATGTGCGGCGTGGCCGCCACCACGGCGGCCAGCCGCCGCACGCGGGCGTTCTCGTAGACCTCGAAGCCGCGCGACACCACGCCGCGCATCCATGGCCGAATCCACTGCTTGGTGAGGATCTGCCGCGGCACATCCTCGTGGGCGTCGTAGATCGCCGGCACGCCATTGCGCTGCATCGCTGAGGCCAGCGGCAGCAGCTCGGGGTCGTGCACGTGCACCAGGGCCGGCTTCAGTTCGCGCACCGCGGCCAGCGCACGCGCCGGCTGCACGCGCATGCGTGCGAGGCGACCGGCCGGCCGCAGGCCGATGTCGACGATGCGCACACCGTCGACCGTTGCGTCGCCCAGCCCGTCGCCGACCACCTGCACCACCTCGTAGCCGGCCCGGGCCAGCGACACGCATTCCTTGCGGAAGATGCGGATGTCGTCGCGCGGGTGGACCGTCGTGACGTGAACCACCCGCGTCATGCCGCGCCCTCCCGCAGCATGCCGTGCCCCAGCGTGCGGCCCGGGCGGTTCGGCTCCTCGAAGAACAGGCGGTGCCACACGGCGAGGTTGAGCGCGCGCAGGCGAACGGCCAGCGGCGCGGTAGCGAGTGCGATGCCGTGGCGTGCCGCGAGATCACGCACGAAAGGGCTGCTCGCGAGCTGCTGGCCCAGCCAGCCGGCCAGCGGCCCGCCGAACCACTCCTGCTCGGGGATCGGCCAACCCTGCTTGTCGCGCCGCCAGACGATTTCGGCCGGCAGCGTGCTGGCCATGGCCTCGCGCGCCAGCCATTTGGTCCAGCCCGCGTGCAGTTTGTAGGCCGGCGGCACGCCGGCGAGGAACTCGACCAGCCGCCAGTCCATGAACGGCATGCGCGACTCGACCGACCAGGCCATCGCCGTCTTGTCGGCATAGAGCAGCAGGTTGCGCAGGTTGCCGAGGAAGTCGCCTCGCAGCGCCTCGGCCAGCGTCAGCGAGGGGTCGGAGCCCATGCCCAGGCGCTTGACCAGCGATGCCAGCGCGCCCTGCCCGGCCACGCGCCGCAGCGCGCCGCCGGCCAGGCCGATGCCCACGTGAGAACCGAAACCCTGCATGCCGGCGAGCATCGCACGGGCTTCGCCGAGCGCCGCGCCGAACGGTGCGTGCACCAGGCGGTTGCGCAGGTAGCGGCCGTAGCCGGCGAGCTGCTCGTCGGCGCCCTGGCCGTCCAGCGTCACCACCACGCCGCGCTGCGCGACGAGACGGAAGGTGTGCCAGCTCGCCATCAGCGTGTTGGCCGGCGGCGTGTCCAGCGCCCACACCATGCGCTCGTGCGCGGCGGGCACATCGGCCGAGTGCGGCTCGATGCGGTTGGAGCGCACATCGAGCTGCGTCGCCACGCGCTCGATGAAGACGCTCTCGTCGTGGGCCTTCAGCGCCGGGTCGGCGTAGACGCTGGAGAACACCTCCTGCTTCTCGCTCGTGCCGCGCTCGCGGAGCTCGGCGTTGACCAATGCGGCGATGCTCGAGCTGTCGAGCCCGCCCGACAAGGCCGTGCCCAGCCGCACGTCGGCGCGCAGGCGAAGGCGAACGGCGTCGGCGAGCAACTCGGTGTAGCGCTGCTGCAGGCGCTGCGCCTCGCGCGCGTCGAAGCGCACCGCGTCGGCGCCAGGAGAATCCTCCGGCCAGCGCCAGAACGGCCGCGGCTCGAAGCGGCGAGGCTGGTCCAGCGACAGCTCGGCCCAGTGGCCGGCGGGGAAGCGGGTGATGCCGGCGAACTCGGTACCCTCGCGCCAGGCCTGCGGGCCGCGCTGCAGGAACTCGGCACAGGCGGCGTCGTCGGCGACGGCGCGCACTCGCGGGTGCACGAGCAGCGCCTTGATCTCGGACGCGAGCAGCAGCGCGCCGTCGTCGCCGCGCCAGCAGTACAGCGGCTTGACGCCGAAGCGGTCGCGCGCGATGAAGAGCGTGCGCCGTTCGGTGTCCAGCACCACCAGCGCCCACATGCCATTGCAGCGTGCGAGTGCGTCGGGCCCCCACTGTTCGAGCGCGGCGAGCAGCACCTCGGTGTCGCTGTGCGTCACGAACCGGTGCCCGAGCGCCTCCAGCTCGGCGCGCAGTTCGGGGTGGTTGTAGACCTCGCCGTTGTAGACCACCCAGCGCGTGCCGCGCTGCATCGGCTGGTGGCCCCAGGGCGACAGGTCGACGATGGACAAGCGGCGATGCGCCAGCCACAGCGTCGCTTCTCGACCGGCCTGTTCGCCGATGCGGCCCTGCGGTTGCCAGGGTGTGGCGGCCTCCATCGCCGGCACTGGTGTGTCGGCGCCGCCGAGCGGCGTGGCCTGTGCGCCGTCCCAGGCGAGGAAGCCTTCGTCGTCCGGGCCGCGGTGGCGCATCGTGCGCGCCATCGCCTCGACGGTGGCCGCGCGCGTCGGCGCGCCGGGCGTGAAGGCGAGCACGATGCCGCACATGTCAGCTCGCCCTCGCGAACAGGCTGCGCAGCGACTGCGCGCGCAGCAGCCCGAGCGGGAACATCAACAGCGCGATCACCACCAGCAGTGCGAGCTTGGCGACCCAGGACACCGGGCCGGCGCCGAGCGCCGCGTCAAGCACGGGCGCTGCGAGCGCGATGAGCACGAACAGCGCCGTCGCCGCCAGCAGCGCGCCACTGCGCAAGGGCAAGGGATAGAGCTTCTGGCTCGCCACCAGCCAGGCGCCGAAGAACAGCGCCGCTGCGGCCAGCGTCGCCAGTGCCGCCCCCGCCGGCCCGGCGATCGGGATCAGCACCCAGTTCAACGCCGCGCCGAGCACCGCGCTGGCCAGCGTGATCAGCAGCTGCCAGGTCGTCTTCTTCGCGATCGCGATGCCGGGCGCGAAGATGTACATCTGCGCCAGCAGCGCCGCCGGTGCGAGCCAGATCAGCAGCGGCGCCGCGCTCGCGTAGTCGGCGGTGGCGAAGGTGGCGATCAGCTCGCGGCCGAACAGGCCAATGGCCAGGCAGGCGACCAGGGCCACCGCGACGAAGCCCTCGAACAGCCGCGCCAGGCGCGCCGGCGTCTCCGGCTCGTGGTGGTGGGCGTAGATGAGCGGCGTCAGCGCGCCCTGGATGCCCACCAGTACCAGCGTCACCATGCCGGCCAGCCGGCTGGCGATGCCGAACTGGCCGACGTCGTCCAGCGTTGCCAGCGCGTTGAGCATCAGCCGGTTGACGTAGAAGCTCGCGAACACCGCGATGCCGGCCGGCACCAGCGGCAGCGAGAAGCGCAGCATCTCGGCCAGGTCGGCGCGGTGCAGCACCAGCGCGAGCGTGCCGCGCAGCCACCACAGGCTGAGAAGCGTGCACAGCGCAGCAGCGGCGAACTGCGCCCACAGCACGCCCTCCAGCCCTGCGCCGAGGCCGAGCGCGAAGGCGGCGACCAGCGCCATCGTCAGCAGCGCATAGAGCACGCTGACCGCCGCATAAGCGCGCGGCCGCAGCTCCCAGCGGAACTGGTTCTGCAACAGCAGGAACAGGCCGTTGACCGCGATGAAGGCGAGGCCGGCGCGCAGCGCGCCGCCAAAGCGCACATCACCGAGCAGCGCGTGCGCGATCGGCCCGGCCAGCGGCAGCGTGACCGCGGCGAAGAGCGCGTAGCCGGCGAGCGTGAAGGACCACGCCGTGCCGGCGAGGCGGCGGCGCGGCTCGCCGGCCTCGCGCTCGTTCCAGAAGCGCGCCAGTGCCTGGGCCGTTTCCAGCGGCACGACCAGGTTGACCAGCACGCCGCAGGTGACGATCAGGTCCAGCGCGCCGTAATCGGCCGGCGCCAGCACGCGGGTGTACAGCGGCAGCATCAGCAGTGCGATGCCGCGCGCGAGGATGGAGCCCGCGGCGTAGATCGCGCCGTCGCGCCACAGCGCGCCGATCATGCGGCGGCCCCATTTGCGAAGGCGACGAAGGCTTCGCGCAGCGCCGGCTTGTCGTCGAGCTGCAGTGCGCCCGGGCCGAAACGATCGAGCAGCGCACGCACCCGCGCCCGCGCCATGTCTTCGGCCAGGCCGCAGCCGTGCAGGTGTGTGACCTGCGACGGCTCGAGCCACCAGGCCTGCGGGATGTCGCCGCTGAGCAGTCGCAGCAGCCGGCCGCCCACCGCCGACGGCGACCAGTGCCCGGCGACGAAGGCCTGTGCGGCCGCGCCCAGCCGCTCGCGCTCGGCCCGATCCGCGGCGAGTGCTACGAGCGCGGTCTCGAGCGTATCCGGCTGCACGAAGCGCGTCGGCGGCATCGGCAGCCCGCTCGCATCGGCCGCAACGCGCCCGGCGTTGTAGCCGCCCACCAGCACCGGCCGGCCGACACTGGCCGCCTCGGTCGCGAAGGCGGCCATCGGCGTGTCGCTGTAGAGCTGGTCGATCGCCAGGTCGCAGTCGCGCAGCGCTTGCATCACCTCGGCATTCGGGCGGCCCTCGATGGTCATCAGCTCGATCGCCACGCCCTTGGCGCGCAGTGCCTCGACCGCGGACCGGATGCGCGCCGTGCCCTTGAGCACCGGGTGCGAGGGGCTGTGCAGCACGCGCAGCGTGGCGCCGTTCGGCGGCGGCGAGGCCGGCTGTGCGGCGCGCGGAATGCCCAGCGCGAACCAGTCGACGAAGCGCCGGCGGTGGAAGTGCGCCGTGGCCAGCGCGTTGACGCACAGGCTGGCCTGCCGCTCCAGCCGCGTGAGCCTGCGCTGCTGGCGCGCGGTGGCGCGGCGCACCGCGTCCGGGTCGGCAGGCCGGTCGGCCGGGAACCAGCCGCCGTCGATGAACGGCGGTCGCGCGTCGGAGCCGACGAACACCACCACCGTGCACTTGCCCAGCCAGCGCAGCAGTTTCAGCTCGAGCCCGGTGTTGGTGATGGTCTCGCCGTAGAGGAAGACGAAGGCGTCGTAGCGGCGCGAGGCCCAGGCCAGCACCGCCCAGCCCAGCAGCTGCTGCATGGCGA
This sequence comes from Chitinophaga pinensis, assembly GCA_943370595.1. Lineage (GTDB taxonomy): Bacteria > Pseudomonadota > Gammaproteobacteria > Burkholderiales > Burkholderiaceae_C > Piscinibacter. The sequence goes on from CALRRO020000010.1 coordinate 155,210, forward strand.
AGGCCAAGGTCTTGGCCAGCGGCCGCGTGGTCGGCAGCGCCGCACGGCGTGTGCCCCAGTGCGTCCACCACTGCACCAGGCGCGACGGCACGGCCTGCGTGCCGTAGGCGAAGCGGTGCGTGTAGGCGCAGACCAGGTCGGCGCTTGCACCCTGGGCCCGCAGACCTTCGACGAACCCGGCGCCGATGCCCGCCACCTCGAGCGGGCCGACGAACACCCTCATGGGCTCGCGGCGGGGACGGAAGAGGCCCGCTGCGCCTGCAGTTCCGCCTGCAGCCCGGCGATGAAGGCCTCGTCGACCTGCGACACCACCTCGGCCGGTGCGCCGGCGACCACCGCGCCGGGCGCGACGTCGCGCGTCACCACCGACATCGGCAGCACCACGGCGCCATCGCCAATGGTCACGCCGGGGTTGATGACGGCATGGCCGACGATGTAGCAGCCGGCGCCGATCACCGTCGGCCGGCGGATCACCTGCGCGCCGCCGGGGCGGTTCTCGCGCAGCAGGTTGGCCAGGATGCTGGTATGCGTCCAGACGTAGACGCCGACGCCGATGGTGGCATGGTCGCCGATGGTCAGGCCACCCGAGGCATCGAGGTAGGCGTTCTCGCCGATCCAGACATGCTCGCCGCAGACCAGCTTCTCCGGCATCAGCAGCTTGGTGTTCTCGCGCACGCGGCAGCTCGGCGGCAGGCCGTAGAGCTGCGCGCGTTCGTCGTCGGCGAGCAGCTGCGACAGGAAGCGCAGCGCGATGTCGCGGCGCAGGCCGCGGTTGCGCTCGCTGTCGATGCGCACGCCCAGCACCTCGTGCATCAGCGCCTCGATGCGCGGCTCGATGCCCTTCAGGAAGTCATCGAGCATGGGCCGGCTCCAGCACCGCCGCCAGCGCCTGGGCCACCTGCGCGACCTCGGCGGCGCCGTACTGCTCGCAGAAGGGCAGCGCCAAGCCCTGGCGGAACAGGCGGTTGGCGTTCGGCGAACCGCCAGCCGGCACATGCGCCGCGAAAGGCGGCTGTGCAGAGACGCACTGCGCACCGAGGTTGGCCTCGATGCCGCGCCCGGCCAGCTCGCGGATCACGGCGGCGCGATCGACGCCGTCGGCCAGCACGACCATGAAGGTCTGCCAGCTGTGGCCGGCATGGTCAGCCGGCAGGCTCAGCTGGCCGGCACGTTCCAGCGGCGCCAGCGCCTGCCGGTACTGTGCGGCCAGCGCGCGGCGCGACGTGATCCAGCCCGCCAGCTGCGGCAGCTGCGTGCGGCCGATCGCCGCCTGGAAGTCGGTCAGCCGGTAATTGAAGCCGGCCTCGTGGAAGCTCATGCCGGCCGGGCCGCGCTCCAGGCCGTGGCTGCGCAGGCGGCGCAGGCGCTGCGCCAGTGCATCGTCGTTCGTCGTCAGGATGCCGCCTTCGCCGGTGGTCAGCGTCTTGCGCGGGTGCAGCGAGAAGCAGCCGATGTCGCCCAGCGTGCCCATGAAGGCACCCGCGTCGCTGGCGCCGATCGCGCAGGCGGCGTCCTCGACGACCTTCAGGCCGTGGCGCTGCGCGATCGAACGCATGGCCGCCATGTCGACGGGGTGGCCGAACTCGTGCACCGGCATCAGCGCGCGCAGGCGCTGCGGTCCGTGCCAGGCGGCGATGGCGGCTTCCAGGCCGGCGGGCGTGATGCAGTAGGTCTTCGGGTCGACATCGACCAGCACCGGCGTGGCGCCGGCGAGCAGCACCACGTTGGCGGTGGCCGGGAAGGTGAAGTCCGGCACCAGCACCGCGTCACCCTCGCCGATGTCCAGCGCCAGCAGCGCCAGGTGCAGCGCCGCGGTGCCGGAGGACACAAGCACCGCATGCTTCACCCCCAGCCACTGCTGCAGCTCGGCCTCGAAGGCGTTGCCCTGCACGCCGTGCACCAGCATGCCGCTGCGCAGCACGTCGGCCGCCGCGGCGATCGCGGTCTCGTCGAGATGGGGCAGCGACAGGCGCAGCACCATAGGTCAGCCCGCCCGCCGGGCCGCCCCCAGGGCGGGCTGCGCCCCCTCGGGGGGTCGCGAACGCAGTGAGCTCGGGGGCATCATCAGCTCTTGAAGATCGCCGCCAGCGGCGGCAGCTTGGATTCGTTGGCGGCAATCCACTCGACCGTGCGGCGCAGGCCCTCGTCGAGGTCGACCTTCGCGGCGAAGCCGATCAGCTCGCGCGCCTTGTCGACGTTGGGAATGCGCAGCTCGATGTCGGCCGACAGCGCCGGGCGGAACTGGATGCGCGACGTGGCACCGACCACGCGGCAGATCGCCTCGGCCAGGCCGTAGACCGTGACCACCGCGCGTGCATTGCCGATGTTGAAGGACTCGCCGATCGCCTTCGGGTGCTCGAGCGCGCACATCACGCCCTCGACCATGTCGTCGACGAAACACCAGGCGCGGATCTGCGTGCCGTCGCCGAAGACCAGGAGGTCCTCGTTCTTCAGCGCCTTGCGAATGAAGATCGACAGCGCGCCCTCGCCGGTCTGGCCGGGGCCGTAGACGTTGAAGGGCCGCACAGTCACCGTCGGCAGGCCGTACTGCTTGTGGTACGCATGGGCCAGGTGTTCGCCGGCGAGCTTGCTGACGGCGTAGGTCCAGCGCGCCTCGCCGACAGCGCCGGTGACGGTGGAGGCGTCTTCGCCGACCTTGAAGGCCTGCGAGCCGAACACCTCGGAGGTGCTGAACTCGAGGAAGCGCTCGACGCCGCCGAGTTGCTGCGCCGCTTCCAGCGCATTGGCGGTGCCGATCATGTTGACGCGCATCGTCGTCACCGGGTTGCGCACCGTGCTCTCGATGCCGGCGATGGCTGCGGCATGCACGACGATCTGCGAACCCTTCATGCTGGCCTTGAGGTGCTCGAAATCGAGCACGTCGCCGCGGATGCGCGTCAGGTTCGGGTGCGTCGCCCAGGGCGTGCCGGAGAGCGTGTCGCGGGTGTCGTTGTCGAACACGACGATCCTGTTGTGGTCGGCCAGGCGCGCAATCAGCGTGCTGGCGATGAAGCCGGCGCCGCCGGTGATGAAGATGGTCTTGCCCTGGATCATGGGGTTCCTTGGGATCAGGTCGGGCTGGGGTCAGGCCGCGCGTTCGGGTACTTCACGCGGCCACAGGCTGGCGCACGGCCGCCTTCAGCGCGGCGACCACGGCGTCCTGCTGCGCCTCGGTCAGGTCGGCGCTCATCGGCAGGCTCATCACGCGCGCCGCGGCCTTGACGCTCTCGCCGCAGCAGTCGGGGCAGCAGTGCTGCGCATAGGCCGGCTGGTGGTGCAGCGGCTTCGGGTAGTGCACGGCGGTGGGAATGCCTTGCGCCTGCAGCGCGGCCTGCACGGCGGTGCGGTCGTCGACGAACACGGTGTACTGGGCCCAGACGCAGTCGCGGTCCGGCCGCACGGTCAGCTGCTCGATGCCGCTGCCCTTCAGCAGCTCGCCGTAGCGCGCGCCAAGCTCGCGGCGGCGCTGCAGCTCCCACTCGAAGCGCTCCAGCTTGGCCAGCACGATGGCGCACTGCAGCGTGTCCATGCGGCCGCCGACGCCGACGCGGGTGTGTGTGTAGCGCGCGCTCTGGCCGTGCACGCGGATCTCGCGGCAGGCCTGGGCGAGCGCGTCGTCGTCGGTGAAGATCGCGCCGCCGTCGCCATAGCAGCCCAGCGGCTTGCTCGGGAAGAAGCTGGTGCAGCCGAAGGTCGAGAGCGCACCGCTGCGCTGGCCCTGGTAGGTGGCGCCGAAGCTCTGCGCCGCGTCCTCGATGACCGGGATGTTGCCGTGCCGCGCGGCGATGGCGTTGATCTCGGCCATGTCGGCCACCTGGCCGTACAGGCTGACCGGCATGATGGCCTTCGTGCGCGGCGTGATCTTCGCCTCGATGCCGCGCGCGTCGATGTTGCAGGTGTCGGGCTCGATGTCGACGAACACCGGCGTGCCGCCGAGCAGCACGATGGTCTCGGCCGTCGCCGCGAAGGTGAAGGGCGTGGTGATGACCTCGTCGCCCGGCTTCAGGTCCAGCGCCATCAGCGCGATCAGCAGCGCCTCGGTGCCGCTGGAGACGGTGATGCAGTGCTTCGCGCCCGTGAAGGCAGCGAGCGCCGTCTCCAGCTCCTTGACCTCCGGGCCCATGATGTACTGGCCGTGGTCCAGCACCGCCTGCATGCGCGCGGCGATGCGGTCCTTCAGCGCTGCGTACTGCGTCTTCAGGTCGATGAAGTCGAGCTTGTTCGTCATCTCATTCCCCGGCGAGCGAGCAGATGCCCGCCTTCAACTGGTAGCGCTCGCCCGTGGCCGGGCAGGCAGCCTCGCCGTCGCCCTGCAGCGGCAGTGCGAGGCGCTCGCCATGCCGGCTCATCCAGCCGATCTGGCGCGCCGGCACCCCGACCATCAGCGCGAAGTCGGGCACGTCGCGGTTGATCACCGCCCCGGCGCCGACGAAGGCGTAGCGGCCGATCGTCGTTCCGCAGACGATGGTGCTGTTGGCGCCCAGCGTGGCGCCCCGCTTTACAAGCGTGCGGCGGTACTCGTCCTTGCGGGGCACGGCGGCGCGCGGGTTGTAGACGTTGGTGAAGACCATGCTCGGGCCACAGAACACGTCGTCTTCGAGCGTGACCGCGTCGTAGACCGACACGTTGTTCTGGATGCGCACGTTGTTGCCGATCGTCACGTCGTTGCCGACGAAGACGTTCTGGCCGAAGGCGCAGCGCGCACCGATGCGCGCACCGCCGCTGATGTGCACGAAGTGCCAGACGCGGCAGTCGTCGCCGAGAACCGCGCCGTCGTCGACGATGGCGCTGGGGTGGATCGTTGTAGCCATTGAGGCTTAACTCAATACGCCAGCGGCAGGTTGACCCGCTTGCCGTCGCGCGAGGACATGTACATCGCGATCAGCAGCTCCAGCGACTTCAGGCCTTCGCGGCCGTCGGTCTCGGGCTGGGCCTCGCCGCGCAGCGTGTTGATCACGTTGTCGTAGTACAGCGGGTGGCCGTAGCCGTAGACCGAGGTGGTCTGGTAACTGGCGTCGTCGATGTGGGCGTCCATCTCGTGCGGCGTGTCGAACTCCCAGTGCTTGATCTGGTTGACCGCCACGCCGCCGATGCGCACCGACCCCTTCTCGCCGAGGATGGTGATCGAGCCTTCCAGGTTCTTCGGGTAGGTCAGCATGGTCACGTTGATCGTGCCCATCGCGCCGTTGCGCCACTTCAGCGCCGCGACGCCGGTGTCTTCCACCTCGATGTTGCGCGCCAGCGTGCCGGTGTAGGCCATCACGCTCTCCACCGGGCCGGCGATCCAGTCGAGCAGGTCGACGTAGTGGCTGGCCTGGTTCATGAACGCGCCACCGTCGAACTCCCAGGTGCCTCGCCAGGCGGCGCTGTCGTAGTAGCTCTGCGGCCGCGTCCAGAAGACGTTGACGTTGACCATGTAGATGCGGCCGAAGCGCCCGGTGTCGACCGCCTGCTTGAGCAGCTGCAGCGTGCGGTTGCGGCGGTTCTGCTTGACGACGAACAGGCGCACGCCGGCTTCGTCGCAGGCGCGCACCATCGCCAGGCCGTCGCTCCAGCGCGTGGCCATCGGCTTCTCGGTCATCACGTCGCGGCCGGAACGCGCCACGTCGATGGCCTGCGCCGGGTGCAGGCCGCTGGGCGTGGTCAGGATCACGCAGTCGGCGTTGGTCGTCTCCAGCATCGGCGCCAGGTCGCGGTGTCCGCGCGCGCCGGTGCGCTGCACCGCGGCGGCCAGCGCCTGCGGATCGGGGTCGCAGAGGTCGACCAGCTCGCAGCGCTCGCCATGGACCTTGATCGCCTCGAAGTGGTTGGCCGCGATGCGGCCGCAGCCGACGAGGGCGAAGCGGATCTTGCGATCGGTGATGGCAGGGCGTCGGACGTGCATCGCGAGGGGCGCGGCCCGGGCTGTGGGCGCCAGGGAGGGCGCGGCGGGCCGACGGTAGGGAAGAGGCGGGATTTTACGGGATGGCGCCCAGCCTAAAATCGCCGGTTGACCGAAAGCCCTCCATGACCGAAGAACGACCCAGCGCCCCCGCCTCCGACGAGAACCAGCTGATCGCCGAGCGCCGCGAGAAGCTCGCCGCGATCCGCGCCCAGGCCAAGGCCAGCGGCGGCGCCGCATTCCCGAACGACTTCAAGCCGAAGCACCAGGCGCTCGCCCTGGCCCGCCAGTACGGCGACCAGGCGAACGAGGTGCTGGAACCGCAGGGCGTCAAGGTGGTGCTGGCCGGCCGCATGATGCTCAAGCGCATCATGGGCAAGGCCAGCTTCGCGACGCTGCAGGACGCCTCCGGCCGCATCCAGCTGTTCGTCACCCGCGACGCGCTGGGCGAAGACGTCTACGCCGCGTTCAAGCACTGGGACCTGGGCGACATCCTCGGCGCCGAGGGCACGCTCTTCAAGACCAAGACTGGCGAGCTGTCGGTGCGGGTGACCACGCTGCGCCTGCTGACCAAGAGCCTGCGCCCGCTGCCGGACAAGTTCCACGGCATGACCGACCAGGAGCAGAAGTACCGCCAGCGCTACGTCGACCTGATGACCGACGAGGAAGCGCGGTTGCGCTTCGTCGCACGCAGCAAGGCGGTGTCGTCGATCCGCGGCTTCATGGTCGAGCACGGCTTCCTCGAGGTCGAGACGCCGATGCTGCACCCCATTCCGGGCGGCGCCAACGCCAAGCCCTTCGTGACCCACCACAACGCGCTGGACCAGGACATGTTCCTGCGCATCGCGCCCGAGCTCTACCTGAAGCGGCTGATCGTCGGCGGCTTCGAGCGTGTGTTCGAGATCAACCGCAACTTCCGCAACGAAGGCATCAGCGTCCGGCACAACCCGGAGTTCACGATGATGGAGTTCTACGCGGCCTACTGGAACCATCACGACCTGATGGACTTCACCGAGCAGGTGCTGCGCCACGCGGCGCGCCAGGCCACCGGCTCGGCGAGCCTCACCTACGCCGGCAAACCGGTCGCGCTGGACCAGCCCTTCGCGCGCCTGACGGTGAAGGACTCGCTGGTGGTGCACGCCGGCCTGAGCCCCGACGAAGCCGGCGATGCGCGGATGCTGCACGAGAAGCTGAAGTCGCTCGGCGAGGAGCCGCCGGCGCACTGGACGCTGGCCGAGCTGCAGTTCGGCCTGTTCGAGGCGGTGGTCGAAGAGAAGCTCTGGGACCCGACTTTCATCATCGACTACCCGGTCGAGGTGTCGCCGCTGGCGCGCGCGTCGGACAGCAACCCGGCCATCACCGAACGCTTCGAGTTGTTCATCACCGGGCGCGAGTACGCCAACGGCTTCTCGGAGCTGAACGACGCCGAGGACCAGGCGGCGCGCTTCCAGTCGCAGGTGGCCAACAAGGAAGCCGGCGACGAGGAGGCGATGTACTACGACGCCGACTTCATCCGCGCACTCGAGTACGGCATGCCGCCCACCGGCGGCTGCGGCATCGGCATCGACCGGCTGATCATGCTGCTGACCGACAGCCCGAGCATCCGCGACGTGATCCTGTTCCCGTCGCTGCGCAAGGAAGGCTGAGATGGCGGGCCGCCTCGACTCGCTCGCTGCGATCGAAGAGGCGGTCTGGCAGCAGCTCGGCAGCTGCGTCGCCGACAAAGCGCATCCGTGGCGCACGCCGGTGCTCGCCACCGCCGACGGCGATCGTGCCGATGCGCGCAGCGTCGTGTTGCGCGAGGTCGACGCCCGCCAGAAGCAGTTGCTGATCTACACCGACGAGCGTGCCGGCAAGGTCAGGCAGTTGCTCGCCCACCCGCACGGCACGCTGGTAATGTGGTCGCCGGCGCTGTCGTGGCAGCTGCGCTGCCGCGTGCGGCTGTCGCTGGAGATGTCCGGCCTGGCGGCCTCGTCGCGCTGGGCGCGCATCCGCCTGTCGCCGGCCGCGCAGGACTACCTGTCGCCGCTGCCGCCCGGCACGCCGCTGCAGGGCGTGGCACCGGCACATCCGCCGGTCGCACGCGACTACTTCGCGGTGATCGAAGCCGCCATCGAATCGCTCGACTGGCTGGAGCTGCACCGCGACGGCCACCGCCGCGCGATCTTCGATGGCCAGGGCGCACGCTGGGTGCAGCCCTGAGATCGCGCCCGGCGCCGCTGCAGGCGTGGCTCAGGTCTCGTTGCGGATCGTCGGGTCGACGCTGCGGACTTCGCCCGACACCACGTTCTTGACGTAGACGGTGTACTGGAAGTTGCCCTGGCTGGTGTTCCGATCGAACAGCAGGGCGAGCTTGCGGTTCACCGTCCACGACGGGAACGGGAACTGGTTGCCACCGTCCTTGACGACCACGGCGCCCTGCGACGGGAACTTCCAGTCGGCGGCGTCGAGCTGGAAGGCGATCAGCACGTCGCGGCCGCTGACGTCCAGCAGCTCGGGTGTGCAGACCGGCGTGCCGTCGGCGGTGACGGTGACCTGAACGCTCTGGACGTTCACTGCCGTCGGCGCTTCGGATTCGAAGCCAATGGGGTCTCTGCCGCTCATGGTGTGCCTTTCGGTGTCATCGCCCCGTCGCGGCCGATTGCGCCAACTCCTCGCGCAGGATCAGCAGGTCCGGGTGCAGGTAAGGGATGGAAGCCAGCTTTTCGGCGGTCTTCACGGCATCTTGAGCCGCACCGCGGCGCCAGGCCAGCCGTGCCGACAGCAGCATCGCCGGCATGTCCTGCCGCTGCACGCCGGGGCTCAGGCGCCGCTCGGCGACCTCCCACGCCTGCAGGCCCGCTTCGCTGCGGCCCGCACGCCGCAGCACATCGCCCAGCACCAGGCCGGCAGCGGCCGCGGTGCGTGCCTGCTCGGCATCCAGCGACTGGCCGGACGCTTCGAATCGCCCGACCTCCGCGAGCCAACCCTGCAGCTCGTCGGCCGACCCGGGCAGTTCGCGCCGTGCCTGCAGCGTCAGCATCCGGCCCTGCAGGATGAGCCACCAGCGCACCTTGCGCTGCGGTGCCGACAGCAGGCTCGTGGTCAGGCGGCGCAGCTGGGCCAGCGTCGCATCGCCGGCCGGCGTGCCGAACTGCATCTCGGCCTCGCTGGCCAGCGCCGAACACAGCTGGGCCAGCCAGTCCTTGTTGTCCGCGTCGAGCTGCACCAGCGCCTCGAACATCCGGCGCGACGTGCGGACGCTGTTCAGTGCTGCGGCCGTGTCGCCCTGCGCCAGTTCCAGCCGGCCGATGTCGTAGTGCGCAATGCCGGCCAGGTACTGGGCCTCGCGGTCGCGGTCGGCGTCGGGCACGCGCGCGAGCGCCTCCAGCTTGCCGCGCTGTGCCGCCAGCGCCGCGTTCAGGTCACGCCGCGCCTCGTGGGCCTTGCTGGCCCAGCCCAGCGCATTGGCCAGCTCCATGGCCATGGGCGGCCGTGCCGGCACCACCGCCTGCCAGGCCTGCAGCGTCTCGCCGAAGGTGCTCAACGCCTGGTCGGCACGGCCGGCCTCGAGCTGCATCACGCCCAGGTTCTGGCTGGCATAGGCCAGCTCGATGCGCCAGTCCAGGTTGTCAGGTGCGCTGCGTGCGAGCTGCTGCGCCAGAGCGTGGTAGCGCTGGAAAGCGGCTTCGGCCGGCTCGCGCAGGCCGCGGCGGCGCGCGATGAAGCCGACCCAGTACTCGCTCTGCGCATGGTTGAAGAGGTGCTCCGGATCACCCGGGTGTCGGGCCAGCAGCTCCCCGGTGCTGGCTGCCGCATCGGCGAAGCGCTGGGCCGCCTCGTCGAGCCGACCGGCCTGCTCGGCGATCTGAGCCACCAGGTGCAGCGCGCGGGCCCGGCGGCCCAGCGAAGCCGCGTCCAGCGAGCCCGGCGCCTGCGCGGCGTAGTAGGCCAGGGCGCGGTCGCCGACGGCGTCGAGCGCATCGAGCCGGCCCACGGGCTTCAGCTTGGCCGGCAGGTCGCCGAGCATGAACTCGATCAGGCCCTCGGCCTGCGCCTGCTGCTGCCGTGCCTCGCGCGCCTGCAGCACGGCCACCGCGGCACTGGCGGCCAGCGCCAGCACGGCCAGGCTGCCGGCGCCGACGGCCACGCGATGGCGCCGCAGGAACTTCGCGCTGCGGTACGCCCAGCTGTCGGGCCGGGCGCTGATGGGCTCGTGCGCAAGGTGGCGGCGCAGATCGTCGGCCAGCGCTGCGGCGTTGGCATAGCGCTCGGCGGGCGACTTCTTCAGCGCGCGCGCGACGATGGTGTCCAGCTCGCCGCGAAGCTCGCGCGCAAGCCGCTGCGCGTCGGGGCCGCCGGCCTCGCGCAGCGCCTGCGACATCGTCGGCGCCTCGGTGGTGGCCAGCGCGCGCCACTGCGACAGCGTGGTGGCCTCGGGCGCCGCGCCCTGCGGCAGCCGGCCGCTGAGCAGGCGGAACAGCAGCACACCGAGCGCGTAGACATCGGTGGCAGTGGTGACCTCGCCGCCTTCGAGCTGCTCGGGTGCCGCGTACTGCGGCGTGAACGCACTACCGGCCTGCTGCGTGAGATCTGTAGCCGTGCCGGCATCCAGCAGCTTGGCGATGCCGAAGTCCAGCAGCTTCACCTCGCCGGCGGCGGTGACGAGCACGTTCGACGGCTTCAGGTCGCGATGCAAGATCAGCCGCGTGTGCGCATGCGCCACCGCCTCTGTCACCTGCAGGAAGAGCTGCAGGCGTGCCGCCACCGACAGCGCGTGCGTGGTGCAGTAGCGGTCGATGGGCTCGCCCTCGACGTACTCGAGAACGAGGTAGGGCTGGCCGCCCCCCGGCCCGCCCGGCAGGTGGCCGGCGTCGAGCAGCCGGGCGATGTGCGGGTGGGCCAGCCTCGCCATGATCTGGCCCTCGCGCGCGAAGCGCTCGGCGCCACCGGCCGCGAACATGCCCGAGGCCAGGAACTTGATCGCCACCTCGCCCTCGTAGCGGCCGTCGGTGCGCCTGGCCAGCCAGACGCTGCCCATGCCGCCGCGCCCGAGCTCGCGCACCAGCGTGTAGGCGCCGACGGTCTCGCCGGCCAGGTCGGACGGCGGCGCCATCGCCGGGGCCTGCAGGAAGCCGCTGCCGTCCAGCGCCTGGAGCTCGGCCAGCCAGGCCTGCACTTCCGCGGCCAGCGCCGGGTCGGCGTCGTGCATCGCGGCCAGTCGCTGCTCGCGCTCCGCTGCAGGCAGATCGAGCAGTTCGTCGAGCAGCGGCGACAGCTCGCGCCAGCGTGCGCGGTCCGGTTTGGCGGCGGCCATCAGCGCAGCGCGACCGACAGGAACAGGCGCGCCTTCTGCCAGTCGCGCTGCACGGTGCGTTCGGTCACGCCCAGGTTCGCGGCGATCTCGGGCTCGCTGAGGCCGCCGAAGTAGCGCAGCTCCACCACCTGGGCCAGGCGCGGCTCCATCGCCGCCAGTTCGTCCAGCGCCTCGTGCACGCGCAGCACCTCGTCGTCGTGCGCGGCCAGGCTGCCGATCACGCCGGTGTCCATCGTCACCTGCTCGAGGTCGCCGCCGCGTCGCTCGGTCCGGCGCGCGCGCACCGCATCGATGACGATGGCCCGCATCACCTTGGCGGCATACGCCATGAAGTGATGACGATCCGGGAACACGGCAGCGCCGCCCTGCAAGCGAAGATAGGACTCGTGCACCAGCACCGTGGTGTCGAGCAGCGTGAGTTCGGCGCCGTCGCGGCGCAGCCGGCTGCGCGCCAGGCGGCGCAGGTCGTCGTACAGCAGGGCAAAGGCACGCTCGGCGGCGAGGCGGTCGCCGCTCACCGCGGCATGCAGCAGCGTCGTGATCTCTGACATGGCGTGGGCAAGGGGACTGCTCGAAATGTAAACGGCAATGTCGGGATTCATGGCCAGGACGCGTTTCAGTGAGCAAGGGGATCGGCGAGCGCCGGGCCCCGATCCGCTTCCATCACATCCAGCCCGTGTCCTCAGCATGCCGTACACCATGGTTCTGCCTGCCACCGAGCTTTCCGAGCCGCTCTGCGACGCGCCCGCCGGCGCCATGCTGGCGTCGAACAGCATCGTCGAACTCGAATCCGCCGAGCAGTTCGTGCGGATGTTCGAGCGCCACGCGTCGCGGTCGCGGCGCGTCAGCGATGCGCTGTCGGCGCTGCGGCTGGAGGTGCAGGTCGACGGCGCGCCGGCCGAGGAGCTGCGTGTCGCGCTGCTGGCCGAATGCGCCGAGCGGCTGTGCGGCCAGGTACGCGCTTCCGACCAGGTGGTCCGCTGGGAGCCGACGCAGTTCGGCGTGCTGGTCCCCGGCTGCACGACACTGCGGGCTTCGGCCGTGCTGTTCCGCCTGGCGCGGGCCGCGAGCGGCGACTACCGCCTCGACGGACGCCAGTTGCACCTGCGCGTCACTGGCCAGGTGCTGGTGCCGCGCACCGACGGCGCCGGGCCCCGCGGCCCCTAGCGCTGCTTGAAGGCCGGCTTGCGCTTCTCGACGAAGGCGGCCATGCCTTCCTTCTGGTCTTCGGTGGCGAACAGCGAGTGGAACAGGCGACGCTCGAACATCACGCCGTCGGACAGCGCGCCCTCGTAGGCGCGGTTGACGCATTCCTTGGCCATCATCACCGCTGGCCCGCTGAACTCGCAGATCGTCTGCGCGGCGGCCAGCGTCACGTCGAGCAGTTCGGCCGCCGGAACCACGCGCGAGACCAGACCGGCACGCTCGGCCTCGGCGGCATCCATCATGCGGCTGGTGAGCACCAGGTCCATCGCCTTCGCCTTGGAGATCGCACGCGGCAGGCGCTGCGTGCCGCCGGCACCGGGGATGATGCCGAGCTTGATCTCCGGCTGGCCGAACTTGGCGGTATCGGCGGCGATGATGAAGTCGCACATCATCGCCAGTTCGCAGCCGCCGCCGAGCGCAAAGCCGGCCACCGCGGCGATCACCGGCTTGCGCACCGTGCGGATGGTCTCCCAGTTGCGCGTGATGTAGTCGCTCTTGTAGACGTCCATGTACGACCAGGTCGCCATCGCGCCGATGTCGGCGCCGGCGGCGAAGGCCTTCTCGCTGCCGGTGATCACGATGCAGCCGATGGTCTCGTCGGCGTCGAAGGCCTGCAACGCGGCGCCGAGCTCGTTCATCAGGGTGTCGTTCAACGCGTTGAGCTGCTTGGGGCGGTTCAGCGTGACCAGGCCGGTGCGGCGCTCGCCGCTGCCGCGGGTGTCGACGAGGATGGTGTCGTAGCTCATGGGGTCTCCTGTGTCTCGAAACTATACGGCTCGCGCGCCCTGCTTCAGGGCCCGGCGATCTCGGGCTTGCGCGAGAGCACGAGGTCGATGAAGGTCTCCGCATCCTGCTCGATGCGGATGCGCGCCGGCAGGTAGCGCAGCCGAGGCGCGAACCAGATCTCGGCGACCAGTTCGCCGCCGGGCCGCGACGGCCGCCTCGGCTTCAGGCGGAAGGCTTCGACGGCGCCGAAGCCGGTGGCCACGGTCTCTTCGCCGATCACGTCGTAGACCCAGCGGTCGACGCTCTTCGGCAGCGCCAATGCGAAGTCGACCGTGCTGCCGGCACGCAGCAGCTCGGGCCGAGTCGAGAACAGCCAGCTCATCTGCACGAACTGGCTGGCCGTGTCCTGCACGCCTTCCCAGCGCGGCCGGCGCTGCCCGCCCGGCATCACGATGGCGTCCGGCTCGAAGCGCATCGTCAGCCGGCGCGGGTCGCGGAACATCACCTTGGTGTCTTCGTCGTAGCGCTGCGGCACCAGGCCCTGCGCGGTCAGCTCGCCGTCGCTGCTCATGCGCCGGCTCATCATCGGCGCGACGGGCAAACCCACCGTGATGTCCAGGTGCACCTGGTAGCGGCTGCCCTGGCGCACCCACTCGACCTGCGCGTCGCCGTGCACCTCGCCGCGCACGTTGCCGATCAGCTTGTAGCTCAGCCGCGTGGAGGCGGGCCATTCGAAGGCTTCGGCGGCGGAGGCGGAGGCGGCGGCGGCCGACGCTGACGCCGAAGGTGGCGAAGCGGCCGCCAGCACCGCCTCGGGCACGGACGCCGACGGCTCCGGTGGGACAGGCGGTGGCGCCAGCTCGGCCACAGGCGGCGGAGGTTGTTCCGGCTCGCGTTCGGGCGGTGCCGGCACCACCGGCGATGCCACGGCCGATGCCGCGGCGGCCGGTCGCGGCGCTCGACGCCGCGGCGCAGGAGGCGGCACGGGCGGGGCTGGCGCCACTGCAGGCGGCGCGGCCGGCTCCAGCTCGCGCACATAGGCCACCACGATGCGCGGCGGCATCACGCTGGCCGCGCGGATGTCGCCGAGGTGTTCGCCCAGTCGTTCGGCCAGCCCGCCGTGCAGCAGCAGCACGCCGGCCACCAGCGCGGCGAAGGCGATCCGTCGTCGCGCCGGAGCGTGCGGGCTCAGCGGCCCAGCCATGCCTCGCGCAGGGCCTGTGCCGCCTTGCCCGGCTTGGCGTCGGCCACCAGCTGCACTGGCGCCGCCGCGCTGGCGTCGACGGGCAAGACCAGCGACAGCGTCTGCAGGCGCTGGTCGCGCGCCACCAGCCACTCGGCCGGTTCGCCGGGCACCACCAGGCGCAGTGCGTCCTCGAGCCGGCGGATGCGCCAGCCCGCCACGGCAAGGATCTCGTCACCGGCCGAGATGCCGGCTGCCTCCGCGGCACCGCCGCGCAGCACATGGCTGGCCTTCACACCGGTCAGCGCGCTTTCAGAGACGCGCAGGCCGAGGCGCTGCGCCACGGTCGCCGGCTGGGTCTGCCAATCCACACCGCTGCCGTAGAGCAGGCCCTTGAGCGGCAGCTCGCCGGTGCCGTGCACCCACTCGGCGAGCTCCTTCGCGTAGGAGCGGCCGCCGCAGTGCTGCAGCGCGGCGGCGATGTCGGCCTCGGCGATCGGCCCGCAGCCGCTGGTGGTCCACAGCCGGCGCATCACCTCGTCGAGCGAGCTGCCTTCGCGGCGCAATGTCAGGTCCAGCGCCAGCGCGACCAGCGAGCCCTTCGCGTAGTAGCTGATCGTCGCGTTGGGCGTATTCTCGTCGCTGCGGTAGTACTTGACCCAGGCGTCGAAGCTGGCCTCGGCGACGCTCTGGACCTGACGGCCCGGCGTCGCGGCGACGCCCGTCACCGTGCGCGACAGCAGCTTCAGATAGCGCGGCGCATCGATCAGGCCGCAGCGGCGCAGGAACAGGTCGTCGTAGTAGGAAGTGAAGCCCTCGAAGAACCACAGCAGCTGCGTGTAGTTCTCCTGCGTGTAGTCGTAGCGCGTGAACTCGGCCGGACGCAGCCGCTTGACGTTCCAGGTGTGGAAGTACTCGTGGCTGATCAGGCCGAGCAGCTCGACGTACTGATCGTTGGTCTCGCTGCGCCCGCGCTGCGGCAGGTTGCGCCGTGCCGACAGCAGCGCGGTGCTGGCGCGGTGCTCGAGGCCGCCGTGGCCGTCTTCGCTGGTGTTGAGCAGGAACACGTAGCGTTCGAACGGTGCCTTGGCTCGTTTGCCGCTGCCGTGCCAGAAGGCGATCTGCGCCTCGCAGATGCGGCGCGTGTCGGCGAGCAGCCGCTCGCCGTCGAAGTCGGGCAGCGCGCCGGCGACGATGAACTCGTGCGGGACACCGGCCGCCTCGAAGCGGCCACGCCAGAAGCGACCCAGCTCGACCGGGTGGTCGACCAGTTCGTCGTAGTCGGCCGCTTCGTAGGTGCCGCGGCCGTGGGCGTCGACCTTGACCGCGCGCATCGCGGTACCCACCTGCCAGCCGCGCGGCAGCGTGCCGATCTGCAGCCGCTGCGGCTCGGCTTCGCGGCCTTCGACGCGCAGGCACAGCCCGGTGCCGTTGAAGAAGCCGCGCTGCGCGTCGAGGAAGGCGCAGCGCACCGAGGTGTCGAACGCATAGACCCGCGCACTGACCACCAGCTCGCCGCGGCCGCTGCACTCGGCCTGCCAGCTCGCCTTGTCGAGCTGCGTCAACGCGACCGGCTTGCCGCCCTGCTCGGCATGCAGGTCCGACAGGTGGCGCGCGAATTCGCGCACCAGGTAGCTGCCGGGAATCCACACCGGCAGGCTCAGGCGCTGCAGTGCGGCCGGCTTCGGCACGCGCAGCGTGACGCGGAACAGGTGGGCGTGGACGTCGTCGACGTCGATGCGGTAGGTGATCATGGGCGGGGAAGAAGGGTTCAGCTGCCGGCCGCGGCGATGAAGCAGCTCAGCGAAGCCACCGCGGTGAGGCGGAAGCGCAGTGTCAGCCAGGCGGCCGCGCCCTGCGCCGGGTAGACGCGGCGGTCGACGAGGTAGCACACCACCAGCATCGCGCCGTGCACGACGAGGCCGGCATAGGCCGGCATCAGCACCGCCACCCAGGCCACCAGCGAGGGCACCACGCCCCACAGCGGCAGCGAGGTGGCGGGGCCGCTCTGGCGCATCGCGAAGCCCCAGTGGATGCCGCCGAGGAAGGACACGATCACCGCCGCGTAGGCCGACAGCGCCGCCGTCACGAAGGGCAGCGCATCGGGCCGCACCAGCCAGGTCAGCGCCGCGCCGGCCACGAAGGGCAGCAGGCCGGCGTGGCCCAGGCGCAGCGCGGCGGGCGTGGGCACGGGGACGGTGGCGATGGCAGAAGAGGCGTTCACGCAGGGCTCCAGGCGGGGACGGGCGCCATTGTCGCCGCAGCCCCGGCACCATCGAGCGGGCGGGACTCTGCCAACTCCTGCCGGCATGACCCCGCGGGTGACTCCAGCACTCCTGAACTTTCAAGAATTCCTGAAAGTTCATGTACGCTCTTGATTGTCATCAAATCAGATCACTCCTCATGAACGCCCTCTCCCCCCTCGTGCGCAGCTTCGTCGCCCACTTCGGCGAAATGGGCAGCCGCTGGGGCATCAACCGAACGGTCGGCCAGATCTACGCGCTGATCTTCGTCTCGCCGGCGCCGCTGAACGCCGACGACATCGCCGAGAAGCTGGAGTTCTCGCGCTCCAACGTCAGCATGGGCCTGAAGGAACTGCAGGCCTGGCGCCTAGTGAAGCTGCGCCATCAGCCGGCTGATCGGCGCGAGTACTTCGAGGCCCCGGCCGATGCCTGGGAGATCTTCCGTACGCTGGCCGAGGAGCGCCGCCGCCGCGAGATCGAGCCGACGCTGTCGATGCTGCGCAATGCGCTGCTGGAGGAGCCGGCGAACGAGGAAGACCGTGTCGCACTCGAGCGCATGCGCGGCATGCACGACCTGATCGAGCTGATGACGAGCTGGTTCGACGACGTGCAGCGAATGGACCAGGCCACGCTCGCCAAGCTGATGAAGATGGGCGCCAAGGTGCAGCGCCTGCTCGAGTTCAGCGACAAGGTCAAGGTCGTGGCCGGCGGCCGCAAGTAAGGAGCTCATCATGGACGCCCTGCTCCTGGCGCGCATGCAGTTCGCCGCCAACATCACCTTCCACATCCTGTTCCCGACCATCAGCATCGCGCTGGGCTGGTTGCTGCTGTTCTTCCGCTGGCGCTACCTGCGATCGACCGACATCGGCACGAAGCAGGCCTGGCTGTCCGCCTACCGCTTCTGGACCAAGGTGTTCGCACTGTCCTTCGCGCTGGGCGTGGTCAGCGGCATCACGATGAGCTTCCAGTTCGGCACCAACTGGCCGGGCTTCATGGAGCGCGTGGGGAATGTCGCCGGGCCGTTGCTCGGCTACGAGGTGCTGACCGCGTTCTTCCTCGAGGCCGGCTTCCTCGGCATCATGCTGTTCGGCCACGGCCGGGTCAGCGAACGGGTGCACCTGATGGCGACCTTCTTCGTCGCCTTCGGCACCACGCTGTCGGCGTTCTGGATCCTGGCGCTGAACTCGTGGATGCAGACGCCCGCCGGCTACGAAATCATCAATGGCGAGTTCCACGTGACGAGCTGGCTGCAGGTGATCTTCAACCCGTCGTTCCCGTACCGGCTGGCTCACATGCTGCTCGCCTCGGCGCTGACCTGCGCCTTCCTGATGGCCGGGCTGTCGGCCTGGCAGGTGATCAAGCGCAGCGGCCATGCGGCCGCGCCGAAGGTGCTGCGCGTCGGCCTGACGCTCGCCGCCGTGCTGATTCCGGTGCAGATCTTCGTCGGCGACCTGCACGGCCTGAACACGCTGGAGCACCAGCCGCAGAAGATCGCCGCGATGGAAGGCGTGTGGCAGACCGAGCGCGGCGCGCCGCTGCTGCTGTTCGCGATCCCCGACGAGAAGGCGCGCACCAACCACGCCGAGATCGGCATCCCGAAGCTCGCCAGCCTGATCCTCAAGCACGACGCGGAAGGCGAGATCCGCGGGCTGGACGAGTTCAAGGGGGCGCATCCGCCGGTGGCGCCGCTGTTCTTCGCCTTCCGCATCATGGTCGGCGTCGGCGTGCTGATGCTGGCGGTCAGCTGGGTCGGCTGGTGGCTGTACCGCCGCAGCGGCTGGCAGGCCGAGCGGCTGCCGCGCGCGCTGCTGTGGACGCTGGCCGGCATGACCTTCTCCGGCTGGGTGGCCACGGTGGCCGGCTGGTACGTCACCGAGATCGGCCGCCAGCCCTTCATCGTCTTCGGCCTGCTGCGCACCGCCGACGTGGCCTCCACCGTGCCGGCGCCGATGATCGCGCTGACGCTGGCGCTGTACGTCACCGTCTACCTCGCGCTGATCGTCGCCTACATCGGCGTGCTGAAGTACATGGCGGAGAAGCCGGAGGCGGTGACCGCCGACGAACCGTCGCCGGTGGCGCTGCCGGCGGGGAGCGGGTCATGACCGCGATGAGCTTCGACCAGATGCTGCCGGTGATCTTCATGGCCCTGCTGGGCCTGTCGATGCTCGTCTACGTGATCAGCGACGGCTACGACCTCGGCGTGGGCATGCTCATGCATCGCGCGACCGACGCCGAGAAGGACGTGATGATCGCCTCGATCGGCCCGTTCTGGGACGCCAACGAGACCTGGCTGGTGCTCGGTGTCGGCATCCTGCTGGTCGCCTTCCCGAAGGCGCATGGCCTGGTGCTGACGGAGCTGTACCTGCCGGTGACGCTGATGCTGGTCGGCCTGATCCTGCGCGGCGTGGCCTTCGACTTCCGCGTCAAGGCCAAGGCGGTGCGCAAGCCGATGTGGGACCGGCTCTTCTTCGCCGGCTCGATGCTGGCCTCGGTGTGCCAGGGCTGGATGCTCGGCCGCTACATCAGCGGCTTCGGCCAGGGCTGGAACTACCCGGTGTTCGCTGCCGCCATCGCCGTCGCGCTGCCGATGGCCTACGTGCTGCTCGGCGCGGCCTGGCTGATCATGAAGACCGAGGGCGAATTGCAGGAACGTGCGGTGCGCTGGGCCAAGATCGCCTGGGCGCCGATGGTCGGCGGCCTGGTGCTGATCTCGATGGCCACACCGTGGATCAGCGAGACGGTACGCAATCGCTGGTTCGTGCTGCCGGAGGTGATCGCCCTGTCGGCCATTCCGCTGATGACCGCGGTGTTGCTGCTCGGTGTGCGAGGGCTGCTGAACTCGAAGCGGGTGCGCGGGGCCGCATCGTGGGCCCCTTTCGTGCTGCTGATCGCGGTGTTCGTGCTCGGCTTCCTCGGCCTGGCCTACAGCCTCTACCCGTACGTGGTGATCGACCGCCTGACCATCTGGCAGGCCGCCAGCAGCCCGGCGGCGCTGAAGGTGATCCTGTTCGGCGTTTGCATCTCGGTGCCTGCGATCGTTGCCTACACGGCGTTCTCGTACCGAGTGTTCGGTGGCAAGACGGGGGAGTTGCGCTACGCGTGAGGCGGCTGTGCGGCCGTTCGCGGCCCTGAGCGGAAGTTCGCTCACTGCTGTGCGTGCTGAAGTTGGAGCGGCAACGCCGCGTGCGGGCAGGCTGGCGCGCGCCTTTGCTGCACCGTGGCGGCCCGTCCCGAGCAGAACCAGTGGTGGACTTCGCGGCAGGCGCTGCCCGCTGGGGGCGATTTGGGCGGCGACGAGAAGCGCAGCGTCAGGGGGCGGCGCGCGAAAGCGCGCTTCGTAGACTGACTTGCCGCCGGCTGTCTGAACGGAGTGAGCGCAGCGAACGCAGTGAGTTGGGCGGCATGCCCCCTGGCGCGAGCATCGCAGTGGAGTCGGCCTGCAAGGCCGACCGCCGACGCATGAGCCCCCAGCGGGTAGCGCCTGCCGCGACGCGCAGATCAAGGCACGAAAGCAGACCTACGCGAACAGCAGCAGAGGGCCGAGAGCGGCCACGAATCCCTGCGGCTGATGCCGCCGCTGCCGCCTTACTGCGCCGCCGGCTTCGCGGCGCGGCTGGCCACCAGTTGCTGCTCGATCTGCGCGGTGTTCATCGCGCCCGGGGAGCGCTTGCCATCCTCGAACAGGATGGCCGGCGTGCCGTTGATGCGGTACTTGCGGCCGAACTCGCTGTTGCGCTGCAGGGCCGCCACGTCGCACTGGCCCATCACCTTGGCCGGCGCATTGCCTTCGAGCATCCAGTCGCGCCAGGCCGCGGTCTTGTCCTTCGCGCACCAGATGTTCTTCGACTTCTCAGCCGAGTCGGCGCCGAGGATCGGGTAGAGGAAGGTGTAGACAGTGACGTCCTTGACCGCGTTCAGGTCACGCTCGAAGCGCTTGCAGTAGCCGCAGTTCGGGTCGGCGAACACCGCCATCTTGCGTTCGCCGGTGCCCGACTTCCAGACGATCGCGTCCTTCAGCGGCAGCTTGGCGAAGTCGATCTGCGTCAGCTTGTCGATGCGCGCCTGAGTGAGGTTGGTGCGCGTGCGGGTCTCGATCACGCTGCCGTCGATGATGTGGTTGCCCTGCTCGTCGGTGTAGAAGATCTCGGTGCCGACACGCACCTCGTACAGGCCGGGGATCGGCGACTTGTTGACCTCGTCGATCTTCGGGAAGTCGGGCAAGCGCTCGGACAGGTTCTTGCGGATCACCGCTTCCTGGGCGAAGGCGGGCGCAGCCAGTGCGGTGGCGAGTGCAAGTGTGGCGAGGCGAAGCATGGCAGGAGCCTTCAGGAGTCGAGTGCGCGGGCGGTCAGCCATCGCTTGAGGGGGGTGACGCGGTTGACCAGACTCAGCCCGCGGTTGCGAAGTTCCCGTGCCACCGGCGCCGGCTGTGCAAAGAGTCGCAACAGGCCGTCTGTGACCTGCTCCATCGCCCAGGTCGGCGCCTTGCGTTCGCGCACGTAGCGGCGCAGCAGGCGCTCGTCGCCGAGCGGCCGCCAGGGCTCGCGCGCGGCGATCACCTGGCTCAGCGCCGCCACGTCGGCCAGGCCCAGGTTCAGGCCCTGCCCGGCCAGCGGATGCACCAGGTGCGCGGCGTCGCCCAGCAGCACCCAGCCGGGGCCGCACCAGGCGCTGGCCTCGGCGATCGCCAGCGGCCACGAAGCGCGCGGCGAGGCCAGTTGCAGGTCGCCCGCCTCGCCGCGCGTGGCGGCCATCAGCGCGGCGCTGAAATCGGCGTCGGAAAGGGCCAGCAGTTCCTGCGCACGCTCGTCGGGCAGCGACCAGACCAGCGCATACGAACGCTCCGGCTGCGGCGAATCGAAGGGCAGCAGCGCCAGCACGTCGGGCGAGCGGAACCACTGCCGTGCCGTGCCCTGGTGCGGTGCCGAGGCGACCAGCCGCGCGGCGATCGCGCTGTGCCCGTACTCGCGGCGGACGAACTGGACGCCCAGCGCGGCGCGCGTCGCCGAGGCCTTGCCCTCACACAGCGCGGTCAACACCGGCTTTGCACGCTCGGCCTGCTCGTCGCTCAGCGTGTGCACGTGCGGCGAGAAGCGCAGCGCCGCGGCGAGTTCGCGCTCGAGCACCGGCGCATCGACGATCCAGGCCAGTTCGCCGCGCCGTTGCTCCCAGGCCGAGAAATCGATCGCCGCGCCGGCCGAGTCGCCCTGCACGTGCATGTCGTAGACCGGCGTGGCGGCATTGGCCGGCAGAGCGTCCCAGACCTTCAGGCCCTTGAGCAGCGTCACCGAGGCGGCGTTGAGCGCATAGGCACGCACGTCCACCGGCGCATCAGCGCGCGGCGCACTGCCGCACAGGCCGACCTGCAGCCCGAGCCGCGCCAGCGACAGCGCCAGGCTCTGCCCGACGATGCCCGACCCGCGCACCAGCACGTCCATGTGTTTCATCGTCTTTCATTGTAGGCAGTGACTCATGACGGAGCCGAGGCAGCGGGGTGCACAATCCGCCCTCCCCGCTTTGCCCGCCTCCCGCATGTCCGTCTGGATCCGACGCGTCGCCATCACCCTCGGGGTGCTGATCCTGCTGGCCGTTGCCGCCGGCGCCTGGCTGATCGCCAGCTTCGACCCCAATCGCTACAAGGGCATGGCGGTCGACTGGATGAAGGCCAACCGCAACCGCACGTTGGCGATCGACGGGCCGGTCTCGCTGTCGGTGTTCCCGCGCGTGGCCGTCAAGCTGAACCAGGTCAGCCTGAGCGAAGCCGGCCGCAGCGAGAACTTCGCCGCCATCGACCAGGCCGCATTGTCGGTCGATCTGCTGCCGCTGCTGCGCGGCCGCGTGGTGATCGGGCGGGTCGAGGCCAGCGGCGTCCGCGTGCAGCTGCTGCGCGATGCGAAGGGCAAGCGCAACACCGACGACCTCGCCAGCCCGGCGGCAGCGGCCGAGGCGCCGGGCCAGAAGCCCGCGGAACCTGCCGCTGCCGCTGGCGGCAAGCCGGTCGACATCGACATCGACCGCATCACGCTGACCGACCTGCGCGCACGCGTGAAGGACGAGCAGGCGAAGCTCGACGGCGAGCTGGTGCTCGAGCGCCTGGTCACCGGCCGCATCGCCGACGGCGTGGCCTCGCCGGTCGAGCTCGCCGCACGGGTCGACTTCCGCCAGCCGGCGGCCAAGGGCACGCTGTCGGGCAAGACCACGCTGACCCCGGTGCTGGCCACTGGCTCGTTCACGCTGGCCGACATGAACCTCGCCTGGAAGGGCGACCTGCCCGGCGCCAGCGGCGTCGACGCCAGCGTGCGCGGCGCCGTGGCGCTGGACGGCACGAAAGGCGCCCTCGACGCGAAGAAGCTCGAGGTGCAGCTGACCGCGCGCGCTGGCGCCCTGCAGCTCACCGGCAGCACGCTGTCGGTGGCGGCCTTCGGTTTCGATCCGACAAAGCAGGCCTTGCACGTCGAGCAATTGCAGTTGCGGCTGAAGGGCAGCCGCGGCAAGGATCCGCTCTCGCTCGAACTCGACTGGCCGCGCCTGGATGTCGAAGGCGAGAAGCTCAAGGGCAGCGCGCTCGAAGGCAAGCTCTCGCTTGGCGGCGAACTCCCGCTCATCGCCAGCTTCCGCAGCGGCGCGCCCACCGGCACCTTCGACGCTGTCGCGCTGCCCGGCTTCGAGGCGAAGATCGGCAGCTCTGGCACGGCGCGCACCATCGACGGCACGCTGCGCGCCAACCTCGGCCTGCAGCCCGCCAAGTCGGCCTTGAGCCTGAGTGGGCTGGACCTGAAGGCGACGGTCTCCGACAAGGGCCTCAAGCCGCTCGCCCTGGCGCTGAAGGGCCAGGCCAGCGCCTCGCCGCAGGCGGCGCAGTGGGCGGTGACGGGCCAGCTCAACGCCAACAGTTTCGCGATCGACGGCAATGCCAACCTGTCGGCCAACCCGATGTTCGTGAAGGCCAATGCCCGCTTCGACAGTCTGGACCTGAACACGCTGCTGCCCGACGGTGCATCCGCCGGCACGGCGCCCGGCGCATCGGCGCCGGCACCGGCGCCCGCCGACACACCGGTCGATCTGTCCGGGTTGCGCGCGCTGAACGCCAATGTCTCGCTGCGCGCCGGTGCACTGGCCTTCCGCCAGTACCGCCTCAGCGACGCTCGCGTGGAAGCCCAGCTCGACAACGGCATGCTCAAGGTGCCGGTGCTGCAGGCCCGGGCCTGGGGTGGCACGCTCGACGCCAACGCACTCGCCGACGCGCGCGCCAACCGCATCGCGGTCAAGGCGGTGGCCAACGGCGTCAACGTCAACGCGCTGCTGCAGGACGTGGCGGCCAAGGACATCCTCGAAGGCACCGGCCGCGTCAACGTCGACGTCGACACCACCGGCCGCAGCATCGGCGAGCTGCGCTCGCACCTGCGCGGCACGGCGGCGCTGAACCTGCGCGACGGCGCGATCAAGGGCATCAACCTGGCGAAGAGCCTGCGCCAGGCGAAGGCCGCGCTGTCGCTGCGCGCCGATGCGAGCGAGAAGGCCCGCCAGACCGAGAAGACCGACTTCTCCGAGCTGAGCGCGAGCTTCCAGATCGCCGACGGCGTGGCGCGCAGCAACGACCTCGACATGAAGAGCCCGTTCATCCGCCTGGGCGGCGACGGTGCGATCGACATCGGCAGAGGCCGCATCGACTACACCGCGCGTGCCACGGTGACCTCCAGTGCCGCCGGCCAGGGTGGCGCCGAACTCGCGGCGCTGAAAGGCCTGACCGTGCCAGTGCGCCTGACCGGACCGTTCGACGCCATCGACTGGAAGATCCAGTGGTCGGCGGTGGCCGCCGGCGCGCTGCAGAACAAGCTGGAAGACAAGCTCAAGGGCAAACTCGGTCTCCAGCCGGCCCAGCCCGGAGCCTCCGCGCCGGCGCCGAAGCAACAATTGAAGGACAAGCTTTTGAAAGGGCTGTTCAAGTGAGCACACCTGCGAATGCGTCGATGGGCGACGTCGACGTGCGCATCGCCGCACTCAACGTGCATCCGATCAAGTCCTGCGGCGGCATCGCGGTGGACGAGGCGCTGGTCATCGAGACCGGCCTGGAGTTCGACCGCGCCTGGATGGTGGTCGACGAACGCGGCGTGCTGGTCACGCAGCGCGAGCTGCCGCGCATGGCGCTGATCCAGCCCACGCTGAAGCAGCTCGACATGGTGCTGCGTGCGCCGGGCATGCTGGCGCTGCACGTGGCGCTGGACACCGTCGAGGCACCGGTCGAGGTGACGGTGTGGAACGACACGGTCAAGGCCTACGACATGGGCGACCTGGCGGCGCAGTGGTTCAGCGACTTCCTCGGCCGCAAGGTGCGGCTCTCGCGCTTCGACCCCGAGCAGCGCCGACTCGCCGACCGCGCCTGGACGGGCCCGATCGAGGCCGAGACGGCCTTCGCCGACGCCTTCCCGCTGCTGGTCGCCTCGACGGCCGGGCTCGACGAGCTGAACCAGCGGCTGCGCAAGGCCGGCCATGCGCCGGTGACGATGCAGCGCTTCCGCCCCAACCTCGTGCTCGACGGGCTGGACGCGCATGGCGAAGACCACCTCGATGAAGTCGTCTTCCAGGCGACCGAAGGGCCGGTGCGCATCAAGCTCGTCAAGCCCTGCAGCCGCTGCACGGTGCCCGATGTCGACCCGGTCACGGCGGAGACCGGCCATGCGGTCGGCGACGTGCTGGCCACGTACCGCGCCGATGCGCGACTGGACGGCGCACTGACCTTCGGCATGAACGCGGTCGTGCTCGAAGGCATCGAGGCCACGCTGAAGGTCGGCATGAGCGGCGCGGCGACTTTCAAGTTCGAGTGAGTCGGCTGCCCAACTGGCAGCTGTTCGCTGTCTGCGTGCTCGTCTGGAGCACCACCTGGTACGCGATCACCTGGCAGGTCGACACGGTCGCGCCGGAGCTCGGCGTAGCGCTGCGCTTCGCGCTGGCCGGCGCGCTGGTGCTGGGCTTCGCGGCGCTGCGCCGCCTGCCGCTGCGCTTCGCGCCGCGCGACCACCTGCGCCTGGCGCTGCAGGGTGCGTTCATGTACGGCGTGTCCTACGTCTGCGTGTACCACGCGGAGCAGCACGTGGTGTCGGGCCTGGTGGCGGTGGGCTACTCGGCCTCGCCGCTGTTCGGCGCGCTCGGTGCGCGCTGGCTGTACGGCACGGCGCTGACCGGCCGCTTCATCGGCGGCGGGCTGGTCGGCGTGCTCGGCGTCGCGCTGGTGTTCTGGCCCGAACTGGCCCGCGCCGTGCCGGGCGCGGACACGCAACTGGGCATCGTGTACACCGTCGCGGCGGTGCTGCTGGCGGCCGTGGGCAGCCTGTCGGCCAGCCGCAACCGCCAGCACCGCCTGCCGCTGTGGCCGGCGCTGGGCTTCGGCATGCTGTACGGCGCGTTGTCGGCGCTGCTGGTGGCCGTGGCGCTGGGCCGCGGCCTGGCCCTGCCCATCGGGCTGTCGTGGTGGATGGCGCTGCTGTACCTGGCCATCGCCGGCTCGGTGCTTACCTTCGCCTGCTACCTGACGCTGCTCGACCGCCTGGGCCCCGGGCCGGCCGGCACCATCGGCGTGATGACGCCCTTGCTCGCGCTGGTCGTCTCGCTGCTCTTCGAAGGCTATCGGCCCGAATGGCTGACGCTCGCCGGGGCGGCACTCGCGGTGGCCGGCAACATCGCCATGCTGCGCCCGGCGCCGCTCAGGCCCGCCGCGGCGGCAGAGGGATGAACTCGGTCTCGCCGGGGACCTTGTCGAAGCGCTGAGCTTCCCAGTCGTCCTGGGCCTGGACGATGCGCTCCTTCCGGCTCGACACGAAGTTCCACACCATGTGGCGGTGACCCAGCGGCGCACCGCCGACCACGGCGATGCGGGCGCCGGCCGCGGCGCACAGCGTCGGCTCGCTGCCGGGCTCGAGCACGGCCAGGGTGCCGGCCGGCACCGCCTGGCCATCGATCTCGATGTCGCCATCGACCGGGTAGACCGCCCGCTCGGCGGCCGCGTCGGGCAGGCGCAGCGTGGCGCCTGCGGCCAGCGCGATGTCGAGGTACAGCGTCGGCGACAGCGTGGCGACCGGCGAGCGCACGCCAAATGCCTCGCCGATCAGCATGCGCACCCTGGCGCCGCTCTGCTCGACGGACGGGATCGCCGCCGCCGGCGTGTGCACGAACGAGGGTTCGTCCTCCTCGTGCTCGGCCGGCAGCGCACACCACAGCTGCAGGCCGTGGCTGCGCCGCACCACGCCGCGCAGGTCGTCGGGCGTGCGCTCGGAGTGCACGATGCCACGGCCGGCGGTCATCCAGTTGATCGCCCCCGGCTCGATGCGCTGCACCACACCGGTGGAGTCGCGGTGCAGCATCGCGCCCTCGAACAGGTAGGTCACCGTCGCCAGGCCGATGTGCGGGTGCGGCCGCACGTCGTGGTTGTCCGCCGGCTGCGCGGTGATCGGCCCGAAGTGATCGAAGAACAGGAACGGGCCGACCGCCTGGCGCTGCGCCGAGGGCAGGCAGCGGCGCACCAGGAAGCCGCCGCCGAGGTCCTTCACGTGGGGAACGATCAGTTGCAAGGTCGTCATGGCAGCACGCGTCCGAAAGGGTCTGCGCAGTGTAGGAGCGCGATACAGTCCGCGCCCAGGGAGGGGTGAGATGGAGCAGGACAGCGTGCCGGCCGCTGCCGCGCAGTCGCCCGCGGCACAGATTCCGCCGGGCAGCCTGGGCGCCTGGTGGCGCGAAGGCGCACGAACGGCCTTTCTGCGCGACCCGCGCTGGGATGGGCTGCACACCTCGCCGTCCATCGTCGTCGCCCTGCTGCTGGCGTCGCTGCTGATCGACGTGATCGCGCAGCGCCTGTTCATCGACGGCGGTGCCCGCTTCTACGCGCCGGCCGTGCAGTCCGGCTGGCTGTCGACGGTGGCCGGCGCGCTGGCCTGCTGGCTGCTCGTACCGCAGGCGGACCCGGCACGCGCCGCGCCGCGTGCGCCGACGGCGACCGCCTTGTTCGCGATGCTGATCGCGCAGTCGATCACCCTGTGGCTCGTCATCTCTCTGGTCAGCGTGCCGCTGGTGCGGGCCGGCTGGTGGTCGCCGCAGACCCTGGGCGAGTGGGGCAGTTGGGTCGCCTGGCTGTTGCCGCTGCTGTGGGTGGCCGCGGCCCAGCTGCGCCTCGCGTGGCGCAGCGGCAGCGGCGATGGCGCCGCACGCTGGGGGGCGGCCGGCCTGCTGGTCGGCGTGCTGCTGCTGGCCCAGTGGATGCAGCCGCTGCGGTTCTGGTACCCCGACGAGAGCCAGGACGGCGATGCGCGGCGCGAACCGTTCCGGCTCACGCAGGAGCTGTTCGAGCGACAGGCGCCGCTGCTCGACGGCCAGCTGCGGCAGCTGGCCGCGCCGCGGCGCGGGCAGGTCGACGTGTTCTCCATCACCTTCGCGCCCTATGCGGACGAAGACGTGTTCATGCGCGAGAGCCAGATGGTCAGCGGCGTGATGGAGACACGCTTCGGCGCCGCCGGCCGCTCGCTGCAGCTGGTGAACCACCGCGACACCTCGCAGGCCCTGCCCTGGGCCACGCCGACGAACCTGCAGCGCGCCATCGCCCACATCGCCGGCCGCATGGATCACGACGAGGACGTGCTCTTCATCCACCTGACCTCGCACGGCGCACGCTCCGGCGCGCTGGCCGCCGGCTTCTGGCCGCTGAGCGTGGAACCGGTGACGCCCGAGCTGCTGCGCTCGTGGCTGCACGACGCCGGCGTGCGACACCGCATCGTCTCGGTCTCGGCCTGCTACTCCGGCAGCTGGATCGCGCCGCTGCAGGACGAACACACCCTGGTGATGACCGCCGCCGACGCCGAACACACGTCCTACGGCTGCGGGCGCCGCTCGGAACTCACCTTCTTCGGCCGCGCCATGTTCGACGAGCAGCTGCGCCGCACCTGGTCGTTCGAGCAGGCGCATGCCCAGGCCCGCACGGTGATCGAGCGGCGCGAGCAGGAAGCCGGCAAGGACGACGGCTATTCCAACCCGCTGATCCACGTCGGCACCGCGATCCGGCCGGTGCTCGAGCGCCTCGAGCGCGAGCGGGCGGCGGTCACCCCCTGAGCCCGGGCCGCGCCAGGGGCGCCACCTAGAATCAGGGCTTTCGAGCGTCTTCCGAAAGCCCCCTCATGAGCCTCAAGTGCGGCATCGTGGGCCTGCCCAACGTCGGCAAGTCCACCCTCTTCAACGCCCTGACCAAAGCCGGCATCGCCGCCGAGAACTACCCGTTCTGCACCATCGAGCCCAACGTCGGCGTGGTCGAGCTGCCCGACCCGCGGCTCGCGCAGCTGTCGGCCATCGTCAAGCCCGAGCGCATCGTGCCGGCCATCGTGGAGTTCGTCGACATCGCCGGTCTCGTGGCCGGCGCGAGCAAGGGCGAAGGCCTGGGCAACCAGTTCCTCGCCCACATCCGCGAGACCGACGCGATCGTCAACGTGGTGCGCTGCTTCGAGGACGAGAACGTCATCCACGTGGCCGGCAAGGTCGACCCGATCGCCGACATCGAGGTCATTCAGACCGAGCTGTGCCTGGCCGACCTGACCACGGTCGACAAGTCGCTGGTGCGCTACACCAAGGTGGCCAAGGCCGGCAACGACAAGGAGGCGCAGCGCCTGGTCGACGTGCTGCAGAAATGCCAGGCGGCGCTGAACGAGGCCAGGCCGGTGCGCAGCATCGCCTTCAGCAAGGAAGAGCTGGTGGTGCTCAAGCCGCTGTGCCTGATCACCGCGAAGCCGGCGATGTTCGTCGGCAACGTCGACGAGCATGGTTTCGAGAACAACCCGCTGCTCGACAAGCTCAAGGCCTATGCCGAGGCGCAGAAGGCGCCGGTGGTGGCGATCTGCGCCAAGACCGAGGCCGAGCTGGCCGACATGGAAGACGACGACCGGCTGATGTTCCTGCAGGAAATGGGGCAGACCGAGCCGGGGCTGAACCGCCTGATCCGTGCCGCCTTCAAGCTGCTGGGCCTGCAGACCTACTTCACCGCCGGCGTGAAGGAAGTGCGTGCCTGGACCATCCACGTCGGCGACACCGCGCCGCAGGCCGCCGGCGTGATCCACACCGACTTCGAGCGCGGCTTCATCCGCGCGCAGACCATCGCCTTCGACGACTTCATCGCCTTCAAGGGCGAGCAGGGAGCCAAGGACGCCGGCAAGATGCGCGCCGAAGGCAAGGAGTACGTCGTCAAGGACGGCGACGTACTGAACTTCCTGTTCAACGTCTGACCTTCCTCACGAGGAGCCCGCCCATGCGCTCGATCAGCCGCCGCCTCTTTGCCACCCTGGGTGCCACCGCCGCGCTCGCGCTGCTCGCCACGGCGGCGCAGGCGCAAGGCGACAAGACCATCCGCATCCTCGTCGGCTTCCCGGCCGGTGGCGGCACCGATGCGATCGCGCGCACGCTGGCCGAGAAGCTGCGCGGGCCGCTGAATGCCAACGTTATCGTCGAGAACAAGCCCGGCGCTGGCGGCCAGCTCGCCGCGCAGGCGCTGAAGGCGGCGCCGGCCGACGGCACGACGCTGTTCCTCAGCCACGACCACACCGTCAGCATCCTGCCGTTGGTAGTGAAGAACCCCGGCTACGACCCGGCGAAGGACTTCGCGCCGGTGGCCGGCTTCGCGACCTTCGTCAACGCGCTGGCCGTCTCCGGCGGCACGCCGGCGAAGAGCGTCGACGAGTACGTGGCCTGGGTGAAGACGCAGGGCGGCGGCAAGGGCGCGGTCGGCATCCCGGCGCCGGCCTCGGTGCCGGAGTTCCTGGTCAAGGTGTTCGCCCAGCGCTACCAGCTCGACCTGGTGGCCGCGCCTTACCGCGGCAGCGCGCCGATGATCGGCGACATGCTGGGCAACCAGATCGCCGCCGGCGTCGGCTCGGTGCCCGACTTCATCGACCAGCACAAGGCCGGCAAACTGCGCGTGGTCGGCGTGCTCGGCGGCGCGCGCCAGAGCATCCTGCCCGACGTGCCGACCTTCAGCGAACTGGGCCTGAAGGGCTTCGAGGACGTGCCCTACTACGGCGTGTTCGCACCGGCCGGCACACCGAAGGCCACGCTCGACCAGATCTCGGCGGCGATCGCCCAGGTGATCGTGATGCCCGAGGTGCGCGAGCGGCTCACCGCGCTCGGCCTGACCGTCGCCCACAGCAGCGGCGAGCAGCTCGCCGCGCGCGAACGCGCCTACCACCAGACCTGGGCGAAGATCATCAAGGACAGCGGCTTCCAGCCGCAGTGAGCACGGCGGCGGGCAGGCGCGATCCGGCCTGTCCTTCGTCAACCCGCCCACCGGCGCGCCGGGCCACGATGCGGCCATGAACGAGCCGCATGAAGAGACCCCCACCGAACGACTCGACCGCCTGCTGCACACCGCGGCAGCGCCGCTGACCGGCGGGCTGTCACCCGTCTCGCTGGGCCTGGCCTGGGCCGACTGGGCCTGGCACCTGGGCGTGTCGCCCGGCCGGCAGATGGAACTGGCCTCACGGGCCGCGCAGGGCGTGCTGGCCACGCTGCGCGGCGACGACGCACCGGCGGGCGCCGCCGACGAGGACCCGCGCTTCCGCCACCCCGACTGGGCCGCCTGGCCCTTCAACGTGATGCGTTCGGGCTTCCGCCAGACCGAAGCCTGGTGGAAGGCGGCGTCGCGGCTGCCCGGCATGACGCACCACCACGCCGAGCTGACCGACTTCATGGCGCGCCAGTGGCTGGGCCTGCTGACGCCGGCCAACTGGCTGCCCACCAACCCGGTGGTGCTGGACGCCAACCTCTCCGGCGCCGGCGCCCCGCTGCGCCAGGGCTGGGCGAACTGGCTGCAGGACCTGGCCACGCCGGCCAGCGAGCGCGCTGCCGCCGAGCGCGAGGCGCATTTCAAGGTCGGCCGCGACGTGGCCGTCACACCGGGCGACGTGGTGATGCGCAACCGCCTGGTCGAGCTGATCCGCTACACGCCGACGACGGCAACGGTGCACCCGGAGCCAGTGCTGATCGTGCCGTCGTGGATCATGAAGTACTACATCCTCGACCTGTCGCCGCACGACTCGCTGGTGCGCTGGCTGGTGTCGCAGGGGCACATGGTCTACATGCTGTCGTGGAAGAACCCGGACGCGGCCGACCACGACCTGACGATGGACGACTACCTGCGCCTCGGGCCCTTCGACGCGCTGAAGACGATCGCCACGCTGGCGCCGCGCACGCCGGTGCACGCGATGGGCTACTGCCTGGGCGGCACGCTGGTGGCCATCGCCGCGGCGGCACTGGCGCGCGAGGGTCTGGTGCCCGACCGCCGCCGCCTCGCGCCGCTGAAGACGCTGAGCCTGCTGGCCGCGCAGACCGACTTCTCCGAGCCGGGCGAGCTGGGGCTCTTCATCGACGAGAGCCAGGTCGCCTACCTGCAGGAGCAGAACCGCGGCCGCGGCTACCTGACCGGCGAGGCGATGGCCGGATCGTTCCAGTTCCTGCACTCGCGCGACCTGATCTGGACGCGGCGCATGCGCGAGTACCTGATGGGCGAACGCGAGCAGGCCAGCGACCTGATGGCCTGGAACAGCGACACCACGCACCTGCCGGCGCGCATGCACCACGAGTACCTGACCTCGCTGTACCTGCACAACGCATTGGCGATGGGCACCTACCGTGTCGGCGGCCGCGACGGCCGGACCGTCTCGCTGGCCGACCTGCGCCTGCCGCTGTTCCTGGTCGGCACGGCGCGCGACCACGTCTCGCCCTGGCGCTCGGTCTACAAGCTGCATCACCTGTGCGAGGCGGAGATCACCTTCGCGCTGGCCAGCGGCGGGCACAACGCGGGCATCGTCAGCGAGCCCGGCCATGCGCACCGCAGCTACCGCATCGGGACACGGCCGGCCCAGGGTGCCTGGACCGCACCGGACGACTGGGAGCGCAACGCAGCCGAGCACGAAGGCTCCTGGTGGCCGGCCTGGCAGCAGTGGCTGGCGCGGCATTCGTCACGCCGGCGTGCGCCGGTGGCGCTGCCGCCGGGCAGATCGCTCGGCGCGGCACCGGGGGAATACGTGTTGAAGTGTTATCGCGACTGAACAGCGCAGGGAGCGCCGGATAATGCCGGTCCCATGCCGTTGTCCCTCACGTCGCTGGCCGC
Source organism: Chitinophaga pinensis (assembly GCA_943370595.1). GTDB lineage: Bacteria > Pseudomonadota > Gammaproteobacteria > Burkholderiales > Burkholderiaceae_C > Piscinibacter. The sequence goes on from CALRRO020000010.1 coordinate 187,877, forward strand.
TGACGGCCCCCGCCTCTCACCGATCGTTGCCGGCGCCTGGCGCATGGCCGACTGGCAGTGGAGCGCCCAGGAGCGGCTGCGCTGGATCGAACAATGCGTCGAACTCGGCGTCAGCAGCTTCGACCATGCCGACATCTACGGCGGCTACCAGGTCGAGGCGCTGTTCGGCGACGCACTGGCGCTGGTGCCCAGCCTGCGCGATCGGATCCAGCTGGTCGGCAAGTGCGGCATCAAGCTCGTGTCCGACGCTCGCCCGGCGCACTGCATCAAGCACTACGACAGCTCGGCGGCACACATCGTCGCCAGCGCCGAGGCCTCGCTGCGGGCCCTGCGCGCCGAGCGGCTCGACCTGCTGCTGATCCACCGCCCCGATGCGCTGATGGACGCCGACGAGGTCGCCGGCGCGTTCGAGGCGCTGCGCGCGGCAGGCAAGGTGGCGCATTTCGGCGTCTCCAACTTCACGCCGGCGCAGTTCGAGTTGCTCGCCAGCCGAACTACGCTGGTCACCAACCAGATCGAGCTGCATCCGCTGCATCGCGATCCGCTGACCGACGGCACGCTGGACCAGCTGCAACGCCTGCGCGTGCGGCCGATGATCTGGTCACCTCTGGCCGGCGGCCGCCTGCTCGCCGGTGGCGGCGAGGCCGAGCGGCGGGTGCAGGCGGCGCTGGCACGCATCGGCGAGCGCCATGGCGCGAGCGCCGTAGCAATCGCCTTCGCCTGGCTGCTGCGCCTGCCGAGCCGGCCCGTGCCGGTGGCCGGCTCGCGTCGCATCGCCGCGCTGCGCGAGGCCGTCCAGGCGCTGCAGGTCACGCTGGATGCGCAGGACTGGACCGAGGTCTGGCAGGCCGCCAGCGGCCACGAAGTGGCCTGAGCGCATGGAGTCGACGACGCTGGCGTCGGAGCCGACCGGATCCTCGCGGGGCGTCTGGCTCGCGGTCATGGGCGGCACCGCCCTGGCCTACCTGATCGCCGGGCTGGCCTCGCTGCACCTGGCCATCCCGCCGAGCTATGCCTCCCCGCTGTACCCGGCCGCCGGCATCGCGCTGGCCGCCGTGCTGGTCTGCGGGCGCGCGGCGGTGGCGGGCACCGCGCTCGGCGCCTTCGGCGTCAACGTGACGCTCAGCGCGCTGCGCGGCAACCTGGAGCTTGCGGCCATGGGCGTGCCGCTGCTGATCGGCGCCGGCGCAGCAGCCCAGGCCTGGCTGGGCGCGACGCTGGTGCAGCGCCTGGCCCGCCACCCGCAGGCCATCGACGAGCCGCGCGACGTGGCGGCACTGTTCGGCCTCGGCGGCCTGGTGGCCTGCCTGCTCAACGCCAGCATCGCCACCCTGGTGCTGATGGCCAGCGGCGCGGTGGCCCCCGAGCACGCGCTGGTGACCTGGCTGACCTGGTGGGCCGGCGACTCGTTCGGCGCGATGATCGCCACGCCGGTGGCGCTGACGCTGATCGGCCGGCCGCGGGCCGACTGGGCAGCGCGCCGGATGATCATCGGCCTGACGCTGACGCTGGTCACGCTGATGATGGCGCTGGGCATCGCGCAGGTGGCACGCTGGGACGACGAGCGACTGCGCAACGCCTTCATGCGCGACGCGAACCATGCCGCCACGGTGCTCGAGACACGCCTGCGCGAACCGCTGATGGCCCTGGAAGCGATGCGCGGTGTCTTCATCGCCTCCGACGAGGTCAGCCGCGACGAGATGCGCCGCGCCAGCCTGGCATGGACGCAGAGCAGCGGCATCGCCGCGGTGGGCTGGTACGAGGTGATGCCCCGCGTCGCGGTACCGGCCTTCGAAGCGCAGGTACGTGCCGAAGGACTGCCGCAGTTCCGGGTCTTCGACCGCACCGACAGCGAGCAGGGCATGCCACGCGAGCCCGTGATCGCGATGCGCTACATCGAGCCCACGGCTGCCAACGCCAGTGCCCTCGGGCTGAACCTGCAGTCGGTGCCGGCGGCACGCGCTGCCGTGGCAGTCAGCGAGAAGACCGGCACAGCGGTGGCCAGTGCGGCCTTCGCGCTGACGCAGATCCCCGAGGGCCAGGACCGCACCGGCGTGGTCGTCTACCGCGCCCTGCGCAGCCAGGAGGGCAGTGGCGCGGAGGCTTCCAGCGGCTCGCTGCGCGGCGTGCTGTTCGTGACGCTGCGCCCGGCGCCGCTGCTGGCGACGATGACCGGCGACCTGCCGCCCTACCTGCAGCTGTGCCTGGTCGACACCGACAGCACGGCCGCGATGCCGCGTCTGGCAGGCGCGCCGGGCTGTGAGAAGAAGGACGTGCGCATCGGCTTGGCACACGTGCGTCCGCTGCTCTTCGCCGGCCGCCGCTGGGAGCTGCGCGCGACGGCCACACCCGACGCCGTGCCCGAAGGCCGCGGCGCCAACGCATGGCTGTTCTCGCTGGTCGGCCTGCTCGGCGCGGCGATGCTCGGCGCGCTGCTGCTGGTGATCACCGGCCGGGCGCGGCGCATCGAGGCGGCGGTGGGCGAGCGCACGGCCGCGCTGCAGGCCGAGGTGCACGAACGCGAACGTGCCCAGGCGGCGCTGCGCGACAGCGAGCAGCGCTTCCGCAACATCCTGAACACCGCGCCGATCGGCATCCTCTACACCGACCTGCGCGGCCACGTGAAGCAGGCCAATCCGCGCTTCTGCGAACTCACCGGCTACGCCGAGGACGAGCTGCAGACCATGACCACCGCGCAGTACACGCACCCGGAGGACACACCGCAGGACGTGGAGCTGTCGAGCAAGCTGGTGCGCGGCGAACTGCCGATGTACCGCCGGCACAAGCGCTACATCACCAAGGACGGCCGCACGCTGTGGGTGCAGGCGACGGTCACGCTGCTGCGCGACGAAAGCGGCCAGGCACGGCGCATCGTCGGCGTGGTCGAGGACATCACCGAGCACCTGCGCTTGCAGGAGGCCGAGACCGCGCGCGAGCGCGCCGAAGCTGCCAACCTGGCCAAGAGCGAGTTCCTCTCGCGCATGAGCCATGAGCTGCGCACGCCGCTGAACGCGATGCTCGGCTTCGCGCAGCTGCTCGAGCTCGACCGCCGACACCCGCTGGCACCCGACCAGCGCCCCTGGGTGGCGCAGATCCAGCAGGCCGGCTGGCACCTGCTCGAGATGATCAACGACGTACTCGACCTGTCGCGCATCGAGTCGGGCAACCTGAAGCTGCAGATCGAGCCGGTGCAGTTGCAGGAGCTGCTCGGCGCCAGCCTGGCGATGGTCGACGCCGAGGCCCAGCGCCGCAGGCTGACGGTGACCACCGACCTCGCCGACGGCACCGCGGTGCTGATGGGAGACGCCACGCGCCTGAAGCAGATCCTCGTGAACCTGCTGAGCAACGCGGTGAAGTACAACGCCGACGGCGGCCGCGTGCACGTCGCCACCCGGCTGCGACCGCACGACATGGTCGAGATCGCCGTCACCGACACCGGCCTGGGCATGACCGCCGAACAGCTCGCCGAGCTGTTCCAGCCCTTCAACCGGCTCGGCCGCGAACGTTCGTCGCAGGAAGGCACGGGCATCGGGCTGGTGATCAGCCAGCGCCTGGCCGAGCTGATGGGCGGCTCGCTGCGCGCGCGCAGCATCGCCGGCGAGGGCTCGTCCTTCATCCTCGCGTTGCCGCGCGCGGTCGAGGCCGACACCGTTCCCTCCAGCCTGGACCCGCTGCAGACCTCGAGTGCCGAGTACCACCGTCGCATCGTCCACTACGTCGAGGACAACGAGACCAACATCGAGGTGATGCGCGGCATCCTGGCGCAGCGGCCACAGGTCCAGCTGGAGGTGTCGATCAACGGCCTCGATGGCCTGGCCGCGATCCGCGATCAGCACCCCGACCTCGTGCTGCTGGACATGCACCTGCCCGACCTGTCCGGCCTGGAACTGCTGCAGCGCCTGAAGGCCGACCCGCAGACCGGCGACATCCCGGTCGTCGCGGTGTCGGCAGACGCGACCGCTCAGCAGATCGACGCCGCGCTGCGTGCCGGCGCGTCGCTGTACCTCACCAAGCCGGTGAGCGTAGCGGAGCTGCTGTCGGTGGTCGACGAGGTGCTGGAGCGCACCGAGACTAGATTCGGCTGAAGCCGGTCGTGCGCCCGCTCACCAGCGCGCGCCGAAGGCCGTGCGCAGCTCGTCGATCTGCGGCGCCGACAAGGGCGCCGCATTGCGCCCGCCGAGCAGCCACAGCTTCGCGGTCTCCTCGAGCTCCTCGAGCACCGCCATGGCGGCCGCCGGAGACTCGTGCCAGACGTTCGGGCCCAGCCGTTCCATCATCACAGCGCGCAGCGGCGCTCCGGCCGCACGGGCGGCGACGATGCGCATCGCCACCTGTTCGGCGGCCTCCGGCGCACCAGGGCGGTGGTACGGGATCAGCGGCACGTGGCCGACCTTCATCACGAAGTAGGGCGTGATCGGTGGCACGATGTCGTCGGCCGTCCAGACGCCCTGCAGCGTCAGCGCGACGAGGTGGGTCGAGTGGGTGTGGATGACGCAGCGCGCGGCCTCGTCGCTGTCGTAGATGCGCCGGTGCAGCGCCAGCGTCTTGCTGGCACGGTCACCATCGAGCTGGCGGCCGTCGGAATCCAGCCGCGCCAGCCGCGCAGGATCGAGCGTGCCGAGGCAGGCGTCGGTGGGCGTGATCAGGAAGCCGTCTTCCAGCCGCACGCTGATGTTGCCGGCAGACGCATGGGCGTAGCCGCGCGCGAACAGGCTGGTGCCGACGCGGCAGATCTCCTCGCGCAAGTTCGACTCGGCGCTCACCGCAGCACCTCGAAGGCCTTGTCGAAGAAGTCGACGGCGCCGAAGTTGCCCGACTTCAACGCGAGATGGACGGGCGCACCCTCGGCCGTGGCGGCATGGCACCAGGGCACGCCAGGGTCGATCTGCGCGCCGATGCGCAGCTGCTGCACCCCCAGCGCCTGCACGCAGGCACCGGAGGTTTCGCCGCCGGCGACGACGAGCCGGCCGACGCCGCGCTGCACCAGCGCGCGCGCCACCTCGGCCAGCGCGCGCTCGACCAGCGCGCCGGCCTGGGCGACGCCCAGGGTGGCCTGGGCCGCCTTGACTGCTTCGGGCGCGGCGGTGGCGTAGACGAGCAGCGGCTCGTCGCCGAGCTGCGGGGTCGCCCAGTCGAGCGCCGCGGCGGCGAGGTCTTCGCCGGCAGCCAGTCGCAGCGGGTCGATCGCGAAGCCACGGCCGGGATGTCGCGCCAGGAAGGCCGCCACCTGCGCGTTCGACGCGGCCGAGCAGCTGCCCGAGACGATTGCCAGCGCGCCGTGTGCCGACGGCAGCTCTGCCGCGCCGGCCGCCGGCGCGATGCCGAAATTCGCCGGCAGGCCGATCGCCACGCCCGACCCTGCGGTCAGCACGGGCAGCAGCGCGAAGGCGCGGCCCATGGCGTGCAGGTCGCCGTCGTCCAGCGCATCGACGATGGCAATGCCGACGCCCTCGGCGCGCAGCTGCGCGATGCGCTGCGTGATCGCCTCGCTGCCGCGGCGCACCACGGCATGCTCGATCAGGCCGACGCGGCGGCGGCACTGGCGCTGCATCCCGCGCACCAGGCTGGGGTCGGTCATCGGCGTCAGCGGGTGGTCGCGCATGCTCCCCTCGCTGAGCAGCAGGTCGCCGGTGAAGAGGTAGCCCTTGTAGACGGTGCGGCCATTGGCCGGGAAGGCCGGGCAGGCGATCGTGAAGTCGCAGCCGAGTGCGTCCATCAGTGCCTCGGAGACCGGGCCGATGTTGCCGCGGTCGGTGGAGTCGAAGGTCGAGCAGACCTTGAAGTAGATCTGCTGCGCACCGTTGGCGCGCAGCCAGCGCAGCGCCTGCAGCGACTGCGCCACCGCCTCGGCCGGTTCGATGGTGCGCGACTTCAGTGCCACCACCACCGCGTCGGCACCGTCGGGCGCACTGCCTTCGGGCACGCCGATCGTCTGCACCGTGCGCATGCCGGCGCGCACCAGGTTGTTAGCGAGATCGGTGGCGCCGGTGAAATCGTCGGCGATGCAGCCCAGCTTCATGTGTCTCCTCCTGCGGTCGGAGTCTGGCACAGCACGGACGGGGCGGCCGGTGCGCCGCCCGGACTGGCACCCAAGTTGCTGAGCGGGTTCCCAGTCCCTTCCCTGTCAGCCATCACGCACCTCCTTCGCACCGAGGTCGTCTTCACGGAGTCCATCATGAAGCGTCGTGTCCTTCTTGCCGCGGGTGCCTCATTGCTCGGCGCGCCCGCTCTCGCGCTGGCCCAGGGTTCGGCCTGGCCGAGCCGCGGGCCGATCCGCCTGGTCGCCCAGTTCCCGCCTGGGGGGCTGGTCGACGTGGTCTCGCGGCTGATCGCGCCGCACCTGTCGCAGTCGCTGGGGCAGTCGGTGGTGGTCGAGAACCGGCCCGGCGCCGGCGGGCTGATCGGCACCGACTACGTCGCCAAGCAGCCTGCCGACGGCTACACGCTGCTGGTCAGCCACGCGGCGGTGCACGTGTACGCCGCGGCAACCCGCCGCACCATGCCCTTCGATGCACTGAACGACTTCACCCACATGGGCATGCTGGTCGAAGCGCCGATGGTGCTGATCGTGCGCGCCCAGTCGCCGTTCCAGAACCTGGAGCAGTACGTGGCCGCGGCCCGCACCAAGCCGGTCCGCTACGGCACCTCGGGCATCGGCTCGGCCAATCACCTGTTTGGCGAATTGCTGAAGATCGAGGGCAAGGCGCCGCAGCACGACCACGTGCCCTACCAAGGCAGCGCACCGGCCATGCAGGATCTGCTGGGCGGCCAGATCGACGGGGTGTTCGACCCCATCACCACCAACGTGGCCACGCTGAAGGCCGGCTCGCTGCGCGCCCTGGCCGTCTCCACGCCGCGACGCCTGCCGGCGCTGCCGAGCATCCCGACCTTCGCCGAACTCGGTTTCCCCAAGCTGACCGGCTCGCAGTGGCTGGGCCTGTCTGCCCCCAAGGGCCTGCCCGCGCCGATCGCCCAACGCCTGGCCGGCCTGATTCCCGAGGTGCTGGCCCGGCCGGACGTGGCGGCGCGGCTCGAGGAACTGCAGACCTTGCCGCGCCAGCCCGGGGTGATCGGCGACGACTTCGTGCAACTGGTGCGCGGGCAGATCGAGTCCTGGCGCGCAGTGGCGCGGGCATCCAACGTCGAAGTGATCACCTGAACCTGGCCAGATCCACGGATCCTCAAGGCACCACTGAAATGTGAGCATACGCACACATTCCTTGGATCTGCCCCATCAGCACTCTCCATCGGCGAGTGCTAATATGGGCGGAACGAAAGGAGACTCAGCGTGTCTGATGCTTCCATGAACATGACTTCGACTTCTGCACTCGCCGTCCGGGACCCCTGGGCGATGGTGCCTTCACTGGGCAACCTCGACGCGTACATCAGCGCAGCCAACCGGCTGCCGCTGCTGACGCACGAAGAGGAAGTGAGCCTGGCCCGCAGGCTGCGCGCCGATGGCGATCTGCAGGCCGCCGGCCAGCTGGTGCTGTCGCACCTGCGGCTGGTGGTCTCGATCTCGCGCCAGTACCTCGGCTACGGCCTGCCGCACGGCGACCTGATCCAGGAAGGCAACGTCGGCCTGATGAAGGCCGTCAAGCGCTTCGACCCGGAACAGGGCGTGCGGCTGGTCAGCTACGCGATGCACTGGATCAAGGCCGAGATCCACGAGTACATCCTGAAGAACTGGCGCATGGTCAAGGTCGCCACGACCAAGGCCCAGCGCAAGCTGTTCTTCAACCTGCGCTCGATGAAGCAGAGCCTGAAGGACGACGCAGCCGACGTCGACACGCACCGCAGCACGCTGACCGCCAGCGAGGTCGACACCGTCGCCCGCACGCTGAACGTCAAGCGCGAAGAGGTGCTGGAGATGGAGACGCGCCTGTCCGGCGGCGACGTGGCGCTGGAACCGCAGTCGGGCGACGACGGCGAGGAAAGCTTCGCGCCGATCGCCTACCTGGCCGACGACTCGAACGAGCCGACACGCGTGCTGGAAGCGCGCGGTCGCGACTGGCTGGCCGGTGACGGCATTGCCCATGCGCTCGACGCGCTGGACGCGCGCAGCCGCCGCATCGTCGAGGAGCGCTGGCTGAAGGTCAACGACGACAGCAGCGGCGGCATGACGCTGCACGAGCTGGCGGCGGAATACGGCGTCAGCGCCGAGCGCATCCGCCAGATCGAGGTCGCGGCGATGAAGAAGATGCGCAAGGCGCTGGCGACCGAAACTGCCTGAGCCCTGGGCGGGCGAGAAGCAGGCCGAGCGCCGGGCCGCTCCCGAGCCGGCCCGCATCCCCTCGGGGAATCGCTCGGGGTACTCACCGAGCGAGGGGTGATGATCAGCCCGCCGCCAGCAGCGTCTTCAGGTCGGCAGCGAGCGCATCCGCGCCGCTGCCGTAGCGCACGAACAACCGCACCTTGCCTGCCGCGTCGAACACGTAGGACCCGGCGGTGTGGTCCATCGTGTAGCTGCCTTCGGTCTTGCCGGGCACCTTGGCGTAGAAGACCTTGAACTCCTTGGCCGTGGCAGCGGTCTCGTCAGCGCTGCCGCGCAGCGCGACGAAGCTGGGGTCAAAGCTGCCCATGTAGGCCTTCAGCAGTTCGGGTGTGTCGCGCGCCGGATCGACGGTGACGAACACGCCCTGCACCCGCTCGCCATCCTTGCCGAGCGACTTCTTCACCTGCGCCAGCTCGGCCATCGTCGTCGGGCAGACGTCGGGGCACTGCGTGTAGCCGAAGAAGACCACCGTCACCTTGCCCTTGAAGTCGGCCAGCGTGCGGGTCTTGCCGTCCGGGTCCTGCAGCGACAGCGTTCGCGCGTATTCGGCGCCGGTGATGTCCACCGCCTTGAACGAAGCGGCGGGGCCAGGGCCGCTTCCCGGCTTGTCGCAGCCGGCGAGCAGCGCGGAGGTCAGCGCGGCGAGGGCGAAGAGGGCACGTCGGCGGGCGAGGGTCACGTCAGCATTCCAAGGTAGTGGTCGACCAGCAGCGCGGCGAAGAGCAGCGACAGGTGGAGGATGGAGAAGCGGAAGGTCTTGCGCGCGAGTTGGTCGGAATAGGACCGCCAAAGCTTCCATGCGTAGCCGATGAACATCGCCCCGAGCACGACGGCCGAGGCCAGGTAGAACCAGCCACTCATGCCCGAGACGAAGGGCAGCAGCGTGCCGGCGAACAGCACCAGCGTGTAGAGAAAGACGTGCAGCCGGGTGAACTCGGCGCCGTGGGTGACGGGCAGCATCGGCAGGCCGGCACGGCGGTAGTCTTCCGCTCGGTACAGCGCCAGTGCCCAGAAGTGCGGCGGCGTCCACAGGAAGATGATCAGGCAGAGGATCAGCGCCTCGGGGCCGACCTCGCCTCGCATCGCCGCCCAGCCCAGCACCGGCGGCATGGCGCCCGACGCCCCGCCGATGACGATGTTCTGAGGCGTCAGCGGCTTGAGCACGACGGTGTAGATGACGGCGTAGCCGACGAAGGTGGCCAGGGTCAGCCACATGGTCAGCGGATTGGCCCAGAACCACAGCAGCACCGAGCCGGCGGTGCACAGCACGCCGGAGAAGATCAGCGTCTGCGTGCGGGTCAACTCGCCGCGCGCCGTGGGCCGCCAGCTGGTGCGCGCCATGCGCGAGTCGATCTGCTGCTCGATCAGACAGTTGAACGCCGCGGCCGCGGCCGCGACCAGCCAGATGCCGGCCGTGCCGGCCAGGGCCGGCCGCCACTCGGGCCACCCGGGGGACGCCAGCAGCATGCCGATCACCGCGCAGAAGACGATCAGCTGCACCACGCGCGGCTTGGTCAGCACGTGGTACTGGCGCAGCTTCGACGGCAGCGAAGTCGGGGCGGCGGGATGGGTGGCGACGGACTCGGACATGATCTCTCGGCGACGGAGCCTACAGCATCGCACGCGCCGGCAACGCAGCGCCGGGTCGTGCCTCTTCGCGCCCGGCGGCGTGCGCGGCGCGCAGCACCCAGACGGCCAGCAGCGTGACCAGCACTGCCGCGCCGGCGGTGTGAGCCAGCGCGGCCAGCAGCGGCCAGCCCAGCACCACGTTGCTCAGGCCGGACAGCAGTTGCCAGCCGGCCAGCGCCAGCAGCAGCTTGGCGGCGCTGCGCGCTGCCTCGCCCTCCCGGTACAGCGCACGGGCCATGAGCAGCATCAGCAGCAGCACCGCATAGGCCATCAGCCGATGGGTGTAGTGGATCGCGGTCAGCGCCGCGAAGGGCAGGTAGTCGCCGTGCTTCGTCTCGCCGAGTTCACGCAGCACGGTGAAGCCATGGCGGAAGTCCATCGTCGGCCACCACGATCCCTGGCAGGTCGGGAACTCTTGGCAGGCCAGTACCGCGTAGTTGGTGCTGACCCAGCCGCCGAGCGCCACCTGCATCAGCACCAGGCCGGCCAGCACGTACAGCCCGCGGCGTGTGCCCGAGGCGAGCGGCATCGGGCGCGGCTGAGACTGCTCGGCCTGCAGCGCCAGCAGGGCAAGCAGCCCGATGCCGCCTAGCAGGTGCAACGTAACGATCGCCGGGTAGAGCTTGAGCGTGACCGTCAGGGCACCGAACGCACCCTGCGCACAGACCCAGACCAGCGTGGCGGTGGCCCACCAGGGCGAGATCACGGCGCGGCCGCGACGCGCCTCGAGCCAGCTCGAGACGGTCATCACCAGGATCAGCGCGCCGACCGCCATGGCCAGGTAGCGGTGCACCATCTCCACCCAGGCCTTGCCGTGCGTGACCGGGCCGCTCGGCTGCACGCTCTGCGCTGCATGGATCTCCTCGCGCGCGCCAAATGGGCTGGCACTGCCGTAGCAGCCGGGCCAGTCGGGGCAGCCCAGCCCGGAGTCGGACAGCCGCGTGAAGGCGCCGAACACAACGAGGTCGAAGGTCAGGAACAGCGTGAGCAGCGTCAGCGAACGCAGCCGTGCCGAGGGCGAGGCATCACGGTTGCGGAGCCAGACCCACGCCAGCGGGCCGAGCGCCAGCACGGCGCCCAGCAGCGCGAGGTGCAGGATCGGCGTCAGGTCGTACAGCGGTTGCGCGTCCATCGGGTCGGTCTGTCGGGATCGATGTTCAGAGACGGCCCGCGGTGTCCCAACTGGCCGAGGCACGCAGCAGCTTCTCGAGATCGCGCTTGAGGCGGGCCGGATCGGGTTCGCCCGGCGCGCGCATCATCCAGTTGCCCATCGGATCGACGATGTAGAAATGCTGCTCCAGCGACTGGCCGGCCGCCGGCTGCAGCCAGGCCGAGAGCGCATCGCGGGGGACGCGAAGCACGGTGGTCGCTCCGCCCACCTTCACTGCCTTGACCGTCTCCTCGCGCAGCGGCGCCTCGTCGATCACCAGCCAGACCTTGTCGAGGCGATCCTTCTCGCGCCCCAGCGCCTCGCGCAGCTGGCGCTGCAGCCACAGGCGCTTCTCGCAGGCGGTGTCGCAGGCGCCGCCGGAGACCACCACCAGCAGCCACTGGCCGCGCAGCGTGCTCGGCGCGATGGCGCCGCCCTGCGCATCGGTCAGCGGCAGCGACGCCGGCAGGATGCGCTGCGGGTCGATCAGGTCGCTGTAGTTACTGCGCCCTTCCGGCCGGATGACGAAGTAGGTCAGGTAGGACGCGATCACCGGCGCCGCGCACACCAGCAGCACGAACAACATCTTCAGCCGGCCGCTGGCCGTGCGCCGGCCGACGTCGTCGACGCCTGGCGTGGGCATCGAGTGCACGGTGAAGCTCAGCGGCGAAGCGCCGTCAGGCTTGGCGGCGGAGCCGGGGGCGGACGAGTTGGAACCAGACATAGAGACCCGTGATCAAGGTCGCGAGCGCGAACCACTGGAAGGCGTAGCCATAGTGCTTGTGCACGCCGAACGCCGGTGCCGGCCACTCGCGCAGCAGGCCGTCGGACGGCACGCCGGCCGCATCGGTCATCTGTACCGACAGGGGCCGCAGGCGCAGTCCGGTTTCGCGTGCGAAACCGTCGAGGTCGAGATTCTGCCGGATCGGGCCTTCGGACTCCTCGCCGAGCGAATACAGCCGCGACGGGGGCGGGGCGATGCGACCTTCGACGGTCACTTCGCCCTCCGGCGACACGATGTCCGGGATGCGCGTGCGCTGCTGCGCATCACGCGGCACCCAGCCGCGCTGCACCAGCACGGCATCGCCGGACTCGCCCAGCAGCAGCGGCGTCACCACGTAGAAGCCGACGCGGCCGGCCATCGGCCGGTTGTCGAGGAAGACCGTGCGGCCGCCGGCCCAGCGGCCGCGCAGCGTGATGCGGCGGAACTGCTGCTCGCTGGCGAGCCGGGCGTCGCTGGCGAGTTCTGCCGGGGCGACCGGCGCCGCCGTCGAGCGGGCGTCGAGCGCAGCCTGCAGGCGTTCCTTCTCGGCCGCCCGCGACAGTTGCCAGACGCCGAGCCGCGCGGTGAGAAGCACGCCGAGCACGGCAGCCACCAGCACGAGCACGCGGCGCGCACGCGGACTCATGCGCGCAGCGGCGTCGCGGACAGACGCGGATAATCGATCGACATGAAGATCCTGATGCTCGTCGCCTTCATCGGCATCCTCGGCGCCCTCGCCTCCGCCGGTGTGTTCATGATGCGCGACGGCCGCGGCGGCAAGCCCAAGAGCGGCAACATGATGCGCGCGCTGGCAACGCGCGTCGCGATCTCGGTGCTGCTGTTCGCCTGCATCTTGTTCGCCTGGTGGATGGGATGGATCGAACCCCGGGGAGTGCCGCTCGGGCGCTGAGTTCCCCGGTCGGGCCCGGCAATGAAAAACGCCGCTTGCGCGGCGTTCTTCGCGGGGTACGGGCGCTGCGTCAGGCCCAGTACACCACCACGTACAGGCCCAGCCAGACCACGTCGACGAAGTGCCAGTACCAGGCAGCGCCTTCGAAGCCGAAGTGGCGCTGCGGCGTGAAGTGGCCCTTCATCAGGCGCAGCGTGATGAACAGCAGCATCAGCATGCCGACGAGCACGTGGAAGCCGTGGAAGCCGGTCAGCATGAAGAAGGTCGAGCCGTAGGCGCCGGAGCTGAGCTTGAGGTTCAGGTCGCGGTAGGCGTGCATGTACTCGTAGGCCTGCACGCCCAGGAAGGTGGCGCCCAGGATCACGGTGATCCACATCCACAGGATCGTCTTGCCGCGGTTGCCGGCGATCAGCGCGTGGTGGGCGATCGTCAGCGTCACGCCCGAGGTCAGCAGCAGCAGCGTGTTGATCGTCGGCAGCGGCCACGGGCCCATGGTCGTGAACGGGTCGACGATGCCGGCCGGCGAGCCGGTGGCGCCGGCAGCGGCGCTCGGCCACACGGCCTTGAAGTCGGGCCACAGCAGCGCGTTCTCCAGGCTGCCCAGGTTGGGCAGCGCGTGCAGGCGGGTCCAGTACAGCGCACCGAAGAACGCCGCGAAGAACATCACCTCGGAGAAGATGAACCAGCTCATGCTCCAGCGGAACGACACGTCGATGCGGTCGCTGTACAGCCCGCCCTCGCTCTCGCCGATGGCGGCGCGGAACCAGCCCTGCAGGATGAAGGCCCACATGGCCAGGCCGAACAGCGTGACCCAGGCACCCCAGCCGTGGCCGTTGACCCACTGGCCGGCGCCCAGGATCACGAAGAACAGGCCGGTGGCGGTGAGCACCGGGAAGTGCGAAGGTGCCGGAACAAAGTAGTAGGGCGTCTGCCCTTGGTGTGTCGCTGCCGACATGGTTTCTCCTCAGGGTCCTCTATTCGAATCTCTATGCCGCCACGCCGCTGGTGATGACCCAGTTGGCCAGCAGCACCAGCGCGGCGATGAACAGCAGCGCGCCGATCACGCCCGCAATGACGACGTGCACCGGGTTGAGCTTGGCAACGTCCTGCTCGTAGTCGCGCGACTTGCGCACGCCGAAGAACGACCAGGCGACCGCACCCAGCGTCTGCAGGAACGAGCCCTTGCGCTGCGCTGCGTCCTTCAGTCCGTCGCTCATGAGCGCGGCTCCTTCGTGGTCACTGCAGCCTGGGGCAAGGGGCCACCCAGCGTCGCCTGCGGCTCCGCGGGTGTCTTGCCGCCCACCTCGAAGAAGGTGTACGACAGCGTGATCGTGCGCACGTCTTTCGGCAGCTTCGGGTCGACGATGAAGACGACCGGCCACTGCTTGCTCTCGCCCGGCTTGAGCGTGTACTCGCTGAAGCAGAAGCACTCGAGCTTGTTGAAATGCGCCATCGCCTGGCGCGGCGCGTAGCTCGGGATGGCCTGCGCGGCCATGGTGCGGTTCTGCACGTTGCGGAACTCGTACATCACCGTCGTCATTTCGCCGGGATGCACGTCGACCGAGCGTTTCGCCGGCTTGAATTCCCAGGGGCCGCGCACGTTCGCGTCGAACTCCACGGTGACGATGCGGCTGGTGTCGACCTGGGTGTTGCGGCCCACAGGCGCGTTGCCCGGCACCTTGCGCTCGGCCACGGACAGAACATTGATGCCCAGCGCCGTGCAGATCGCTCGGTACATCGGCACCAGCGCGTAGCCGAAGCCGAACATCAGCGCAGCGATCACGACGAGCTTGCCCACCATGCGCAGGTTGTCGCTGCGCAGGGTCGGGTCCGGCTCGTGCTGCGGGGCGAAGCTCATGCGGTGGTCGTCAGATGCCGAACAACGCGCTCTTGGCCACGAAGCCGATGAACAGCGCCACCGCCACCGAGGCCAGGATGAGCCCCAGGCGGGCGTTGTTCTTCTTTTGTTCGGGCGTCATCGCCATCGGCCTCAGCCCAGCACCTTGGTGGCCGACGGGTTCAGCAGCGGCGGCGTCTCGAAGGTGTGGAACGGCGCCGGCGACGGCACTTCCCACTCCAGGCCTTCCGCGGCTTCCCAGGGCTTCTGCGGCGCCTTCTCACCCTTGCCGCGCATCATCGGCACGACGACGAAGAGGAAGAAGTAGACCTGCATCAGGCCGAAGCCGAACGCGCCAATCGACGCGATCATGTTGAAGTCGGCGAACTGCATCGGGTAGTCGGCGTAACGACGCGGCATGCCGGCCAGCCCGAGGAAGTGCATCGGGAAGAAGGTGATGTTGAAGAACACCAGCGAGCCCCAGAAGTGGATCTTGCCGCGCGTCTCGGAATACATCACGCCGGTCCACTTCGGGCCCCAGTAGTACACGCCGGCGAACAGGGCGTACAACGAACCCGCCACCAGCACGTAGTGGAAGTGCGCCACCACGTAGTAGGTGTCCTGCAGCTGGATGTCGATCGGCGCCATCGCCAGGATCAGGCCGGTGAAGCCACCCATCGTGAACACGAAGATGAAGCCGACAGCCCACAGCATCGGGGTCTCGAAGGTCATCGAGCCGCGCCACATCGTCGCGATCCAGTTGAAGACCTTCACGCCGGTGGGCACCGCGATCAGCATGGTCGCGTACATGAAGAACAGCTGGCCCGTCACCGGCATGCCGGTGGTGAACATGTGGTGCGCCCAGACGATGAACGACAGGATCGCGATCGACGCGGTGGCGTAGACCATCGAGGTGTAGCCGAACAGCTGCTTGCGGGCGAAGGCCGGGATGATCGCGCTGACGATGCCGAAGGCCGGCAGGATCATGATGTAGACCTCGGGGTGACCGAAGAACCAGAAGATGTGCTGGTACATCACCGGGTCACCGCCGCCGGCCGGGTTGAAGAAGTGCGTGCCGAAGTGGCGGTCGGTCAGCGTCATCGTGATGGCGCCGGCGAGCACCGGCATCACCGCGATCAGCAGGTAGGCGGTGATCAGCCAGGTCCAGCAGAACAGCGGCATCTTCATCAGCGTCATGCGCGGCGCGCGCATGTTCAGGATGGTGACGATGATGTTGATCGAGCCCATGATCGAGCTGGCGCCCATGATGTGCATCGCGAAGATGCCGGCGTCCATGCTCGGGCCCATCTGCAGCGTCAGCGGCGCATAGAGCGTCCAGCCGGCCGCCGGCGCACCGCCGGGCATGAAGAACGAACCGACGAGCATCAGGCCGGCCGGGATCAGCAGCCAGAAGCTCAGGTTGTTCATGCGCGCGAAGGCCATGTCCGCCGCGCCGATCTGCAGCGGGATCATCCAGTTCGCGAAGCCGACGAAGGCCGGCATGATCGCGCCGAACACCATGATCAGGCCGTGCATGGTGGTCAGCTGGTTGAACAGCTGCGGGTTGACGATCTGCAGACCAGGCTGGAACAGCTCGGCGCGGATCAGCAGCGCGAGCACACCGCCGACCATCAGCATCGCGAACGAGAACAGCAGGTACATCGTGCCGATGTCCTTGTGGTTCGTCGCGAACAGCCAGCGGCGCCAGCCGTGCGGCGCATGGTGATCGTGGTCGTGATCGTGGGCGTGGTCGCCGTGTTGGGCGCCGTGGTGGTCGATGACTGCGCTCATGACGTTTCCTTCGAATGCATCGAATTACTTGCGGGCGGCGACGACGTCTGCCGGCTGCACCAGCTGGCCGGTCTTGTTCGACCAGCTGTTCTTCGTGTAGGTGATCACCGCGGCGATCTCGGTGTCGGACAGCTGCTTCCAGGCCGGCATCGCGCCGTTGTTCTGGCCGTTGAGCAGCACCGCGATCTGCTTGGTCTTGTCGGCATCGAGCACGACCGGCGAACCGTCGACGGCCTTGATCGGACCGGCGCCCTTGCCGTTGGCCTGGTGGCAGGCCGCGCAGTTGGCGGCATAGACCTTCTCGCCGCGCGCGACCAGTTCTTCGAGCTTCCAGACCTTGGCCGGATCATCGGCCGCCGCAGCCATTTCCTTCTTCTTGCCCTCGACCCACGCGGCATAGTCGGCCTGCGACAGCACCTTCACGTGGATCGGCATGTAGGCGTGTTCCTTGCCGCACAGCTCGGCGCACTGGCCGTAGAAGTCGCCGGTCTTCTCGGCGCGGAACCAGGTGTCGCGCACGAAGCCGGGGATAGCGTCCTGCTTGATGCCGAAGGCCGGCACCATGAAGGCATGGATCACGTCGTTGGCGGTGGTGATGATGCGCACCTTCTTGTCGACCGGCACGACCAGCGGGTTGTCGACCTTCAGCAGGTAGTTGTCGGTGGCCGGCGGCTTGCCGCTGTTGGACATCTCGCGGTGCGTCGCGTCCAGCGTCGACACGAAGCCGATGCCCTCGCCCTCGCCCTTCAGGTAGTCGTAGCCCCACTTCCACTGGTAGCCGGTGGCCTTGATGGTCAGGTCGGCGGAGCTGGTGTCCTTCATCGCGACGACCACCTTGGTGGCCGGCAGCGCCATGCCGATGACGATCAGCAGCGGCACGATGGTCCAGATGATCTCGACCGTGGTGCTCTCGTGGAAGTTGGCCGACTTCGCGCCGCGGCTCTTGCGGTGCTTGATGATGGAATAGAACATCACGCCGAAGACGACGACGAAGATCACCGAGCAGATGATCATCATCAAGTAGTGCAGCCACTGCTGCTCGGCCGCGATCCGGGTCACCGGCGGGTGCAGGTCGAGCTGGTTGACCGCGGGGCCGCCAGGCAGGCTGTTGACGGCCAGCGCGGCCTGCGTGGCAAGCGTCGCGCCCACGGTCACGGCGGCTCGCGCCAGTGTCGTCCGGAGTGATTTGATCGTCTTCATCGTTGTCACGTCAGTTTTGATCTCGCTCAAGCGACGCCGGGGCACAACCCCTGCACCGCCCCACGCCGCTTCAGTGCCCACCGCATCTCCTCGGCGAGCTGCCCGCGCAGCTCGGGCCGCACGAAGCGCCCCACCACCACTGTCTTGCCCCGCTCGGACAGCTCGATCAGCGAGCCGCGTTCCCGCGTGGACACCACCCTCACCCACTCGGTGCAGAACTCGCACCGCTCGGTGTGCGGGCCGAAAGCCCGCTCCACCGTCAACACGTCGCCCTGGAGATGGATCGATTCACGATCCGTCACGTGCCGCGCATGCACCACCAGCGCTGCACCGAGGGCCACCACCTCCAGCCACGCAAAGGGCATGACCAGTCTCGCGCCCAGCCACCAGAAGATTCCGGCGATCGCGAGCGAGACACTGCTCAGCCCCAGGTAAAACCCCAACATCTGCTTCGGCGTCAACGAACAGTTGCGTCGAAGGTTCCACTGCACCGAACTACCCTCCGCACCCCCCTGTGCGGCATGGCCGAAGCGCAATCGCCCGGTTGCCGCTGGTGCCACGACAGGTGCATCGTTCGTCATGCTTACGTACTTCTTACTGCTTGCCGACTGCGGCGCGCGCGATATGGCGGCGCCTTGATCAACTGCAAGAGTTTAGCGCACCGGCCTCGTCTTTCGGCCACGGATCATGGCGCGCATGTCGTCCAAAGCCACGTTCGTCTGCTCGCCGACACGCGCTCTCGGTGCAGGGCGGAAGGCATGACCGTAGGCGACCTCGAAACGAAGCGGAA
The DNA here is from genome assembly GCA_943370595.1 of Chitinophaga pinensis. Classification (GTDB taxonomy): domain Bacteria; phylum Pseudomonadota; class Gammaproteobacteria; order Burkholderiales; family Burkholderiaceae_C; genus Piscinibacter. The sequence continues at coordinate 206,222 of CALRRO020000010.1, forward strand.
TCCGGCCCTCGGAATCGGCCAGCGCATCGATTTCGCGCAGCAAGCGTGCGCGCCAGCGCGGCGTGCGGCAGCCGGGGAAGCGCGATGGCGAGGCATTGCCGCCGAGGCCGCGCAGTTCGTCGAGCAAGGCCCCTGAGTCGGACCACTGCAGCGTGATCACCTCCTGGTCCATCACCGGGTCGGCGAAGCCGGCCTGCACGAGCATGTCGCCGAGGTCGTGCATGTCGACGAAGTTCGCCGTCGGTGCAGGCCAGCCGAAGCGGCCGTACAAGGCGTGCAACTCGCGCAGGGTGCCGGGGCCGAGGCAGGAGAACATCACGAAGCCGTCGACGTCGAGCGCACGGTGCCAGCGCTCGAACAGCGCCGGCGGATCGGCGACCGCGTGAAGCATCATGTTCGCCCAGACGAGCTGCGACCCTGCCGGGAGGACATCACGTTCGCCGAGCACCTGCGCTTCCGCGCCCTGCCAGCGCCGCGCCGACCACCAGGGCCGCTTCGCCGCGGCTTCGCTGCGCGCACGCAGGGCCGCGTCGGGCTCGACGACGATGCGCTGCGCCTGCGGGTAGGCCTGTTCGAGCAGTGTTTCGCCGGCGCCGAGCCAGCCCCACCAGTCGATCAGCTGGCGCGGCTGCAGGCGGATGATCTGCAGGCGCTCGGCCATGCGACGCGCGACCTCGCGGTGCAGCCACGGCGGCTCGGCGGCGCGGCCGATACGGCGCAACGCGGCATCGACGGCCACCGGATCCAGCCCCCGCGCGGAAGGGTCGAGGGCGGGCGCTGTGCTCATGGCCGGGCAGTATATTGAGGCGGTGTCGCCGGCCTCGTTCCTCGGCTCCCTGCCGGGTCAATGCCACCTGTGCCGCGGCTGGACGCGCGGCGGGCTGTGCAGCGCCTGCCGCAACGCGCTGCTGCGCCCGGTGCCGCGCTGCGAGCGCTGCGCAATCGTGGTGCCGGCGGCGGTCACGGTCTGCGGCGGCTGCCTGCACGAGCCGCCACCGTTCACCAACTGCATCACCGCACTCGACTACGCCGAGCCCTGGGCAGCGCTGATCCGCCAGTTCAAGTTCCACCAGCAGGTCGAGCTCGCGGCGCTGTTCGCCGGTCTGATGCACGAGGCCGCCAGCGGGGCGGATGCGCCGGATCTGCTGCTGCCCGCGCCGCTGGCGCCGGCGCGGCTGCGCGAGCGCGGCTACAACCAGTCCTGGGAACTCGCACGCCGGCTGGGCACGCCGGCAGACGCGGGTCTTCTGCTGCGTGTGCGCGACACACCGCACCAGGCAGACCTGCCGCTGGCCCAGCGTGCCGGCAACGTGCGCGGTGCCTTCGCCATCGAGCCGCTGCGACGCCGCGAGATCGAGGGGCTCGTGGTCACCGTCGTCGACGACGTGCTCACCACCGGCGCAACTGCTTCCGAGATGGCCCGCACGCTCCTCGCCGCGGGCGCAGCGCAGGTGCGGCTGTGGGTGCTCGCGCGCACGCCCTCGCCCGACGGCGCCTGAGTTGCGTCACCGACAATCGCCGCGCCATGTTCAACATCGTGCTCGTCCACCCGGAGATCCCGCCGAACACCGGCAACGTGATCCGGCTTGCCGCCAACACCGGCTGTGCGCTGCACCTGATCGAGCCGCTGGGTTTCTCGATGGAAGACAAGCTGCTGCAGCGTGCCGGGCTCGACTACCACGAGTACGCGAGCGTGCGCCGGCATGCCTCGTGGGAGGCCTTCGCACTGGACTGCACGCCATCGCCCGAGCGCTGCTTCGCCTTCACCACCCGCGGAACGCGCCACTTCGCCGAGGTGGAGTGGCGCGCCGGTGACTGGCTGGTGTTCGGCTCGGAGAGCGCCGGTCTTGCACCGGCCCTGCGCGACCGCTTCGCGCCGGCCCAGCGGCTGCGCCTGCCGATGCGCGAAGGCCAGCGCAGCCTCAACCTGAGCAACGCCGTCGCGGTGGCGGTGTTCGAAGCCTGGCGCCAGTGCGGCTATGCAGGCAGCGCAGCGCACCCCGCCGCGCCTGCGGCGCCGGGCGCTCCGACTACTCCGGCTTGACGCCGGCCGCGCGGATCACCTTCGCCCAGCGCTCACGCTCGCTGGCCATCAGTGTGGCCAGCGCAGCCGGCGCAGTGCCTGCGGCGCTGAAGTACTGGGCGAGCATCTTCGTGCGCACTTCGTCGCTCTTGATGATGCGCACCAGCTCGCGCGACAGCCGATCGACGATGGCCACCGGCGTCTTCGCCGGCGCCAGCACCGCCTGCCAGGAGATCGCTTCGAAGCCGGCAAAGCCCTGCTCGGCCAGCGTCGGGAACTCCGGCAGCGCCGCCGATCGGCCGAGCGTGGTCACGCCCAGGCCACGCAGCTTTCCGGCACGCACCTGGCCCATCGCGATACCGGGCACCATGAACCCGGCCTGCACCTGCCCGGCGAGGATGGCATTGACCACCTGCGGGAAGCCCTGGTACGGCACGTGCACGAGCTCGACACCGGCGCGGGTCTTGAACAGCTCCATCGCCAGGTGGGCCGCACTGCCGTTGCCCACGCTGCCGTAGTTCAACGCGCCCTGCTTCTCCTTCGCGATGCGCACGAAGTCGGCGAGCGTCTCCGCACCGAGCTTCGGGTCGACCACCAGCAGGTTCGGCGAGGTCGCCACCAGCGTGACCGGCGCCAATTCCTTCGCCGGGTCGTAGGGCAGCGCCTTGCTCAGCAGCGGCGCAGTGACCAGCGGGCCCTGGATGGTGAACAGCAGCGTGTGGCCGTCGGGATCGGCCTTGGCGACCAGCCCGGTGCCGAGGTTGCCGCCCGCACCCGGCTTGTTGTCGACCACCACCGGCTGACCCAGCGCGGCGGCCAGCGGCTCGGCGACGAGGCGGCCGATCAGGTCCGGCGAACTGCCCGGCGGGAACGGAATGACCAGCTTGATCGGCCGCGACGGCCAGGCTTGTGACATCGCCGGCAACGCCAGCGCGGCGGCGGAAGCGGCGGCGCTGCACAGCAGCAGGCGGCGTTGCATGGCGGTCTCCTCGTTCACGGCTCGTTCAGTGTTCGGGCCGCGCCTCGCGGCCCATCAACGCACCCAGCGCCTGCGCCGGAGTGATACGCCGCTCCAGCACGCCGACCACCGCCTCGGTGATCGGCATCGCGACCCGCAGTGCCTGCGCGCGCTGCAGCACCGTGGCGGCGCTGAGCACGCCTTCGGCGACATGGCCGAGCTCGGCCAGGATCTGCGACAGCGCGAGGCCGCGCGCCAGGCGCAGGCCCACCTGCCTGTTGCGCGACAGGTCGCCGGTGGTGGTGAGCACCAGATCGCCCAGGCCCGACAGGCCCATGAAGGTCTCGGCGCGCGCACCGAGGGCCAGGCCCAGGCGCGTCATCTCGGCCAGGCCGCGGGTGATCAGCGCAGCGCGGGCGTTCAGGCCGAGCTGCATGCCGTCGGCGATGCCGGTGGCGATGGCCATCACGTTCTTCACCGCGCCGCCGACCTCGACGCCGACCGGGTCGGTCGAAGTGTAGACGCGCAAGTTCTCGCTGTGAAAGGCCTCCACCGCGCGCTCGGCCAGCGCGGCATCGCTGCTGGCCGCCACCAGCGCCGTCGGCTGGCCGCGTGCCACCTCGATCGCGAAGCTCGGGCCGGAGAGCACGCCACAGCGCAGTGCCGGCGCCGCGTCTCGCGCGATCTCGTGGCCGAGCCGGCCGGTGCCTTCCTGGAAGCCCTTGCACAGCCACAGCACGCCGGCAGCGTCGGCCGGCAGTCGCTGCAGCAGGCCTTCGAGACCGGCCATCGGCGTGGCCACGACGATCAGCCCGCCGCGCGCATGCGCCACCGCGGCGTCGAAGTCGTCGTCGATGTGCAGTTCATCGGGCAGCGCCGCGTCGGGCAGGTAGCGGCGGTTGCTGCGCTGCTCGCGCATCGCCTGCGCCTGTGCCGCGTCACGCGCCCACAGGTGCGTCGGCTGGCGGATGCAGGCACTGGCGGCCAGCGCCGTGCCCCACGCGCCGGCGCCCAGCACCGTCAGGTTCATGGGCGTGCCGGCGGGCGTATCAGTTGACGCTGGTGATGATGCCCGAGCCGTTCTGGCCCGCGGCCTGGGCGCGCTGCGCCTCGTACATGGCCTGGAAGTTCACCTCGGCCAGCATCACCGGCGGGAAGCCGGCGCGTGTGCAGACGTCGGAGACGATTGCGCGCAGGTAGGGGTAGACGATGCCGGGGCAGGCGATGCCGATGATCTGGTCGAGCTGCTCGGCCGGGATGTTGCGGATCTCGAAGATGCCGGCCTGCTTGGCCTCGACCAGGAACAGCACCTTGTCGCTGACCTTGGTGGTGACCGTCGCGGTGACCGCCACTTCATAGACGCCATCGGCGATCGCCTCGGCACCCAGGCCGAGCTGGATGTCGACCGCCGGCTGCGATTGCTCGAGCAGGATCTGCGGCGAGTTGGGCTGCTCCAGCGACAGGTCCTTCAGGTACATGCGCTGGATCTGGAACACCGGGGTCTGGTTGTCGTCGGCCATGGGAAATCTCTGTAGGGAGTGCCACCGCCGGAATGGCGGCGAGCCGGGGATTATCGCCGGGGTGTGTGTCAGGCCTGCAGCAGCGGAAGCAGCCCGCCGCGCTGGTCGAGCGCGTAGAGGTCGTCGCAGCCGCCGACGTGGGTGTCGCCGATGAAGATCTGCGGCACGGTGCGCCGGCCGGTGAGCTCGACCATGGTGTCGCGCTCGGCAGGGTTCAGGTCGACGCGGACCTCCTCGATCTGCTCGACCCCACGCTGCTTCAGCAGCGCCTTGGCACGCTGGCAGTACGGGCAGACCTGCGTGGTGTACATCTTCACGGCCGGCATGTCGCTCTCCCTCAGGCGGTCTTCTCGACGGGCAGGTTGGCTTCGCGCCACGCAGCCAAGCCACCGGCCAGCACATGCGAATTCTCGAAGCCGAGCTTCTTCAGCGTGGCCACCGCGCGCAGCGCCCGCGTGCCCGTGGGGCAGACCACGACGACCGGCAGCGCCTTGTTCTTCGGCAGGTCGCCCGAGGCTTCCAGGCTGGCCAGCGGCACGTTCTTCGAGCCGACCACGTGGGCGCCGGCGTACTCGGCCGGTTCGCTGACATCGATCAGCACCGCCTTCTCGCGGTTGATCATCTGCACGGCCTGCGCCGGCGTGACACGCCCGCCACCGGCGCCTCGGCTGAGCATCGGCCACAGCAGCAGGCCGCCGGAGACGATGGCGGTGAAGAACAGAAACCAGTTGTCGAGAAAGAACTTCACGTGGGCCTTCCGCCGCGACGAGGCAAAGTGCGAATTATAGAATTCAGCCTCTTCATCGCCGGGTCAACCGGCCATCTCCCCACAGAACGAGACCGATACGCCCATGCACAAGCTCGTCCTCATCCGCCACGGCGAATCGACCTGGAACCTGGAAAACCGCTTCACCGGCTGGACCGACGTCGAGCTGACGCCCACCGGCGTGGCCCAGGCGCAGGAGGCTGGTCGCCTCCTCAAGGCCGAAGGCTACGAGTTCGACGTGGTGCACACCTCGGTGCTCAAGCGCGCCATCTGGACCACCTGGCACGCGCTCGACCAGATGGACCGCACCTGGCTGCCGCTGGTCAAGACCTGGCGCCTGAACGAGCGCCACTACGGCGCGCTGCAGGGCCTGAACAAGGCCGAGACGGCGAAGAAGTTCGGCGACGAGCAGGTGCTGGTCTGGCGGCGCAGCTACGACACGCCGCCGCCTGCGCTGACGGCCGACGATCCTCGCTGCGAGCGCAGCGACCCTCGCTACGCCGGCCTGGCCACCGGCGAGGTGCCGCTGACCGAATGCCTGAAGGACACCGTCGCGCGCGTGCTGCCGTACTGGAACGACACCCTGGCACCGGCCATCCGCTCCGGCCGGAAGCTGCTGATCTCGGCGCATGGCAACAGCATCCGCGCCCTGGTGAAGTACCTCGACGGGATCTCCGACGAGGCCATCGTGAACCTGAACATTCCCAACGGCATCCCGCTGGTCTACGAGCTGGACGATTCGCTCAAGCCGCTGCGCAGCTACTACCTCGGCGACGCCGAAGCGGCAGCAAAGGCCGCGGCTGCGGTGGCCAACCAGGGCAAGGCCTGAACGCAGCACCGGGACCGCGCCGCCGCTGCCCCGCGGTCGGTCACGCCAGCGCTGCGATAGCCGCCGCCAGCAGCGGTGCGACGGAGACCACGTTGCTCGGGTGAGGGATCGCGTCGGTGCTCCACACGCGCCGCACGCCGGCGGAGTTCAGCCGCTCGATCGCATCGCCGCCGAACAGGGCATGCACCACTGCGGCGTCGATCGATCGCACGCCGCGAGCCTGCAAGGCCTGGGCGGCCTGCACCAGCGTGTGCCCGGTGCTGGAGACGTCGTCGAGGATGACGACCTCGCGCCCGGCGAGCTCGCCCTCGGGCAGCTCGACCACCACGTCGCGGTCGCCGCGGCGCGTCTTGCGGCAGACCACGCCCTGCAGCCCGGTCGCCTCGCCGGCCGCGCGGACCCACTGTTCGGCCTCTTCGTCGGGTGCCACGAGCAGCGGTGGCCGCTCAGCCGGCCACTGCGCGGCGATCCAGCGCCCGAGCAGCGGCGCGGCGCTCAGGGCCACACCCTTCGCCCCGTGCATCACCTCGTCCAGCGAGTTGATGCGGTGCAGGTGCGGATCGATGGTGACCACACGCTCGAACAGGTCGCCGAGGAAACCCACCACGATGCGCTGGCTGATCGCCTCGCCCGGCTGGAACGCGATGTCCTGCCGCATGTAGGCGAGGTAGGGCGAGGCCAGCGTCAGGTGGCGGGCGCCGAGCGTGCGCGCCGTCTTCGCGGTCAGCAGCAGTTGCACCAGCCGGTCGTTGGGCTGCTGCAGGCCGCGCAGCACCACCACGTGCGCGGGCAGCGCCGGCGGCAGGGTCAGCTTGATCTCGCCGTCGGGGAAGCGGTGTTCGGCCACGAAGGCGAGCTCGCAGCCCAGTTCGCGTGCGAGACCGGTCGCCAGCGCGCGTTCTTCGGCAAAGGCCAGCAGCATGGGTGTCCTCTCGATCAGAACGTCGTCGCCTCGGGCGGCAGGATGTCGCGCGGCAGCTCGCTGGCCGGCCCGACACGGTAGCCCGGCTCGGCCGCGGCCTTGCGGCGGGCGAAGTCGAAGTCGGCGTCGAAGCGGGCGTGCACACGGTACAGCGCCTGGCCGGCCGCCACCGCATCGCCGAGACGGCACAGCAGCTCGAGCCCCGCACCCGGCACCTTGGGCGCGCCGGCCAGCTGCGCGATGCGCGCAATGGCCAGGTTGTCGATGGCGGTGACCACGCCGTCGGCGGGTGCCGCCACCTCGAACGACAGCGGCGCCACCGGCGGCGACTTCCAGTCGAACGGCCGGCGGCCCTGCGCATCGATGATCTGGTTCATCTTGGCCAGCGCGCGGCCGGAGTCGAGGATATCGCGTGCGATCGCGAATCCGTCGCCACCGCGCACGTCGGGGTCGAACTCGATCACCCGGCCGGCCAGGCGCAGTGCCTTCTCCCGCAGGTCCATCGGCGCGGCGGGGTCGTTCTCGAGCACCTGCATCACGTCGCGCGCCTCCAGCACCGGGCCGATGCCGCGGCCGATTGGCTGGCGCCCGTCGGTGATCACCACGTCGATCTGCAGCTGCAGGTGCGCGGCGACGACCTCGAACAGCTTCTTCAGGCGCTGCGCCTCGGGCATGCTTCGCACCTTCGCGCTGGGGCCGACCGGGATGTCGAGCACCAGGTGCGTCGAGCCGGCAGCGATCTTCTTCGACAGGATGGAGGCGACCATCTGCCCGGGCGAGTCGATGCCCAGCGGCCGCTCGACGGCGATCAGCACGTCGTCGGCCGGCGACAGATCGGCGGTGCCGCCCCAGGCGAGGCAGCCGCCGGTGTCGCGCACGATCTGCGCGAGGCGCTCGAAGGGCAGCTCGACCTGCGCCAGCACCTCCATCGTGTCGGCCGTGCCGGCCGGCGACGTGATCGCGCGCGACGAGGTCTTCGGAATCAGCATGCCGTGCGCGGCGACGATGGGCACCACCAGCATCGAGGTGCGGTTGCCCGGGATGCCGCCGATGCAGTGCTTGTCGACCACCGGGCCGCTGCGCACCTGGTGGTGCCAGTCGAGGCGGCGGCCGGCGGCGATCATCGCCTCGGTGAGGTGCAGCACCTCGTCGCGGTCCATCTCGAACTGGTTGGCGGCGACGACGAAGGCGGCCAGCTCGATCTTCGTGTACCGCATCTGCGCGATGTCGCGGATGATGCCGTGCAGGTCTTCGCGCGACAGCCGCTCGCCGGCGATCTTGCGGCGCAGCGCGGCAATCGACGCCGGTGCCTCGGCATGCTGCAGCCTGGCGCCGTGGCCGGCCGGCAGGCCGAGACGGTCGAAGGCCTGCTCGCTGAGGCCCAGCTCGGTCGGCCCGACGATGGCAGGATCGTCGACGATGTTGAGCACCGCCAGGATGGTCGATCCGTTGCCGCTGACCTCGACCTTCGACAGCGCCTGGAAGCCCTCGGCACGCACGGCGGTGCAATCGCGGTGCAGGTAGGCGACGTGCTCGCGGAAGGTGTCGATCGCGACACGGCGGATCGACAGCATGTTCATGCCCCCTCCTGCCTCAGCCGGCCGACGATGCCGTCGCGCAGGTGCTCGGCGAGCGCACGCCGGTCGGCGTGGCGCGTGGCCTGCGGCGCGTCGACGAACACCTCGGCGACCAGGCCTTCGGCCATCACCGTGGCCCACATCGACGCAAGCAGGCTGGTGTCGCCCACGTAGGCGGCCGCCTGGCTCACCGCCGAGTGCTCGTCGCGGTAGCGCAGCACGATGGGCTGCACCGGCGCCTCGGTGGCAATGGCCGCCTGCAGCAGGTTGGCGTGGAAGGGCAGCACGTCGTGGCCGTCGCTGGTCGTGCCTTCGGGGAACACGGCGACGATGTCGCCCGCCTTCAGCGCCTCGGCGATCTGGTGCACCACGCGCAGCGCGTCACGCTTGCGTTCGCGCTCGATGAACAGCGTGCCGCCGCTGGCGACGAGGTAGCCGATCAGCGGCCAGCGCTTGACGTCCGCCTTCGAGACGAAGCGCGCCGGCTGCACCGCGTCGATGGCCAGGATGTCGACCCAGGAGATGTGGTTGGCCACCAGCAGCACCGGCCCGGGGTGCACGCTGCCGCGCACCGCCAGCCGGATGCCCAGCGCGCGCAGCATGCGTGCCGACCAGCGCCCGACATGCGCCATGCGCTGCGCCGGCGTGATGAACGGGAAGACGATGGCGCAGATCAGCGCGCCGCCGAGCGCCTGGCCGGTCGCCGCCGCCAGCCGCCAGAGCGCGCGCAGCACCCTCACCCGCGCGGCGCCTCGTAGGCGACGTGCCCGCCGACCAGCGTGGCCATCACCGGGCCCGGCAGTTCGTAGCCGGCGAAGGGCGTGTGCTTGCCCTGGCTCTTCAGCGCGGAGGGCTGCACCGCCCAGTGCGCGGCGGGGTCGAACAGGCACAGGTCGGCGATGCCACCCTCGACGATGCGGCCGGCGCTCGAGCCCAGCGAGCCGAGTGCCTCGCCGAGCACCGCCACCGGGCGCTGCGTCACCGTGGCCAGCGTCTGCGCCAGCGACAGGCCGCTGTCGGCGCCCCACTTCAGCGCCAGGCCGAGCAGCAGTTCGAGGCCGGTGGCGCCGGGCTCGGCCTCGGCAAAGGGCAGGTTCTTGGCGTCCTCGTCGACCGGCGTGTGGTCGCTGACCAGCGCGTCGATGGTGCCGTCGGCCAGGCCGGCGCGGATGGCGTCGCGGTCACGCTGCTGGCGCAGCGGCGGCGTGACGCGCATGGCCGCGTTGAAGTAGCCGATGTCCACATCGGTCAGGTGCAGGCTGTTGACGCTGACGTCGCAGGTCACGGGCAAGCCCTCGGCCTTGGCGGCGCGCACCATCGCCACGCCGGCGGCGCTGCTGATGCGGCACAGGTGCACGCGCGCCCGGGTGTCGCGCACCAGTTCGAAGATCAGCGCCAGCGCGATGGTTTCGGCGATCGCCGGCACGCCGGACAGGCCCATGCGCGTGGCCAGCGGCCCCTTGGCCGCCACCCCGTTGCCCAGCCACGGGTCGTTCGGCCGCAGCCACACCGCGTAGCCGAAGGTCGAGGCGTACTGCAGCGCGCGGTGCAGCACCAGCGTGTCGCGGCACGGCGCCTCGGCCTGCGAGAAGCCGACGCAGCCGGCCTCGGTCAGTTCGGCCATCTCGGTCAGCGCCTCACCCTTCAGGCCGCGCGTCAGCGCACCCAGCGGGTAGAGCCTGGCCTGGTTGAGGTTGCGCGCGCGGAACTTGAGCATCTCGACCAGGCCGGGCTCGTCCAGCGGCGGGTCGGTGTCGGGCGGGCAGACCAGGCTGGTGACGCCGCCGGCCATCGCCGCGGCCATCTCGCTCTCCAGCATGCCTTCGTGCTCGTGGCCAGGCTCGCGCAGGCGAGCGGCCAGGTCGACCAGGCCCGGCGCGACCACCAGCCCGGTGGCATCGATGGTCCGGTTCGGCGTGAAGTCGGCCGTGACCCGGCCGATGCCGACGATGCGACCGGCGGCGATCGCGATGTCGCCGGTCTCGTCGCGCCCGCTGGCCGGATCGACGACGCGGCCGTTCTTGATGAGGATCTTCATGCGTTGTTGCCCGCGATGATGGACATGACCGCCATGCGCACCGCGATGCCGAAGGTCACCTGCGGCAGGATCACGCTGTGCGAGCCGTCGGCCACCGCCGAGGCGATCTCGACGCCGCGGTTGATCGGCCCCGGGTGCATGACGATGGCGTCGGGCTTGGCGAGGGCGAGCTTCTCCGCCGTCAGCCCGTAGTTCTTGAAGAACTCGCCGGCCGAGGGCAGCATCGCGCCGCTCATGCGCTCGTTCTGCAGGCGCAGCATGATGATCACGTCGGCGCCACGGATGCCCTCGGCCATGTCGTGGCAGACGCGCACGCCCATCTCGCGCAGGTCACCCGGCACCAGCGTCTTCGGGCCGACGGCGCGGATCTCGGGCACGCCCAGCGTGGTCAGCGCATGGATGTCGGAGCGCGCCACGCGCGAGTGCACGATGTCGCCGACGATGGCCACCGTCAGGTTCGTGAAGTCACGCTTGTAGTGACGGATGGTGTACATGTCGAGCAGGCCCTGCGTCGGGTGCGCATGGCGCCCGTCGCCGGCGTTGACCACGTGCACGTGCGGCGCGCAGTGCTGCGCGATCAGGTAGGGCGCGCCGCTCTCGCTGTGGCGCACGACGAACATGTCGGCGTGCATCGCGCTGAGGTTCGCGATGGTGTCGAGCAGGCTCTCGCCCTTGGCGGTGGAGCTGCGCGCGATGTCGAGGTTGATGACGTCGGCCGACAGCCGCTTGGCGGCGATCTCGAAGGTGGTGCGCGTGCGCGTGCTGTTCTCGAAGAACAGGTTGAACACGCTCTTGCCGCGCAGCAAGGGCACCTTCTTGACCTCGCGGTCATTGACCGACAGGAAGGTGCCGGCGGTGTCGAGGATCTGCGTCAGCACGGCCTTGGGCAGGCCCTCGATCGACAGCAGGTGGATCAGCTCGCCGTGGGCGTTGAGTTGGGGGTTTCTCTTGGAGAGCATCAGTTGGCCTTTCGCCGGGCCGTCCCAAGAAAGGCCGCGCCCCCTTGGGGGGCCGCGCAGCGGCGAAGCCGCAAGCTTGGGGGCCTCATGTCGTTTCCTTGATGTCGAAGCTGAAGTGGCCTTGTTCATCCCTAGCCAGCGACAGGCGCTGCCCCTTCGGCAACGCAACACGGGCAGCCGAGAACGCCGGCTCGATCGGCAGCTCTCGCCCGCCGCGGTCGACCAGCACCGCGAGCGTGACGCTGGCCGGCCGGCCGAAGTCGAACAGTTCGTTGATGACGGCACGCGTGGTTCGGCCGGTGAACAGCACGTCGTCGATCAGCACGATGTGCCGCCCTTCGACCTCGAAGGGCAGCCGGGTGTGGTCGGCACCGGCGGCCATGCCGCGCGAGCCGAAGTCGTCGCGGTGAAGCGCGCTGGAGATCACGCCGTGCTCGCCGGCGAGCGACAGGTCGCGCTGCAGCCGCTCGGCCAGCCAGGCGCCGCCCGACCAGATGCCCACCAGCGCGCCGCCGGGTTTGAGCAGCCTGCGCAGGCCGGCCAGCAGGTCGGCGTAGAGCGCTTCGGCGTCGAGGTTCAGGCTGCTCATCAGAGGTCCCTCAGGAACTGTTCCAGGATGATGGCGGCCGAGGCCGCGTCGAGGTCACGCGCCCCGCCGGCGGCGGCCTCGGTGGTGCTGTAGCGCTCGTCGACCTCGTGCACCGGCAGCCGGAAACGGCCGTGCAGCTGGCGGGCGAAACGCTGGGCACGGCGGGTATTGTCGTGTGGCGCGCCGTCGGGATGGACCGGCACACCGACCACCAGCGCGTCGGGCTGCCACTCGGCGATCAGGCGGCCGATCTCCGCGAAGCGCGGCTCGCCCTCGGCGGCCACGGTGCGCAACGGCGTCGCCTGGCGGGTCAGGCTGTTGCCGCTGGCCACGCCGACCCGCTTGAGGCCGAAATCGAAAGCGAGAAAGGAACGGTGGGAGGTGGACACGGCGCTCGTCACGGCGCTCATGCGTGCCCCGCCTCCTGGCTGAGCATGCGCGGGTCGATGCCCAGCAGCGACAGCGCCTTGTCGTAGCGCTGCTCGACGGGGGTGTCGAAGATGATGCCCGGCTCGGCGCCGACGGTGATCCAGCCGTTGCGGCCGATCTCGTCTTCCAGTTGGCCGGCGCCCCAGCCGCTGTAGCCCAGCGTCACCAGCACGCGTTTCGGCCCGGCGCCGTTGGCCAGCGCCTCCAGCACGTCCTTGCTGGTGGTCATTTCCAGCCCGCCGGGGATCTGCAGCGTCGAGTTGTAGTGGGCGCCGTCGTCGCCCTCGCCGCTCAGGCGCTCGTGCAGCACGAAGCCGCGCTCGGTCTGCACCGGGCCGCCGAAGTAGACCGGCGCCTCGGCCAGGTCGGCACGGTCGAGCGTGAGCTCCACCTTCTCGAACAGGTTCTTCAGCGTGATGTCGATCGGCTTGTTGATGACCAGGCCGAGCGCACCCTTCTCGGTGTGCTCGCACAGGTAGACCACGGTGCCGGCGAACGTGCCGTCCCCCATGCCGGGCATGGCAATGAGGAACTGGTTCGTGAGGTTGATCGATTCACCGGCCATGCGGCCATTTTATAGACTCGCCCCATGACCTACGACAAGGGCGCCGCGGCGCTGGATTCCGCGCTGGTGTGGTTCCGCCGCGACCTGCGCTCGCATGACCACGCGGCGCTCTACCACGCGCTGCGCTCGGCTCGCCGGGTCTGGTGCGTCTTCGTGTTCGACCGCGACATCCTCGACCCGCTGCGCGAGCGCGGGCGGGTGGCCGACCGCCGCGTCGAGTTCATCCACGACAGCATCGCCCAGCTCGACGAGGCGCTGGCGGCGCTCGGCCGGCAGCATGGCCACGACGGCGTCAGGCTGCTGGTGCGCCACGGCCACGCCGTCGACGAGATCGCTGCACTGGCCCGCGAACTTCACGTGCAGGCCGTCTACGCCAACCACGACGACGAGCCGGCGGCATTGCAGCGCGACGCACGCGTGCGCGGCGCGCTGGCCGGCGCCGGCATCGCGCTGCACACCTCGAAGGACCACGTGATCTTCGAGCGCAGCGAGGTGCTGACGGGCGCCGGCGCACCCTACAGCGTCTTCACGCCCTACAAGAACGCCTGGCTGCGCAAGCTGGAGCCGTACTTCCTCAAGGCCTACCCGATCGAGCCGTACGCCCACGCGCTGGCCGCCGCGCCCAAAGGCGTGCGCACGGAACTGCCGTCGATTCGGTCCATGGGCTTCGAACCCACCAATCTGCACGAACTGAAGATCCCCACCGGCGAGCGCGGCGCACAGGCGCTGCTGGCCGACTTCCTGCCGCGCATCAACGACTACCAGCGCACACGCGACTTCCCGGCGGTGAAGGGGCCGAGCTACCTGTCGGTGCACCTGCGCTTCGGCACCTGCTCGGTGCGCACGCTGGCGCGCGAGGCCTGGGCACGCGCGCAGGGCGGCAGCGAAGGCGCGCAGGTCTGGCTGGCCGAGCTGGTCTGGCGAGACTTCTACCACCAGATCCTGCACCACCACCCTCGCGTCGTCGGCCACTGCTTCAAGCCGGAGTACGACGCCATCCACTGGGACCATGGCAAGCACGCCGATGCGCTGTTCGCCGCCTGGTGCGAGGGCCGCACCGGCTACCCGCTGATCGACGCCGCGATGGCGCAGATCAACCAGACCGGCTACATGCACAACCGGCTGCGCATGGTGGTGGCGAGCTTCCTGACCAAGGACCTCGGCATCGACTGGCGGCGGGGCGAGCAGTACTTCGCCGACCACCTGAACGACTTCGACCTCGCCGCCAACAACGGAGGGTGGCAGTGGGCGGCGTCGACGGGCTGCGACGCGCAGCCGTACTTCCGCATCTTCAATCCGCTGTCGCAGAGCCGCAAGTTCGACCCGCAGGGCCGCTTCATCCGCCGCTACCTGCCGCAGCTCGCGGCCCTGCCCGACGACGTGATCCACGCGCCCTGGGAAGCCCGACCGGTGGACCTGGCCGCTGCCGGCATCGAGCTGGGCGTGAACTACCCACGCCCGGTGGTGCAGCACGACGAGGCGCGCCAGCGCACGCTGGAGCGCTTCGCGGTCGTGAAGAAGACGGCCTAGCGGGCCGGGTCAGAACAGTTCGACGTCGCCGATCTTGGCCACGTCGGCGAGGTCGCCGCTGGCCACCAGGTCGGCGTGGTGGCGCACCTGATTGCGCCCGTGGCCCTTGGCGAAGTAGACCGCCTTGTCGGCGCGCTCGAAGGCGCCGTTGGGCGTGTCGCCGCTGTGCAGTTCGGTGAAGCCGATGCTCACCGTGATGCGCCCGACCTGCGGGAACAGGTGCTTCTCGACGTTGCCGCGCAGCCGCTCGAAGGCCAGCGCCGCGGCGGCCGCGTCGGCGCAGCGCATCAGCACGACGAACTCCTCGCCGCCGAATCGGTACAGCCGGTCGTCGAGGCGGAAGCTGCCGCGCATCAGCCGCGCCATCAGCAGCAGCACCTCGTCGCCGATCAGGTGGCCGTGGTTGTCGTTGACACGCTTGAAATGGTCGATGTCGATCACACCCAGCCAGTGCCGGCAGTGGGGTGCCGGCTGGCGGCGGCCGTCGCGGCCGGCGTCGACGGCTGCCGCATCGGTGCGGCTGACCGTCTTCATGAAGCTCTCGTCGAAGGTCTTGCGGTTGAGCAGCCCGGTCAGCGTGTCGCGCTCGCTGTAGTCGAGCAGACCCTGGAAGTTGCGGTAGATGCGCAGGATGCTCAGCACCATGCGCTGGTCGCGCTCGTCCAGCGGGGCCTCGCTCTCGATCTCCATCACGCCCAGCGTCTCGCGGTCGGTCGCGACCGGGAACCAGGCGCGGTGCGGCGAGCCGGGCAGCATCACGATCGATTGCCGGCGGAACGCCTCGAAGCGTTCCGGGTGCTCGTCGTGGCGGGGCAGGCTGTCGATATCGATCCAGCTCGGATCGGCGCTGGCCGCCAGGTCGCCTGCGCCGAGGCGGGCACGCATCAGCCAGCGCTCGTCGCCCGCTTCGCCGACGCTGCGGTAGATCGCCACCACCTGCGGCCGTGGCCGCAGCAGGTCGCGCAACGCCCCGACCAGCGTGACGTCGAGCAGCTCGCGGTCGCGAAAGCCGGTCAGCTCGGCAAGGTGGTCGACCAGCTCGGCCATCGCTCCCGCACCGTCAGGCCAAGGCAGCGGCGGTGTAGCGGCCGATCAGCGCGAGCAGGTCTTCTTCCGAGTACGGCTTGCCGAGGTAGTGGTCGACGCCCAGCTCGGCCGCGTAGTCACGGTGCTTCTGCGCGATGCGCGAGGTGATCATGATCACCGGCAGGTCGCGCAGGCGGGCGTCGCCACGGATGTTGCGCACCAGGTCGAAGCCGTCCATGCGCGGCATCTCGATGTCCGACAGCACCACCTGCGGCCGTTCCTCGGCGAGCTTCTCCAGTGCTTCCATGCCGTCCTTGGCGAGGACGACGCGGTACCCTTCGCGCACCAGCAGGCGCTGGGTGACGCGGCGCACGGTGAGCGAGTCGTCGACCACCAGCACCAGCGGCACTGCTGCCACCTGCGGCTCGGCCATGAGGGTCGGCGCGGCGGGCACGCCGCTGCGGTGACCCTGCAGCGCCGCGAAGGTCGCGTTGCGCGCGGTCTCGCCGTACAGCGTGGCCAGCGCCACCGGGTTGTAGATCAGCGCCACGGCACCCGAAGCGAGCAGCGTCATGCCGGCCAGGCCGGGCAGGCGCGACAGCTGCGGCCCGAGGTTCTTCACCACCACTTCCTGGTTGCCCAGCACTTCGTCGACGTGCAGCGCGACGCGCTGCTGCGCGCTGCGCACCACCACCACGGGGCGGGTGCGGCCGGTGTTCTCGCTCGGCGCGGCGCTCAGCTGCAGCAGCGCACCCAGCCAGAAGAACGGCACCACGCGCTCGCCGACGGCGTAGCTGCCGCCGGCGTAGGCGGCATCGATCTCGGCCGGCGTGGCGCGACGCACGATCTCGATCAGTGTCGAGGGCACGGCGACCGTGGCTTCGCCACAGCGCAGCATCACCACCTGCGTGACCGCCGTGGTCAGGGGCAGCACCAGCTTGAAGGAGGTACCCTGACCTGGCGCGGTGGCGGTCTCGATGCGACCGCCCATGGCGTTCACCTCGGAGCGCACCACGTCCATGCCGACACCGCGGCCGGCCAGCTCGGTGACCGACTCGGCGGTCGTGAAGCCCGGCGTGAAGATCAGGTTGGCCAGTTCGGCGTCACCGACCGTCTGCTCCGGCGTGATCAGCCCCATGGCCAGGCCCTTGGCGCGGATGCGCTCGAGGTCCAGGCCCTTGCCGTCGTCGCGGAACTCGATGCCGACTTCGTTGCCTTCCTGGGTCAGCGAGACCAGGATCGCGCCGGCGGCGTCCTTGCCCTGCGCCGTGCGCGCGTCGGGCGTCTCGACGCCGTGCGTGACGCTGTTGCGCAGCAGGTGCTCGAAGGAGCCGGTCATGCGGTCGAGCACGCCACGGTCGACTTCGATCGAGCCGCCGACGATGTCCAGGCGCACCTGCTTGCCGGTTTCCTTGGCGGCCTGGCGCACCACGCGGTAGAGGCGGTCGGACGCGCTCTCGAACTCGACCATGCGCGTGCGCAGCAGGTCGTCCTGCAGGTCGCGCGTCAGGCGGGCCTGGGTGGCCAGTTCGTCCTCGGTGCTGTCCAGCGAGCGCTGCAGCGTGCGCTGCACGGTGGCCACGTCGTTGACCGACTCGGCCATCATGCGGGTCAGTTCCTGGAAGCGCGTGAAGCGGTCGAACTCGAGCGGGTCGAAGGACTGCGACATCGCCTTCGCCGCCTCCAGCCGCGAGCTCATCTGCGTCTCGGCCTGCAGTTCGATGTCGCGCAGCTGCTGGCGCAGGCGCTCCAGGTTTTCCGTCAGGTCGCCCAGCGAACCCTTGATCTGGCCGACCTCGGACTCGATGCGCGAACGCGTGATCGACACCTCGCCGGCCTGGTTGACCAGGCGGTCGAGCAGCGGCGCACGCACGCGCACGGCCGATTGCGAGGCGCTCTGCGACTTGTCGGCAACGACCCGTGCACTCACGCCGCCCAGGGCGAAGCGCGACCAGTCGATCGGCGGCAGATCGGTGGCGGCAGCGGGCCGCGCGGGGGCTGCACTGGCAGTCGGCTGCGGCTCCGGCTCCGGCTGCGGCTCCGGCTCGGCCTCGGGCACTGGCGCTGCCTGCAACAGCTCGGGCTCGACGACATCGGTGAGCACCGGCGCCGGCGGCAGCTCGGCCGGCGGCAAGGTGACGACCGACACCGCCGGCTCGGCCACCGGCAGCGGCGCCAGCGAGGCGGCGGCCTCGGCGTAGACCTGCGCATCGCGCGAGCGCAGCGCCTCGAACACCTGCGACAGGCCGTCGGCGCGGGCTTGCAACTGCTCGACGTCGGCTGCGGCGACCGGCGGGTCGGCAAGGATCTGCTCGATGCGCGTCTCGAGGCGGTGGGCCATTTCGCCCAGCCGCATCGCACCGGCCAGGCGGGCACCGCCCTTGAGCGTGTGCAGCGTGCGCATGCAGGCCGCCGCATGGGCGGTCTCGCCCGGTCGGCGGGCCCAGTCGCGCAGCTTGGCGGCCAGCTCGGGCAGCAGGTCCTGGCCCTCTTCCTCGAAGATCGGGAACAGCTCGGCATCGACCGCGTCGACCGCGTCGATGTCTTCCGCGCCTTCGATCGCCACTTCGCGCTCGACGTGGCGCACCGGTGCGGTGGGCAGCTCGGCCAGCGGCTTCAGTTCCGCAACGCCCAGGGCATCGACACGGGTGTCCAGCGTACCGAAAGCGCTGGCGGCGCCCAGACCGCTGGTTTCGAAGAACGGCACCGGCTGCGACAGCGCCGCGGCCTCGACCGCGGCAGGCGGCAGGGTTTCGGGCTCGGGCTCGACGAAGGGCGAGGCATCAAGGTCGATGCGCTCGATCGTCGGCACCGGCGTGAGCTCGCCCACACCGGTGACGGGCGGCAGGTCGGCGGCGGCCGTGGCGGCCTCCAGGCGACGGGCCGACTCGAGTTCGTGCTCGGCCAGCCGCGCCAGTAGCTCCGGCGCAGGCTCCTTCAGGAAGCCGGCGGCGAACTGGTGCAGCAGGCGGCGGATCTCTTCCGCGCCATCGACGAACAGGCGCGCCTCTTCGGGCGTGCCGTAGCCGATCGCCTGCGAGCGCATCTGTGCGTGCTCGAGCGCGCGGGCCAGCTGCGACAGGTCGTTGAAACCGACCGTCGCCGAACTGCCGGCCAGCGAATGCGCCAGCGCGATCGGCGTCTCGCCGATCGGGCGGTGCAGCTCCATCGCCCATTCCGCGACTTCGGTGGTCAGCCGGCGCGACAGCTCGTCGGCCTCGTTGAGGTAGATGTTGAACAGCGGGATGCCGATGCGCAGCGGCCCGACGATCTTGACGTTGTCGTCGTCGCTGGGCGCCGCGGCCTCGGCCGCCGGTGCGGGTTCGGCGACCGGCTGGTTGGCGGCGTCGCCACCGAGGTCCAGGTCGATCAGCTCCAGCGACAGGTCGACCGTCGCCGGCTGCGGCGTCGGCAATTCGGCCAGCGGCAGCGGCTGCGTGGCCTGCGGTTCGAAGAACTGATTCAGCGCGTCGGCATCGACGGGGACGTCCGGTGCCTCCGGAACCGGCACCGGCTCGCCGGCCACACCGTCGAGTGCGGACAGGTCGAGATCGAACGACACCTCGGGCAGCGCTGGTACGGCCGGTGCCGGCGGGGTCAGGTCGAGCGCTGGGGCCGACGGCAGGTCGGGCGGCAGCGTCAGCGGCGCAGCAGGCGCGACCGGCGCGGCAGCCAGCGGCATCGGCGACGACACCGGCGGTTCACCGCCACCCAGGCGATGCGCGGCCGCTTTCACGGCCGCCGCGGAGCGGCCGGCGTCACGGCGCGCGGCGACATCCGCGACCCAGGCGGTCAGCTGCTCGAGCACCCACTGGGTGAACTCGACCAGCTCCGGCGCAGCGGCGCGGTGGTCGGCCAGCTGCGTGTTGTAGACCTGCTCGCAGGCCCAGGCCGCTTCGCCGAACTCCTTGAGTCCGACCATGCGCGAGCTGCCCTTGAGCGTGTGGAAGGCGCGACGCACGGTGGTCAGCAGGCCGAGATCGGACGGCGCCTGCACCAGGTCGCCGGTGGCGACACCGGCGTCATGCAGCACCTCGCGCGCTTCCTCGAGGAAGACCTCGCGCATCTCGTCGTCCTCGGCGAGCTCTGGCTCGGCGGTGGACAGCGGCATCGGCGCGCTCAACGGCGCGGCACGCACGGCGGCGATCTCGGGCTCCAGGCCCATCGGCTCGGAGGTGCTGGCGACGAAGTCGACCAGCACGTCGGTCAGTTCACCGCGGACCGAGGCCACGCCTTCGCGGTCGTCGGCCTCTTCGGCGCGGGCCAGGGCCTCGCGCGTGCGGTCGACGGTCTCGGCCAGCGAGTCCTGGTCGGCCAGGTGCGCCTCGTGCGACAGCATCTCGAGCTCGCGGGCCACGTCGGCCACCGGGACCTCGGGCTGTGCGGCGTGCATCGCCAGCTGCTGCGCCTGTTCGATCAGGCGCGGCTCGACCAGCGACACGTTGGCCTGCTTCTGGCTGCCCCGACCCATCACCGGGTCCAGCGTGCCGGTGCGCGGATCGAACACGAACAGCGACTTGGCCATCTGCGGCTGCACGCTGAGCATGTCGATCAGGAAGCCGAGTGCGCCGAGGTTGCCGGCCAGGCGATCGAACAATCCGGTCTGCGTGACACGCTGCGGATCGATCTCGGTCTGGATCAGGCCCTCGACCTCGTCGCGCATGCGCAGCAGCGCGGCCGTGGCCTGGTCGATGCCCAGCACCGACAGCACGCCGCGCATCGCGGACAGCTGGCTGGGCACCGGGATCAGCACCTGCCGGTCGGTCGGGTTGCGGAAGAACTGGTCGATCAGCTTCTCGGCCTCGGACAGCGAGGTGCGCAGTTCCTGCACGACGCTGCCCATGGTCTGGCGGTCGGAGACGCGGCGGTACAGCTCCTCCATCCACGGCTCGAGCGGCTCCGGCGCGCGGCCGTCGCGCACCGAGCCCAGCCGGTCGGCCAGGCGGCGCACGCGCTCGGCCTGCTCGGGGTTGTCGAAGTCGGAGTCTTCCAGCGCCGCCTCGATGTACAGCAGGCTGGTGGCGACTTCCATCGCCAGCGGTGCAGCGGGCGCGGCCGCGCTGTTCAGGGTCTGGGCGATCGCCATCTGCAGCTCGGCCGCGAAGGCCTCGCCGAGCGGGAACAGGCGCTTGAGCGAATCGCCGACCAGCGAGAACTGCTCGTTCAGGCCGGTCAGGCGGTGCAGTTCGCCACCGGCGACTGCCTGCCAGGATTCCTTGGCGGCGGCCACGCGCTTGCGCGCCTGCACCACCATCGCCGGATCGAAACGACCGAGCGTGCTGGCGCTGTAGTCCACCGGCACGTGATGGGCCAGGCCGTAGGCCTGACGGACCAAGGCCAGGCGCGGCGCGCGCTTGCCGTCGCCGGGCGAGGTGGCCTGCGCGCAGAAGAACAGCAGGTCCTGCGCAAGGCGCTCGGAGACTTCGTTGTCGCCGCGTTCGAGCACGCGGTACTGGGCGAGCAGGCGCGATGCGACGCGCTTGCTGAATACGTCGAAGCCGAGCAGGCCCTGGGCCTGCGCTTCGAACACGGCGGAGGCGAGCTTCCACAGCGTCGCCACCTGCAGGTCGGTCGCGGTCGCACCGAGGCCGGCACAGCCTTCGCTCATGCGCGCGGCGGCCAGCGTCGGCTGCGGCGTGCGCATGATGCCCAGCAGGTGGCCTTCCATCGCGGTGCGGGTGGCGGCGTCGAGTGCACGCGGCGGCACGCCGGTGTCGGTGGGCAGCTCACGCCAGCGCCAGTCGACGTTCCACAGATCGGCCGGGTGGATGCGTTCCGCCGCGGCGGCTTCCTGCACGGCGCGGTACTGCGGGAACAGCGACAGCGCCGACACCGGCTTGCCGGACAGGCGGCGCGCCAGGTAGTCGAGCAGCGCGAACGAGGACTTCTCGATCTCGTCGACGACCTGAGGCGTCAGCTTGTGCGGCTTGGCAACGTACTTCTGCACCAGCGTCTCGCTGGCGCGCAGCACCAGCGCCGCCTCGGGCATGCCGACCAGCTCGAGCGCACCCACCCCCTGGTGGATGGAGCTGCGCGCGCTGCGCAGCACGGCGGGGTCGACGGTGTCGACGTCGGAGCCACCGAGTGCCTCGGCTTCCTTCAGGCAGCGGCGCAGCGACTTGTGCGCCGCTTCCAGCGTGCGGCGCAGTTCATCCTGCACCCACGCCAGGGCGCTGAGGTCGTCGGCGGGTTCGCCCCGCGACGTGGCATTCGGGGCGGTTCGCGTGTCCATGCAGTGCTCTCAGGCGAAGAGGGTCACTCGATCTTGAATCGCGCCACCGACTGCTTCAGTTCCTCCGCAGTCCGCGACAGTTCGCGCACCATCGCAGCGGTCGAGCGCGTACCTTCTCCGGTCTGCTCGGTCACCGCGAAGATGTGCTGGATGTTGGCCGCCACCACGTTGGCGGACTGGGCTTCCTGCTGCGCCTGGTTCGAGATCTGCGCAATCAGGTCGGCCAGCTGGCGCGACACGCGGTCGATTTCGCCCAGCGCGGTACCGGCCGCGTCGGACAGTCGTGCGTTCTCGACCACACCCTGCGTGCTGCGCTCCATGGCGCCCACCGCGTCCTGGGTGTCGGTCTGAATGGTCTTGACCAGCGCCGCGATCTGGCGCGTCGCGTCGGCGGAGCGTTCCGCCAGCCGCTGCACTTCTTCCGCAACCACCGAGAAGCCTCGTCCCGCTTCACCGGCCGAGGCGGCCTGGATGGCTGCGTTCAGTGCCAGCACGTTCGTCTGCTCGGTAATGTCCGAGATCAGTTCGGTGATTTCACCGATCTCCTGCGACGACTCGCCCAGCCGCTTGATCCGCTTGGAGGTTTCCTGGATCTGGTCACGCAGCAGGTTCATGCCGCCGATGGTGTTCTGCACCGCGCGCAGGCCCGACTCCGCGGCGTCCAGCGACTGGCGCGCCACCTGGGCCGTTTCCTGGGCGCGGCCCGACACGTCGTTGATTCGGCCGGCCATCTGCAGCACCGACTCGCCGGTGTCGCGGATCTCGCGCAGCTGCTCGGTCGACGCGGCCAGCAGCTCGGTCGAAGTGGCTTCCACCTGCTGGGTGGTTTCGGTCACCCGACCCACCGTGCCCTGCACCTGCGACACCAGCGAGCGAAGTTCTTCCACGGTGTAGTTCACCGAGTCGGCGATGGCGCCCGTGATGTCTTCCGTCACTGTCGCCTGTTGCGTCAGGTCACCTTCCGCAACCGTCTGCAGTTCGTTCATCAGTCGCAAAATGGCGGCCTGGTTCGCGTCGTTGACGCGCTTGGCTTCCTGCTCCTGACGTTCCGCTTCCTGCCGCTGCGATTCGGCCAGCTGCGCACGCTGCGCCTGGTCACGCACATACAGGCGCAGGAAACCGAGGCCGCCGATGATGATCAGCGCGGCGAACCCGATCAGTGACAGGAAGCTGCCGAAGCCGAAGCCGGTCTGCTTGGACAGGCCTTCCTGCACCGCCTCCAGGCCCTTGCGAAGCGGTTCGCTGTCCGAAATGATCGAGGCCTGCGCCTCGCGCGCCGACACCAGGCCCTGCAGGTTGCCCAGAATGGCGCTGGCCTGCGTACGGGTCTCTTCGTACTGCTTGAGCAGCGCGCCGAGGCGTTCCTTGGTCTGCGGGTCCTTGGTGCCGGGCAGGCGCAGCTCGGGGTTGCCGTCGGACAGGCCTTGTGCGATCTCGCGGAACGAGTTCAGGTCCTTGCCGAGCAGGAACACAGCCTCCGGCGATACGCCTTCCATGGTCAGGAATTCGTTGGCCGACTTGCCGATGCGCTGCGTCAGCATCACCAGCTGGCCGACTGCGGACAGTTCGGCCGGCGAGGCTTCCTGCTGCAGCTTCAGCGACGACACCGTCTCGGCGATTTCCAGCAGGTCGGACGACTGGCGGTTGATGGTGCGCAGCGCCTGTCCCACCTGGGTCAGGATCTTCTGCTGCGCAATCACGGTGTTGGCGTTCTTCTCGGCGCGGTCGACCAGCGGCATCAGCGGGTCGATCAGTTCCTGCACAGCCGCCGGCGCTGCGGCCAGCGCGCCTTCACCCGTCTTCAGTTCACGCACGGTCCGGGCCAGCACGTCGGTGCTCTCGCGCACTTCCGGGAAGGCCTGCGGGCTGCCGATCAGCGCCTGCGACACCGACTTCGCCAGCCGCTGCGACTGCATCAGCGCCTGACCGGAGGCACCCACCTGGGCCGAGCCGCGGGTGGCGGCGTTCAGCGACAGGATGGTGGTGGCCACCACGCCGACGATGCCCAGCAGCACCAGGCCGCCAAGGATGCGCTGCTGCTCGCCCAGCGGCCGCGCGCCGATCACCGGCAGACCGCCGGTGCCCGCCGACATCGTCTCGGGACCGGCATTGCGGGCCTCGCTGAACTCGGCCATCTCCGAGGGCGCGGCCTCGGTGATGATGGACGAGTCCATCTGCGCCGTCTGCTGCAGGCTGCTCACGTCCAGCGCCACGGTGCCGCCCGCGCCGGGCAGCGGCAGGTCGACATCGCGGCCCCCGGGCTCGTCGAAGCGGTCCTGCTCGAGCGTGTCCATGTCGGCGTCCTTGCGCCCCAATCCCTTGATCTTGTTCAGGAAGCTCATGTGTTCCTCTTCGGTCTTGTTCAGCCTGTTCAGCCGACGATCCTCAGGAAGGCCTCGTCGCCGGCAAGCGCGGCGAGACTCAGTTCCTGCCACGGGCGCCCTGCGCCATCGCGGTAACGCGCCCCCACGAAGGCCGGCCGGGGCACGCCATCGTCGGGTTCGCGTTGCAGTTGCTCTTCACCTCGCAGTCCGGCGAGGCGGTCGACCAGCAGCACGCAGTTCAGCTCGAGCGACTGGTTGAAGCCGACCAGCTGGGCTTGCTGCGACATTCCTTCGCCGGCCTTCACGCCGAGGAATCCGGCCAGGTCGACGACGCCATGCAGGTGGCCGCGCAGGTTGGCCACGCCAATGAACCAGCGGTGGGTGTGCGGCACGGGGACCAGCGGCGCGAGGGCGAAGATCTCGCCCGCCTCGCGCAGCGGGAACAGGATGCCGCGCCCGCTGACCTCCACCGCCAGCCAGGAGCTGCCGCGCTGCTGAGTCCGCGCCGCCTGCAGCCGCTCGGCCAGCCGGCTCTGGAGTTCGCGCAGTGCTTCCTTCTTGGCCATTCGGATGCGTGCTTAGTCGAAGGCGCGGATCTTGGCGACCAGCTCGTCCGGATCGACCGGCTTGACGATGTAGTCGCGCGCACCCTGACGCATGCCCCAGACCTTGTCGGTTTCCTGGTTCTTGCTCGTGCACATGATCACCGGCACATCGGTGAAGCGCGGGTCACGGGTGATCGCACGGGTCAGCTGGAAGCCGTTCTGGCCGGGCATGACCACGTCCATCAGGATCAGGTCGGGCTTTTCCTCGCCCAGGCGACGCATGGCGTCCTCGCCGTTCTCGGCGGTGCGCACGGCGAAGCCACGCTTGCCCAGCAGTTCGGACAGGTGGTGCAGCTCGGTCTTGGAGTCGTCGACCAGCAGGATCTTCTGGATCGGCATGATGGGTCCTCAGTAAGCGCCGGCTTCGCGGCCGACGCTGTCGCTATCGGCGGACTGGTGCCCGCGGGGTTCGGTACAAGCCGTGATCATGCGGCACGCCGGTGCTGCGCCACAGCCTGCAGGAGCTGATCTTTCGTGAACGGTTTGGTGAGATAGTCTTCCGAACCGACCATCCGGCCGCGCGCCTTGTCGAACAGACCATCCTTGGACGACAGCATGATGACCGGCACCTTGGCGAAACGCAGGTTGCGCTTGATGATCGCGCAGGTCTGGTATCCGTCCAGGCGCGGCATCAGGATGTCGCAGAAGATCAGGTCGGGGTCGTGGTCATTGACCTTGGACAGCGCATCGAATCCGTCCTCGGCCAGCAGCACCTCGTGGCCGCCCTGCTTGAGGAAGATCTCGGCGCTGCGCCGGATGGTGTTGCTGTCGTCGATGACCAGCACCTTGATGCCAGCGGCACCGGCGGGTTTCTCATTGCTCACCGAGCATTCTCCTCATCGACTCGACAGACGGCTCCACGGGCAGGCTTGCCGGTGGAGTCAGACCTGGACCATCTCGAAGTCTTCCTTGCGCGCACCGCACTCCGGGCAGGTCCAGTTCATCGGGACCTGCTCCCATGGGGTGCCGGGCGCGATGCCGTGCTCGGGATCCCCCGCCGCCTCGTCGTAGATCCATCCACAGATGAGGCACATCCAGGTTCGGGGTTCGCTCACGGCGCGTCGTTGCCTTCACTACAATGCAATGGAACCAGA
Source organism: Chitinophaga pinensis (assembly GCA_943370595.1). Classification (GTDB taxonomy): domain Bacteria; phylum Pseudomonadota; class Gammaproteobacteria; order Burkholderiales; family Burkholderiaceae_C; genus Piscinibacter. The sequence goes on from CALRRO020000010.1 coordinate 232,208, forward strand.
TTGTAGCCACGCGGTTTCGCAAAAAAGCAAGGCCGTGTAGGCACATACGCAACTTTCTTCACGTTCGGCTGTAAGTGCAGGGAACGTTTTCGCCACCCCTTCCCGACCGCTTCGGCCCGCTGCCATGACCCCTGAAACCACCCCCGACGCCGCCGGCGGCGACACGCTGCAGGAGCAGCCCGCCCCGGCCTGCGTGATGAGCTTCAACGCCAGCGACCCGAGCGGCGCCGGTGGCGTGGCCGGCGACGTGGCCACCATCGCCGCCATGGGCGCCCACGCCCTGCCGGTGGTGACCAGCATCGTGATGCGCGACACCGCGGAAGTCTTCGACCAGCACGTGATTGATGCCGACGTGGTCGCCGAGCAGGCGCGCAGCATCCTGGAAGACGTGACCATCGCCGCCTGGAAGGTCGGCTTCCTGGGCTCGGCCGAGGGGGTCAGCGCGGTGGCGGAGATCCTCTCCGACTACCCCGACGTGCCGCTGGTGTCCTACCTGCCCAACCTGAGCTGGGTCGAGGAAGACGCGCAGCAGGCCTATCTGGACGCCTTCCGCGAGTTGGTGCTGCCACAGACCGAGGTGCTGGTGGGCAGCCACCAGACGCTGACCGACTTCCTGCTGCCCGACTGGGACAACGAGCGCCCGGCCTCGCCGCGCGAGCTGGCAGTGGCCGCCGCCGAACACGGCGCACGCTTCGTGCTCGTGACCAGCGTGGTGCTGCCCAACACCAAGGGCCCGGACCAGTACCTGGACAACGTGCTCGCCTCGGCGCAGGGCGCGATCACCGGCGAGAAGTTCGAGCGCTTCGACGTCGCCTTCGTCGGCGCCGGCGACACGCTGGCCGCGGCGCTGGCCGCGCTGCTCGCCTCGGGCGCCGAACTGCATGCCGCCGTCGGCGAGGCACTGACCTTCCTCGACCAGTCGCTCGACGCCGGCTTCCGCCCGGGTATGGGCAACGTCGTGCCCGACCGCTTCTTCTGGGCGCTGCCGCCCGAGGAAGAGGGCGAAGGCGGCGAGCCCGCCGCCGAAGACACCACCGACACCACGCCGAAGGGCCCCCGCCATGTCCATTGAGAAGAAGAGCAATGCCGCGCTGTTCGCGCGTGCCCAGAAGGTCATTCCCGGCGGCGTCAACTCGCCAGTGCGCGCCTTCCGTGCCGTCGGCGGCACGCCGCGCTTCATCGCCAGCGCGCACGGCGCCTACATGGTCGATGCCGAGGGCCAGCGCTACATCGACTACATCGGCTCCTGGGGCCCGATGATCCTGGGCCACGGCCACCCGGCGGTACTCGAGGCGGTGCAGAAGGCGGCGACCGAAGGCTTCTCGTTCGGCGCGCCGACCGAGCGCGAGATCGAGCTCGCCGAAGAGATTCTCAGCCTGGTGCCGAGCATGGACCAGGTGCGCCTGGTCAGCTCCGGCACCGAGGCGGCGATGAGCGCGCTGCGCCTGGCGCGCGGCGCCACCGGCCGCAGCAAGATCGTCAAGTTCGAGGGCTGCTACCACGGCCATGCCGATGCGCTGCTGGTGAAGGCCGGCTCCGGGCTGGCCACCTTCGGCCACCCGACCAGCGCTGGCGTGCCGGCCGAAGTGGTGCAGCACACCCTCGTGCTCGAGTACAACAACGTGGCGCAGATCGAGGAGGCTTTCTCCCTGCACGGCAGCGAGATCGCCTGCGTGATGATCGAGCCGATCGCCGGCAACATGAACTTCGTGCGCGCCAGCGTGCCGTTCATGACGAAACTGCGCGAGCTGTGCACGAAGCACGGTGCGCTGCTGGTCTTTGACGAGGTGATGACCGGCTTCCGCGTCGCGCTGGGCAGCGCGCAGAGCCTGTACGCCAAGCTCATCCCCGGCTTCGTGCCCGACGTCAGCGTGTTCGGCAAGGTCATCGGCGGCGGCATGCCGCTGGCCGCCTTCGGCGGGCGCCGCGCGGTGATGGAGCAGCTCGCGCCGCTCGGGCCGGTCTACCAGGCCGGAACGTTGTCGGGCAACCCGGTGGCCACGGCCTGCGGCCTGGCCACGCTGCGCGAGATCCGCAAGCCTGGCTTCTACGAGGCGCTGGGCGCGAAGACGACCTCGCTGGTCGACGGCCTGCTCGGTGCTGCCCGCGACGCCGGCGTGCCCATGGTCGGCGACAGCGAAGGCGGCATGTTCGGCTTCTTCTTCGCCAGCGAACTGCCGGAGAACTACCCGGCGGTGATCGCCACCGACAAGGAACGCTTCAACGCCTTCTTCCACGCCATGCTGGACTCGGGTGTGTACTTCGCACCGGCGCTGTACGAGGCCGGCTTCGTCAGCGCGGCCCACAGCGCCGAAGACATCGCGGCCACCGTGGCGGCGGCCGCGAAGGCGCTGAAGCGCTGAGCGTCTCGCTCAGGCCGGCTGGATCACGCGGGTGACGAACGCAGGCCGTAGGTCTGCGCGCCCACCATCAGGTACTCGACGCGCAGGATCGCATCGCCCTTCTCGCCGGCGAAGGTGAAGCCGAGCACCGCGACCGCATCGCCGTCGCGGATCTCGGCCACCTTCCAGGCCTCCATGCGCGTCAGCGGTGCCAGCTCGATGTGCCAGACCTTGTCCTTGCGGGTGGGCAGCTGCGCTCGCGCAAACAGCCCCGCGCCGTCGACGCTGGCCGACTGCGCCGGCACCGCGCGCTTCGCCAGGTCCGCAGGCAGCTTCAGATCGGCATCGAGCTCGAGGTCGAGCTCGGCATGCGGGTTGCGCCAGGCGACCTTGCGCGCCTTGCCCGACAGGTAGAGGGGCCGGCCCTGGTCGAAGCTGCTCCAACCGTGGTGGGCGAAGGCCGGTGCGAGCGGCGCGGCGGCCGCGGCGATCAGGAGGTGTCTGCGCTGCATGGAGAGGGCTCCGGTCAGTAGTAGGCGATCCAGCGACCGCAGATGATGACCGCCAGCCAAAGCCCCAGCGACACCAAGGTCTGAGCCCGCGCGAAGCGGTCGAGCGTCTGCAGCCCACCGCGCGCGTGGAAGGAGGCGGCGTTCAGCCCGGCAAGCATCAGCAAGGCCATCTTGATGACGAACATCCGGTTGGCGAGCAGCTCGCCCGGCTGGCTGATGAACATGGTCAGGCCCGTGGTCGCGGCCAGGCCGAAGCCGGTCAGCGTCAGCGGCAGTGCCAGCCGCGCCAGCGGCTCGACCGGCAGGCTCGCGCCCAGGCCCCAGACGCGCAGCTCCAGCAGCACCAGGCTGCCGAGCAGCAGCGCGATGCCGACCACGTGCAGCGACTCGAGCAGCGGATACAGCCAGGGGTGGCTGGCGATCCACGCGAAGGCAACGATCGGTCGAGGCTCGGGCATGGCCCCGCACCTTAGCAGTTCCGCTGTCACCACCGCTCCATAGAATCGGCCCATGCACATCCACATCCTGGGCATCTGCGGCACCTTCATGGGCGGCCTCGCAGCGCTCGCGCGCGAAGCCGGCCACCGCGTCACCGGCTGCGACGCCAACGTCTACCCGCCGATGAGCGACCAGCTGCGCTCACTGGGCATCGAGCTGATCGAGGGCTTCGGCGCCGACCAGCTGGCGCTCAAGCCCGACCTGTTCGTGATCGGCAACGTGGTCTCACGCGGCAATGCGCTGATGGAGGCCATCCTCGATGCCGGCGCGCCCTACACCAGCGGCCCGCAGTGGCTGGCCGACCACGTGCTGCAGGGTCGCCACGTGCTCGCCGTGGCCGGCACGCACGGCAAGACGACGACGACGTCGATGCTGGCCTGGATCCTCGACCGTGCCGGCCTCGAGCCCGGCTTCCTGGTCGGCGGCGTGCCGCTGAACTTCGGCGTCTCGGCACGGCTGGGCTCGGGCAAGACCTTCGTCATCGAAGCCGACGAGTACGACACCGCCTTCTTCGACAAGCGCAGCAAGTTCGTGCACTACCGGCCGCGCACCGCGATCCTCAACAACCTCGAGCTCGACCACGCCGACATCTTCGAGAACCTCGCGGCGATCGAGCGGCAGTTCCACCACCTGGTGCGCACCGTGCCCGGCCAGGGCCGGCTGGTCGTCAACGCCCGCGAGGAAGCATTGCAGCGCGTGCTCGGGATGGGCTGCTGGAGCGAGGTGCTTCGCTTCGGTGCGCGCAAGGAAGAGCCTGGCGCCTTGCGCGCCCGCGGCGAGCCGCATGCCTTCGACGTGCTGCGCGGCAGCCTGAAGATCGCCCGCGTCGAGTGGTCGCTGCTGGGCGAGCACAACCAGCTCAACGCGCTGGCGGCGATCGCGGCGGCCGAGCACGTCGGCGTTGCGCCCGAGGTGGCAGCCCGCGCGCTGGCCAGCTTCGAGAACGTGCGCCGCCGGCTCGAGCTGCGCGGCGAGGTCGGCGGCATCAGGGTCTACGACGATTTCGCGCACCACCCGACGGCGATGCGCACCACCGTCAACGGCCTGCGCCGCAAGGTCGGCACCGAGCGCATCCTGGCGGTCTTCGAGCCGCGCTCGAACACCATGAAGCTGGGCACGATGAAGGCGCAGCTGCCGTGGTCACTCGAGGAGGCGGACCTCTCCTTCTGCCACAGCGGCGGCCTGGGCTGGAACGCCGAGGAGGCTCTGGCGCCGATGGGCAAGCTGGCGGTGGTGTGCGACAGCGTCGACAAGCTGGTCGAACGCGTGATCGCCGCGGCGCGGCCGGGCGACCACATCCTGTGCATGAGCAACGGCGGCTTCGGCGGCATCCACGCCAAGCTGCTGGCGGCGCTGGCGGCCCGCGTGCGCTGAGCCGGGCGCAACTTTCCCCGCCGCGATCGGCGGCGGCGCCACGCGGGCGTGCGTTCTGCACGCCGGGCGTGAACGTGGGGGATGCCTCGGCCCGCCGGGCCGCGCAGCATCCCGGCCCCGTGAGCATTGCATTCCGCGATGCTGCGGACCGCCGGAGACCACGGAATGAATCGCCCTGGCGCGCTGCCCCCTGGCACGCGCATCGCCGACCTCGAACTGGAACGCTGCATCGGCGCGACACCGATCGGCTTCGAATACGCAGCACGCGGCGCCGGCTCCGGGAGCCCGTGTCGGTTGCTCGAGTACATGCCGGCGGCACTGGCCGATCGGCGCGGTGCGCGCGTCGTCGTCCGTCCGGGTGCGAGCGCGGCCTTCGACGCGGGTCACCGCGCTTTCCAGCTCGATGCCGACCGCCTCTCGCTGCCGCGCCATGAATCGCTGGTCGTCACGCGCCGGCTGCTGCTCGAGCACGGCACGGTCTACACCCAACTGCCCGCCGAGGCAGGGCCGACGCTCGCCGCCGAGATCGGCCGCTACTGCGCCCCCGTCGCCCCGGGCGACGTGAGCGCCTGGCTGCGCGCCCTGGCCACCGCGCTCGGCCGGCTGCATCGCGCCGGCGGGGTGCACGGCGGCGTGTCACCGGAGCGCATCGTGCACCAGGCGGACGGCCGCATCGTGCTCGGCCTGCCCGATTCGGCGCGCTGGGCGCTGGCGCCGTGGCTGCCGGAACTGATCGACGTCGACGACCCCTCGCTCGCCCCGGAGCAGTTGCTGGCGCCGCGCGAGCGTGGCCAAGCCGTGGGGCCCTGGACCGATGTCTACGGCCTCGCGACGATCGCCCACCTGGCCATCGCCGGACGCCTGCCGCCACCGGCGCGCCGGCGCGACGAGGCATTGGCGCGACCGGCGCTGGCCGGCTTCGCAGGCGCTCCCTGGAGCCCCGCGATGCTGGTGGCCATCGACCGTGCGCTGTCGCCCGACCCCGGTTCGCGGCCCCGCGACATGGACGACTTCCTGTCGGCGATGGGGCTGCTGGACCGGCGCCTGCGCCCGCGAGCACCCGGCGAAGGCCTGCTGACCCACGTGCTCGACCAGGCGCCGGAGCCGATCGACCCGCGGCCGAAGCAGGGCCGCACCGACCCGCCCGTGTCCGTGCAGAAAGCGGTGACGCCGTCGACCCCTGCGACCTTCTCGCCGCCGGCATCCGCGCCGCCGCCGGTCGTTCGTGCGCCGTCCGAGCCGCCGCGCGGCGTCCGCATCTGGCCGCTGCTGGTGGCCTTGCTGTTCGTCCTGCTGGCCAGCGTGGCGATCTGGGCCGCGGCGCGTGCGCCGGCAGGCGCTGCTGGCGCTCAGCGGCCCAGCGAGATGCCGGTGTCGACGGCCGTGCGCAGCAAGGGGTGATCGATCGGCACGCGGCGGCTGCGACCGGCCACCTCGGCCAGCGGCACGCTGCCGATGCGGTCGCCCTGCAGCACGACCACGCGGTTGAAGTCCTGCGCCGCGACCAGCTGCGCCGCGGCGTGGCCGTACTGCGTGGCCAGCACGCGGTCGAAGGGCGTGGGCGGGCCACCGCGCTGCACATGGCCGAGGATGGTCGTTCGCACCTCGCAGCCCACCCGCGGCTCGAGCTGCGCACGCAGCACGTTCCCCACGCCGCCCAGGCGCAGCGGCTCGGGCGAGTCCGCGATGCGCTCCTTCACGGTCAGGCCGCCGCCCTCCGGCGTCGCGCCTTCGGCGATGCAGATCACGGTGTAGCGCTGCCTGGCTTCGCGCTCGCGGCAGGTCCGCACCACCTCGTCGAGCCGGTACGGCAGTTCGGGCAGCAGGATCACGTCGGCAGCGCCGGCCAGGCCGGCGTGCAGCGCAATCCAGCCCGCATAGCGGCCCATGGTCTCGAGGATCATCACGCGGCCGTGGCTCTGGCCGGTGGTCTGCAGGCGGTCGAGCGCATCGGTGACGATGGCCACTGCGGTGTCGAAGCCGAAGCTGCGGTCGGTGTGCTCGAGGTCGTTGTCGATCGTCTTCGGGCAACCGACGATGGGCACGCCGCGCTGCGCGAGCTGGTGGGCGATCGCCATGCTGCCGTCGCCGCCGATGACCACGATCGCGTCCAGCCCCAGCTCGCGCACATAGGCCAGCACGCGCTCGGACACGTCGGCCCCGCCGACGCCGAAGTAGGCGAACGGATTCGCCTTGTTGTGGGTGCCGAGGATGGTGCCGCCGGTGGCCATGATGCCGGCCACCGAGCGCAGGTCCAGCGGCCGCACTCGGCGCTCGATCAGCCCGAGGAAGCCCTGCTCGATGCCGATCACCTCGGTGCCGGCCAGCCGGATCAGCGACTTCGCGACCGCGCGGATCACAGCGTTCAGGCCCGGGCAGTCGCCGCCGCCGGTGAGGATGCCCACGCGCATGAATGCCTCCTTGTTGCTGTGCGCCGGCAGTGTAGGACCGGCCGCTAGACTGCGGCGCTGGCCACCTTGATCATGCGCAAACCCGTCACCCACCTGCTCTACCTGCACGGCTTCCGCTCCTCGCCGCAGTCGGCCAAGGCGCGGCGCATGGCCGACTGGGTGCGCACGCAGCGGCCCGATCTGGTGTGGTGGTGCCCGCAGCTGCCGCCTTCGCCGCGCGAGGCAATGACGATGGTCTTCGATGGGCTGGTCACCTGGCCGGCCGCGCAGATGGCGGTGATCGGCAGCTCGCTCGGCGGCTTCTACGCCACCGTGGTGGCCGAGCAAGTCGGCTGCCCGGCCGTGCTGCTCAACCCGGCGGTGCATCCGGCGCGCGACCTGGCGAAGTACATCGGCGAGCAGACGAGCTGGCACGACCCGGCCGAGCGATTCTTCTTCCGCGCAGAGTTCGTCGACGAACTCGCGGCGCTGGCACCTGCGGTGCTGACGGAGCCAGAGCGCTACTTCGCGGTGATCGCCAAGGGCGACGAGGTGCTGGCCTGGCGCGAGATGAGCGCGCGCTGTGCCGGCGCCCGCATCAAGCTGCTCGAGGGCGGCGACCATGCGCTGTCGGACTTCGACGCGCATCTGCCTGACATCGTGGACTTTCTCGGGCTGCAGCCCGCGCCGCGCTGATCAGGTGCGCGGCGAGTTCCAGGTCACGATGGTCCAGATCACGCGGCCCCAGACCTCGAGGTTGAACCAGAACAGCACGATGATGATGGTGAAGTGGCGCAGCCGCTTGCCCAGCTCGGCGAAGCGGTCGTCGTCGCGCAGCACGTACATCAGGAAGGTGAAGAACCAGCCGGCCGCGAACAGCCCGCCGAGCACGCCCATCACCCAACGAAAGATCGTCATTCGCTGACCTTCACAAGACCATCGCCATGCGCTCGAGGATGAGCACGGCAAAGAACCCGAGCGCTGCGATCACCGTCCACTTGACGATTCGGATGCCCATCTGCCGCCACTTCGCCTGCCCGGTGCCGATGTACATCGCGAAGCACAGCAGCCCGGCGACCAGCAGCAGCAGGACGATCCAGCGGAAGATCAGCATCGTATCGGAGCAGGCTTACCAGGCGGGGGCGAGTTCGGACAGCCCCTTGGGCAGCCGCGACGGATCGTCGATGGTGACGATCTCGTAGTTCGCCGGGTCCGACATCAGCAGGCGAAGCAGCTTGTTGTTCAGCGCATGGCCCGACTTGAAGGCGCTGTAGGCGGCCAGGATCGGGCGGCCGGCCATCGCCATGTCGCCGATCGCGTCGAGGATCTTGTGCTTGACGAACTCGTCGTCGTAGCGCAGCCCCTCGGCATTGAGCACCTTGGACTCGTCGACGACGATCACGTTGTCCATGCTGCCGCCCAGGCCCAGGCCGCGGGCTCGCATCATGTCCACGTCCTTGCTGAAGCCGAAGGTGCGCGCGCGGGCGATCTCGCGCTTGTAGTTGCCCGAGCCCATGTCGAAGGTCACGCGCTGGCCGGTCTGATCGACCGCCGGGTGATGGAACTCGATCTCGAAGGTCAGCTTGTAGCCCTCGAAGGGCTCCAGCCTCGCCCACATCAGCCGCTCGCCCTCGCCTTCGCGGATCTCGACCGTCTTCTTCACCCGGATGAAGCGCTTGGGTGCGTCCTGCAGCTCGATGCCGGCGCTTTGCAGCAGGTAGACGAAGGAGGCTGCCGAGCCGTCGAGGATGGGAACCTCCTCGGCGGTCAGGTCGATGGTCAGGTTGTCCAGGCCGAGTCCGGCGCAGGCCGAGAGCAGGTGCTCGACGGTCTTCACCTTCGGCGCGCCGGGGTCGCCGCCGGGCGACAGTGTGGTCGCCATGCGCGTGTCGCTGACCACTTCAGCCGACAGCGGAATGTCCACCGGCTGCGGCAGGTCGACGCGGCGGAAGACGATGCCGTGGTCGGGCGGCGCGGGGCGCAGCGTCAGCTCCACACGCTGGCCGCCGTGCACGCCCACGCCGACGGCGCGCGTCATGGACTTCAGGGTGCGTTGCTGCAGCATGCCCGGAATTGTCCCCGATCCGGCACGCCGCCGCGCCACGAAGCGATCAATCACCTCCATAGCGAAGCCGCCCGGGCCCAGATGGGCCCGGGCGACTCACTCAGTCAGCTTGCTTGCGGAGAAACGCCGGGATCTCGATCTCGTCCATGCCGTTGCTGGCCAGCGCATCGACCTTCGCCGCCGCGGTGCGGCCATTGCGCCACACGCTGGGCGTGGTCAGCGCGCTGTAGTCGTGCGCCGGCGGCATGGTCTGCACCGGCGTGGTCAGCACCGGGATGTTGTCGGTACCCGTGCGCTGCACCGGCGCGCTGTGCACCACCTGGATCGGCGCCGCCTGGCGCTTGGCCGGGCTCAGGCCGGTGGCGATGACGGTCACGCGCAGCTGGTCGCCCAGGCTCTCGTCGTAGGCGGTGCCGTAGATCACGTGCGCATCGTCCGCGGCGTAGCGGCGGATGGTGTTCATCGCGTTGCGGCTCTCGGCCAGCTTGAAGTTGGCGCGGTTGGCCGCGATCAGCACCAGCACGCCGCGCGCGCCCGAGAGGTCGATGCCTTCCAGCAGCGGGCAGGCCACGGCCGCTTCGGCGGCCTTGGTGGCGCGGTCCGGGCCCTGCGCCATCGCGGTGCCCATCATCGCCTTGCCGGGCTCGCCCATCACCGTCTTCACGTCCTCGAAGTCGACGTTCACCATCCCCGGGATGTGGATGATGTCGCTGATGCCGCCCACGGCATTGCGCAGCACGTCGTTGGCGTGCGCGAAGGCCTGGTCCTGGGTGACGTCGTCGCCCAGGACCTCGAGCAGCTTGTCGTTGAGGATGACGATCAGCGAGTCGACGTTGGCCTCCAGTTCAGCGAGACCGGCGTCGGCCGCCTTCATGCGGCGGTTGCCCTCGAACTCGAAGGGCTTGGTGACCACGCCGACGGTCAGGATGCCCATCTCCTTGGCGACACGGGCGATCACCGGCGCCGCGCCGGTGCCGGTGCCGCCGCCCATGCCGGCGGTGATGAACAGCATGTTGGCGCCGCTGATCTGCTCGCGGATGCGGTCGACCGCCTCTTCCGCCGCGGCGCGGCCGGCTTCCGGCTTGGCGCCGGCACCGAGGCCGGTGCTGCCGAGCTGGATCAGCGAAGTCGCTGCCGAGCGGTTGAGCGCCTGGGCGTCGGTGTTGGCGCAGATGAACTCCACGCCTTGCACGCCGTTGGCGATCATGTGCTCGACGGCATTGCCGCCGCCGCCGCCGACGCCGATGACCTTGATGCGCGTACCGAGGTCGAACTCTTCGATCATTTCGATGGGCATGGTGTTTCTCCGTTCCTGTGTCGCAGTTGCCTGAAGGTGATGTGCCGGGTATCCAACGCGTCTGTCTTTGCTCTTGTTTCCGGTCTTCGCCGGATCGCGGGGATGGGGATGAAGGGCGGGTCGTGATGGTTCATGTGCCGCTCCTTCAGAAGTTGCCGAGGAACCAGTCTTTCGCGCGGCCGAACAGGGTCTGAACCGACCCCGCCTGCTGCGCGGCGCGCTGGCCGCGGGTGCGTGACAGGCGGGCCTCCTCGAGCAGGCCCATGACCGTCGCCGAGCGCGGGTTGGCGACCATGTCCGACAACGGACCGTGGTAAGTCGGGATGCCCTTGCGCACCGGCTTCAGGAAGATGTCCTCGCCGAGCTCGACCATGCCGGGCATGACCGCCGCGCCACCGGTGATGACGATGCCGCTGGACAGCAGCTCCTCGTAGCCGCTCTCGCGGATGACCTGGTGCACGAGGGAGTAGATCTCCTCGATGCGCGGCTCGATCACGCCGGCCAGCGCCTGGCGGCTGAGCATGCGCGGCGCGCGGTCGCCGAGGCCGGGCACCTCGAGGTTGTCGCTCGGGTCGGCCAGCAGCTGCTTGGCCACGCCGTACTCGACCTTGATCTCCTCGGCGTCCTTGGTCGGCGTGCGCAGCGCCATCGCGATGTCGCTCGTGATCAGGTCGCCGGCGATCGGGATCACTGCGGTGTGGCGGATCGCGCCGTCGGTGAAGATCGCCACGTCCGTCGTGCCGGCGCCGATGTCGACCAGCGCCACGCCGAGGTCCTTCTCGTCCTCGGTCAGCACGGCGTGGCTGCTGGCGCTCGGGTTGAGCACCAGCTGCTCGACCTCGAGCCCGCAGCGGCGCACGCACTTGACGATATTTTCCGCGGCGCTCTGGGCTCCGGTCACGATGTGGACCTTCACCTCGAGCCGCCCGCCGCTCATGCCGATCGGCTCCTTGACCTCGTGGCCGTCGATCACGAACTCCTGCGCCTGCACCAGCAGCAGCCGCTGGTCGTTGGGGATGTTGATCGCCTTGGCGGTCTCGACGACACGCGCCACGTCGACCGGCGTGACCTCCTTGTCGCGCACGATCACCATGCCGGTCGAGTTCTGCCCGCGGATGTGGCTGCCGGTGATGCCGGTGTAGACGCGGGTGATCTTGCAGTCGGCCATCATCTCGGCCTCCTTCAAGGCCTGCTGGATCGACTGCACCGTGGCATCGATGTTGACCACCACGCCGCGCTTGAGGCCGTGTGTCGGCGCGACGCCGAGACCGGCGACACGCAGCTCGCCGTCGGGCTGTACCTCGGCCACCACCGCCATCACCTTGGCGGTGCCGATGTCCAGCCCGACGATCAGGTCCTTGTATTCCTTGGCCATCCTTCAGTTCCTCCCGGCGCCGGACGTCGAGACGCCCTTCAAGCGCACCGCATATCCGTCGTTGTGACGCAGGTCGGCGTGCACCAGCGGCCGCTGGTGCTGCGCGATGACCTGCGGCAGCGTGGCCACGAAACGCTGCAGGCGCTCGACGAGCTCGTCGTCGCTGCCGCGCCCGATCTCGATCTCCGCGCCGCTGTCGAGCTCGGCACTCAGGGAGCCGCGCCCGGACATCGAGAGCAACTCGATGCGCAGGTCCAGCGGCGCAAGCACCGGCTGCAGCCGCCCATACAGCGCCAGCAGCCGCGCCGAGCTGCCGTCCGGCCCGGCCAGCGTGGGCAGCGAGTCGTCGTCCACGTCGCCCGGGTTGGCCTCGAACACCTCGCCGAAGGTGTTGACCAGCTTGTCGTCGCCACTGTCTGTCGCCCACAGCGCGGCGACGCGGTGTTCCTCCAGCCGCACCGCCAGCCGGTTCGGCCAGATGCGCTGCACCACCGCATGGCGCACCCAGGGCACCGCCTCGAAAGCCTCGCGAGCGCGGCGCAGGTCGAGCGAGAAGAAGCTGCCGGCCAGGTGCGGCATGGCGTTGGCGCGGATCGTCGCCACGCTGTTGCGCGTCACGTCACCGTCGATGCGGATCGCGCGCAGCAGGAACACCGGCTGGCGCGCCGCCCACAGCGTCGTCACCGTGGCGATCGCCAGAACGCCCAGCACTGCCAGCAGTGCGGCGGTCGCGTTCATCAGCCGCACGTCGCCGGGCAGGGCGGCGGCGCGGGAGGCAGTGGCGGTGCGTTGGCGGGCCATCGTGCGTTCAACCATCCAGCGCGGCACTCGCCGCGATGTGCAAGCACAGCTGCTCGTAGCTCATGCCGGCCGCCTTCGCCGACATCGGCACCAGCGAGTGCGAGGTCATGCCCGGGCTGGTGTTCATCTCCAGCAGGTAGGGCTTGCGGTCGGTCGCACGCACCATCAGGTCGGCGCGGCCCCAGCCGCGGCAGCCCAGCGTGCGGTAGGCCTCGACGACGATGCGCTGGATCTCTCGCTCCTCGGCCTCGGGCAGGCCGCTGGGCACCAGGTACTGCGTGACGTCGGTGAAGTACTTGTTCTGGTAGTCGTAGGCGCCCTCGGGCGCGACGATGCGGATCACCGGCAGCGCACGCGCGTTGTCGCCCTCGCCGAGCACCGGGCAGGTGAGCTCGTCACCCTCGATGAACTCCTCGCACAGCACCACGTCGTCATGCTTCGCGGCCAGCGCGACGGCATCCTGCATCTGCGAGTAGCCCTTGACCTTGGTGACGCCGATCGACGAGCCCTCGTGCGGCGGCTTGACGATCAGCGGCAGGCCCAGTTCGTCGGGCACCTGGATCACGCGCTCGCGCACCTGGGCCTGGCGCGGCAGCGTCACGTACTTCGGCGTCGGCAGGCCGACCGCCTGCCAGAGGCGCTTGGTCATCACCTTGTCGATGGCGATCGCCGAGGCCATCACGCCCGAGCCGGTGTAGGGGATGCCGAGCAGCTCCAGCGCGCCCTGCACCGTGCCGTCCTCGCCATGGCGGCCGTGCAGCGCGATGAACGCACGGGCATAGCCCTCGTGCTTCAGATCGGCCAGCTCGCGCTCGGCCGGATCGAAGGCATGTGCGTCGACGCCCTGCGACTGCAGCGCGGCCAGCACGCCGCCGCCGGACATCAGCGAGATCTCGCGCTCGGCCGAACTGCCGCCCAGCAGGACGGCCACCTTGCCCAGGCTCTTCGGATCGATGCTCATGCCGCGGCTCCCAGCAGTTCCACCACGTGCTGCGCCGTGGCGCCGATCGAGCCTGCGCCCATGGTGATGATCACGTCGCCGTCCTTCGCCTGCGCGGCGATCGCCTGCGGCATGGCGACGATGTCGTCGACGAACACCGGGTCCACGCGCCCGGCGACACGCAGCGCGCGGGTCAGCGCGCGGCCGTCGGCGGCGACGATCGGCGCCTCGCCGGCGGCATAGACCTCGGCGAGCAACACCGTGTCGGCACTGCCCATCACCTTGACGAAGTCCTCGAAGCAGTCGCGCGTGCGGGTGTAGCGGTGCGGCTGGAAGGCCAGCACGATGCGCCGGCCCGGGAAGGCGCCGCGTGCGGCCGCCAGCACCGCGGCCATCTCGACCGGGTGGTGGCCGTAGTCGTCGATCAGCGTGAAGCGCCCGCCGCCGCTCGCGCTGACCTCACCGTAGCGCTGGAAGCGCCGGCCGACGCCGCGGAACTCGGCCAGGCCCTTGACCACCGGTGCATCGGGCAGCTCCAGTTCGGTGGCCACCGCGATGGTGGCCAGTGCGTTCAGCACGTTGTGCTCGCCGGGCAGGTTCAGCGTCACCTCGAGGTCGGGCATGCGCACGCCATTGCGGCGCTGCACGGTGAAGCGCATCGTGCCGCCCTCCTGCGCCTGCACGTTCACGGCGCGCACCATCGCGTCCTCGCCGAAGCCGTAGCTGACGATCGGGCGCGAGATCATCGGCATGATCGAGCGCACGCCGGCGTCGTCGGCGCACAGGATGGCCGCGCCGTAGAAGGGCATGCGGTGGATGAACTCGACGAAGGCCTGCTTCAGCTTCGCGAAGTCGTGGCCGTAGGTGTCCATGTGGTCGGCGTCGATGTTCGTGACCACGGCCATGATCGGCATGAGGTTCAGGAACGAGGCGTCGGACTCGTCGGCCTCGACGACGATGTACTCGCCCGAGCCCAGCCGAGAGTTCGCGCCGGCCGCATTGAGCTTGCCGCCGATGACGAAGGTCGGGTCGACACCGGCTTCGGCGAGCACGCTGGTGACCAGCGAGGTGGTCGTCGTCTTGCCGTGCGTGCCAGCGATCGCGATGCCCTTCTTCAGGCGCATCAGCTCAGCCAGCATCACCGCGCGCGGCACCACCGGGATGCGCTTCGCGCGTGCGGCGATCACTTCCGGGTTGTCGCCCTTCACGGCGGTGGAGGTGACCACGGCTTCCGCGCCGGTGATGTGCGCGGCGTCGTGGCCGATCTGCACGCGGATGCCCAGCGAGGCGAGACGGCGCGTCACGGTGCTGTCGCCCTGGTCGGAACCGGACACGGCGTAGCCGAGGTTGTGCAGGATCTCGGCGATGCCGCTCATGCCGGCGCCGCCGATGCCAACGAAGTGAATATGTTTGACGGCGTGCTTCATGCGGCCACCAGTCTTTCGATCTCATCGGCGACGCGAGAAGCCGCCTTCGGTTTGGCCAGTGAGCGGGCCGTCGTCGCCATCGTGAGCAAGGCTTCGCGCGTCAGGCCCGAGAGGAGTTCTGCCAGCCGCTTCGGCGACAGCTCCGCCTGAGGCAGACGGATGCCCGCGCCCTGCCCGGCCAGCCACTGGGCGTTGTCGCGCTGGTGCGAGGTGGTGCTGATCACCAGCGGCACCAGCACCGAGGCGACTCCGGCCGCGCACAGCTCGCTGACCGTCACCGCGCCGGCGCGGCAGACGATCACGTCGCAGTCGGCCAGGCGCTGCGCCATGTCGTCGATGAAGGGCAGAAGTTCGGCCTCGACGCCGGCGCGTTCGTAGCCGGCACGCACCGCGTCGAGGTTGGCGGTGCCGGTCTGGTGGGTGACCTGCGGACGATTCGCCATGTCGATCATCGCCAGCGCCTGCGGCAGTGCCTCGTTGAGCGCACGCGCGCCCAGGCTGCCGCCGACCACCAGCACGCGCAGCGGGCCGCTGCGGCCGGCGAATCGCTCGGCCGGCGCGGGCAGCGCCTCGATCTCGGCACGCACCGGGTTGCCGGTGATCACCGCGTTCTTCACCTTGGCGGTGGCCGCGCCGTCGAAACCGAAGGCGATGCGGTCGGTCACCGGCAGCAGGGCCTTGTTGCTCATCAGCAGCGCCGCATCGGCATTGACCAGCACCAGCGGCTTGCCCAGCAGCGAGGCCATCAGCCCGCCGGGGAAGCAGACATAGCCGCCCATGCCGAGCACGGCATCGGTGTGCCGCGCTCGCAGGATACGCAGGCAGGACCAGAACGCCGCCAGCAGGCGCAGCCCGCCGGTCATCGTGTGCAGCAAGCCCTTGCCACGCAGGCCGCTGAAGGCGATCGTGTCCATCGGGATGCCCGACGGCGGCACCAGCCGGTTCTCCATGCCGTGGGTGGTGCCCAGCCAGCTGACCGTCCAGCCACGCGAGAGCATCTCGCGCGCGACCGCGAGGCCGGGGATCACGTGGCCGCCGGTGCCAGCCGCCATGACGACGAGGTGGCGCGTCACGATCGCCCTCCCCGCATCATCTGCCGGTTCTCGACGTCGATGCGGATGACGATGGCCAGCGCGACCAGGTTCATCACGATCGCCGAGCCGCCGTAACTCATCAGCGGCAGCGTCAGGCCCTTGGTCGGCAACACGCCGAGGTTCACGCCCATGTTGATGAAGGCCTGGCCGCCGAACCAGATGCCGACGCCCTGCGCATACAGGCCGGCGAACACGCGGTCCAGCGCGATCGACTGGCGGCCGATGTGGAAGATGCGGCGCGTCAGCCAGAAGAACGCCACGATCACGCCGGCCACGCCGACGAAGCCGAGCTCCTCGCCGATCACCGCGAGCAGGAAGTCGGTGTGCGCCTCGGGCAGGTAGTGCAGCTTCTCGACGCTGCTGCCCAGGCCCTGGCCGAAGAACTCGCCGCGACCGAAGGCGATCAGCGAATGGGTCAGCTGGTAGGCCTTGCCGAGTGCGTACTCGGGGTCCCAGGGGCGCAGGTAGGCGAAGATGCGCTCGCGCTTCTCGGGGCTGGAGGCGATCACCAGCACGAAGGAGCCGACCAGCACCGCGCCGCTGAGCAGGAACATGCGGCCGTTCACGCCGCCGAGGAACAGGATGCCCATCGAGATGATGGCCACCACCATGAAGGCGCCCATGTCGGGCTCGCGCAGCAGCAGGAAGCCGGTGAAGCCCAGTGCCACCGCCATCGGCCAGACGGCGCGGACGAAGTTCTCCTTGACGTCCATCTTGCGTGTCATGTAGCTGGCGGCGTACATCGCCATCGCCACCTTGGCCAGTTCGCTCGGCTGGAAGTTGATGACGCCCAGCGGAATCCAGCGCCGCGAGTTGTTGACCACCTTGCCGATGAAGGGCACCAGCACCAGCACCAGCAGCACCAGCGCGATCACGAAGATCCACGGCGCGGCCTTCTCCCACACGCTGACCGGGATCTGCACCACCACCAGCGCGGCCAGCACGGCGATGCCGATCTGGATCGCATGGCGGGTCAGGAAGTGCGTGTTGGCGTAGCGCGCGAACTTCGGGCTGTCGGGCAGGGCCACCGAGGCGCTGTAGACCATCACCAGGCCGAGCGCGAGCAGGCCGACGATGACCCACACCAGCGCCTGGTCGAAGCCGAGCAGGCGCGGCGGCTGACCGCTGCCGACGTTGATCCAGTCGCGCACCGGGATCGCGGTCGAGCCACCTCCCTGCGCCTTGTCGCCGCGCGAGAACAGGCCGGCCAGGCGCTCTCGCCAGCCGTTCCAGTCGAGGCGCGTCAGGGTATTCATGCCGACACCTCCCCGCGGTCCGCCGCGATCGCCTGCACCGTGGCGACGAACACCTCGGCGCGGTGCGCGTAGTTGCGGAACATGTCCAGGCTGGCGCAGGCCGGGCTGAGCAGCACCGCGTCGCCCGCATGCGCGCGCTCGAAGCACCAGCGCACGGCGGCTTCCAGCGTGTCGTGGCGCTGCATCGGCAGCGCGAGGCCGGCCAGTGCCTGCTCGATGCGCTGCGCGTCGCGGCCGATGGTCGCCACCGCACGTGCGTGGCGTTCCACCGGCGCACTCAGCGGCGCGAAGTCCTGGCCCTTGCCGTCGCCGCCGAGGATGACCACCAGTTTCGCCGGCGCCTTGTCGGCGCCCAGCCCGTCGAGGGCGGCCACCGTCGCGCCCACGTTGGTGCCCTTGCTGTCGTCGAAGGCGTCGATGCCGTCGACCGTGGTCACGAACTCGACCCGGTGCGGCTCGCCGCCGTACTCGCGCAGACCATGCAGCATCGGCGCCAGCGGGCAGCCGATCGCGGTGGCCAGCGCCAGCGCGGCCAGCGCGTTGGCGGCGTTGTGGCGGCCGCGCACGCGCAGCGCATCGGCAGGCATCAGGCGCTGGATGTGCAGCTCTTCCTCGGCCTCGCCCTTGCCGCGCTTGATCGTCTCGTCGGCCTCCATCGCCCGCACCAGCCAGGCCATGCCGTTCTCGGTGCGGATACCGAAGTCGCCGGGCCGGGTCGGCTCGCCGAGACCGAAGCGCAGCACGTGGCGCTCAATCGGCTTCGCGCCGCGGCCCTTCTGCGGGATCGGCTCCGGCACCAGCTTCTCGACCGCAGGGTCGTCGCGGTTGATCACCATGACGGCGCTCTTGCCGAACACACGCGCCTTGGCCGCGACATAGGCGGCCATCGAACCGTGCCAGTCGAGGTGGTCCTCGGTGATGTTGAGCACGGTGGCGGCATCCGGCTCGAAACCCTTGGCCTCGTCGAGCTGGAAGCTGGACAACTCCAGAACCCAGACTTCGGGCAGCGGCTGGGGTTCTTCTTCGCGCGCGGCGGCGTCCAGCGCATCGGCCAGCGTCTGCAGCATGGTCGGGCCGATGTTGCCGGCCATCGCGACGCGGCGGCCGGCACGCTCGACCAGCAGCGCGGTCATTGCCGTCGTCGTGGTCTTGCCGTTGGTGCCGGTGATGGCCAGCAGCTTTGGCGCGTAGCCCTGCGCCTCCTTCAGGTCGGCCAGCGCGCGGGCGAACAGCTCGAGCTCGCCCTGCACCAGCACGCCGGTCTCGGCCGCACGGGCCAGCGGGCCGGCGATGCGGGCATCGGTCGGTGCCAGGCCCGGGCTCTTCAGGATCAGCTTCACGCCGGCGAAGGCCTCATCGGTCAGCTCGCCGCGCAGGCGCTGCACCTGCGGCAGCGCCTCGGCCAGCGCGGCATCCTGAGGCGCGGTCTCGCGCGAATCCCAGACGCGCACGCGCGCACCGTGGCGCACGCACCAGCGCGCCATCGCCAGCCCTGATTCGCCGAGGCCGAGCACGAGAACGTCGATGTCGTTCAGGTAGTTCATCAGCGCAGCTTCAGGCTCGCCAGCCCGACCAGGCACAGCAGCATGGTGATGATCCAGAAGCGCACGACGACCTGCGTCTCCTTCCACCCCGACTTCTCGAAGTGGTGGTGCAGCGGCGCCATCTTCAGGATGCGTCGGCCTTCGCCGTAGCGCTTCTTCGTGTACTTGAACCAGGCGACCTGCACCATCACCGACAGCGCCTCCAGCACGAAGACGCCGCCCATGATCCCGAGCACGATCTCCTGCCGGGTGATGACGGCGATCGTGCCCAGCGCACCGCCGAGCGACAGCGCGCCCACGTCGCCCATGAACACCTGCGCCGGGTGGGTGTTGAACCACAGGAAGGCGAGGCCCGCACCGGCCATCGCGGCGCAGAAGATCAGCAGCTCGCCGGCACCGGGGATGTAGGGGAACAGCAGGTACTTGCTCCACACCGCGTTGCCGGTGATGTAGGCGAACACGCCCAGCGCCGAGCCGACCATCACGACCGGCATGATGGCCAGGCCGTCGAGGCCGTCGGTCAGGTTCACCGCGTTGCTGGCGCCGACGATGACGAAGTAGGTCAGTGCGATGAAGCCGAACACGCCCAGCGGGTAGCTGATGGTCTTGAAGAAGGGGACGATCAGGTCGGCCTTGGGCGGCAGGTCGTTGGAGAAGCCGCTCTGCACCCAGCGCAGGAACAGTTCGAGCACGCGCAGGTTGGATGTCTCCGACACGCTGAAGGCGAGGTACAGCGCGGCGACCAGACCGATCACCGACTGCCAGAAGTACTTCTCCCCGGACGGCATGCCTTCCGGGTTCTTCTGCACCACCTTGCGCCAGTCGTCGACCCAGCCGATCGCGCCGAAGCCCAGCGTCACCAGCATCACGATCCAGACGAAGCGGTTGCTCCAGTCGAACCACAGCAGGGTCGACACGCCGATGCCGATCAGGATCAGCACGCCGCCCATGGTCGGCGTGCCGCTCTTGGCCCGATGCTCCTGCACGCCGTACTCGCGGATCGGCTGGCCGATCTTCAGCTCGGTCAGGCGCCGGATCACCCACGGGCCGAAGGCCAGGCCGATCAGCAGCGCGGTCATCGCAGCCATCACCGCGCGGAAGGTCAGGTACTGGAAGACGCGGAAGAAGCCGAACTCCGGCGACAGCGTCTGCAACCATTGCGCGAGGCTAAGCAGCATGGCCGCCTCCTTCCATCAGGGCGGCGACGACACGCTCCATCTTCATGAAGCGCGACCCCTTGACGACGATGGACGCGGCCGCCGGCGCCTCGCCCAGCGCGGCAATCAGCGCCGGCGCATCGGCGAAGTGGCGCGCACCGGGGCAGGCCGCGGTGGCATGCCGCATCAGTTCACCGGCCACCCAGACCTCTTCGATGCCGCGCTGTGCCGCAAAGGCACCGACCTCGGCGTGGAAGGCCGGGCCCTGGTCGCCGACCTCGCCCATATCACCCAGCACCAGCCAGCGCGGTCCGGGCAGGCCGGCCAGCACGTCGATCGCGGCGCGCACCGAGTCCGGGTTGGCGTTGTAGCTGTCGTCGACCAGCGTGATGCGCTGCTCGCCGCGCACGAAGGCCTTGAGCTGCGAGCGGCCCTTGACCGGCTCGAAGCCCTGCAGGCCACGCACCACTGCGTCGAGCGGGCAGCCGGCGGCCAGCGCGCAGGCGGTGGCCGCCAGCGCGTTGCGCACGTTGTGGGCGCCAGCGACGCGCAAGGCCAGCGTGGCCGGCCCGGCCGGCGTGTGCAGCGCCACGTTCCAATGGTCGACCGACCACTCGGCGCGGCCCGTCACCTCCGCCTCGCCATCGGTGGCAAAGCGCATCAGGCGGCGTGCACCGGCGAGTTCGCGCCACAGCGGCGCATGGGCATCGTCGGCCGGGAACACGGCCGTGCCGTCGGCCGGCAGCGCGGCGATCACGCTGCCGTTCTCTCTCGCCACCGCCTCGACGCTGGCCATGAACTCCTGGTGCTCGCGCTGCGCGTTGTTGATCAGCGCCACCGTCGGCGCGGTGATCGCCGCGAGCTGGGCGATCTCGCCCGGGTGGTTCATGCCCAGCTCGACCACCGCAGCGCGGTGCCACTGCGCATCGTTCTGGCGCAGCCGCAGCAGCGTCAGCGGCACGCCGATGTGGTTGTTCAGGTTGCCTTCGGTGGCCAGCGCGGCGTCACCCTGCCAGGCGCGCAGGATGCTCGCGATCATCTGCGTGACCGTGGTCTTGCCGTTGCTGCCGGTCACCGCGATCAGCGGCAGCGTGTGGCGTGCGCGCCAGCCGCCGGCAAGCTGCATCAGGGCGGCACCGCTGTCGGCCACTTCCAGCCCGGGCAGACCGGCCGCTTCCAGGCCCCGCTCGGCCAGCGCCGCCACCGCGCCGCCGGCCTTGGCCTCGGCGAGGAAATCATTGGCGTCGAAGCGCTCGCCACGCAGCGCCACGAACAGATCGCCGGCGCGCAGGCTGCGCGTGTCGCTGTGCACGCGCTCGACCATCAGTGCCGGGTCGCCGATCAGCGTCGCCTCGGGCAGCAGCGAGTACAGGCGTGCCAAGGTCGTCATGCTCATGCGCGCGCCTCCAGGGCGAAGCGCGCCTCTTCGATGTCGGAGAAGGGCTGCTTCACGCCGGCGATCTCCTGGTAGTCCTCGTGGCCCTTGCCGGCCAGCAGGATCACGTCGTCCGGCGCCGCCTCGCGCACGGCGGTGGCGATCGCCTTGCGGCGGTCTTCGATCACGGTGACACGCTCCTGGCTGCCCGCCAGTCCGGCGACGATCTGCAGCAGGATGAACGCCGGCGCCTCGTGGCGCGGGTTGTCGCTGGTCAGCACGACACGGTCGGCCAGGCGCTGCGCGATCGCACCCATCAGCGGCCGCTTGGCGGCGTCGCGGTTGCCGCCGCAGCCGAACACGGCCCACAGCTTGCCGCCGCGCTGCTGTGCGAAGGGGCGCAGCGCCTGCAGCGCCTTGTCCAGCGCGTCGGGCGAGTGGGCGTAGTCGACCACCACCTCGGGCCCGGGCCGCGAGGCCTCGACCCGCTGCATGCGGCCGGGCACCGGCGTGAGCACCGCGCAGGCGGCGGCGGCGTCGGCCAGCGGCACGCCCAGCGCTCGCAGGCCACCGATCACGGCCAGCAGGTTGGAGACGTTGTACTCTCCGATCAGCGTGCTGTTCACGGCCGCGCGGTCGGCACCTTCGTGCACTTCGAAGGCGAGGCCGCCGTCGCGGTAGGCGATGGACTGCGCGCACAGCCGCGCCGGGCGCTGCAGCGAATAGGTCCAGACCTCGGGGCCGCGCAGGCGCGCGACGATCTCGTCGCCCTTCGGGTCGTCGAGGTTGACCACCGCGGCGCGCAGGCCCGGCGAGTCGAACAGCGCGCGCTTGGCCTCCCAGTACGCGGCCATGCTGCCGTGGAAGTCGAGGTGGTCCTGCGTGAAGTTGGTGAACAGCGCCACGGCGATGCGCGTGCCGGCCAGGCGCTGCTCGACGATGCCGATCGACGAGGCCTCGATCGCGCAGGCGGCGAAGCCCTCGTCGACGAAACGGCGCAATGCGCGCTGCAGCGTCACCGGGTCGGGCGTGGTCAGGCCGGTGGACTGCAGACCTTCCGGCGGTTCACCGATCCCGAGCGTGCCGACCACCCCGCAACGCCGGCCGAGCTGGCTCAGCGCCTGCGCCGTCCACCAGGCGGTCGAGGTCTTGCCGTTGGTGCCGGTGGTCGCAACGACCTGGAGTGTTTCGCTGGGCTGGCGCCAGAAGGCGGAGGCGATCTCGCCAGTGTGAGCCTTCAGGCCGGCCAGCGCTGCCACGGCGTCACCGGCACCGAAGTCGAAGGCCTCGACACCGTCGGCCTCGACGAGGCAGGCCGACGCACCGGAAGCCAGCGCCGCCTTGACGTACTGGCGGCCGTCGAGCGCGTGGCCGGGCCAGGCGATGAAGGCATCACCCGGCTGAAGGCGACGGCTGTCGGTGCTCAGTGCGCGCACGCCGCGCCGGGCCAGCCAGTCGCCGGCGGCCTGCACGTCGGGCAGCAGGTGCAGCGCCATCAGTAGCTCTCCGCCACGGCAGGGATATCGCGCGCGACGATCTGCGACTTGACGTCCAGATCGGGCTGAACGGACATCGAACGCAGCGTCTGCTGCACGACCTGGCTGAACACCGGCGCGGCGACATCGCCACCGAAGAACTTGCCGGCGCGCGGCTCGTCGATCATCACCGCGACGACGATGCGCGGCTTGTCCGCCGGCGCCATGCCGACGAACCAGCCGCGGTGCCGGTCCTGCGCATAGCGCTTCTCCTTGTCCAGCCACTTGCGCGAGGTACCGGTCTTGCCGGCCACCGAGTAGCCCGGCACCTGCGCCTTCAGCGCGGTGCCACCGGGCTGCGTGACCATCGCGAGCATCTTGCGCACGGCGCGGGCGGTCTGCGGCGAAACCACCTGCTGGCGAACCTGCGGCTCGACCGGGTCGCCGTCGGGCGGCAGCACCAGCGACAGCGGCACCATGTCGCCATCGCGCGCGAACACGGTGTACGACTGCGCCAGCTGCATCAGCGAGACCGACACGCCGTAGCCGAAGC
This sequence comes from Chitinophaga pinensis, assembly GCA_943370595.1. Classification (GTDB taxonomy): domain Bacteria; phylum Pseudomonadota; class Gammaproteobacteria; order Burkholderiales; family Burkholderiaceae_C; genus Piscinibacter. The sequence continues at coordinate 255,683 of CALRRO020000010.1, forward strand.
CCACCGTCGCCTGGTCGATCGGCCGCCAGGCGGTGTGCGAGCGCAGCTTGCCGGTGACCCGGCCGGGGAAGTCGATCTGCGGCTTCTGGCCGAAGCCCACGCGGGTGTACATGTCCCAGATCTCGCGCGCCGGCATCGACATCGCCATCTTCGCGGTGCCGACGTTGCTCGACTTCTGCACGATCTGCTCGACGGTCATCATCGGCTGAGAATGCTCGTCGGTGATCGGCAAGCCGGTGATGAAGAGCTGGCGCGGCGTGGCCAGCACGTCGGTGGCGTTGAAGCGGCCCGACTCCAGCGCCAGCGCCGCGATGAAGGGCTTCATCGTCGAGCCCGGCTCGGCGGTATCGACCAGCGCCAGGTTGCGCCGCGCGCCGGGCGAGGCGCCGCCGCGCACGCCGGGCACGCCGGGCACGAAGCTCGGATAGTTGGCCATCGCGAGCACGCCGCCCGTCTGCGCGTCGAGCACCACCACGCTGCCGCTGCTCGCACGGTGCTCGGCCACGGCGTCGCGCACGCGCTGGTAAGCGAAGAACTGGATCTTCGAGTCGATGGTCAGGCGCAGGTCGCGGCCATCGACCGGGGCGACGCTGTCGCCGATGTCCTCGACCACCCGGCCGAGCCGGTCCTTGATGACGCGGCGCGTGCCGTCTGTGCCGGCCAGCTCGCGCTCGTGGGCGAACTCCACGCCCTCCTGGCCGCGCTCGTCGGCATTGGTCGAACCGACCACGTGCGCGGCCGACTCGCCCTCCGGGTACTTGCGCTTGTACTCGCGAACCTGGTGCACGCCCTTGAGGCCGAGTGCGGCCACGTCGCGGCCGACCTGCTCCTCGGCCTGGCGTCGCAGCCAGACGAAGTTCGGGCTCTTCTCCAGCTTGTCGTCGAGCTCGGCCGCGCTCATGCCCAGCACCTTGGCGAGCTGGCGCTTCTGCGCACGGTCGGCCTCGAAGTCCTTCGGGATCACCCAGATCGACGGCGCCGGCACGCTGACCGCGAGGATCTGCCCGTTGCGGTCGAGGATGCGGCCGCGGCTGGCGGGCAGGTCGAGCTGGCGCGCGAAGCGGATCTCGCCCTGCTTCTGGAAGAAGTCGTTGCCGATCACCTGGATGTACAGCGCGCGGCCGAGCAACACGATGAAGCTGGCGGCGACCAGACCGACGACGAACTTCGAGCGCCACGGCGGCGTCTTCGAGGCCAGCAGCGGGCTCGTCGAGTAGGGCACGCTGCGCACCGACGTGGCGCCGCTGCGCGCACGCGCCGGAGCCCGGCCATCGCGACGGAACAGGCGGCCGAGCTTCATCGCGCACCTCCTGCGGCCGGCGCCGACGCCGCGCCGGCGTAGGTCACGTACTGCGTCACCGCCGGCGTGGCGCTGCGCATGGCCAGCCGGTCGCGCGCAATGCGCTCGACCTTCAACGGCGTGGCCTGGGCCTGGCGCTCGGCCTGCAGGCGCTCGTGCTCGGTGTCGAGCGCCTTCTCCTCGTTGCGCGCGGCGTCGAGCTCGGCGTAGAGGCGGCGCGAGTCGTACGAGACCCGCACCAGGTACACGCTGCTGGCCAGCAGCATCACGAACAGCACGATGTTCATGCGGTTCATGACTGCACCTCCGTGCGTTCGGCCACGCGCATGACCGCTGAACGCGAGCGCGGGTTGGCGCGCACCTCGCCGACCGACGGCTTGATGCGGCCGATCGACTTCAACCGGTGCGGCTTCTCCGGCGCGAACGGTGCGCGGCGATCGACCTCGCTGCGGCTCTCGCGCGCGATGAAGGTCTTCACGATGCGGTCTTCCAGCGAATGAAAGCTGATCACGACCAGGCGTCCCGAGGGCTGCAGCAGTTCGACGCCGGCGCTCAGCCCTTGTTCGAGCTCCTCAAGCTCGGCGTTGACGTGAATCCGAAGGCCTTGAAATGTGCGCGTTGCAGGGTCCTGGCCCGGCTCGCGGGTCTTGACCGCACGAGCCACGACTTCGGAAAGCTCCCCTGTGGTTCGAACAGGGTTCCCGCTCTCGCGCCGAGCAACAAGCGCCTTTGCAATCGGTACAGCAAACCGTTCTTCCCCATGATCACGGATCACCTCTGCGATAAGGCGCTCATCGGCGCGGGCCAGGAAATCCGCCGCGCTTTCCCCGCGCGTCGGGTCCATGCGCATGTCCAGCGGCGCATCGAATCGGAAGCTGAAACCGCGGGCCGGGTTGTCGATCTGCGGCGAGCTGACGCCCAGGTCCAGCAGCAATCCGTGAATGCCCGACACGCCCAGCGTGGCGAGGGTGTCCTTCATCGCGCCGAAGCGGGCGTGATGGATCGAGAAGCGCGGGTCGGCGATGCCCGAGCGGGCCGCAGCCACCGCCTCGGGGTCGCGGTCGAAGGCGATCAGCCGTCCGTTCGGCGACAGCCGCTCCAGCAGCGCGCGCGAGTGCCCGCCACGGCCGAAGGTGCCGTCGACGTACACACCGTCCGGCGTGGTCAGGAGCGAATCGATCGCTTCGGCCAGCAGGACAGTGGTGTGTTGCCATTCGCTGCCGCTGTCCATCAGAGGATAAAGTTGCGAACCGACTCGGGCATCGGCGTGGAGCGCACCGTCGACTCCTGCTCCAGGTAGCGCCGCTTGTCCCACATCTCCAGGCAACTGCCCATGCCCAGCATGTACACGTCACGCGAGAGGTCTGCGTATTCCTTCAGCGCGGGCGCAATCAGCATGCGCGACGAACCGTCGAGCTCGACTTCGGTGGCATTGCCCAGGAACAGGCGCCGCCAGCCGATCGACTCCATCGGCAGCGCCATCACGCGCGCCGCGAAGTCGTCCCATGCCGCCGGCGGGAACACCAGCAGGCAACCGTCCGGGTGCTTGGTGATCGTCAGCTTCGTCGCGCCCAGGGCGGACAGGACCTCACGATGGCGTGCGGGCATGGCCACACGCCCTTTCACGTCCAAGGTCAGATCCGCCGGGCCCTGAAAGCCGAGATTCGCCACAAAAACCCACTAAAGTGCACTTTGCGCCACTTTAGCGGATGGGTCATGGGCGGGTCAACGAAGTTGTAAAGAAAAATCAGTGAAATCAATCACTTAGCGCCATCCTTTGATGGCGGCGTCCCAGAATATCTCGTTCAAAAACAAGGACCTGCGCGAGCCACTGAAAGTGAACACTGAGGTTGGCGCCAAAGAAAAGGGCCGCACGAGGCGGCCCTTGGGAACACAAGCGGCGGTCGCAAACTCGTGAGCACGACCGCGAACTGCTAGTCACGGTCGCGAACTGTGAGTCCTAGTCGCGAACCAGACTGTGACCATGGCCACCGTGGCTATGGATGGTGCTCGCGAACCGTGAGTTGCGCTCGCGAACTCAGGAAATGTGTTGAGTGACAATGACTTGGCGCTTCCGCAGTGAGCGCCTGGTGTTGGACGACATCCGGAGGACGCGATTGGCTGCCGCTTCATCGCCTTCGCGCCGGCTGCTCCTGCATCAGCGGCCAAGCGGCCGAACACTCGAATGACGATCTTTCCCTGACTGCGTCAGTAGGAGATCGGCTTGGCGAGTCCGGACAGCCGGGGTTGCCAGTACATCAGCGCCCTCGCCGGATCACCGCCCGCGGCCCGGATGCAGCCCAAGGCATGGCGCCGAGCACGTCGCCGATGCGCACAGCGGCACGAGAGTCACGGCACGGCTACACCACCGGGCATGCAGCACTGGGCACGCGCGGAGGAGCCGCCGGCGAGCTAGGGCTGGGCGAAGCTGCTCGCGGCTGCTGCCGGGCCTGAAGCGTTGCCAGTCCAGTGAGTTGCCGCTGAACTGCGCCTGGGCGCAGGTGAGTTCTCGGGCAGAAAGCTCCAAGGCGCTGCCAATTGGCAGACAGTTGGAAAGTGCTGCCAATTCGGTACTGCCAGCCGCTGCACCCTGCCCATTCGCATACCGCTAGCCATCACCGCCGCGCAAGTGGCGCTCGCGATCGAGGGAGTGCTTGGACTCGCTGGGAAGAGCCCCGTCGCTCTCGAGCGACAGCGGCGTCTCGCAAGCGCCCTTCATTTCATGTTCGAGCGCGAGCGCGAAGTCATCCAGGTCCTCGCGTGACACTACATTCTTTGGAGCGATCGCCTCGACCTGCCAGTTGGACTCGACCCCTATCCGGATCGACTTTTCAAAGTTGCACCGGTCGAGAAACCGCGCGACGATTCCGATCGATGCGCGACGTCGTCGTCAGCACTCAGGCAGACGACCCAGACGCCCTTCGGCTCAGGAGCGACTACGTATGCCCAACTCATCAACAGGTTCAAGCTGGTTCGCGCGCGCCACCGAAGTGCGTGTCATGTAAGCAGGGGCTGAGCGGTGCCGCGTCGCGGAGACGTGGGCCGAGTCCGGCCCCCTCCGTCCGTACGACGCACAGCTAACCACCGAAACCAAGCGCCCGCCGTGAACGTTCGTGCCCTCGCCCATCGCCGTCGGTCCACACGCTTGTGCCACGCAGCGGCGTCGCGCCTTGCCGCGCTCTCGCGGGCGACGGTTGTGCGACTCACCGTGCTGCGCACCTTCGCAGCTACCGGGAATCCGCCTAACGCACACCGATTCACCGTCGTTCCGCTACAAGCCAGAGGCAAACGCGCATGGCGGTTGCACCTTCGCTACGGAATTGCTCCTCCGATCGATTCGATGTTCGACGCGCTCGACGCGCAAGTCGAGGCTGAAAGTAGTGCTCGCACGTCGGGTCGCCGCGAGATTCAGTGGTCATTCGGAGCACTACTCGCGCAAGGCGCTACGAGCGTTACTTTCCCGCCCGCTCCACCGGCTCAAGAGTGGTAGCCCGCCGTGGATCGCCCCGTTTCATGGAACACGAGGACTCGGAGCGTTGCGGTTCAGCTGTCATGTTCGACATGGACGGCCGCGGCCGCGTGATCCGGGTTGTGCCGGCACAAGGATGACCATGGACGCACTCATCATTTGCCTGGCCATCTTCGTCACTACGCTCGCCGCCCTTGGCTTAGCGGCGGTCCGATGGGGCCGCAAGGCGAAAGCGTGGCTCAGTGACTGCGAGCGCGCAGTCACAGCACGCCGCCGACATTGAACGAGTAGCTGCTTTTGGCTATGCAGGCTCCGCGCGATGGCAGGGCTACCTGGCGGCACGATGGCTAGGCCATCTGAGCGCCACTCCTGTTGCCGACCAACAGCAGTGGCTTTCTCATTAAGGAGATGCTCTCTACCCGTGCACTGGCGCGAGATCAGCGCCGCACACAGACCCCGCGACTAGCGCGTTTACATGCGTCTTGCAAGGGTTAAAAGGGCGGTCCCGCATTACCCGGGCAGCACAGCGCTTGGGTAAGCGCGCCACGAGTTCAACGAATACGCTGTCCTCCTTGGTGTTCAATCGGCGTACTCGCCAAGAGACACTTGGACCGCCATGATGCGGAGCGGCTGCCTCCTCTACAACTTGCCCTGGCGATGGCCGAGACTTAGTGCCTTGGACAGATTGTCCTTGCTGGTGCGGCTGAAGGCAGGAGATCGCGTTGACGGCGCACGACGAAGGGATCGTCACAGTCTTCAAACGCTTGCGCCACATCTCGGATCGCAGTACGCCAGAGCAATCAAGCGAAGGAATCAGCACCAGGCGCAGCATCGCGCTTCAGCGAGGTACGAAGAAGGTCGACTTCTCAAACTGGATGATTGACTCTGCACCTGTCTCGGTCGAGCGCTCCAAGCTCCTGACCTCGAACGCCACTGGTACCGACCGGCCTGCGAACCCTTGCGCCACTGCGAAGGGCAAGCGCAGGCTCACCGACATCGACGCCACAGCAGCGGGACCGGCACTGGCTGTCGTCGCAAAGACCTCCAAACCCTCGATGCCAGCGGCGGCCACCTGGTAGGTTTGTGCAGCTTCGGTGCGATTCATGATGTGGATGCGATAGACGTTCTCAACCGCGCCGCCTTCGACCACCCGGGCCAGCGCGCCGCGGTCCTTGACGACGTCGAACTTGAACGGGCTGCGCATCGCCACGCTGGCCGCGAACGCGATGCTGGCCGCAGAAAGCACGGCCCCGTAGACCAGAACACGCGGCCGCAACGCACGCCTGAACATCTGCAGCCGCGTCCAGCCGTTCACGACACCGTTCTCGGTGGAATAGCGGATCAGCCCCTTGGCGTAGCCCATCTTGTCCATCACGTCGTCGCAGACGTCGATGCACGCAGCGCAACCGATGCACTCGTTCTGCAGCCCGTTGCGGATGTCGATACCCGTGGGGCAGACCTGCACGCACAGGGTGCAGTCGATGCAGTCGCCGAGACCCTGCGCGGCGGCGTTTGCCCTTTTCGACCGCGAGCCCCGAGGGTCCCCTCGACCGGCGTCGTAGGCGATGACCAGGGAGTCCTTGTCGATCAGGGCGCTCTGGAATCGCGCGTAGGGGCACATGTACTTGCACATCTGCTCGCGCAGGAAACCCGCGTTTCCGTAGGTCGCGGCGCCGTAGAACAGCACCCAGAAGGCGTTCCACGCCGACATGTCCAGGGCCACTGCAGCGGCGCCCAGCTCCCGGATCGGCGTGAAGTAGCCGACGAAGCTGAAGCCGGTGATCAGCGCGACGGCCAGCCACACCCCCTGCTTGGCGCCCTTGCGCAGGATCTTGTTCACGCCCCAGGGCGCCTGGTCCAGCCGCATCCGCGCGATGCGGTCGCCCTCGATCTGGCGTTCGACCCACATGAAGATCTCGGTGTAGACCGTCTGCGGGCAGGTGTAGCCGCACCACAGCCGGCCGGCCACGGCGGTGAAGAAGAACAAGGCCAGCGCCGACAGCACCAGCAGCGCCGCCAGAAAGATCAGGTCCTGTGGATAGAGCAGCAGGCCGAAGATGTAGAAGCGTTGCGCCTCCAGATCGAACAGCACGGCCTGGCGTCCGCCCCATTGCAGCCAGGGGACACCGTAGAAAAGCAGCTGCGTGAGCCAGACGAAGACCCATCGCCAGGTGGCGAACCAACCCTTCACTGCACGCGGGTAGATCGTCGCCTGCTTCTGGTACATCGAGACGAACTGCTCGCCGTCGTCGCTCGTGCCCGCTGCCGGTGCGATGGGGATGACCTTCGTGGAACTGGCCATGCTCAGGGCGTGCCGGCCAACGAGCGGACACATCGCATCAGGGCTTTCATCGCTTCAGCTCGCCCAGCTTGTGTTCAATCTTGCTCCAGGCTTCGGCATCCGGCAGCGAGAGCTTGGTTTTCGTGATCGGCTTCCATTCGCGCGACAACTCGGCGTTTAGCGGCGTGAAGTGCTGCTGGCCGGTGGGCACGTCTTCTTCGGCATAGATGGCATTCACCGGGCATTCGGGAACGCAGACCGCGCAGTCGATGCACTCGTCCGGGTCGATGACGAGGAAGTTCGGACCTTCGCGAAATGCGTCGACCGGACACACGTCCACGCAATCGGTGTACTTGCACCGGATGCAGGCCTCGGTGACGACGAAGGTCATCGCTGCGCGAGCGGAATGTCAACCGCAACAGGCGCCGCCTGAGCAGCAGGAATCGCCCTTGGCGCCCGCCGATGGCACGGCGGCATCAGCGATGCGGGTGATCTGGATGCGCCAGACCGACGGGCCGGCTTCCAGCGTGGCCCATTCGAACTGACCCAGAGCGCGGTCATCGAACTGATAGCGCAGGGGCTGCGGGTTGTGGTCGTTCACGAGTTGCAGCGCCTGGCCGGTGGCCAGGGCATCGAAGCGGCCAAAGATCAGCGGGTGACGTTCACGCGGCGGGATGGTCCGCAGGTCCAGCTCAAAGGTGGGTTGAATCAGAGTTGCAGTCATGGGAACCTTTCAGGATTGAAGTGCGCACCTAGCCGCGCGACATGCGCGGTGGAAGTGCGATGAGGGAACAGGAACGTTCAGCCGTCCTTGCCGTCGAGACGACTGCTCAGCAGCCAAGGCGTGAAGACCCAGAGGTAGAGCGCGAAAGCCACGGCCCAGGCGGCTGCAGCCACCACGAGCCAGTCGGCCGTGTGGGCCGGCGCCACCAAGGGGAGCAGCACCCGGGCGACGGCAGCACCCGCCACCAGCAGATAGGCGGCCACCTCCAGACGCGACACCTTGAGCGGGCGTCCCGTGTGGCCTCTCGCCGTGCGGGTGACCATGCCGACGATGAGCCCGGCCGTGGCGCCCACCGCCAGGGCGTGAATACCGGCAGAAGCGGCCACGCCACCCACCTGCGCCCAGGCCAGCAGCAAGAAGCCGACGGGCAACCAGGCGTACGCCGCGTGCAGCACCCACAGGATGGGGCGCGCACGGGTACGCAAGGGCTGCCAGTGCCACAACCTGGCGGCATGCAACAGCGCTGCGAGGGCGAACCCGGCCGCCGTGACCGGGTTGGCCGGCAGCAGCACCCACGCCGCCAGCGACATCGCCGTCGTCGCCAGCGTGCTGCGCTCCAGCCAGGCTGGCACCTTCAGCTGCCGGCCCGGCAGCGCCGACATCGTGAATGCCGGAATGACCCGCCCGGCGATCACGCATTCGATCATCACGACCAGCGCCAACCCGGCGTGCAGTGCCCGCAGCGGATCGATGTTCAGCCAACCCAGAACGGCAGCGTGAAAGGAGGCATTCGCTGTCGCCAACAGCAGCAGGATCGCGCCCAGCGGCAGGTTGCGCCGGTTGCCTGCTTTCAACAGCACCCGGATCAGCACGAAGGCCACCCAAGGCAGCAGCACCACGTCCAGAATGGCATAGACCGCGTACGGCGCCCCCA
>CALRRO020000011.1:0-197384 GCA_943370595.1 Chitinophaga pinensis
CGACCGCGAATGGGGCCTGCGCCCACGGGCCCAACCACCCCCCTGCCGCTGCGCTCGTGGGGCGTGTCGATGAAGTCCTCGGTGCCGGTCGGGGTGGGTGGTTCGGGTGTGCGAGCGCAGGCCCCATTCGCGGTCGCCCTGGCGGTGAGATGAAGACGCGGTGTTGACGAGGTGAGGTGGGTAGGCCTCGGTGGCTGCCCGCGAGCGTGGGCCGGAGAGCGCACACCCGGACCACCCGCCGTGCACCAACGGTGGCACGAAAGCGAGCCGCAACGACCGACCCAGAAGGTCGCCGAAGCGGTTCAGCGCGCCGCGCGTGCCTTCTCGAGCAGCGCCCGGGCTTCTTCGCGCCGGCCTGTGTCTGCCACCTGGCGGCCCGGCCGCGGCGGTGCCTGCAGTGCGCGCTCGAGGTACGGAATCGCGTCGGCCGCATGGTCGGTCTCGACCAGGAACTCGCCGTAGAAGTAGTTGGGATCGATGCCCTTGGGGTTCAGCGCCAGGGCCTGCTCGAGCAGTTCCTTCGCGCGCGCCTTGTCGCCGAAGCCGACCGGCCAGCCGGGCACCTTGTAGTACAGCACGCCGAGGCTGTTGTAAGCCGAGCCGTCGAGTGCCTTGCCGTCGATCTTGATCGCGTTCTCGTACATCAGCTTGGCCCGCTTGACCAGGCCGAGTGCGCCCAGCCCGCCCTTCTCGCCGGCCCAGGAGCTGACGATGATGCCTTCCCACACCAGCGGTTCGGCGCGTGCCGGCTGCGCCTCGGCGATCTGGTGCGCCTTGGCGGCCAGGGCCTCGAAGCGCTTCTCGCGCTCGGCCGCCGGCGTCTGGTAGCGGATCACTTCCCAGTCGTGCTGCAGCTGCATGACGTCGTCCTCGACGCTGCCGGCATGGGCCAGCGGGGCGAAGGCGAGGGTGCCGAGGGTGGCGAGCAGGGCAAGGCGGGCGTGGATCATGTGAGTGTCTCCTGGAGCATGGGGTTCAGCTGGGCGCGGTGTTTGTCGAAGGCGCCGTCCATCCATTCCGGCGCGGCGCCGTTCAGGCGCACGGCCAGCTTCTCGGGCAGGCCGACGAAGCGTTCGGCGGCTTCGCTCTCGATCAGTTCGAGCAGCGCGAGCGCCACGGTCTCGGGCGTGTCCACCGCGGTGCCGGTGGCGTGGTTGTAGGCGTCCACGCGCGCATCGTTGAAGCCGGTGCGGGTGCTGCGCGGGCCGAGGTACTGCACGCGCACCGGGCTGCCGCGCAGTTCGCGGCGCAGCGCCTCGGCGAAGCCGCGCAGGCCGAACTTGCTGGCGCTGTAGACGCTGTAGCCGGGCAGGCCGATGCGGCCGAGCGCCGAGCCGACCTGGATGACCTGCGCGCGCGGCTGGCGCAGCAGCGAGGGCAGCAGCGCCTGCGTGAGCAGCATCGGCGCGAGCAGGTTGGTGCGCAGCACCTGTTCCATGTGCTCGCTGCCGAACGATTCGAAGCGGCCGAAGCTCGGCGTGCCGGCGTTGTTGACCAGCACGTTGGCCTGCCACTGCGCGGCGGCGTCGCGCAGCGCGGTGAGCGCCACCGGCGCGTCGAGGTCGGCGGCATGCCAGTGGATGCGTGCCTGCGCATCGGCCGCGCCGCCGAGCTGCCGCGCCAGCGCCGCCAGCTTGGCCGGCGAGCGGCCGGAGAGCATCACGCTCGCGCCGCGCGCGAGCAGCGCCGCGGCCATCGCCTGGCCGATGCCGCCGGTCGCGCCAGTCAGCAGCACACGGGCTTCGTCGAGTTTCATGCGATGGCCTCCTCGGATTGCGGCAAGGGCAGGCCGCGGAACACGTCGCCGTAGAGGCGGTAGAAGGCCTTGGCGGCATGCACGATCGCGGCGCGATCCGCCGGGTCGTCGATCTGGTTCATCAGCTCGGCAAAGTGCGCGGTGTGCTCCTGGTCCAGCGTGCCGTGCGAGCGCAGGTAGCTGAAGGCGCGGTCGGGCAGCTGCAGGTGGGCCTGGATCTGGTCGGCCGCCATCAACGCCAGCGCGACGCTGGTGCCCTCGAGCACGTGCACCATGCCGAAGAAGCCCAGCGGGTTGCCGCGCGCGATCAGGTCGTAGGCGTAGGCCACCATCACCTCGGTGGCATGGCCGCCGCGGCCATGGCGCACCGCCTCGGCATCGGCGCCGCACGCGGCGATGTCGGAGAGGATCCACTCGTCGTGGCCGGCTTCCTCCTCGATGTACTCGTCCATCGCGGCGTCCAGCCACTGCGCGTGCTGCGGCGGCAGCGCGGCCTTGCAGGCCTTCAGCAGCGGCACCGTGTGGCGCACGTGGTGGTAGGCCTCGGTCAGGAATGCCACGTAGCTCGGCAGCGAGACGCGGCCCTGCAGGCAGCCCTGGATGATCGGCGCGGTGACCATGGCGCCGCGGGCCGGCGTCGTCTCGCGCACCAGCTGCTGGAAGAAGGGTTCGTCGTTCACGGCATCTCCGAAGTCGTTCGCGTCCAGGCCCAGGGCCCGCGCATGGCGCGTGCCGATGGCGGCGCGCTGCGGCCGGCCGTTGGGCGTGGCCAGTCCGGTCTCGGCGTTGAAGGCCGCCTCGGCGCGGCACCAGCGGGCGATGCGCGCGTAGTCGGGCAGCGTGGCATTGGCGCGGTCGACGGCGGCTTGCAGTGCGGTGTCGGGCAGCTCCGCGCGCATGGGCCACAGCACCGCCGACAGTGCCGGCTGCGCCTCGCCGAACACTGCCGCCTGGGCGATCTCGGGTTCGCCGCGCAGTGCGGTCTCCACCCACTCGGGGCTGACGTTGCGGCCGAAGGCGGTGATCAGCACCTGCTTGCGGCGCCCGCGCACGTGGACGAAGCCGTCGGCGTCGATCGTGCCGAGGTCGCCGCTGCGCCACCACGCGGGTGCCGGCGCGCTGTCGCCGAGGTAGCCGAGGAACAGGCTGCCGGCGACCTCGATCTCGCCGTCGGCGGCGATGCGCAGCTTTGCATGCGGCAGCGCGCGGCCGGCCGAGCCGGGGCGCTGTGCGCCGGGCAGATTCAGCGTCTGCACCGAGCCGGCTTCCGACAGGCCGTAGCCCTCGCAGGCCGGGATGCCGACTGCCGCCGCCGCGGCGAGCAGCTTCTCGCCGACTGCCGCGCCGCCGACGGCGACGATCTTCAACGAGTCGGGCGCGCGCAGGCCCTGGGCCTGCAGCCAGGCGGCCCAGGCGCGCAGCATCTGCGGCAGCAGGATCAGGCTGTGCGGTTGCGTCTCGACCACCGTGGCATGGAAGCGCGCCGGGTCGAAGCCCGACGAGCCCGACAGGCCCAGCGAGGCCAGCGGCGGCGCGATGCAGGTCGCGCCCTGCGACAGCGGCGCCAGCAGGCCGGCCACGTTCTCCAGCAGCACGGCATACGGCAGGGCGCTCAGGTGGCGCGTGACGCCCAGCGGCGCCAGCGCCTGCGCCACGCCGCCGGCCACGGCGGCCAGCGACTCGTGCCCCAGGCAGACGCCCTTGGGCGTGCCGGTCGTGCCCGAGGTGAAGGTGATCTTGACCGTGCCCGCCGGCATCGCCACCGGGCGGCCCGGCAGGCGCAGCCAGGCGAGCGTCTGGCCGGCCAGCACGATCGACTCCGCCGGCAGCGGCGCGAAGGCGGCGGCGGCCTGCGGCACGGTCAGCAGCGCGTCGGCGCCGGCCGACTGCAGCGCATGGCCGATCTGCTGCGGCGTGAAGAAGCCGGGCAGCGGCAAGTGCACCACGCCGGCGTGCAGTGCGGCGAGGTCGGCCACAATCCACGGCGCGCCGTTGTCGGTCAGCGTGGCCAGCAGGCGGACCTTCTTCGAGCGCAGCTGGGCCGCGAAGGCTTCGACCTGCGTGCGCAGATCGGCGTAGCGCCAGCGTGCGTCGCCGGCTTCGAGGGCGACGCCCTCGTGGGCCAGCAGGGTGTCGAGCCAGGCGGTGCTCATCGTGCGTCTCCGCGCTGGCGTCGCGCCAGGATGCGCAGCGCCGCCGGCAGGTGGCCGGCCAGCACCACCGGCTGGTGCTCGTAGTAGCGGCCCCAGTCGGCGGCCGCATCGCCCAGCCGTGCCGGGTCGGCCAGGCCGAGTGCCAGCGGCGTGACGCCGATGCGCACGAAGAGGTGGCGCAGTTCTTCGGTCAGCGTGCTGACCACCCACTGGCCGCCCCGCTCGGCCAGGTGCGGGCCGAGCAGCAGGATCAGCCGGCGGCCTTCGCCGGCGCGGGCCGCGGCGAGGTGGCCGACCTCGACGATGCCGTCGCGCGAGGGCGTGGCCGCGGCTTGGCGGGCCAGCGCGGCCTCGATCGGTTCGTCGAGATAACGTTCGAGGAACAAGGGTGCGCTGCGCGCGAAGCGGTAGCCCGCGGCAGCGACGATGCGCCCGTCGCCGTCACGCAGGCTGACCAGGTGCGGCGCGAAGCGGTCCAGCCGGGCGTCGAAGCGCTCCGAATAGACCGAGCGGATGAATTGCTCGACCTCGGCACGGCGTGCGTCACCTGCATCGTGCAGGTGCAGCGAGGGCGATTCAGCGCGCGTGTGGCCGGCGTACGGCTTGGCAAGCGGCAGGGCAGACGGCATTCGGACTCCACGCGCTGCCGGCAATGGCAGCTTCAGCGATGGAGCGGATGCTGGTTAACCCGGGTTATCTGCGCCTTAAGCGCCCGAAGGAAGCCGTGAACAAATGCTTCATGTGGCGCTAGACGAGGTTCAGCGGAGGGGCTATCGCTGGATGGCGCCTTCCTGACATTCGTGGACCGCTGCCCTGCGCGTTGAGGTGGGTGCGGCAAAGGCGCGTACGGGCAGGCTGGCGCACGCCGCTTCGGCGGTCGGCCCAATGGGCCGACTCCCTTGCGCTGCTCGGTCTCGCGGCAGGCCGCCCAACTCACTGCGTTCGCTGCGCTCACTCCGTTCAGACAGCCGGCGGCAAGTCAGTCTACGAAGCGCGCTGGCGCGCGCCTGCCGCAAGCCCTGCGCTGCTCAGCGCCGAACAGGCGCGCGCCAGCCTGCCCGCACGCGCCTTTGCTGAACCAGCGGTGGCATGCCGGTCGAGGAACCCCAGCGGGCAGCGCCTGCCGCGACGCTCGGCGCAGGCACGTAAGCAGAGCGAAGACCTGTCAGGCCAGCGCTTCATCCAGCACCTCGATCCAGTGGCGTACCGGCGTGCTCGTGCCGCTGCCCAGGTGCTGGATGCAGCCGATGTTGGCCGAGACGATCACCTCGGCCTGCAGTGGCGCCAGGTGGCCGAGCTTGCGGTCGCGCAGCTGGGTCGACAGCTCGGGCTGCAGCACCGAGTAGGTACCGGCCGAGCCGCAGCACAGGTGCGATTCGCTGCCTGCGAGCTGGACGTCGAAGCCCAGCGCGCCCAAGTGCGTCTCGACGCCGCCGCGCAGCTGCTGGCCGTGCTGCAGCGTGCACGGCGGGTGGTAGGCGAGCTTCTTCGGGCCCTTGCCGCGCAGGCGCGGCTTCAGCTTCGGCACCAGGTCGGGCAGCAGCTCGCTGATGTCCTTGGTCAGCTCGACGATGCGTTTCGCGCGTTCGGCATAGGCCGGGTCGTGCGCCAGGGCATGGGCGTAGTCCTTCACCTGCGCGCCGCAGCCGGAGGCGTTCATCACGATCGCCTCGACCTTGCCGGCGCTGACCAGCGGCCACCAGGCATCGACGTTGCGGCGCATGTCGGCCAGGCCGCCGTCCACATCGCTGAGGTGGGTGCGGATTGCGCCGCAGCAGCCGGCGCCGTCGGCCACCAGGGTCTGGATGCCGGCGGCGTCGAGCACGCGCGCGGTGGCGCTGTTGACGTTGGGCATCATCGCCGGCTGCACGCAGCCCATCAGCATCAGCACCTTGCGCGCATGCTCGCGCGTCGGCCAGCGGTGCGCGCTGTCGGGCGCGCGCGCGGGCACCTTGGCCTGCAGCGAGGCCGGCAGCAGCGGCCGCACCAACTGGCCCATCTTCATCGCCGGGCCGAACAGCGGCGAGGGCAGGCCTTCCTTGAGCAGCCAGCGCACGGCGCGCTCGCCGGCCGGGCGCTCGACACGCTCTTCCACCACCTTGCGGCCGATCTCGACCAGGTGGCCGTACTGCACGCCGGACGGGCAGGTGGTCTCGCAGTTGCGGCAGGTCAGGCAGCGGTCCAGGTGCTGCTGCGTGCTGCGCGTCACCGGCTTGCCCTCGAGCACCTGCTTGATCAGGTAGCTGCGGCCGCGCGGGCCGTCGAGCTCGTCGCCGAGCAGCTGGTAGGTCGGGCAGGTGGCGGTGCAGAAGCCGCAGTGCACGCACTTGCGCAGGATGGCCTCGGCCGCCTCGCCGTCGCGCGTGCCTTTGAACTCGGGGGACAGCGTGGTCTGCATGAAGAGGTCTCGCGAATCGTGAAGGTCGGCGTGAAGATCAGAACAGCCGCGCCAGCAGCGGCATCAGCAGTGCGGCCAGCACCACCTGCACGCCCAGCGCGAGGCCGGCATAGGCGCCGGCGTCGGGATGGACCTGCAGCGCGCGCGCCGCGCCGATGCCGTGCGAGACCGTGCCCAGCGCGAAGCCGCGCACCTCGGGCTCGGCGATGCGCAGCGCGTCGAACAGGTACTTGCCGCTGATCGCGCCGACCAGGCCGGTGACCACCGCGAAGGCCGCAGCCAGCGCCGGGATGCCGCCGAGCTGCTCGGCGATGCCCATCGCCACCGGCGCGGTGACCGACTTCGGCGCCAGCGAGCGCAGCACGGCGTCGGGCAGGCCGAGCGCCCAGCCGAGGCCGACGGCGGCCGTCGCGGCGGCCGCCCCGCCGGCCAGCGCCGCCAGCAGCACGGCGCCGGCACGCGCACGCAGTTCGGCGCGGCGCTGCCACAGCGGCCAAGCCAGTGCCACCACCGCCGGCCCGAGCAGGAAGTGGATGAATTGCGCGCCGGCGAAGTAGGTCGGGTAGGCGGTGCCGCTGAGCGTGAGCAGCAGTGCCAGCACCAGCACCGTCCACAGCACCGGGTTCGCCCAGGGCGCGTGGCCGACCCGTTCGTAGACGCCCTGCGCCAGCACGTAGGTGGCCAGCGTCGCGGTCAGCCCGAACAGCGGCGTGGCCGACAGGTAGACCCAGAGTTCGACAAAGCTGTTCATCGTGGGCCCGCCGCTTCGCCGTGCGGGCGCAGCAGGCTGCGCAGCACCAGCGCCGCGACCGCCAGGCCGACCCAGGTCGAGACGACGATCACCACCAGCATGCGCACGCCGTGCTGCGTGATCAGGCCGACATGCGTCATCACGCCGACGCCGACCGGCACGAACAGCAGCGACAGGTGGGCGAGCAGCACGTCCGCCGCCGCACCCACCGGCGTGCGCACCGGTTCCCAGTTCAGCGCGACGAGCAGGATCAGCAAGCCCAGCACCGGCCCGGGCAGCGGCAGCCCGGCCAGCCGCGCCAGCGCCTCGCCGGCGGATTGCGCGAGCAGCAGGTAGGCCAGGCCCTTCAGTGCAAGCATCGTGTCGGCATCGGCGGCCTCAGAGGCCGGGGTACAGGCGGCCGGGGTTGAACACGCCGTTCGGGTCGAAGGACTTCTTCAGCTCGCGGTGGATGCGGTCCAGCGGCGCCTTCAGCGGCGCGAAGGCGCCAGCCGACTTGTCCCGCGCGCGGAACAGCGTGGCATGGCCGCCGGCCCGGGAGGCCGCATCGCGCACCAGCGAAGCCGGCGCGGCGCAGCACACCCAGCGCTGCGCGCCGCCCCATTCGATCAGCTGCTCGCCGGGCAGGCCCAGCGGCGGCGTGGTCGGCGGCACCGACAGGCGCCACAGCCGCGCACTGCCCTCGACGGCCGCGGCGGCCTTGGTGAAGAACTCGTCGTGGTGGTGGCGCAGGCCGGCCCAGAACGGCGTGGCATGGGCCGGCTCGATCAGCTCGCCGCCCAGACCGGCGATGGCCGACTGCACCGCCGCCAGCGCGCCGCGCAGGCGCACGAGCAGCGTGCCGTCCCACCAGGCGCTGGCATTGATCGGCAGCGGCTGGCCGCCCCATTCGTTGAGCTGGCGGATCGCCTGCGCCTCGTCCATCGAGAAGCGCAGCGTCGCGGTGGCCGGCGCCACCGGCAGCACCTTCAGCGAGACCTCGAGGATCACGCCCAGCGTGCCCATCGAGCCGGCGAGCAGGCGCGAGACGTCGTAGCCGGCCACGTTCTTCATCACCTGGCCGCCGAAGCTGAGCACCTCGCCGCGGCCGTTGAGCAGCGTGGCGCCGAGCACGTAGTCGCGCACCGCGCCGACCGCCGCGCGCGACGGGCCCGACAGGCCCGCGGCGACCATGCCGCCGACGGTGGCACCGGCGCCGAAGTGCGGCGGCTCGAAGGGCAGGCACTGGCCCTGCTCGGCCAGGGTCGACTCCAGCTCGGCCAGCGAGGTGCCGCAGCGCGCGGTGACCACCAGCTCGGTCGGCTCGTAGCTGGAGATGCCTTCGAGCACGCGGGTGTCGAGCACGTCGCCGGCCGGCGGCTCGCCGTAGAAGGTCTTGGTGCCGCCGCCCTGGATGCACAGCTGGGCGTTGGCCGACTGCGCGCTGAGCACGCGGTCGATCAGCATCTGCAGGGCCGGATCATTCGTCATGTCTGCCCCCCGGCCGCGGCGTACCGCGGCCGACCCCCCGTGGGGGTCTCGCCCGCCTTGGGGCGGCCCGGCGTCGGGCTCGTTGTCGTTCTCATGTCAGAAGCGTGGGATGTCGGCAAACGGAAGCAGCCCGCGCGAGACGTGCATCTTTCCGTACTCGGCGCAGCGGTGCAGCGTGGGGATCACCTTGCCGGGGTTGAGCAGTTCCTTCGGGTCGAAGGCGCGCTTGAGCGCGAACATCTGCTCGCGCTCGGCCGGCGCGAACTGCACGCACATCGAGCTGAGCTTCTCGACGCCCACGCCGTGCTCGCCCGTCACCGTGCCGCCCATGCGCACGCTGGTCTCGAGGATGTCGGCGCCGAACAGCTCGCAGCGGTGCATCTGGTCGGGGTCGTTGGCATCGAACAGGATCAGCGGGTGCAGGTTGCCGTCGCCGGCGTGGAACACGTTGGCGCAGCGCAGCTGGTACTTCTTCTCCATCTCCTGGATGGCCAGCAGGATGTCGGCCAGGCGCTTGCGCGGAATGGTCGAGTCCATGCACATGTAGTCGGGGCTGATGCGGCCCGAGGCAGGAAAGGCGTTCTTGCGGCCGCTCCAGAACTTCAGCCGCTGCGCCTCGTTCTCGCTGACCGAGATCGCCGTCGCGCCGCAGCGCTGCAGCACCTCGACCATGCGGCCGATCTCCTCTTCCACTTCCTCCGGCGTGCCGTCGCTCTCGCACAGCAGGATGGCCTCGGCGTCCAGGTCGTAACCGGCGTGCACGAAGTCCTCGACGGCGGCCGTCATCGGCTTGTCCATCATCTCCAGACCGGCCGGGATGATGCCGGCGCCGATGACGCTGGCCACCGCGTCGCCGGCCTTCCGCATGTCGTCGAAGCTGGCCATGATGCAGCGCGCCAGCTTCGGCTTGGGCACCAGCTTGACGGTGACCTCCGTGGTGACCGCGAGCATGCCCTCGCTGCCGACCAGCACGCCCATCAGGTCGAGGCCGGCGGCATCGAGCGCCTCGGAGCCGAACTCGACGGCCTCGCCCTCGACCGTGAAGCCGCGCACGCGCAGCACGTTGTGCACCGTCAGGCCGTACTTCAGGCAGTGCACGCCGCCGGAGTTCTCGGCCACGTTGCCGCCGATGGTGCAGGCGATCTGGCTCGACGGGTCGGGTGCGTAGTACAGGCCGTGCGGCGCGGCCGCCTCGCTGATGGCGAGGTTGCGCACGCCGCACTGCACGCGCGCCGTGCGCGACAGCGGGTCGATGGCGACGATGCGGTTGAACTTGGCCAGGCTCATCGTCACGCCCAGCTTGTGCGGCAGCGCGCCGCCCGACAGCCCGGTGCCCGCGCCACGCGCGACCACCGGCACGTTCAGCCGGTGGCAGGTGCGCAGCACGGCGGCCACCTGCTCCTCGGTCTCGGGCAGGGCCACGGCCAGCGGTTGCTCGCGGTAGGCGGTCAGCCCGTCGCACTCGTAGGGCAGGGTGTCCTCGGTGTGCCACAGCAGCGCATGGGCGGGCAGCACGGCGGAGAGTTCGGCCACCACCTCGGCGCGGCGCGCCGAGCGGCTCACACGCACCGGGGCCTCGCCGGGCACGGTGGCCATCTCGAACATGGAAGGGGCGTTCACTGCGGTCTCCGGCGGGCCGTGGTCAGGGCCTGCAGCCGCGCACTGTAACGCCGTGAGGGGTGACGCCGGGTCGAAGCTTCTTTGTGCCGAAGGTGGAAATGCCTCAGGCGCGGAACACCGTGAGCACGCCGGTGTAGCCGTAGAGGTGGTGGCGGGCGATCTCGCCGGCGGCGAAGAAGCCGGTCAGCGGTACGTCGCCCAGCGCATGGCGAACGATCTGCAGTTCGGCTGAGGGTCCGCCGAAATGCGGCCCGCCGCGGCCGGAGCAGCTGACGTAGATGGCCCCGGCGATGCCGCTGCCGGGCTGCTCCGGCGCGGCGCCCTGCAGGGCCGGCACCGCCTCTTCCTGCGGGGCCAGCTCTTCGCGGATCTCGGCGCAGATGCGCACCAGGTCGCGCCGCGCTGCCTCGGTGTTGCGCTGGCAGAAGGCCAGCTCCAGCCCTTCGGGCGCCGTGTCGCCGATGGCGATGCCGCGGCGCGCCGGGTCCAGGCCGATCAGGTGGCGCACCCGCGTGTCCGGGCCGAAGGCGCCGCGCCGAGACGCGCCGGCGTCGTCGCTGCGGTCGGCCGGGTCGGACAGGCCGACCAGCGTCTGGCGGATCTGCGGCAGCGCCTCGCGCGGCTCGCGGCCGGCCAGGCCCAGGTCGGCGAGCAGGCAGTCGAGCGCCGGCTCGCCGTCGAGTGCGGTGATCACGTTGCCCTCGGAGGCCGTCACGCTGCGCGCGCGGCCGACCGGCTGGCAACCCTGGGTGACGCGCGAGACCAGGCCGACCTCGCTGCCGAAGGCCACGCCGGAGAGCCCGCCGGCGAGCACCGCGTCGGCGATGTGCAGCGTGCGCGTGCGCGCCGAGGCCAGGCCGCCGAACAGGTAGCCGGTGGTGGTGCGGTCGGCCATGTCGGTGATCAGCTCGGCCAGGTCGGGCGTGGCCGGGTCGGCATGCACCTGCGCCGTGAAGGCGGGGAAGCCGCCCAGCGGCCGCGCGCCCGAGAACACGCGGAAGGCCTCGCGTGGCAGCTCGGCCAGCATCACCGACAGGCCGGGCTCGTCGAAGTACTCCACGCCGCTGGCGGCCACGCCCACACCCACCGAGCCGGTCCAGGCCACGCCGGGCCAGTGGCGCTGCAGCTCGGCCAGCAGCGCCTCGGCGCCGGCGGCGTGGTGGTCGCTCAGGTAGACCCAGCCCAGCGTCGGCTCGAAGGGCGCACGTTCGCGGCGCTGCGCCTCGAGCTGCGGCTGCACCATCGCCAGCGCGAGGCGCCAGTCCGGATGGCTGGCATGGGCCTGAAGGAACGGCTTCATCAGGGCGCACCCTTCTTCTTCGAGATCGACTTGCGGGTCGCGTTGCGGGTGGCCGTGCGTGCCGCCGCGCCGGCGCCGCGCGCCACCGCGCCGGGCATCGAGGCGGCCTTCTTCAGCGTCTGGCCGGCGGCGTCGAAACTCTGCTTGACCATGGTGCCGGCGAGGTTCTTCGCCGCGTCGGTGGCGCCGTCCTTCATCGCATTGGCGGCCAGCTGGGTGAACTGCTTGGTCAGCGCGCCCCACCACTGCATCGGGTCGACCGCCTGGGCCATCTCGGCTGCGGAAGCGTCGGACTTCGACGAGGACTTGCGCGCCGGCTTCGCCTTCTTCGCGGGTGCCGGCGCGTCGGCTTCTTCCGGGGCGGTAGCGGCCGCCGCTTCGGGCACGCGCAGCGTCATCGCCTCGCGCAGGTCGTCCATCTGCACGTTCATCGTCTTCAGCGTCGACAGCGTCATGCGCTGCACCTCCAGCGCCTGGATGGTGGCGCCGAGCATGCGCGCGTTCTGCTCCAGCCAGAACTGCACCGTGCGCAGCTCCTCGATGCGTTTTTCCAGCTCCTCCGGGTTCAGCGTCGGCGCGACCCATTGCCCGATGTTGGGCAGCGCGGAGCCGGCGTTCTTGACCAGTCCCTGCAGGAAGTCGAATCCGGGAACGAGCTTGGCGAAGGCGGCGGCGTCGGCCATGGGGAGGTCTCCTCGTTGGTTGTTCTGGGTGGGGATCATTGTGCGCGTGGCCCGGCCGGTCCGGTGGCAGGGACGCTTCAGCGCGACAGCTCCAGCAGCCGCGCCAGCCGGGCATCGTCCGGCCGCTCGAGGGTGTCGATGCGCGACAGCTGCGCGTGCGCCTGCGCGAAGTAGGGCTTCGCCTCGGCGGCGCGGCCCAGCGCGAGCAGGTTCTCGGCCATCTCTTCGGGCACGAAACCATCGACGGCATTGGCCGCGGCGAGTTCGCCTTCCAGGCTGCGCAGCACGGCCAGCGCGTCGTCGTGGCGGCGCAGGGCGCGCAGCTCGAAGGCGATCATCCAGTGCGACTCGCGGATGCGCTCGGCCTTGGCGCCGTCGCGCTGGCGCGCGGCGAGTGCCTCGCGGAAGCTGGCCAGTGCCTCGTCGTGGCGGCCGGCCTCGTGCAGGCTCCAGCCGATGTTGTGGGTCAGCGAGGCCTCCCAGCGCCGCGCCTGCGGATCGCGCGCGCCGCGGGCGACGGCCAGCGCGCGCTGGTTGGCTTCCAGCTGCGTCTGCGGGTCGGCCTCGACCAGCGCCACCATGTGCAGCGCATCGACGTGCAGGTACTCCAGCTTCGCGCTGCGCGCCAGCTGCTCGGCCTGCAGGAACAGCGGCCGCGCCTTCGCCGGCTCGCGCGCCGAGCGCCAGGTCCGCCCGCGTTCGAGCAGCGTGCGCACACGCGGCTCGGCGCCGGCGCCGGGCAGCTCGGCATCGACCGCGTCGAGCAGCCGGTGCGCCTCGTCGAAGCGCCGGCGCAGGCCCATCGTGCGGGCGATCTGCGTGCGCAGCGACAGGGCGGCGTCGTGCGTCGGCGGTGTCGCCGCATCGTCCAGCGCGGCGCGGAAGCGCGCTTCGCTGGCGGCCGGGTCGTCGAAGTCCCACAGGGCGAGGATGTCGGGCATGGGTGGCTCCAGGGCAATGCGGTCGACGCGGTAGCCGCGCTGCGCCAGCAGCGTGGGCAGGCCGCTCGGCCCGATCAGGTGCAGGCTGCCGACCGCGGCGAAGACCCGCTTGCCGCTGCGGTGCAGCTGGTCGATGCGCTGCGCCATCGCCGGGTTGCGGCCTTCGAGCAGGCGGCGCATCGCGGCCGCCTCGGCGCTGGTGCGCTGGCAGTCGCACCACTCGGCGTAGCGCGCCAGCCGCCCATGGTCGGCGCTGGCCCAGACCTGCGCGATGTGGCCGAGCATCTTCTGGGCGCGGCCGCTGTCCAGTTCGTCGAGCGTGCTGCCGACCAGTTCGTGCAGCTCGCTGCGCGGCCCGCCGACCAGGGCCTTGAGCTGCTCGTCGACGCTCTCCAGCGCCACCACCGACTTGCCGTCGCGGCGGGCCAGCGAAGCCAGCGCCATGTCGATGCCGTAGACCGGCTCCAGCCCGAGGCGGCGGCCGGCGAGCATGGCCAGCGTGGCGAGCTGCAGCTCCGGCTTGAGCGTGCCGAGCTGTTCCGCCGCGGCGCATTCGGCCTGTGCGCGCCGGTCCAGGCGCCGCTGCAGCGTGGCGGGCAGCGCCTCGCCCGGCTTGGCCTGGCTGCCGGCGGCGAGGCGGCGCTGCGTCTCCGGGTCTTTCAGGTCGAGTTCGAGTGCGAGCAGCTGGCTGCCGGCCAGGGCTTCGCGCACCTGCGGGCCGGGGAACACCCAGTCGAGCCGGCCCATGTGCACCGTGCCGTAGAGCCAGGACACGCGGCCGTCCTTCTGCAGCTTCCAGAGGAAGCCGCGGTCGCGCGCCTCGCGCTCGGCCCGGGCCAGCGCTTCGGCACCGGGCGGTGCGGGCGGCGGCGGGCAGTCGGCCTGCGCGCGTGCGAGCGGCGGCAGCAGGGCCGCGACGAACGCGAGGGCGGTCGCGACGGCGCGGCGAAGCAGTCGGGGCAGCGGCATGCCCGCCAGCTTAGCGGCCCGCGGGCGCACGCAGGTCGATGCGCAGCACACCGTCGCGCTGCTGCCACTGCAGTCGCGACAGCACATCCATGCCCAGCAGCGGCCGGTCTTCCAGGCCCGGCAGCGCCACCACCGCCAGGCGCTGGGCACGCACGCCGCCATGCAGTTCGATGTCGGCGCGCACCACCTCGCCGGTGACCACGCCGCCGGCGGTGCTGGACTGCACGGTGTCGATGGCGCGCAGGCCCAGCTCGCGCGCCAGCGCGGTGGGAATGGCGGTGCCGGTGGCGCCGGTGTCGATCAGGAAGTCGACCGCACGGCCTTCGATCGTGCCGGGCCAGTGGTAGTGGCCGTCCGGCCCGCGGCGGATCTCGACCACATCGCCGCCGACGCTGAAGCGCGCCTGCGCGGCGCGGTGCTGCCACCACTGCACGCCCAGGAACAGGCCCAGGCCGACCAGCAGCCAGACGGTGACCACCTTGAAGGTGCGAGGCAATTCATTGCTCATTGACAAGCCTTCGTGCTTTGCACGCCGGCATTCGCCCTTGGGGCGGCCCGGCGTGCTCATCCCGCTACGATGCCACGACCATGAAAGCCCTCTTCCACCTGGCCTACCACGTGACCGACCTCGACGCGGCGCGCCGCTTCTACGGCGGCGTGCTCGGCTGCCGCGAAGGGCGCAGCACAGCGACCTGGGTCGACTTCGACTTCTTCGGCCACCAGCTCTCGCTGCACCTGGGCGAGCCCTTTGCCACCACGAACACCGGCCGCGTCGGCGACAAGATGGTGCCGATGCCGCACCTCGGCCTGGTGCTGCAGCGCGCCGACTGGCAGCGGCTCGCCGACCGCCTGCGCGGCGACGGCACCGACTTCGTGCTCGAGCCGCAGCTGCGCTTCGCCGGCCAGCCCGGCGAGCAGTGGACGATGTTCTTCCGCGACCCCTCGGGCAACCCGATCGAGGTCAAGGGCTTCGAGCGGCTCGACCAGATCTACGACGCCTGAGCGTCGCGCTGCAGCGGTGCGACGGTCTGCTCGATCGCGCCGAACACGCTGGCACCGTCGCTGCCCTTCATCTCGATGCGGATGGTGTCGCCGTAGCGCATGAAGCCGGTCTTCGGCTCGCCCGACTCGATGGTCTCGATGGCGCGCTTCTCGGCGATGCAGCTGTAGCCGCGCGACCAGTCCTTGTTGCTCACCGTGCCGCTGCCGACGATGCTGCCGGCGCGCACGTTGCGCGTCTTGCCGATGTGGGCGATCAGCTGGCCGAAGTGGAAGCTCATCTCGTCGCCGGCGTCGCACAGGCCGACACGCTTGCCGTTCCACACCGACTCCAGGTTCAGGTGCACCCGCCCGCCGCGCCAGGCGCCGCCCAGTTCGTCGGGCGTCACCGCCACCGGGCTGAACGCCGTGGCCGGCTTGCTCTGGAAGAAGCCGAAGCCCTTGGCCAGCTCGTCGGGGATCAGGTTGCGCAGCGACACGTCGTTGGCCAGCATCAGCAGGCGGATGCCTTCCAATGCGGCATCCGCGCTGCTGCCCATCGGCACGTCACCGGTGATCACCGCGACCTCGGCCTCGAAATCGATGCCGAAGGCCTCGTCGGGCACCACGATGTCGTCGGTCGGGCCGAGGAAGTCGTCGCTTCCGCCCTGGTACATCAGCGGGTCGCTGTAGTAACTCTCCGGCACGGCGGCACCGCGCGCCTGGCGCACCAGCTCGACGTGGTTGATGAAGGCCGAACCGTCGGCCCACTGGTAGGCGCGCGGCAGCGGCGCCATGCACTTCTTCGGCTCGAAGGCGAAGGCGTGGCGCGCCTTGCCGTGGTTGAGCGTCAGGTACAGGTCCTCGAGCTGCGGCGACAGGAAGTTCCAGTCGTCCAGCACCTGCTGCAGCCGGGTCGCGATGCCGCTGGCATAGTGCGCGGTCGAAAGATCGCGCGAGACGACGACCAGCTGGCCGTCGCGCGATCCGTCCTGGTAGGTGGCGAGTTTCATGCGGTGTGCACCGAAGCGGTTGGGCAAAGAGGCGATTGTCGATGCTGTCGGCCGGGGCTGATTCGCGCCGCCGCCGCGCGCTCGCCACCCTGGCGCTGCTGGCGCTGGCCATCCACGCCCTGCTGATCGGCGGCATCGAGCCCGGCCCGGCACCGCTGCCCACGCCCGGCGGCGCGGCGACGCTGCAGGTGCGCACCATCCTCGCCCCGGTGCTGGCGCCGCCCGAGCCGCCCCCGCCGCCGCCTGCCGCGCCGGCGCCCGAGCCCTTGCCCACGCCACCACCACCGCCGCGCCGCGTGGTGCCGGTGCCGCCGGAAGCGGTGCCCGCCGAAGGCAGCGTGAACGGGCCGCCGTCGGAGCCGGTGCTCAACCCGGAGCCGCTGCACACGGCGAACCCGCAGTCGCTGCCCTTGCCCGTCGAAGCCGAGGCCGCGGCGTCAGCGCCGGCGCTGGCCTCGGTGGTCGCGCCGGCGTTGGCGTCGGCGTCCGTGCCGACCAGTGCAGCGGCCGCGGCCCTGCCGGCTTCCGACGCCCTGGCGGAGTCGAGCCCGCCACCGCTGTACGCCACCCGCCTGCCGCCAGCGGCCACGCTGCGCTACGAGTTGCGGCGCGGCCGCCTGAGCGGCAGCGGCGACCTGCTCTGGCGCCCCGAGGGCGAGCGCTACACGCTGCGCCTGGAGGGCTCGGTGGTCGGCCTCAACGTGCTGACCCAGGTCAGCGAGGGGGTGCTCGACGCCCACGGGCTCGCGCCGCTGCGCTTCACCGACCAGCGCGCGCGTCGCGCTGCGGTGGCGGCCAACTTCGAGCGCGAGGCCGGCCGCATCCGCTTCTCCGGCCCGTCGCATGAAGTGCCCTGGCAGCCCGGCGTGCAGGACCGGCTGAGCTGGATGGTGCAGCTCGCTGCCGTGGCTGGCGCCGAACCCGCGCGGCTGGCCGCGGGCGAGCGCATCGTGCTGCAGGTGGTGGGCGCGCGCGGCGATGCCTCGCTGTGGGCGTTTCGCAGCGAGGGGCCGGAAACGCTGACGCTGTTCTCCGAGCGCATCGAGACCGTACGGCTGCTGCGCGAGCCGCGTTCGGCCTACGACACGCGGGTCGAGGTCTGGCTCGATCCGGCGCGCCACCACCTGCCGGTGCGCGCGACGCTGGGCAGCGGCGACGAGGACCGGCTGGAGCTGCGCCTGCGCGAGATGCTGCCCTGAGCGGGCCGGGGCTTGATTTCCGCGCCGGTGGACGCAACTCCGGAGTCAGGAGAGTCCACCCATGCAGATGCTCTACAACTCGGACAGCTTTGCCGTCGTCTCGTTCGACGTGCCCGACGCCACCGGCCCGGTGCCGCGCAACCGCGGCGGCTACGAGATCGTCGACAAGTTCGCACGCAAGGAGATCTTCCTGCAGGGGGCGCTGGCCGAACGCTTCAAGCAGGGCGTGCAGGAGCTGATCGCCTCCAGCCCCTCGGAAGAGGAGATGGACGACTACATCGAGCGCTTCGCCGAGCTGTCGTCACAGCCGCTGGTTCTGCACTGAGCTCCGGCGCGGCCGCCCGCGGCCGCGTGAGCTTCACCACGTTCGTAGGGTTGGGGCGGTCGACGCGAGCGGCCCGGCTGCGTTATGGTCGGGTCAGCCACGCATCGCGCCCCGGGGCTTGCCCTGGGGTGCGGCGTGCGCCAACATGGTCCCGCCCCAGGAGGTGATCGATGGTGAAGCACAGCCGGAGCGCCGGCGAAGGCCGGACTGTCCTCTCGCCCGCACTCGCCGACGCGCCGGTGCTCGACCGCATGTGCTCGCACTTCGTGCTGTCGCTGACCATGCGCAACGTCGCACGCTTCAACCCGCGGCGCGACTGGAACAGCCTGCTCTCGTTGACCGGCAAGCACCTGGTCTGGCCGGGCTCGGTGCTGCAGCGCCTGCGCGCCTTCCTGGCGCTGCGCTGCCGCGCCAACGAGCAGTGGCAGGGCCACGAGGCGCTCAGCGACGCCCGCTTCATCGAACGCCACGGCGCCTGGCGCGGCCCCTACGAAGAGGGCACGCTGTTCTTCTACCTCGACGAATACATCAAGGACGCGCCCAAGGACCTGCTGGCCGTGCTCGGTGCCACCGCCGACTGGCTGGAGCGCAGCCTGAAGAAGGAATCGACGCTGGTCGAGAAGAACATCGACGCGCTGGCCGGCCTGCTGCAGCTCAATCCGGCCGAACGGGCGCTGCTGCTTTACGGGACTCTCGCGCGCTATCAACGTGACCTTCGCGGCCTGCTGGTCGAGTTCAAGGTCAGCAACGCACAGGAGGCCTACGCGGCGATCGCGCGCGTGGCCGGTGTCAACGAGGCCGACGTGGCCGAGGCGCTGCGTGCCGGTTCGCGCCTCG
Organism: Chitinophaga pinensis; assembly: GCA_943370595.1. Taxonomy (GTDB): domain Bacteria; phylum Pseudomonadota; class Gammaproteobacteria; order Burkholderiales; family Burkholderiaceae_C; genus Piscinibacter. The sequence continues at coordinate 18,394 of CALRRO020000011.1, forward strand.
AGCGCATCGGCATGGTCGAGAACCTGATCTCCGAGCACAACATCACCGACCTGGCCGACCTGATGAAGGTCAGCGAGCAGCTGCCGCCGGTGCTGATGCGCGAGTACCAGGGCCCGTCCGACCTGATGGCGGTGTTCACCCGCCCGGCCACGCGCAGCGAGCTGGCGGCCAGCGACTTCCACTACGTCGGCGACGACTGCCGCATGATGACCGCGCTGCTGCGCAATGCGGTGGCGCGCAAGGAACCGGGCGTCAACATTCTGCTGTACGGGCCGCCCGGCACCGGCAAGACCGAACTGGCCAAGGTCGCGGCGCAGGCCGCCGAGCTCGAGCTCTACGAGGTCGAGTACGCCGACCGCGACGGCAATTCGCTGTCCGGCCGCGACCGCTACCGCTCGCTGCAGATCAGTCAGGTGTTCCTCAAGGGCAGTGCCAAGGTCGCGCTGCTGTTCGACGAGGTGGAGGACGTCTTCCCGCCGATCTCCACCGATGCCGCGCAGCTGATGGCGCGGCTGGACAGCAGCGACGCAGCACCGACCGGCAGCGTCAGCGGCAAGGCCTGGGTCAACCAGATTCTCGAGACCAACCCGGTGCCGGTGATCTGGGTCACCAACCGCATCGAGCAGATCGACCTGGCGTTCCGCCGCCGCTTCCAGTACCACCTCGAGCTGAAGAGCCCGCCGCCGGGTGCGCGCGAGGCGCTGGTGCAGCGGGCGCTGGCCGGTGTCGAGGTCGGCGAGACCTTCGCGGCGCGGCTGGCCGAACGACGTGGCCTGACGCCGGCGCAGATCCGCACCGCGGTGAAGTTCGCGCGCCTGGCCAGCGACGGCCCCGACGCCGCCGAGGCGCTGATCGAGCGGCAACTGAGCAATGCAGACAAGGCCCTGGGCAACACCAGCACCGAGCGTGGCGCGCGCCGCGTGGTCACGCAGTACGACCTGTCGCTGGTCAACACCGAGTCGCGCTTCGAGGTGCCGAAGATCGTCGAGGCGCTGCGCCGCAGGGGCTTCGGCACGCTGTGCTTCTACGGCCCGCCGGGCACCGGCAAGACGGCACTGGCCGAGCACATCGCCCACGAGCTGCAGCGCCCGCTGATGATCCGCCAGGCGAGCGACCTGGTCAGCAAGTTCGTCGGCGAGACCGAGCAGAACATGGCGAAGATGTTCGAGGAGGCCGAGACCGAGCAAGCGGTGCTGCTGCTCGACGAGGCCGACAGCTTCCTGCGCAGCCGCCGCCTCGCCGAGCGCAACTACGAGGTCAGCGAGGTCAACGAGATGCTGCAAGGCATGGAGCGCTACGCCGGCATCTTCATCTGCACCACCAACCTGTTCCAGGAACTGGACGAAGCGGCGCTGCGCCGCTTCACCTTCAAGATCCAGTTCAGGCCGCTGACTGGCGAGCAGCGCGAGCGCATGTTCGTCGCCGAGGCGCTCGGCGGAGACGCTCAGCGGCTGACCGACGAGCAGCGCAAGCGCCTGCGCGTGATGGAACTGCTCGCGCCGGGCGACTTCGCTGCCGTCAAGCGGCAGGTCGACGTGCTGGGCGAAAGCTTCGAGCCCGACGAGTTCCTCTCGCAGCTCGAGGCGGAGCACCGCGTCAAGCCGGAGGTGCGGCAGCGCCGCGGCATCGGGTTCGTGCACTGAGCCCATTCGATGCGAGCGTGATCCGTCGCACGCTGCGCGGGTCGGCGTGGCTTGAGGGGGCTGCAGATCCGCCGATAAGCTCCCACAGGATCCCCCCGCACGCGCCTTGGACACCCCCGCCCTCATCGCCTGGCAGTTCTCGCCGGCGCTCGACCTGCTCGCGTTCGCCCTGGCCGCCCTGGCGGCCTACGTCGCGCTGGACCTGGTTCGCCGCGTGGGCGCGGCGCATGGCCGCACGGCGGTGGCGTGGTTGTCCGGTGCGGCGCTCGCGCTGGCCATGGGGCTGGCGGCCGTGCACTTCGTCGCACTGGCCGGCCGGCCGCTGCACCTGGCCGTCGGCTACGGTGGTGCGCTGAGCGCCATCGGCTGGACCGCCGGCCTGCTGGCCAGCGCGCTGGCCCTGCGCCTGGGTTTCGCCGGGCCGCTGCGCTGGCCGCGGCTGGGTGCGGCGGCGTTGCTGCTGGCCGTCGCCACGGTGGCCGCAACCGTGGCCTACCTCACCGACATGCACATGGCGCCGGCGCTGGACTGGCGTCCGGGGCTGCCGCTGCTGGCGGTGCCGGCGCTGGCCCTGCCGCTGGTGCTGGCGGGCCTGGCGGTGGGCGGCTTGCGCGCCGCCGACTGGCGCTGGCGCGGTGCCGCGGCGCTGCTGGCCGGGCTGGGCCTGCTCGCCGCGCACCGGCTGGTCGTGCTCGGCGCAGGTGCCGTCCCGGGGGCGGTGTCGCTGAAACAGATGGGCTGGTGGTCCGACACCACGCTGGCGCTGCTGGCGGTGGCGGCCACGGCCGCGCTGCTGCTCACGCTGCTGGCGCTGTCGGTCATGGAGTCGCGCATGCGCCTGGCGCTGCGGCAGGCGATCGAGCGCATCGAGGAAGCGACGCGCACCGATGCGCTGACCCGGCTGCCCAACCGCCACTCCTTCGAGGTGCGGCTCGACGCCCTGGCGCGCCACGCCACGCAGGAGGCGATGCCGATGGCGGTGCTGTTCATCGCGCTGGACCACTTCAAGCCGGTCAACGACTCGTTCGGCCGGCGTGTCGGCGACCTGCTGCTGCAGACGCTGGCGCAGCGACTGCGCGAGGTCATTGGCCAGCGCGGCATGCTGGCACGCGTCGGCGGCGACGAGTTCGTGCTGCTGCTCGGCGCCGACACCGGCCGCGCCGAGGCCGCAGCGATGGCGCAGCAACTGCTCGACACGCTGGCCGAGCCCTGCGAGATCGAAGGCCGGCCGGTGCCGGTGACGGGCTCGATCGGCGTGGTGCTCTACCCGCGCGACGGGTCCCTCTCCACCGCGATGGCCAACGCCGAGGCGGCCTGCCGCTATGCCAAGCGCAACGGCGGCGCGACCTTCGCCTTCTTCGAGCCGCGCATGCTCGGCGACGCGCGCGAGCAGGCCGATCTGCTGCGCGACCTGCGCCAGGCGGTGGCGCGCAACCAGCTCGAGCTCTACTACCAGCCCAAGGTGCATGCGCCCAGCGGCGAGATCACCGGTGCCGAGGCGCTGCTGCGCTGGCACCACCCGCAGCGCGGCATGGTCAGCCCCGGCGTGTTCATCCCGATCGCCGAACGCCACGGCCTGATCGGCACGCTCGGCCAGTGGGTCATCGACGAGGCCTGCCGGCAGGCGCGCGCCTGGCGCGACGAGGGCTTGCGCATGCGCGTGGCGATCAACCTGTCGGTGCACCAGCTGCGCCAGCCCGACCTGGCCGACCGGGTCGCCGCCGCGCTCAAGCGCCACCAGATCAACCCGCAGCTGCTGACCTGCGAGATCACCGAGTCCGCCGCGATGGAGGATGCCGAGGGCACGCGTGCCATCTTCGAGCGGCTGGCGGCCGTCGGTGTGCACCTGTCGATCGACGACTTCGGCACCGGCTACTGCAACTTCGCGATGCTGCGCCGGCTGCCCGCCGAGGAACTGAAGATCGACCGCAGCTTCGTGCTCGACCTCGAGAGCAGCGCCGACGCGCGCGCGGTGGTCGACGCGGTGGTCAAGCTCGGCCAGGCGCTGGGCCGCAAGGTGGTGGCCGAGGGCGTCGAGACCGAGGGCCAGGCCCAGGTGCTGCGTGCGCTCGGCTGCGACGTGCTGCAGGGCTACCTGTACGCCAAGCCGATGTCGGCGCGTGCGCTGGCGCTGTGGGCGGTCAACGACGACGGGCCGCGCTCGATCGACTTCCGCGCCTCGCTGTTCCAGGAAACCCAGCCCACCTCCATTCACTGAACGGGGCCGGGGCCCGGTTCGTAGAATACCGGCATGAAGACGCCCGCCTACACCCGCGCCGCCGCGCTGCCGGAGATCCTGAAGCAACGCATCGTCGTGCTCGACGGGGCGATGGGCACGATGATCCAGCGCTACAAGCTCGGCGAGGCCGACTACCGCGGCGAGCGCTTCAAGGACCATGCAAAGGACCTGAAGGGCAACAACGAGCTGCTGCAGTTCACGCGGCCCGACGTGATCGGCGAGATCCACGAGCAGTACCTCGCCGCCGGCGCCGACATCATCGAGACCAACACCTTCGGCGCCACCCGCGTCGCGCAGGACGACTACGGCCTGGCGCCGCTGGCGCGCGAGATGAACCTGGCCGCCGCGCGGCTGGCGCGCGCCGCCTGCGACAAGTACAGCACGCCGGACAAGCCGCGCTTCGTTGCCGGCGCGCTGGGGCCCACGCCGCGCACGGCCAGCATCAGCCCGGACGTCAACGACCCCGCCGCGCGCAACGTCAGCTTCGACGAACTGCGCGAGGCCTACCGCGAGCAGGCCGAGGGGCTGCTGGAGGGCGGTGCCGACCTGTTCCTCGTCGAGACCATCTTCGACACGCTCAACGCCAAGGCCGCGATCTTCGCGCTCGACGAGCTGATGGAGGAGACCGGCGAACGGCTGCCCGTCATCATCTCCGGCACGGTGACCGACGCGTCCGGCCGCATCCTGTCGGGCCAGACCGTCGCTGCCTTCTGGCACAGCGTGCGCCACGCGAAGCCGATCGCCATCGGGCTGAACTGCGCGCTCGGCGCGACGCTGATGCGGCCGTACATCGAGGAGCTGTCGCGTGTGGCCGGCGACACCTTCATCAGCTGCTACCCGAATGCCGGCCTGCCCAACCCGATGAGCGAGACCGGCTTCGACGAGACGCCGGAGATCACCGGCGCGCTGCTCGAGGAGTTCGCGAAGTCGGGCTTCCTGAACATCGCCGGTGGCTGCTGCGGCACCACGCCGGAGCACATCGCGCAGATCGCGCAGCGTGTCGGCCGCTACCAGCCGCGCTGCTGCAACAGCCGCCTGTTCGGCGATCTGCAGGCCGCCTGAGCCGGCCGGGCCGGCTCAGCTCATCTGCAGCAGTCGCTGCAGGTTCAGCCTGACCTTGACCTCGTGCGGCGCGATGCCGCCCATCACCGCATGGGCCGGCAGGTGGGTGGAACGCAGCGCCGGCGACGCCAGCACGGCACCGGCCGGATTGATGATCGAGGCCACCACCGGCGCGTTGGCACGCCGGCCGCGGCGCAGCACCACGGCAATCTCCTGGCTCGCCAGCCGCACCAGGCAGCCCGGCGGGTACAGGCCCACGGCCTTGATGCTCGCCGAGCCAGCCTCGTCGGGCTGGCCGTTCTCGTCGAGGTAGGCGGCCTTGGCCGCGGCGGTGGCCGACATTGCCGGGCGGCCGCGGCGCGGGCTCATGCGAGCGGCGAACACGTCGGTGCGCTGGACCAGACGGGCCAGGCGCTGCCCCGGGCTCAGCGCCGCGAGCGGGCCGGGCGGTGCGTCGTGGTGGTGTCGAACAGCGTCGAGCCAGAGATCGTCGGTGACGCCGGCGGCGCGCAGCGCCTGCACGCCGCGTTCGGCATGGCTGTCGACCTGTTCGCGCTGCTGCGGGCTCAGCCGGGTCTCCTGCTGGGCCAGCTGGTTCTGCAAGGTGGTCATCGCCACGTTCATCGTCAGCGCCGCGCAGCGCAGCGACAGCCGCTCGGCCGGGGTGATGCCGGGAACGTGGCGCGAGGCCAGCTCGCAGACCACGGCGGTCAGCACCGCGTGGCTGGCGCTGTAGTCGCGGAACTCCTGCGTGGCGCCGTGCACCAGCAGCAGCAGCGCATCGTCCGGGTCGCTGTTGATCTGTTCGAAAAGCGTCTTCTGCAGCTGGACCAGCTTGGTCGCGAAATCGGGCTGCTCGGTGTCGCGCAGCAGCGCACCCATGCGCACCTGCAGGTTCGAACAGGCGGTGACGGCGTCGTCCAGCCGGCGTGTGTCGCCGGACGAGGGAACCACCAGGTCCGAGGCATCCGGCCGGGCCTGCGCAATGCGGCCGAGCAGCTCGTTGCCGACCAGCAGCCCGTGCACCTTGCCGGCGATGGCGCGGCGCAGCGCCTCGCTGTCCTGCTCGTCGACGTACAGCTCGCGCGAGGCCAGCTGCTGCAGTTGCTCGCTGTTGGCCACCATCGTGCCCTTGGGCACCAGCAACATGCCGGTCTTGTCGCGCAGCGCGAACATGGTCGGCTGGCCGACGCGCAGCACATCCGGGGGCAGCAGTTGATACGACATGGCGGTTGCAGGGGCAGGCGCAGCGAGCGCCATTTCACCCTTGGGTTGTCGGCCGGCTGGCGGCCGACTTGAACCGCGTCACTTCTGGGTCAGGGCCGTTCGCCGACCAGGATGTCGAGCCGGCCGTCGCCCGCGTTGCGCCCGCGCGGTGCCTGCCCCGACACCGCCATGCGGCGCGCCGGCACGCCGCGCATCACCAGCCAGTCGCGCGCACTGGCGGCGCGGTCGACCGCCAGCGCCGCACCGCCGCGGCTGTCCTGCGGGCCGACGATCTGCACCTCGGCGCGCGGCAGGCCGCGCAGCGTGGCGGCGATCTTGTCCAGCGATGCGCCCGCGGCCGGCGTGATCGCCGAGCGCCCGGCCGGGAAGGTCTCGTCCGACGGCAGGCTGATCCACAGGCGCTGGTCGGCCGTCTGCGAGACGTCCGCGCCCGAGCCGAGCAGCGACACGCGCAGCCGCGAGCCGGCCGAGTCGAGCTGCGGTGACCAGGTCCAGGCGCCGGCCGGGGCGGGCGCCACCGGGGCGGCACTGACGGGCGGTGGCACCGTCGGCGTGGCGACCTTGGGCAGCGCGCAGCCGGCCAGCGCCGAGGTCAGCGCCAGACCGAGCGCAGTTCGTGAAATTGTCGACATGGCGCCGATTGCACTCCATGGCTGCAGGCACCGGCAAGGGCGGGCTTGCGAGCATAGGTAACCGTACAATCGCCACCTGTCCGAGGAGCGCTGCGACGACCGCTGGTCGCCAGGCTCGGGCAAGGCGGCGCCGCAGCAGCGCGCTGCAGTCAACGGCGCTCACCCGACACTTGGGTCGCGGTGAGCCGCGGCCCCGATGGAAGCGCCGCGATGAATGCCTCGACCGCCCCTACCGTTGCCGATGTTCCCCCGATGAAGCTCTCCGGCCTCGAACCGGTGGAGATCGGCACCGGCTCGCTGTTCGTCAATATCGGCGAGCGCACCAACGTGACCGGCTCCAAGGCCTTCGCCCGCATGATCCTGGCTGGCGAGTTCGAGCAGGCGCTGTCGGTCGCGCGCCAGCAGGTCGAGAACGGCGCGCAGGTCATCGACATCAACATGGACGAGGCCATGCTCGACAGCAAGGCCGCGATGGTGCGCTTCCTGAACCTGATCGCCGGCGAGCCGGAGATTGCGCGCGTGCCGATCATGGTCGACAGCTCGAAGTGGGAGGTGATCGAGGCCGGCCTGAAGTGCATCCAGGGCAAGGGCATCGTCAACTCGATCTCGCTGAAGGAGGGCGTCGAGGCCTTCGTGCGCCAGGCGACGCTGGTCAAGCGCTACGGCGCAGCGGCGGTGGTGATGGCCTTCGACGAGCAGGGCCAGGCCGACACCTTCGCGCGCAAGACCGAGATCTGCGCGCGCGCCTACCGCATCCTCGTCGACGAGGTCGGCTTCCCGCCGGAAGACATCATCTTCGACCCGAACATCTTCGCCATCGCCACCGGCATCGAGGAGCACGACAACTACGCCGTCGACTTCATCGAGGCGACACGCTGGATCAAGCAGAACCTGCCCGGCGCGAAGGTGTCGGGCGGCGTCAGCAACGTCAGCTTCAGCTTCCGCGGCAACGACCCGGTGCGCGAGGCCATCCACACCGTGTTCCTGTACCACGCCATCCAGGCCGGCATGGACATGGGCATCGTCAACGCCGGGATGATCGGCGTCTACGACGACCTCGACGCCGAACTGCGCGAGCGTGTCGAGGACGTCGTGCTCAACCGCCGCAAGGACGCCGGCGAGCGGCTGGTCGAGATCGCCGAACGCGCCAAGGGCGCTGCCAAGGACGACAGCGCGCGCCTGGCCTGGCGCGTCGGCACGGTGGACGAGCGGCTGTCGCACGCGCTGGTGCACGGCATCACCGAGTTCATCGTCGCCGACACCGAGGAGGCCTGGGTCGCCATCCAGGCACGCGGCGGGCGGCCGCTGCACGTCATCGAAGGCCCGCTGATGGCCGGCATGAACGTGGTCGGCGACCTGTTCGGCCAGGGCAAGATGTTCCTGCCGCAGGTGGTCAAGAGCGCACGCGTGATGAAGCAGGCGGTGGCCCACCTGCTGCCCTACATCGAGGCCGAGAAGCTGGCGATGGTCGAGGCCGGCGGCGAAGCCAAGGCCAAGGGCAAGATCGTCATCGCCACCGTGAAGGGCGACGTGCACGACATCGGCAAGAACATCGTCACCGTCGTGCTCCAGTGCAACAACTTCGAGGTCGTCAACATGGGCGTGATGGTGCCCTGCCAGGACATCCTGGCGCGCGCCAAGGTCGAGGGCGCCGACATCATCGGCCTGTCCGGCCTGATCACGCCCAGCCTCGAGGAGATGCAGCACGTTGCCGCGGAGATGCAGCGCGACGACTTCTTCCGCGTCAAGAAGATCCCGCTGCTGATCGGCGGGGCCACCACCAGCCGCGTGCACACCGCGGTGAAGATCTCGCCGCACTACGAAGGCCCGGTGGTCTACGTGCCGGACGCGAGCCGCTCGGTCAGCGTCTGCTCCGACCTGCTGTCCGACGGCCGCGCCACCGCCTTCATCGATGAACTGAAGGCCGACTACGAACGCGTGCGAGCGCAGCATGCGAACAAGAAGGCGACGCCGCTGGTGACGCTGGCGGCAGCACGGGCCAACAAGACGCCGATCGACTGGGCGAACTACCCGCCGCCCGCGCCGAAGTTCACCGGCCGCCGCGTCTTCCGCAACCAGGACCTGGCCGAGATCGCCGCCTGCATCGACTGGGCGCCGTTCTTCCAGACCTGGGACCTGGCCGGCCCCTACCCGGCCATCCTCACCGACGACATCGTCGGCGAGTCGGCGCGCCGCGTGCTCTCTGACGGGCAGCGCATGCTCAAGCGGCTGATCGAGGGCCGCTGGCTCACCGCCAACGGCGTGATCGGCCTGTACCCGGCCAACACGGTGAACGACGACGACATCGAGATCTACGCCGACGAATCGCGCGAGCAGGTGCTGATGACCTGGCGCGGCCTGCGCATGCAGTCGGAGCGCCCGGTGGTCGACGGCGTGCGCCGGCCCAACCGCTGCCTGGCCGACTTCGTCGCGCCGAAGGCGAGCGGCCGGGCCGACTACGTGGGCCTGTTCGCGGTGACCGCGGGCCTGGGCGTGGACAGGAAGGAGAAGCAGTTCCTCGACGACCACGACGACTACAGCGCGATCATGCTCAAGGCGCTGGCCGACCGCCTCGCCGAGGCCTTTGCCGAACGCCTGCACCAGCGCGTGCGCACCGAGCTGTGGGGCTATGCGGCCGACGAGACGCTCAGCAACCCCGAACTGATCGCCGAGAAGTACCGCGGCATCCGCCCTGCGCCGGGGTATCCGGCCTGCCCGGACCACACGGTCAAGCGCGACATGTTCCGCGTGCTGCAGTGCGAGGACATCGGCATGGCACTCACCGAGAGCCTGGCGATGACGCCGGCGGCCAGCGTCAGCGGCTTCTACCTGGCGCACCCGCAGGCGGCCTACTTCAACGTCGGCAAGGTTGGCGAGGACCAGCTGGCCGACTGGGCGGCGCGCAGTGCGCTGGACGAAGCGCAGGTGCGCCGCTCGCTGGCAGCGCTGCTTTGACGCGACGCCAGACGTGACCGGCGGTGGCGGAGGGCCACCGCCGTTGACCAATGGTTACCACTGATTCGGGCTGCAGGGCGGCCGCTGTCCGCAGCTGCGGTCGAATCCGCGTTGTCGTTGGAAACCAACCCGGAGAACACCCATGTCCACAGAACTGTCCCCTGGCGCCGTCGCGGCGCCCGCTGCTCCGTCGCGCACCGTCTGGCTGATCGCCGGCGTGCTCGGCGCGGCCTCTCTCGCGGCCGGTGCCGGCATGCTGGTGCGCAAGGGCATTCCCGAGCCGGCCGGCCAGCCGGTGCCGCTGGCTCAGGAAGCGGCCGCCGCACCAGCCAAGCCGATCGACAAGCCGGTGGCGAAGGCGACGCACAAGGCCGACCCGGCACCGGCGCCTGCCAAGGTCGCTGCCGCACCGGTGTGCCAGGACTGCGGCGTGGTCGAGTCGGTGCGTGCGGTGACGAAGAAGGGCGAAGGCAGCGGTGTCGGTGCCGTGGCGGGCGGCGTGATCGGCGCGGCGCTGGGCAACCAGGTCGGCGGCGGCAACGGCCGCAAGGCGATGACCGTGATCGGCGCCGTCGGCGGCGGCGTGGCCGGCCACGAGATCGAGAAGCGCGCCAAGAGCACCACGGTGCAGCAGGTCACCATCCGCATGGACGACGGCTCGGTGCGCACGCTCGAGCAGTCCAGCGCGCCGGCCATCGGTGCGCGGGTGCAGGTCGAAGGCGGCAAGCTGCGCGCGATCGGCGGCCAGGGCTGACCTACCGGCGCTCGGCGCCGGGTCGCTTGCGCTCAGCGCGCCACCAGCACCCGGCGGTACTGGATCGCCTCGGCCAGGTGGGCGAGCGTGATGCGATCGTCGCCGGCCAGGTCCGCCACGCTGCGCGCCACGCGCAGCACCCGGTGATAGGCGCGCGCCGACCAGCCCAGCCGCAGCGCCGCCTGCTGCAGGAACTCGCGGCCGGCGGCGTCGAGCGCACAGTGGCGCTCCAGCGCATCGCCCGCCAGTGCACGGTTCAGCTCGCCCTGACGCTGCAGTGCACGTGATCGTGCCGTGGCCACGCGGACCGCGATCGTCGCGCTGGCCTCGCCGTCGGGCGCTTTCGACAGCGCCTGCGGCGCCACCGCCGGCACCTCCACCTGCAGGTCGATGCGGTCGAGCAGCGGGCCGCTGAGCCGGCCCTGGTAGCGCGCCACTTCGTCGGGCGTGCAGCGGCAGTCCATGGCGCTGTCGCCCAGGTGGCCGCAAGGGCAGGGGTTCATGGCGGCGAGCAGCTGGAAGCGGGCCGGGAAGTCGGCCTGGCGCGCGGCGCGCGAGATCGTCACGCGGCCGGTCTCCAGCGGCTCACGCAGCGCCTCGAGCGCATGGCGGGGGTACTCGGGCAGCTCGTCCAGGAACAGGATGCCATGGTGGGCCAGCGAGATCTCGCCCGGCCGGGGCGGCGAGCCGCCGCCGACCAGCGCCGCGGCCGAGGCACTGTGGTGCGGCGCGCGCACCAGGCGCTCGCCCCAGCGGTGGCCGGCCGCGGCCGTGGTCAGGCTGAGCAATGCGGCAGACTCGATCGCCTCCTGCTCGGACAGCGGCGGCAGCAGGCCCGCGAAGCGCTGCGCAAGCATCGACTTGCCGCTGCCCGGCGGGCCGACCATCAGCACGCCGTGGCCGCCGGCCGCGGCGATCTCCAGCGCCCGCTTGGCGGCGCCCTGGCCCTTCACGTCGCGCAGGTCTCCGTCGGCGGGCGGCAGGTCGTCCGCAACCGGCTCGGCCACCGGCAGCGGCAACGCCGCATCGCCGGGCAGCAGTGACCGCAACACGTCGAGCAGGTGCGCGGCGGCGAGCACGCGCACGCCGCGCACGCGGGCGGCCTGCGCGGCGCTGCCGGCGGGCAGCACCATGGTGCGTCCGCCACCTTCCTGCGCCGCAGCCAGTGCCATCGCCAGCGCGCCGCGCACCGGCCGCAGCTCGCCGGCCAGCGACAGTTCACCGGCGAACTCGAAGGCGTCGAGCCGCGCCGCATCGAGCTGGCCGTTGGCCGCCAGGATGCCCAGCGCGATCGGCAGGTCGAAGCGACCCGACTCTTTGGGCAGGTCGGCCGGCGCCAGGTTGACGGTGATGCGCTTGTTGGACGGGAACTCCAGCGCGCTCGTCTGCAGCGCGGCGCGCACCCGTTCGCGCGCCTCCTTGACCTCGGTATCGGCCAGGCCGACCAGCGTGAAGCTGGGCAGGCCGTTGGCGAGGTGGACCTCGACGGTGACCGGGGGCGAGCGCAGCGCGTCGAGGGCGCGGCTGTGAACGACGGCGAGTGACATGTGGCCATTGTTCGAGTGCGGCCGCGCCGTGTCTGTCCCCCGCGAGGGCGGCGCGAGGGGTGCCCCCCGGGTCTCCCCACGAAGGGGGTGCGCTACAGTCGACGCGCCACCCGCACCGCCGCATGAACCTCATCCAGCTGCGCTACTTCGTCCGCGTTGCCGAGATGGGCAGCTTCAGCAAGGCCGCCATCGAGCTGGACATCGCGCAGCCGGCGCTCAGCCGCCAGGTGCGCCTGCTGGAGACCGACCTGCGCGTGACCCTGCTGCAGCGCACCGGGCGCGGCGTGCTGCTGACCGACGCGGGCAAGCGCCTGTACGAACATGCGATCGGCATCCAGCAGCTCGTCGCCCATGCCCGCGAGGACCTCAGCGCCAACCGCGACGAGGCCACCGGCCGCATCGTCATCGGCCTGCCGCCGAGCATGGGCCGGGTGCTGACGCTGCCCCTGGTCGATGGCTTCAAGGCGCACCTGCCGAAGGCGCGGCTGGCGATCGTCGAGGGCCTGTCGGCGCACATCGTCGAGTGGATCTCCACCGGCCGTGTCGACCTCGGCCTGATCCACAACCCCGATGCCAACCCCGCCATCGAGACGCTGCACGTGCTCGACGAACCGCTGTGCCTGGTCAGCGCAGCCAAGGGCGCGGCGCGCAAGCAGCCGCCGCTGCCGCTGGCCGAACTGGCGAAGCTGCCGCTGGTGCTGCCCGAACACAGCCACGCCATCCGCAAGCTGCTCGAGACGCAGGCGGCGCTCGGCGGGCTGAAGCTGAACATCGCCTACGAAGTGTCCAGCGTGAGCGCCATCCTCGAGCTGGTGCGCTGTGGCCACGGTCATGCGGTGCTGGCGCCGAGCGCCATTGCCGCGTCGGGCCAGGCGGCGGCGTTCCGGATGCGGCCGCTGGCCGAAGGCGTGCTGACCAGCACGCTGTGCATGGCGCTGTCGGCCCACAAGCCGGCCACGCCGCTGGTCAAGCGCTCGATGCGCATGCTGCACGAGCTGGTGCTGGCCAGCGTGGCGAACGTCGGCGGGGCGCAAGCCCATAACAGGATGCGATAGCAGCTAGCGGCGCCATTCGATTGGCGTGGCCAGGCCGTCGCCGCAGAATCATTTTCCCTTCATCCCCCGGGCGGACACGCCGTGACCATCAGCCAAGGCATCAGCGGCATCTCGTCGATGGCGACACGCACGCTGCTCGCCGAGCTGGCACGTGCCTGGCAGCAGCGCAGCGGCATGGCGGTGGCCTTCGAGTCGGTCGGCGGTGTCGACGCCGCGAAGCGAGTTCAGGCGGGCGAGCTGTTCGACGTGGTCGTGCTCGCGTCCGACGCGATCGCGAAGCTCGCCGAGGCTGGCCGCGTGCTGGCCGGCAGCGTGGTCGACCTGGTGCATTCGGGCGTCGCGGTGGCGGTGAAGGCCGGCGCGCCGCAGCCCGACCTGTCCGACGAAGCCGCGGTGAAGCGTGCCGTGCTGGCCGCGAAGACCATCGGCTACTCGACCGGCCCGAGCGGCACCGCGCTGCTGCAGCAGTTCGAGCGCTGGGGCATCACGGCCCCACTCGAAGGCCGGCTGGTGCAGGCGCGCGCTGGCGTGCCGGTGGGCTCGCTCGTCGCCGGTGGCGAGGTGGAACTCGGCTTCCAGCAGCTGTCCGAGCTGATCCACGTCGAGGGCATCACCATCGTCGGCCCGCTGCCGCCGGCGATCCAGATCGACACCGTCTTCTCCGCCGCCGTCTGCACCGCCTCGGCCCAGCCCGACGCCGCGCGCGCGCTGCTCGCCTTCCTGGCCTCGAGCGACACCGCCGAAGCCAAGCGCCGTCAGGGCATGGACCCGGCCTGACCTCCAAGAATCTGCAGGAGCCCTTTCGATGATCATCGACATCCACGGCCACTACACCACCGCGCCCAAGGCGCTGGAGGACTGGCGCAACCAGCAGATCGCCGGCATCAAGGACCCGACGGTCAAGCCGAAGGTCGCCGACCTGAAGATCTCCGACGACGCGCTGCGCGAGTCGATCGAACTCAACCAGCTGGCCAAGATGCGCGAGCGCGGCAGCGACCTGACGATCTTCAGCCCGCGCGCCAGCTTCATGGCGCACCACATCGGCGACTTCGAGGTCAGTTCGACCTGGGCGGCGATCTGCAACGAACTCTGCTTCCGCGTCTCTCAGCTGTTCCCGGACCACTTCATCCCCGCGGCGATGCTGCCGCAGAGCCCGGGTGTGGACCCGAAGACCTGCCTGCCGGAGCTGGTCAAGTGCGTCGAGCAGTACGGCAACGTGGCGATCAACCTGAACCCGGATCCGTCGGGCGGCCACTGGACCAGCCCGCCGCTGACCGACCGCCACTGGTACCCGATCTACGAGAAGATGGTCGAGTACGACATCCCGGCGATGGTGCACGTCAGCACCTCGTGCAACGCCTGCTTCCACACCACCGGCGCGCACTACATCAATGCCGACACGACGGCGGTGATGCAGCTGATCCAGGGCGACCTGTTCAAGGACTTCCCGACGCTGAAGTTCATCGTGCCGCATGGCGGCGGCGCCGCGCCCTACCACTGGGGGCGCTACCGCGGCCTGGCGCAGGAGCTGAAGAAGCCGCTGCTGAAGGACCACCTGCTCAACAACGTGTTCTTCGACACCTGCGTCTACCACCAGCCTGGCATCGACCTGCTGACCAAGGTGATCCCGGTGGACAACATCCTGTTCGCCAGCGAGATGATCGGCGCGGTGCGCGGCATCGACCCGGAGACGGGCTTCTACTACGACGACACCAAGCGCTACATCGAAGCCAGCACGCAGTTGAGTGCGCAGCAGAAGCACATGATCTACGAGGGCAATGCACGTCGCGTGTATCCGCGACTCGATGCCGCGCTCAAGCAAAGGGGGAAGTGAGATGTACGAGCTCGGAGTCGTCTACCGCAGCATCCAGCGCACCGACGCGGCCACCGCCGACGGCCTGGCGAAGTTCGGCAGCGCCACGGTGCACGAGGCGATGGGCCGCGTCGGCCTGCTCAAGCCCTGCATGCGGCCGATCTACCCCGGCGCGCAGGTCTCCGGCACGGCAGTCACGGTGCTGCTGCAGCCGGGCGACAACTGGATGATGCACGTCGCGGCGGAGCAGATCCGCCCGGGCGACATCGTCGTCGCCGCGGTGACGGCCGAGTGCACCGACGGCTACTTCGGCGACCTGCTGGCCACCAGCTTCATGGCGCGTGGCGCGCGGGCACTGGTCATCGACGCCGGCGTGCGCGACGTGAAGACGCTGCAGGAGATGGGTTTCCCGGTGTGGAGCAAGGCCATCAGCAGCAAGGGCACGATCAAGGCGACGCTGGGCTCGGTGAACATCCCCGTGGTCTGCGCGGGCGCCTACGTGACGCCGGGCGACGTGATCGTGGCCGACGACGATGGCGTAGTCTGCGTGCCGCGCGCTCTTGCCCCGAAGACGCTCGACGCGGCTGCCGCGCGCGAAGCCAACGAGGGCGAGAAGCGCGCAAAGCTGGCGTCGGGCGTGCTGGGGCTGGACATGTACAAGATGCGCGAGCCTCTCGAGAAGGCCGGCCTGAAGTACATCGACTGACCATGGCCACCATCGCACTCATCGGCTACGGGGAAGTGGGGCGCATCCTCGCCGAGGACCTGCGCGCGCGCGGCGAGACGGTCGTCGTCTACGACCTGAAGCTCGGCAGCGAAGCGGGCGCTGCGTTGCGCGAGCACGCCTCGACGCACGGCATCTCACTCGCCTCCTCGCACGTCGACGCGGTGCGTGGGGCCGGCCTGATCGTCTCCGCCGTCACCGCCAGCCAGGCCGTGCCGGTGGCGCAGGCCTGTGCGGCAGGCGTGGGCAGCGGCGCGTTCTTCCTCGACTTCAACTCGGCCTCGCCGGGCGCGAAGACCCGCGCCGCGTTGCTGATCAACGCCGCCGGCGGCCGCTACGTCGAAGGCGCGGTGATGACCTCGATCCCGCCCTACCGGATCAAGGTGCCGCTGCTGCTTGGCGGGCCGGATGCGGCGGCCTTGGAACCTGTCCTCAATGGCCTGGGCTTTGCCGCCAAGGTTGCCAGTGATGAACTCGGTGTCGCCAGCGCCACCAAGATGTGCCGCAGCGTGATGATCAAGGGCCTGGAGGCCATGGTCATCGAGAGCTTCACCACGGCGCGCCACTACGGCGTGGAAGACGCGGTGATCGCCTCGCTGAAGGAGACCTTTCCCGGCATCGACTGGGAGAAGCAGGCGGCCTACTTCTTCCAGCGTGTCATCGAACATGGCCGGCGCCGCAGCGAGGAAGTGCGCGAAGTCGCCGAGACCGTGCGCGAGGCCGGGCTCACGCCGTGGAGCGCCAGCGGCACTGCCGAGCGCCAGGCTTGGGTGGCCGACCTGGCCGATGCCGGGCTGTTCGGCGCCAAGGGCACGAAGGAGTTCGCCCGCAGTGCGGACTGGCGCATCGAAGCGGACCGCATCCTGTCGAATGCGGGGGCGGACCGCATCCTCTCTCACGTGAAGAAGACCGACTGATGGAATTCACCAAGACCCCCGGCTGGCTGGACTGGTACGCCGGTCCGTCCCGGCCCGCGTTCCGGCTGCCGCCGGGCAGCGTCGACGCGCACTGCCACGTGTTCGGGCCCGGCGCCGAGTTTCCCTTTGCGCCGGAGCGCAAGTACACGCCCTGCGATGCGTCGAAGCAGCAGCTCTTCGCGCTGCGTGACCACCTCGGCTTCGCGCGCAACGTGATCGTGCAGGCCACCTGCCACGGCGCCGACAACCGCGCGATGGCGGATGCCTGCCTCGCCTCGAACGGCATGGCGCGCGGCGTGGCCACCGTCAAGCGCTCGATCAGCGACGCCGAACTGCAGCACTTGCACGACGCCGGCGTGCGCGGCGTGCGCTTCAACTTCGTCAAGCGCCTGGTCGACTTCACGCCCAAGGACGAGCTGATGGAGATCGCCGCGCGCATCGCCAAACTCGGCTGGCATGTGGTGATCTACTTCGAGGCGGTCGACCTGCCCGAGCTGTGGGACTTCTTCACCGCGCTGCCCACCACCATCGTCGTCGACCACATGGGCCGGCCCGACGTGAGCCTTCCGGTCGACGGCCTGCAGTTCGAGCTGTTCGTGAAGTTCATGCGCGACTACCCGAACGTGTGGAGCAAGGTGAGCTGCCCGGAGCGGTTGTCCGTCTCCGGCCCGCCGGCATTGAACGGCGAACGCAGCGCCTACCGCGACGTGATTCCGTTCGCGCGGCGCATCGTCGAGACCTTCCCCGATCGTGTGCTCTGGGGCACCGACTGGCCGCACCCGAACCTGAAGAACCACATGCCCGACGACGGCCTGCTGGTCGACTTCATCCCGCACATCGCGACCACCGCCGAACTGCAGCGCAAGCTGCTGGTGGACAACCCGATGCGTCTGTACTGGCCGGAGGAAACCTGATGGCTCTCGACAAACCCTACAAGAACGTTCCAGGCACGACCATCTTCGACGCCGAGCAGTCGCGCAAGGGCTACCACCTGAACCAGTTCTGCATGTCGCTGATGAAGGCGGCCAACCGCGAGCGCTTCAAGGCGAACGAGCGCGCCTACCTCGACGAGTGGCCGATGACGGAAGAGCAGAAGCAGGCCGTGCTGGCGCGCGATCTGAACCGCTGCATCTCGCTGGGCGGCAACATCTACTTCCTGGCCAAGATCGGCGCGACCGACGGCAGGAGCTTCCAGCAGATGGCCGGCAGCATGACCGGCATGAGTGAAGAGGAGTACCGCAACATGATGATCTCCGGCGGGCGCGACCCGAAGTGGGGGCGGAACTGACATGGCCCGCATCACCGCATCCGTCTACACCAGCCACGTGCCTGCGATCGGCGCCGCGCTGGACCAGGGCAAGACCGGCGAGGCTTACTGGCAGCCCTTGTTCAAGGGCTACGAGGTCTCCAAGCAGTGGATGAAGGACAACAAGCCCGACGTCATCTTCCTCGTCTACAACGACCACGCCACGGCCTTCAGCCTGGAGATGATCCCGACCTTCGCGATCGGCTGCGCCGCCGAGTTCACGCCGGCCGACGAAGGCTACGGTGCCCGCCCGGTGCCCAAGGTCATCGGCCACCCGGAGCTGGCCTCGCACATCGCGCAGAGCGTGATCCAGGACGACTTCGACCTCACCATCGTCAACAAGATGGACGTGGACCATGGCCTGACGGTGCCGCTGTCGTTGATGTGCGGTCAGCCGCAGGCATGGCCGTGCCCGGTGATCCCGTTCGCGGTGAACGTGGTGCAGTACCCGGTGCCTTCCGGCCGCCGCTGCTTCCAGCTGGGCCAGGCGATCCGCCGCGCCGTCGAGTCCTTCGACGAGCCGCTGAACGTGCAGATCTGGGGCACCGGTGGCATGAGTCACCAGCTGCAGGGGCCGCGTGCCGGCCTGATCAACCGCGAGTGGGACAACCGCTTCCTCGACCGCTTGATCGCCGAGCCGGCGGCGCTGGCGCAGGTGCCGCACCTCGAGTACGTGGAGGAAGCCGGCAGTGAAGGCATCGAACTCGTGATGTGGCTGATCGCCCGTGGCGCGATGGCCGACGTGGCCGGCGGCCTGGCGCCGAAGGTCGCGCATCGCTTCTACCATGTGCCGGCGTCGAACACCGCCGTCGGGCATCTGATCCTGGAGAACGCATGAGCAAGCCCATTCGCGTGGCACTGGCCGGTGCCGGCGCCTTCGGCATCAAGCACCTCGATGCGATCAAGCTGATCGACGGCGTGCAGGTCACCTCGCTGATCAGCCGCGACATCGACAAGACCAAGGAAGTGGCCGCCAAGTACGGCATCGGCCACTGCACGACCGAACTGGCCGACAGCCTCGCGCGCGCCGATGTCGACGCGGTGATCCTGTGCACGCCGACGCAGATGCATGCCTCGCAGGCCATCGCCTGCATGAAGGCGGGCAAGCATGTGCAGGCGGAGATCCCGCTGGCCGACTCGCTGCGCGATGCCTATGCGGTGGTCGAACTGCAGAAGCAGACCGGCCTGGTGGCGATGTGCGGCCACACGCGGCGCTTCAACCCCAGCCACCAGTGGGTGCGCAAGAAGATCGTCGCCGGCGAGCTCGACATCCAGCAGATGGACGTGCAGACCTACTTCTTCCGGCGCACGAACATGAACGCGCTCGGACAGCCGCGCAGCTGGACCGACCACCTGCTGTGGCACCACGCCGCGCACACGGTCGACCTGTTCGCCTACCAGGCGCGCAGCCCCATCGTGAAGGCGAACGCCATCCAGGGGCCGATCCATCCGAACCTCGGCATCGCGATGGACATGAGCATCCAGCTCAAGGCGGCCAGCGGTGCGATCTGCACGCTGAGCCTGTCGTTCAACAACGACGGGCCGCTGGGCACCTACTTCCGCTACATCGGCGACAGCGGCACCTACCTGGCGCGCTACGACGACCTGTTCAGCGGCAAGGACGAGAAGATCGACGTGTCGAAGGTCGATGTGTCGATGAACGGCATCGAGCTGCAGGACCGCGAGTTCTTCGCCGCCATCCGCGAAGGCCGCGAGCCCAACGCCAGCGCGGCGCAAGTGCTGCCGTGCTACGAGGTGCTGCACGACCTCGAGCGCCAGCTCGCGCAGGGTTGAGCGCATGACGACGCGGCGGGTCGGCCCCTTCCAGGTCTCGGCCGTCGGGCTGGGCTGCATGAACCTCAGCCACGCCTACGGCGCGCCGCCGCCGGACGAGGCGGCGCGCTCGCTGCTTCGCGAGGCGCTGGATCTTGGCGTCGACTTCTTCGACACCGCGGCGCTGTACGGCTTCGGCGCCAACGAGGACCTGATCGGCCGCACCCTCGCCGCCGACCGCGCGAAGCTCGTGCTGGCCAGCAAGTGCGGGCTGCATGGGGTCGATGGCAAGCGTGTCGTCGACGGCCGCCCCGAGACCATCCGCTGGAGCTGCGAGCAGAGCCTGAAGCGGCTGCGCACCGACGTGATCGACCTCTTCTACCTGCACCGCTGGGACCGCAAGGTGCCGATCGAGGACAGCGTCGGCGCGATGGCCGACCTGGTGCACGACGGCAAGGTGCGCGCGATCGGCCTGTCGGAAGTGTCGGCGGCGACGCTGCGGCGCGCCCACGCCGTGCACCCGATCGCCGCGCTGCAGACCGAGTACTCGCTGTGGACGCGCAACCCGGAGATCGCGGTGCTCGAGGCCTGCCGCGAGATCGGCGCCGCCTTCGTCGCCTTCAGCCCGCTGGCGCGTGGCTACCTCGGCGGCGAGCTGCGCGACGTGTCCACGCTCGACGCCCGGGACCTGCGCCGCACGATGCCGCGCTTCGAGCCGGCGAACTACGCCACCAATCTGAAGCCGCTCGACGCCTTCACGGCGCTGGCCGCGCAGCGCGGCATCACGCCGGCGCAGCTGGCGCTGGCCTGGGTGCTGTCGCGCGGTGAGCATGTGCTGGCGATTCCCGGCACGACGAATGTCGCCCACCTGCGTGACAACGTCGGCGCCGCCGGCCTATCGCTGGACGCAGCGACGCTCGCGCAGCTCGATGCGCTGATCAACCGCCACAGCATCGTCGGCGGCCGCTACGACGCCGCCGCGCAGGCGGGCGTCGACACGGAGGAGTTCTGACCCTGCGCCGCCGCCGGCTGCTCGTGGCCGGTTTCGGCGCGCTGGGACTTCGCGCTGCGGCGCAGCCGCCGTTCCCGCAGAGGCCGATCACGCTGGTCGTTCCTTTCGCGCCGGGTGGCATCGCCGACCTGAGCGCACGCGCCGTGGCCGAGGCCATGGCGCGCACGCTGGGTCAGCCGATCGTGGTCGACAACCGGCCCAGCGCCGGCAGCATCGTCGCCAGCAGCGCGGTGGCGCAGGCGCGGCCCGACGGCCACACGCTGCTGCTGATGAGCAACGCCAACGCGGTGTCGGCCAGCCTGTTCCGCAAGCTGCCCTACGACGTGCAGCGCGACTTCGCGCCCATCGGCACGATCGGCTCGTTCGATCTGGCGCTGGTGGTCGATGCGCGCTCGCGCTTCGCGACGCTGGCCGAACTGGTGGCGCAGGCGAAGTCGCAGCCGGGCCAGCTCACGATCGGAACCATTGCCGTCGGCAGCACGCAGCACCTCGCGGCCGAATTGCTGAAGTCCGCGCTGGGCATCGATGCACTGATCGTCCCGTACAAGGGCACGCCGGCGGTGCTGACGGCGCTGCGCGCGGGTGATGTGGACGTGGCGGTGGAGATCCTCGGTCCGGTGTTGCCGCAGGTGAGCGGCCGCGCGCTGCGGGTGCTGGCGACGACCGGCGAGCAGCGCAGCGCGGCGCTGCCGGATGTGCCGACGGTGCAAGAGGCCGGTGGCATTCGCTATGCCGTCGGATCGTGGAACGCGCTGGCCGCACCGGCCGGCACGCCGGCGCCGGTGATCGAGCGGCTGAACGGCGCATTGCGCCAGGCGCTCGCGGACGGCCCGGTGATCGAGCGCCTCGTCGCGCTCGGCGTGCGCGCCGAGGCCGGTTCTCCGCAGGCGCTGCGTGCGCTGCTGGAGGCCGAGATCCGCCGCTGGGCGGGTGTCCTCCGCGCGGCGAAGATCGAACCCGAGTAGCCCGGCGCCGCGCGCAGGCCGCGCGGCCCGTGACGGCAGGTTGAGTCAGGTCAAGCCACCACCGTGCGCGGCGCGGCTCAATCGCTCCACCCGTTCGTGGAGGAGACCCACATGCCGACGCCGATTCCGGGCACCACGCTGTTCGACGGCACACAGGCCCGCAAGGGCTATGCGCTCAACAGGATGTGCTTCTCGTTCAACGAGGCGGCCAACCGCGAGGCCTTCCTGCGCGACGAGGCCGGCTACTGCGCGCGCTACGGGCTCACGCCGCAGCAGCGCGAGGCGGTGGCCGCGCGCAACGTGCTGGCGATGATCGCCGCCGGCGGCAACGTCTACTACCTCGCCAAGCTGGCTGGCATCTTCGGCCTTGACGTGCAGGACATCGGCGCGCAGCAGACCGGCATGACCAAGGAGGCCTTCAAGGCGAAGCTGGTCGAGGCAGGGAGGAACTGACCATGGCACGCATCCTCGGCGGCATCATGACGTCGCACGTGCCGGCCATCGGCCGCGCCATCGCCCGCAACCTGCAGGGCGACCCGTACTTCAAGCCCTGGTTCGACGGATTCCCGCCCGTTCAGCAATGGCTGCGCGAGGTGAAGCCGGATGTGGCGGTGGTCGTCTACAACGACCATGGCCTGAACTTCTTCCTCGACAAGATGCCGACCTTTGCCGTCGGCGCCGCGCCCGAGTACCGCAACGCCGACGAAGGCTGGGGCATCCCGGTCGTGCCGCCGTTTCGAGGCGATGTCGATCTCTCCTGGCACCTGATCGAATCGCTGGTGCGCGACGAATTCGACATCACCACCTGTCAGGAGATGCTGGTCGACCACGCCTTCACGCTGCCGATGGCACTGCTGTGGCCCGGGCAGGGCGCCTGGCCGGTGCGCACCGTGCCGGTGTGCATCAACACCGTGCAGTTCCCGCTGCCCAGCGCGGCGCGCTGCTGGAAGCTCGGCGAGGCGATCGGCCGCGCTATCGAGGGCTGGAACAGCGACGCGAAGGTGGTGGTGATCGGCACCGGAGGCCTGTCGCACCAGCTCGACGGCGAACGTGCCGGCTTCATCAACAAGGACTTCGACCAGCGCTTCATGGACAGCCTGGTCCGCGATCCTCAATGGGCGACCCGCTACACCAGCCATGAACTGGTCGAAAAGGCGGGCACCCAGGGCATCGAACTGCTGATGTGGTTGGTCACTCGCGCGGCACTGACCGGCCGGGTGAGCCGGCTGCACTCGAACTACCACATCCCTCTGTCGAACACGGCTGCTGGCCTGCTGCTGCTCGAGAACCAGCCGCTCGGCTGAGCGTCGCGCCCGCCCTGGGCGCACCAATCCGGCACATTGCCCCGAAACGCACCTGCATAGTGCGTTCTGGGGCGGCGGCGTGCGTTCGCGCGCCGTTGTGGTGTATCGAGCCGCTGTCCGAACGTGGCACAGAAGCTGCAGACCAGGATGGCGACAACGCAGATTCACCCCAATCCGGAGCCATCGATGAACAGACACGCACTTGCCGTCGCTTCATCGTTGCCCTGAACGAGGCGATGTGATCGGAGCGGCGCCGCGCCGCGGCGTTGCACTCATTTCAGACAGAGAAGAGGGGAATTCCATGAAGATGGTGACCGCGATCGTCAAGCCGTTCAAGCTCGACGAAGTGCGTGAAGCCCTGAGCGCCATCGGCGTCCAGGGCATCACGGTGACGGAAGTGAAGGGCTTCGGCCGTCAGAAGGGCCACACCGAGCTGTACCGCGGTGCGGAGTACGTCGTCGACTTCCTGCCCAAGGTGAAGATCGAGGCGGCCGTCGACGACGGCATCGTCGATCGTGTCATCGAGGCCATCGAAGGCGCTGCACGCACCGGCAAGATCGGCGACGGCAAGGTGTTCGTGTCGTCGCTGGAGCAGGTCGTCCGCATTCGAACGGGCGAGACCGGCAAGGACGCTCTCTGAGCGAAGGACCACAAGAGACAACCATGAAGAAAATCATTGCGACTCTTGCCCTGGGCCTCGCGGTCCTGGGCTTCTCGGGGGCCGTCATGGCCCAGGCGGCGTCGGCGCCCGAGGCGGCGGCATCCGTGGCAGCAGTGGCCGAGGCGGCATCCGCTGCGGCTCCGGCCGAGGCGGCTTCGGCGGCACCGGCACCTGTCATCAACAAGGGCGACACGGCGTGGATGCTGGTGGCCACCCTGCTGGTCATCCTGATGACCGTGCCCGGCCTCGCGCTCTTCTACGGCGGCCTGGTGCGCAGCAAGAACATGCTGTCAGTGCTGATGCAGGTGATGGTCACCTTCTCGCTGATCGTCGTGCTCTGGTTCATCTACGGCTACAGCCTGGCCTTCACCGAGGGCAATGCCTACGTCGGCGGCTTCGACAGGCTGTTCATGAAGGGCACGTGGGACAACGTTGCGGGCACCTTCGCGCCGGCAGCCACGTTCAGCAAGGGTGTCTACATCCCCGAAATCGTCTTTGCGGCCTTCCAGGCGACCTTCGCCGGCATCACCTGCTGCCTGATCGTCGGCGCCTTCGCCGAGCGCATCAAGTTCAGCGCGGTCCTGCTGTTCATGGTGCTCTGGTTCACGTTCAGCTATGCGCCGATCGCGCACATGGTCTGGTACTGGATGGGTCCCGATGCGTATGCGAGCAAGGACGTCGTCGACGCGATGACCGGCAAGGCTGGCCAGATCTGGCAGTGGGGCGCGCTCGACTTCGCCGGCGGCACGGTGGTGCACATCAACGCCGCGGTGGCTGGCCTGGTGGGTGCCTACATGATCGGCAAGCGCGTCGGCTACGGCAAGGAAGCGTTCACGCCGCACTCGCTGACGCTGACCATGGTCGGTGCTTCGCTGCTGTGGGTGGGCTGGTTCGGCTTCAACGCCGGCTCGGCGCTGGAAGCCAACGGTTTTGCCGCTCTGGCGTTCATCAACACCTTCGGTGCGACCGCCGCCGCCGTGCTGGCATGGTGCATCGGTGAGTCGCTGGTCAAGGGCAAGGCCTCGATGCTGGGTGCCGCTTCGGGCGCCGTCGCGGGCCTGGTGGCGATCACGCCGGCCGCCGGCAACGTCGGCATCATGGGCGCACTGGTGATCGGCCTCGTCGCCGGCTTCGCCTGCCTGTGGGGCGTGTCGGGCCTGAAGAAGCTGCTCGGTGCGGACGACTCGCTCGACGTGTTCGGCGTGCACGGCGTCGGCGGCATCGTCGGCGCGCTGCTGACGGGCGTGTTCAACTCGCCGGCCCTCGGCGGCCCTGGCTATGTGGCCGACTGGGTCACGGCGACGATGGTGACGCCGGCCGACTATTCGATCGCGGGCCAGGTCTGGATCCAGCTCAAGGCCGTGCTGCTGACCATCGTCTGGTCGGGCGTGGTCTCGGTGGTGGCCTACAAGATCGTCGACCTGGTGATCGGCCTGCGCGTTCCGGAAGACGAGGAGCGCGAAGGTCTGGACATCACCTCGCACGGCGAGACGGCATACCACAACTGACGCCACTGCACCCGACTGGCGCCATGCCGGTCGGTGCTTCTCCGAAAGGGCCACCGCGAGGTGGCCCTTTTTCATCTGGGCGAGGGATGTGCCGCCCTCGCACGCCCCCCTAGGTCCCGGGAAACGCGCGTCGCCCCCATGGTGCGGGCGCAGTCATCGGAGTACCTTGACATCGATCCAGCCGCGGTCGGGATGACCGTCGGCGGACGCCAGGGAGGATCCGCATGAAGAGCTTCGAACGTGTCGTCGTCAGCAACGACGAGGCCGTCACCACCGTCGCCGCGGGGATGCGCGCCGGCGAAACCGCGCGCCGCGTCGTCACCGACGACACCGTCCCCGGCGGCGCTGGCAACGACTCGCTCGACGGCACGGCCGGCAACGACACCATCCTCGGCGAGGCCGGCAACGACACCCTCGCCGGCCTGGCTGGCAACGACCTGCTCAACGGTGGCACGGGCAACGACTGGGCAAGCTATCGCACCGCGGCCGGTGCGATCACGGCGACGCTGGCGAACGCCGCCGCGCAGAACACCGGCGGGGCGGGCAGCGATACCTTCGTCAGCATCGAAGGCCTGCAGGGAAGTGCCTTCGCCGACTCGCTGACCGGCAGCACCAGTCTCTGGTCCGAGTACTTCTCCGGCGGCGCCGGCAACGACACCATCGACGGCGGCACGATCACCGACACCATCGACTACCTGAACCTGAACCAGGTCGAGTACTGGCAGACGGCGCTGGCCGGCGCCAGCGTCAACCTGCAGACCGGCACGGCACTCGACGGGCAGGGTGGCACCGACACGCTGATCAACATCAACTTCGTCGTCGGCAGCAACTTCAACGACACGATCCGCGGCAGCGACGGGACCTTGTTCGAGCAGTTCATCGGCCTCGGCGGCAACGACAGCTTCAATGGCGGCAACCTGCTGGCCTCATCGGCTCGGCTGAGCTACCAGCTCTCGCCGGGGGCGGTCAGCGTCGACATCGCGTTGGGCACCGCGCAGGACGGCCATGGCGGCACCGACACCTTCACCAACATCAACTTCATCCGCGGCTCGAACTTCAACGACACCTTGCGCGGTTCGAACACCACGGCGGTGGTGGAAACCTTCGAGGCCCTGTCCGGCAACGACTCCATCGACGGCCGCGGCGGCAACGACTGGGTGCGCTACCAGAACTCGCCGCTGGCCGCGACGGTCAACCTCCTCACCGGCGTCGCGCAGGATGGCCTGGGTGGCACCGACACGCTGGTCGGCATCGAAAACGTGCGCGGCTCGGCCTTCAATGACGTGATCATCGGCAGTGCCGTCGGCAACGCCTTCGAGGGGCGCGCCGGCAACGACTCGATGGACGGCGGCGGTGGCGACGACACCCTCACCGGCGGCGCGGGCAACGACACCTTCGTCGGCGGCAGCCAGGAGTTCTTCGACTACGTGATCTACGGCACGTCGAGCGCTGCCGTCACCGCCAACCTGGCGACCGGGACCGGTGGCAGTGCCAGCGAGGGCGCGGATTCGCTGATCGGAATCGAGGGGCTGGTGGGCAGTGCGCTGAACGACTCGCTGACAGGCGACGATGCCGAACTCAACTACTTCCGCGGCGGCCTCGGTGACGACACGATCGATGGGGCGGGCGGCAACGATTTCGTCGACTACCAGTTCGCATCGGGTGCGGTGACGGTGGACCTGGTCGCCGGCAGCAGTGCCGGGCCGGATGGCGTCGACACGCTGCTCAATATCGAGGGTGTGTTCGGCTCCGCCCACAACGACACGCTGCTCGGCAACGATGGCGACAACTTCCTGCGCGGCCGTGCCGGCAACGACTCGATCGATGGCGGTGCCGGCATCGACCGTGCCGACTACCGCACTGCCGCCGGTGCCGTGCAGGTCAGCCTGCTGACCAATACCTCGGCCGGGGCGGACGGCGTGGACACGCTGGTCGACATCGAGAACCTGCGCGGCTCGGAGCTGTACGGCGACCTGCTCGCCGGCGACGACGACGTCAACCTGATCGACGGCCTGGGCGGCAACGACACGCTGCGAGGCAACGGCGGGGCCGACGAACTGCTCGGCGGCGACGGCAACGATTCGCTCGACGGCGGCGTGGACGCCGATTCGATGACCGGCGGTGCAGGCAACGACACCTACGTCGTCAACCTGGATGGCGACCTGACGGTCGAGACCTCGACCCTGCTGGGCGAGATCGACACGGTGCAATCGGCGGTGACGCGCACGCTGGGCGCGAACCTCGAGCGACTGACCCTGACCGGCGTGAACGCGATCAATGGCGTCGGCAACGGGCTGGCCAACTTGATGACCGGCAACGTCGCGGCCAACATCCTCAACGGAGCCGTCGGAAACGACACGTTGATCGGCGGGGCGGGCAACGACAGGCTGCTGGGCAGCTTCGGCAACGATTCGCTCAGCGGTGGCATCGGTGCCGACACGATGGACGGCGGAGCGGGCAACGACACCTATGTGGTCGACTCGGCCGGTGACCTGCTCCTCGAGACGGGCATGCTCCTCTCCGAGATCGACACGGTGCAATCGAGCGTCACGCGCGCGCTGGGCAATTATTTCGAGCGACTGCTTCTGACGGGTGCCAATGCGATCAATGGCACCGGCAACACGCGCGCCAACGAGATCATCGGCAATGCTGCGGCCAACACGCTCAGCGGCGCTGCGGGCAACGACACGCTCAACGGCGGCGCGGGCATCGACAGCCTGGTTGGCGGCATCGGCAACGACACCTACGTCGTCGATGTCGCCGGGGACGTGGTCTCCGAGACCTCAACGGTGGCCACCGAGATCGACACGCTGGCATCCTTCGTCACGCGCACGCTGGGGGCCAACGTCGAGCGTCTGACGCTGTCCGGCGTCGCCTCGATCAACGGAACCGGCAACACACAGGACAACTTCATCAGCGGCAACATCGGTGCCAACACGCTCAATGGCAGCAGCGGCAACGACACGCTCAATGGTGACTTCGGGAACGACAGCCTGATCGGCGGCTTCGGCAACGACTCGCTGACGGGCGGGTTGGGAACAGACACCATGGTCGGCGGCACCGGCAACGACATCTACATCGTCGACGTGGCCGGCGACGTGACGACCGAAACCTCGACGCTGGCCACCGAGATCGACCCCGTCTACTCGGGCGTCACGCGCTTACTGGGCGCCAACCTCGAGCGGTTGGTGCTCACCGGCACGAGCGCGATCAGCGGCACGGGCAACACGCTGGCCAACGTGATCAGCGGCAACGGCGCGGCCAACATCCTCAACGGCGGCAGCGGCAACGACACCCTGGCCGGCGGCCTGGGCCGTGACACGCTGATTGGTGGCGCCGGCCTGGACAGCTTCGTGTTCAACTCGGTGCCGAGCAACCCTGCCAACATCGACCTGATCAGTGGCTTCTCGGCCGTCGACGATCGATTCCTGATGGAGAACGCGGTCTTCACCGGTCTGGGTGCGGCCACGGGTGCCCTGGCGGCCGGCGCGTTCCGTGCCGGCGTGGCCGCTGGCGATGCGAGTGACCGCATCATCTATCACGCCGCGACGGGGCGCTTGCTCTACGACGCCGACGGCACGGGCGCCATCGCGGCCGTGCAGTTCGCGAGCGTGGCGCCGGGCACCGTGCTCACGGCAGCAGACTTCTTCATCTACTGAGGATCCATGCAGGGGCGGCGGCCTCGCCGCGGATGACTCGGGCGGGCGCGGGGGCTTGCGCGCCGGCGCACGCAACCCCAAATGCCTAGAATTCCGCTTCCGCAGCGCTCACCCGGGCCGACCCATGGTTCCTCACCTCATCACCGCCCTGACCGGCCCGATCAACGAGCTCGAGCAGCGCATCCTCGAGTCGCTGCCTGCCATCGAACGCTGGTTCCGCCTCGAATGGATGGAGCACACGCCGCCGTTCTACACGTCCGTCGACGTGCGCAACGCCGGCTTCAAGCTGGCGCCGGTGGACACCAACCTGTTCCCCGGCGGCTTCAACAACCTGACCGAGGAGATGCTGCCGCTGGCGGTGCAGGCGGCGATGGCGGCGATCGAGAAGATCTGCCCCGAGGCGAAGAACCTGCTGCTGATCCCCGAGAAGCACACCCGCAACACTTTCTACCTGACCAACGTGCAACGGCTGATGCAGATCTTCACGCAGGCCGGGCTGAACGTGCGCCTGGGCACGCTGGACGAGACCATCACCGCGCCGACCGAGATCGCGCTGCCCGACGGCAGCAGCCTGAAGGTCGAGCCGCTGGTGCGCACCCGCGGGCGGCTGGGCCTGAAGGACTTCGACCCCTGCACCATCCTGCTGAACAACGACCTGTCGGCCGGCATCCCGAAGGTGCTGGAGAACCTGCATGAGCAGTACCTGCTGCCGCCGCTGCATGCCGGCTGGGCGGTGCGGCGCAAGACCAACCATTTCCAGGCCTACGAGGAAGTGGCGAAGAAGTTCGCCAAGCTGCTGGGCATGGACCCGTGGCTGATCAACCCGATGTTCGCGCGCTGCGGCGAGGTCAACTTCAGCGACGGCACCGGCAGCGAATGCCTGATGAGCAACGCCGAAGCGCTGCTGGGCAAGATCCGCCGCAAGTACAAGGAATACGGCATCAACGAGAAGCCGTTCATCATCGTCAAGGCCGACGCCGGCACCTACGGCATGGGCATCATGACGGTGCGCGACCCGAAGGACCTGGCCGAGCTGAACCGCAAGACGCGCAACAAGATGAGCGTCATCAAGGACGGCCAGGAGGTCAGCGAGGTCATCCTGCAGGAAGGCGTGCCGACCTACGAGCGCGTCAACGACGCCGTCGCTGAACCGGTGGTCTACATGATTGACCGCTACGTCGTCGGCGGCTTCTACCGCGTCAACGCCGAGCGTGGCATCGACGAGAACCTGAACTCGCCGGGGGCGAGCTTCGTGCCGCTGGCCTTCGCCGAATCGGGCCACCTGCCCAAGCCCGGCGCCAAGCCGGGTGCCAGTGCGCCGAACCGCTTCTACATGTACGGCGTGATCGCACGCCTGGCCATGGTGGCGGCCAGCTACGAGCTGGAAGCGACCGACCCGGACGCCGAAATCTACGAGTGAGCGGCCGGCCGCGGGTGCGGCCGCCCCTACACTCCCGGGCGTGAGCCAGCACAGTTCGAAGTCCAGCCTCGCCGCGTTGACGCTGGGCGCCATCGGTGTCGTCTACGGCGACATCGGCACCAGCCCGCTGTACGCCTTCAAGGAGGTGTTCGCCCACGGCCACGTGCCGCTGAGCGCGGAGAACATCCACGGCGTGCTGTCGCTGATGTTCTGGACGCTGACCGTCGTCGTCTCGCTGAAGTACGTGCTGCTGATCCTGCGTGCCGACAACAACGGCGAGGGTGGCCTGATTGCGATGCTCGCGCTGGCCTCTCGCGCGGTGGCCGACAAGCCGGTGCTGCACGCCAGGTTGCTGGTGATCGGCATCTTCGGCACGGCGATCTTCTTCGGCGACGGCGTGATCACGCCGGCGATCTCGGTGCTCTCTGCGGTCGAGGGCCTGGAGGTCGCCGCACCGGCGCTGCACAACTGGATCGTGCCGGTCACGCTGCTCGTGCTGACCGCGCTGTTCATGGTGCAGCGCCACGGCACGGCCAGCGTCGGCCGATTCTTCGGCCCGATCACCGTGCTGTGGTTTCTCGTGCTGGCGGTGCTCGGGCTGATGCACATCGCGCGCAACCCGGCCATCCTGGTGGCGCTGAACCCGGGCTACGCACTCGAGTTCCTGACCGCGCACCCCCGCATTGCCTTCATCGCGCTCGGCTCGGTGGTGCTGTGCGTCACTGGCGCCGAGGCGCTCTATGCCGACATGGGCCACTTCGGCAAGAAGCCGATTCGTCTGGCCTGGTTCAGCCTGGTGATGCCGGCGCTGGTGATCAACTACTTCGGCCAGGGCGCGATGCTGCTGGCGCACCCGGAGAACGTGAAGAACCCGTTCTACGAGATGGCGCCGACCTGGGCTCTGTACCCGCTGATCGGCCTGGCGACGGCGGCCACGGTGATCGCCTCGCAGGCACTGATCACCGCGGCTTTCTCGGTCACCAAGCAGGCGGTGCAGCTCGGCTACCTGCCGCGGCTGCGGGTGCTGCACACCTCGGTGAAGGAAACCGGCCAGATCTACCTGCCCTTCGTAAACTGGGGCCTGTACGTCTGCATCGTGCTGGCGGTGGTGCTGTTCCGCTCGTCGAGCAACCTGGCGGCGGCCTACGGCATCGCGGTGACGATCGACATGCTGATCACCACCACGATGACCTTCTTCGTGATCCGCTACGGCTGGAAGTACCCGTGGTGGCTGTGCGTGGCTGCCACCGGCTTCTTCTTCCTGGTCGACTTCATCTACTTCGCCGCCAACGTGGTGAAGGTGTTCGACGGCGGCTGGTTCCCGGTGGTGATCGGTGCGGCGATGTTCCTGCTGCTGATGACCTGGAAGCAGGGCCGCGCGCTGATGGCAGAGCGCATGCGCGACGACGCGATCGACCTGAAGAGCTTCCTCGAGGCGGTGTTCGTCAGCCCGCCGGTGCGCGTGGAGGGCACCGCGGTGTTCCTGGTCAGCGACCAGGGCAACACGCCGAACGCGCTGCTGCACAACCTCAAGCACAACAAGGTGCTGCACGAGACCAACCTGTTCGTCACCGTGCGCCACCACGAGGTGCCCTGGATCGGCTTCGACAGGCGCTGCGAGATGGAGTCGCTGGGCAACGACTGCTGGCAGGTGACGCTGCACTTCGGCTTCAAGAACGACCCCGACGTGCCCGAGGCGCTGGCTCTGCTGCGCGGCCGCGGCGTGGAGCTCGACGACATGGAGACGAGCTACTTCCTGTCGCGCGACATCGTCATCCCGACGCTGGGCGGCGGCATGTGGCTGTGGCGCGAGAAGCTGTTTGCGAGCATGCACCGCAATGCGGCCGCGGCGGCGGACTTCCTCAGCCTGCCTGCCAACCGGGTAGTGGAGCTCGGCGCCAAGGTCCAGATTTGAAGTTCTTCCGCGATCTCTCGCTGCCTGCCTTCACCGCCGGCTTCGTCGCCGTGCTGGTCGGCTTCACCAGTTCGGTGGCCATCGTCTTCCAGGCCGCCACCGCGCTCGGGGCGACGCCTGAGCAGATCAGCTCGTGGATGTGGGCACTGGGCCTCGGCATGGGCCTGTGCTCCGCGCTGCCCTCGCTGGTGCTGAAGAAGCCGGTGATGGTGGCCTGGAGCACGCCCGGCGCAGCGGTGCTCGCGACCGCGGCGGTGGCTGGCGGCTTCACCCTCGCGCAGGCCACCGGCGCCTTCATCGTCTGTGCGGTGATGATGATCGCCGCCGGCGCCACCGGCGCCTTCGAGCGGGTGATGGACCGCATCCCGATGCCCATCGCCAGTGCACTGCTGGCCGGTGTGCTGGCGCGCTTCGGTATGGATGCCTTCCTGGCCGCGAATAGCGCGCTGCCGCTGGTGCTGCTGATGCTCGGCGCCTACCTCGTGGGCCGCCGGTGGTGGCCGCGCTACGCGGTGCCGGGCGTACTGGCCGCGGGCATCGCCTTCGCTGCGGCCACCGGCCAGCTGCACCTGCAGGGCGTGTCGTTCACGCTGACCTCACCGGTGTTCGTGAGGCCCGAGTTCACGCTCGCCGCGGCGGTGAGCCTGGCGCTGCCGCTGTTCGTCGTCACCATGGCCTCGCAGAACCTGCCCGGCGTGGCGGCGATCCGCGCGGCGGGCTACCAGATGCCGATCTCGCGCATCATCACCGTAACCGGCGTGGCCACGCTGCTGCTGGCGCCCTTCGGCGCCTTCGCGCTGAACCTGTCGGCCATCACCGCGGCGATCTGCATGGGCCGCGAGGCGCACGAAGACCCCGACAAACGCTACACCGCCGCGGTGAGCTGCGGTCTCATCTACGTCGTCATCGGCCTGTTCGGCGCGGCGGTCACCGGCGTGCTGACGGCCTTCCCGCGCGAGCTGGTGGTGGCGGTGGCCGGCCTCGCGCTGCTGGGCAGCATCGGCGGCGGGCTGGCCGTGGCGGTGAAGGACGAGCAGCACCGCGAGGCGGCGCTGATCACCTTCCTCGTCACGCTGTCGGGCGTGAGCCTGGCCGGCATCGGCTCGGCCTTCTGGGGCGTGGTGGCGGGGGCGCTGGCGCTGCTGGTGCAGGGCTGGCGGCGCTGAACTGCGCGGTGCCGCAGCCTTAGACTGCGGCCCCATGCCCGACTTCCGCTCGCCCGAGTTCCTGCTCGGCCACATCCGCCACACGCTGGCCTTCTACGAGGGCCGCTGCCTCGACCCGTCCGGCGGCTTCTTCCACTTCTTCAAGGACGACGTCACGGTCTACGACCGCCGCACGCGCCACCTGGTCAGCAGCACGCGCTTCGTCTTCAACCATGCGATGGCGTACCGGCGCTTCGCCGGCGCGCAGCGCCAGCAGGCGGTGCGCCACGGGCTGGCCTTCCTGCACGATGCGCACGCGCAGCCGCAGGGCGGGTTCGCGTGGCAGATCGACTGGCACGAAGGCCGCGCCACGGTTCAGGACGGCACCAACCATTGCTACGGCCTGGCCTTCGTGCTGCTGGCCCATGCGCATGCGCTGATGGCCGGAGTGGACGAGGCGCGTGCCGGCCTGGACGCCACCTTCGCGCTGATGGACCAGCGCTTCTGGGAACCGGCCAACGGCCTGTATGCCGACGAGGCCACGCCCGACTGGCAGCTCGCACCCTACCGCGGCCAGAACGCCAACATGCACGCCTGCGAAGCGATGATGGCGGCCTTCGAGGCGACGCGCGACCCGCGCTTCCTGCAGCGGGCGCTGACGCTGGCCGAGTCGGTCACCGGCCGGCTGGCGGCGCTGGCCGACGGGCTGGTCTGGGAGCACTACCGCAGCGGGCCGGATGGCGCCTGGTCGGTCGACTGGGACTACAACCGCGACGACAAGAGCAACATCTTCCGCCCCTGGGGCTACCAGACCGGGCACCTCACCGAGTGGGCCAAGCTGCTGATGCAGCTCGACCACTGGCTGCCCGAGGTGCAGCGTCCGGACTGGCTGCTGCCGCGTGCGTGCCACTTCTTCGACGCCGCGATGGCGCGCGGCTGGGACGAGGCGTATGGCGGCCTGGTCTACGGCTTCGGGTCGGACGGTGCGGTGTGCGACGCCGACAAGTACTTCTGGGTACAGGCCGAGAGCTTTGCCGCCGCAGCGCTGCGGGCGGTGCGCAGCGGCGACGAGCGCTACTGGCAGTGGTACGAGCGCCTCTGGGCCTATGCGTGGCAGCACTTCGTGGACCACGAGCATGGCGCCTGGTACCGCATCCTCGCGCCGGACAACCGCAAGCTCAGCGACGAGAAGAGCCCCGCCGGCAAGACGGATTACCACACCATGGGCGCCTGCTACGACGTGCTGCGCGGGCTCGGTGCCTGATGACAGTCAAAAAATACGAACGCTGACGTCACTCGCGAGTCGCTGATCGATCGCAGCCCGGCGCCTAAAGTTCTCTCCGTGCACAGAACACCGCGGTGAACGCGGAACAGCCAACCCATTCACGGAGCATTGAAAATGATTGATTCCTTCAAGACCCCCCTGACCGTCGTCGGCCGCGTGCTGCTGGCGCTGATGTTCATCCTCGCCGGCTGGGGCAAGCTCACCGCCATCGAAGGCACGGCCGGCTACATCGCCAGCGGCGGGCTGCCTTTCGCCACCGCGCTGGCGGTGATCGTCGGCCTGCTCGAACTGCTCGGCGGCCTGGCCATCGCGATCGGCTTCCAGGCGCGCTGGGCGGCGCTGGCACTCGGCCTGTTCACGCTGGCGGCGAGCGTGCTGTTCCACAAGTTCTGGGCGGTGCCGGCCGAGCAGGTGATGGTGCAGCAGCTGATGTTCATGAAGAACCTGTCGGTGGCCGGCGGCCTGTTCCTGCTCGCCGCACTGGGCTCCGGCCCGGTCAGCGTCGACGCCCGCCGCGTGCTGGTGCCGCGCACCGCCTGACCGCGCTTCGCCTTCGACACCGAAACCCGCGCAGGGCGACCTGCGCGGGTTTTGTGCCACAGTGGCGGCCGACTCGCTGACCCCGGAACGCCACCATGCGAATGCTGTTCGTCGCCGACCCGCTGGAACAATTCAAGATCGTCAAGGACAGCACCTTCACGATGCTGCGCGAGGCCGCCAAGCGCGGCCACCAACTCTTCGCCTGCGAGCCGCAGGACCTGGTCTGGCAGCGCGGGGGCAAGGTGTCCGCTCGCATGCGGCAGGTGACGCTGACCGGTGCCGACGACCCCTGGTTCGTCGAAGCGGCTACGCCGACGCTGGCGCTGGCCGAACTCGACGCGGTGCTGATGCGCAAGGACCCGCCCTTCGACAGCGAGTACTTCTACGCCACCCACCTGCTGCAGCAGGCTGAACGCGAAGGCGCGCGGATCTTCAACAGGCCGGCGGCGCTGCGCGACCACCCGGAGAAGCTCGCCATCCTCGAGTTCCCGCAGTACATCGGCCCAACGCTGGTGACGCGCGACGCGGCCGAGATCAAGCGCTTCCACGCCGAGCACCGCGACGTGATCCTCAAGCCGCTGGACGGCATGGGCGGCATGGGCATCTTCCGCGTCGGCCCCGACGGCATGAATCTCGGCAGCATCACCGAGACACTCAACAAGGGCGGCGCGCAGACGGTGATGGTGCAGCGCTACCTGCCGGAGATCGTGCAGGGCGACAAGCGCATCCTCGTCATCGGCGGCGAGCCGGTGCCGTTCTCGCTGGCGCGCATTCCGCAGGGCAGCGAGATCCGCGGCAACCTCGCTGCCGGTGGCAAGGGCGTCGCGCAGCCGCTGTCGGCACGCGACCGCGAGATCGCGACTTCGCTCGGGCCTGTGCTCGCCGCACGCGGGCTGCTGCTGGCTGGGCTGGACGTGATCGGCGACTGCCTCACCGAGATCAACGTCACCAGCCCGACCTGCTTCCGCGAGATCGCGGACCAGACCGGCTTCGACGTCGCGAAGATGTTCATCGACACGCTCGAAGCCGCGATGCGCCGCGCATGAAGACCGCCAACCGTTTGTCGGCCAGCGAGGCCGCACGCGCGCTGGCGCGCCGCGAGCTGAGCGCCGAGGCGCTGCTGCGCGACTGCCTGGACCGCATCGGCGAGCGCGAGGGCGAGGTGCGTGCCTTCGTCCACCTGGATGCCGAGGGCGCCCTGGCGCAGGCGCGTGCGCTCGACGCCGGGCCGGTCCGCGGCCCCTTGCACGGCCTGCCGCTGGGCGTGAAGGACATCTTCGACACCTTCGACCTGCCGACGGAGTGCGGCTCGCCGATCTTCTCGGGCCACCGCCCGCGGGTCGACGCCGCCGCCGTGGCGCTGTGCCGCGAAGCCGGGGCGATCGTGCTGGGCAAGACCGTCACCACCGAGCTGGCCAACATGACGGCCAGCGTCGCGCGCAACCCGATCAACCTGGCGCATTCACCCGGCGGCTCGTCCAGCGGTTCGGCGGCGGCCGTGGCCGACTTCATGCTGCCGCTCGCGCTGGGCACGCAGACCGCCGGCTCGATCATCCGGCCCGCGGCCTGCTGCGGCATCGTCGGCATCAAGCCGAGCTTCGGCCGCGTGCCGCGCGCCGGCGTGAAGCCGAACGCGGACTCGATGGACACCGTCGGCGGCTTCGGCCGCACGGTGGCCGACGCGGCGCTGCTTGCCTCGGTGCTGACCGGCGACGCGCGCTTGCGCGAGCAGGCGCCGCCCGACACGCTGCGCATCGGCCTCGTGCAGGGGCCGGACTGGGCGCAGGCCGAGGACGACGTG
This sequence comes from Chitinophaga pinensis, assembly GCA_943370595.1. GTDB lineage: Bacteria > Pseudomonadota > Gammaproteobacteria > Burkholderiales > Burkholderiaceae_C > Piscinibacter. Next base: position 55,256 of record CALRRO020000011.1, read on the forward strand.
GTGGCCTGCTGGCAGCAGGCCGTGCGCGCGCTCGCGCCGCAGGCCGCGCGCTGCGAAGATGCGCCGCTGCCGGCCGACTTCGCCGATGTGGCCGCGGTGCAAGGCGCGATCCAGGCCAGTGAGACCGCCGCAGCGCTGGCCGACGAGCACCGCCGGCATCGTGCACATCTCAGCGACGCGCTGGTGGCCTTGCTCGACCGCGGCCGTGCGATCGATGCCGTGGCCCTCGCTGCGCACCATGCGCGCGCCGCGCGCTGGCGCACAGAGATCGACGCGCTGTTCGAGCGCTACGACGTGCTGCTCACACCCAGCGCCGTCGACGAGGCGCCGGAAGGTCTGCAGTTCACTGGCGACCCGCTCTTCTGCCGGCCCTGGAGCCTGCTCGGCCTGCCGTGTGTGCACCTGCCGTCCGCGACCGGCTCGACTGGCCTGCCGGTCGGCCTGCAGCTGGTCGGGCGCCACGGCGACGACCACCGCCTGCTCGCCGCCGCGCAGTGGTGCATGGACCGGCTCGGCTGAGCCCCGGCGTGCTGAGCCTGGGCGCGGCGACAATCGCCGCATGGCTGTTCTCTCGCTTTCCAACGCACACCTCGCCTTCGGGCATGTCGCCCTGCTCGATGGCGCCGGTTTCTCGCTCGAGGCCGGTGAGCGGCTCGGCCTGATCGGCCGCAACGGCGCGGGCAAGTCCTCGCTGCTGAAGATCGTCGCCGGGCTGGAGAAGCCCGACGACGGGCTGCTGCAGGTGACGCAGAACCTGCGCATCCGCTACGTGCCGCAGGAGCCGAGCTTCGATGCGGCGGCCAGCGTGTTCGACATCGTCAGCGAAGGCGTGGCCGAGGCGAAGACCGTGCGCGCTGCCTACGAGGAGCATGCGCCCGGCGTGGACCTCGATGCGCTGCAGACGCGCATCGAGGCGCTCGACGCCTGGAACTGGGAGCAGCGCGTCGACACCACGCTGCACCAGCTGCATCTCGACGGCGGGCGCATCGTCGGCGAACTCAGCGGCGGCATGAAGAAGCGCGTGGCGCTGGCGCAGGCGCTGGTCGCCGTGCCCGACGTGCTGCTGCTCGACGAGCCGACCAACCACCTCGACCTCGATTCCATCGCCTGGCTGGAGGAACTGCTGCGCGGCTTCAAGGGCGCGGTGATGCTGATCACCCACGACCGTGCCTTCCTGGACAACGTGGCCACGCGCATCATCGAACTCGACCGCGGCACGATCCGCAGCTACCCGGGCAACTTCAGCGCCTACGAGAAGCTGAAGGAGGACCAGATCGCCGCCGAGGCGCTGGCCAGCGCGCGCGCCGACAAGCTGCTGGCGCAGGAGGAGGTCTGGATCCGCAAGGGTGTGGAGGCACGCCGCACGCGCAGCGTGGCGCGCATCCAGCGCCTCGAGGTGCTGCGTGCGCAGCGCCAGGCCCGGCGCGACTCGCTCGGCCAGGTGCGGCTGGAGGTCGACAGCGGCGCGCCCAGCGGCAAGATCGTCGCGGAGCTGAAGGACGTCGGCATGCGCTTCGGCGACAAGCTCATCGTCAGCGGCTTCAATTCCACCATCCTGCGCGGCGACAAGGTCGGCCTGATCGGGCCCAACGGTGCCGGCAAGACGACGCTGCTCAAGCTCATCCTCGGCGAGCTCCAGCCGACCTCGGGCACCGTGCGCCGCGGCACCAAGCTCGAGGTGGCCTACTTCGACCAGATGCGCAGCGTGCTCGACCTCGACGCGACGCTGGCCGACACCATCAGCCCGGGCAGCGAGTGGATCGAGGTCGGCGGTGCACGCAAGCACGTGATGAGCTACCTCAACGACTTCCTGTTCTCGCCCGAGCGCGCCAACTCGCCGGTGCGCACGCTCTCCGGTGGCGAGCGCAACCGCGTTCTGCTGGCGCGCCTGTTCGCGCTGCCGGCCAACGTGCTGGTGCTCGACGAGCCGACCAACGACCTCGACATCGACACGCTGGAGCTGCTCGAGGAGCTGCTGCAGAGCTACGCCGGCACGGTGTTCCTCGTCAGCCACGACCGTCGCTTCCTCGACAACGTGGTGACCAGCACGATCGCCTGGGAGGGCGACGAGTCGCCTGGCCTGTGGCGCGAGTACGAAGGCGGCTACGAGGAGTGGCGCACCCAGCGTGCGCGCGCGCAGAAGCTGCGCGAGCAGGCGGCTCGCGGCGCGCCGGCGGACAAGCCGAAGCCGGCCACGCCGGTCGTGGCCGCAGCGCCCGCGTCCAAGGCCCGCAAGCTCAGCTACAAGGAGCAGCGCGAGCTCGACGAACTGCCCAAGCGCATCGAGGCGCTGGAGGCCGAGCAGAAGGCGCTGAACGCGCTGCTCGCCGACCCCGACAGCTACGTGAAGGATCCGCAGCGCGTGACTGCGGCGAACAAGCGTGTCGCCGAGATCGACGATGAACTGATGGCGGCGCTGGAGCGCTGGGAAGTGCTGGGGGCGCGCTAGAACCAGCCGTCGCGCACCGCGTCGGGGTGCGAGCGGCTGACGATCAGCCCCGACTGCAGGTACAGCGCGTTGAGCAGCCGGGTGGCGCGCTCGCGGTCCATGCCCGGCCAGTCCGACAACTCTCGCAGCGAGGCTGCCTGGCGGGCCAGGCGCTGGATGGCCGCCACCAGTGCGCCGGTGGCCGGCAGCGAGTTCACGTCCAGCCCCGGCGCGACGCGGTAGACCGCCGGGCCGGCGATCTCGGGCAGCAGCTCGCGGCGCAGGCCGCGCATCGCCAGCTCCCACAGCAGTGGCGCGAGCGGGTAGTGCGCCTCGTCGGCGCCGACCAGCGGGGAGTTGCCCTCGCCCGGCGGGTGCAGCAGCGCCGGCTCGACGTGCATCACCTTCAGGTCGAGCAGCGGCTTGCCCACCAGTTCTTCCGGCGGCACCGGGCAGTGCACCAGCCGCTCCTGTGCGAACACGGTCAGCGGCACGACCCGGTCGCCGCTCTGCAGGTGGATGGTGACGCGCTTGCCGTGGCGCACGCAGGCGGCCATGACCTCGACGACCTCGGAGTCGCCACCGTCCTCGCCGAAGCGCAGCAGGTCGGCCTTCAGCGATGGGCTGAGCTGGGAGATGCGCGTGCTGATGCCGCCGGCCTCGGTGCGCATCTCGTCGAGGTAGCGCTGGTAGGCACTGGCGCGCATCAACTCCGGCTCACCGACCGGGATCGTGGGCTGGAACAGTTCGCTGTTGATCACGCCGCGATTCTCTCTCGTTACGGATGGTCACGAAAGAGGCCGCAGCGACTCGCGCGAGCGCACCAGGGCCTGCCAGAAGCGGGCGTCCTGCGTGGTGGCGAAGTTGATGCGCATCAGCGTGGTCGGGCGGTGGGTGGCGTGGAAAAGGGCACCGGGGGCGATCAGCCAGCCGTCGTCATGCATGCGCTGGGCCAGGCGCTCGGTGTCCACCCCGGTGTCGACCCAGCCGAACAGGCCGCGCGGCTCGGCCACGAATCGACAGCCGTGGGCGCGGGCGAGTTCCACCGCCCGGCCGCGGGCGGCGTCCAGCAGGCGCTGCACCCGCTCGGCATGGCGACGCAGCAGCCCGTGCTCCAGGCAATGGGCCAGCGCCAGCTCGGTCATCGACGGCGTGGTCAGCGTCGACAGCAGCTTGGTGTCGATCAGCCGGTCGACCCAGCGCGCCGGCGCGGCGATGTAGCCGACCCGCCAGCTCGGCGTGAGGATCTTCGAGAAGCCCGAGACGTAGATGGTGCGCTCCAGCGCGTCCAGCGCCGCCAGCCGCGGCAGGTGCGCCGGCGCGAGGTGGGCGTAGGTGTCGTCCTCGAGGATCGCGAAGTCGTGCATCTGTGCCAGCTGCAGCACCTTGTGCGCCGACTGCAGGCTGAGCGACGCGCCGGTCGGGTTGTGCAGCACCGACACGGTCACGTACAGCCGTGGCTTCGCGCCCTCGGGCTGCGCCTCGATCAGGCGCTGCATCGTCGCCAGGTCCGGCCCCTCCGGCCCGCGCGGCACCGGCAGCATGCGCAGGCCCAGCGCCGCCAGGCGCGCGTACTCGACCGACCAGCCCGGCTCGTCGACCAGCACCGTGTCGCCGGCCTTCAGCAGCGTGCGGGTGACGATGTCCAGCGCGTGGGTGGCGCCGACAGTGGTGACGATCTGCTCGGCGGTCGCCGCGATGCCGTGGTCGGCCAGCCGCGCGGCCAGAGCACGGCGCAGGCGCTGCTCGCCGGCGGGCTCGCCGTACTGCAGCGCCGTGCGGCCGAGCTGGGTGCTGACCTTGCGCATCGCGGCGGCAAGCAGCGCCGGGTCCAGCCACTCCGCCGGCAGCGTGCCCAGTCCGGGCATCGGCTGCGAGCCTGGCGGCTGGAACATGCCGCGGATCAGCGTGGTCGCGCTGATCGGCACCGGCGAGCGCGGCTGCGGCGGCTGCCGGGCCGCGCCAGGCGCGGGCTCGGCCAGTGGCGCGCGGACGAAGAAGCCGCGCTGGGCACGCGCCTCGACCAGCCCCTGCGCCAGCAGCTGGTCGTAGGCCGCCACCACGGTGGTCGGGCTGACTGCGTGCCGGCGCGCGCATTCGCGCACCGAGGGCAGCCGAGCGCCCGGCGCCAGCAGCCGGGCGCGGATGCGCTCGGCGAAGCGGGCGGCCAACTGGTCGGTCAGCGTGCTGTCGGCCTGGCGCGACAGGCGCACCGCGCCGGGGGTGAGCGGGGCTTCGGCCACCGCAAGATCAGCGTCGTCGAGCATGGCTTGTGCTGGCGTCTCGGTCAGTACAGTTGATGCGCAGAGGTGCGAAAGTGTACTGCCACTGTGCTGATGTGCTGTCTAGACTGGGGCCATGTCACCCGAAGAACTCGCCGCCCTGCTGAGCTTCGCGACGGCGATGAGCTTCACGCCAGGGCCGAACACGACGATGTCGACCGCGCTGGGCGCCAACCTCGGCCTGCGCCGCGCGCTGCCCTTCATCGTCGCCGTGCCGACCGGCTGGACGCTGATGATGCTGCTGTGCGGGCTCGGCCTGGCGGCGCTGGTGCTGGCCGTGCCGTGGCTGCGCCTGGCGGTCAAGTTCGGCGGCATCGCCTACCTGGTCTGGCTGGCCTGGAAGCTGGCCGCGGTGCGACGCCTCAGCGAGGCCGACCCGGCACGGCTGCAGGTCGGCTTCTGGCAGGGCGTGGGCCTGCAGTTCCTCAACATCAAGGCCTGGATGCTGGCGCTCGCGCTGGCGGCCGGCTGGGTGACCAGTGCCGGCGCACTGCCGGCGCCCAACCCGGGAGAGCGGCTGGCGATCGTCTGCGCCGTGATGGTCGTCTTCGCGCTGTCCAGCAACCTCGCCTACGCGCTGGTCGGTTCGCTGCTGCGCGGCTGGCTGGCGCAGGGCCAGCGCCTCGTGATCTTCAACCGCGGGATGGCGGCCGTGCTGCTGGCCACGGCGATCTGGCTGCTGAGCGCATGAACTCCGCACCTTCACGGCATGACGAGGCCCGCGGCCTCTGGCTCGGCCTGCTCGGCGTGGTGATCTTCGCGATGACGCTGCCGATGACGCGGTTGGCCGTCGGCCCGGCCGGCGATCCGCAACTGCCGCCGCTCTTCGTCACCGCCGGCCGCGCCGGCTTCGCGGGCTTGCTCAGCATCGCCTACCTCTGGCTCACGCGCGCGCCGCTGCCGCGGCGCGACCAGCTCTGCGCCTTCGCCGTCTCGGCGCTGGGCACGGTGGTCGGCTTTCCGCTGTTCATCGCGCTCGCGCTGCGCCATGTCGATGCGATGCACGCCGCGGTGGTTACCGGCCTGCTGCCGCTGGCCACCGCGCTGGCGGCCTCGCTGTGGTTCCGCCAGCGGCCGTCGCTCGGCTTCTGGGCCTGCGCCGGTGCCGGCTGCGCGCTGGTGGTCGGTTTCGCGCTGCTGCAGGGCAGTGGGCGCCTCTCGCTGGCCGACGCGCTGCTGCTCGGCTCGGTGGCCAGTGCCGCCATCGGCTACGTGGCCGGCGCGCGCCTGGCGGCGCAGATGCGCGCCGAGCAGGTGATCTGCTGGGTGCTGGTGCTCAGCCTGCCGCTGACGCTGCCCCTGACCGCGCTGACCTGGCCGGCGCAGCCGGTGCGCGCGGCATCCTGGGGCGCCTTCGGCTACGTCACTTTGTTCTCGATGTGGCTGGGCTTCTTCGCCTGGTACCGCGGCCTGGCGCTGGGCGGCACGGTGCGTGTCAGCCAGGTGCAGCTGGTCCAGCCCTTCCTCTCGCTGCTGTTCGCCGTGCCGCTGCTCGGCGAGCGGCTCGAACTGGCCACCGTCGCCTTCGCGCTCGCGGTGATCGCCACGGTGTTCGTCGGCAAACGCCTGCCGGCGCACCGTCCCACTCCGCAGATTCCACTCGCTTCACTCGAAAGACAGCCATGAGCTTCCAGCTGGCACGGCGCGCCGAGCGCATGAACCCCTCGGTCATCCGCGAGATCCTGAAGGTCACCGAGCGCCCGGGCATCGTCTCGCTGGCCGGCGGACTGCCCTCGCCGGAGAGCTTCCCGGTCGAGGCGATGCGCGTCGCCTGCGAGCGCGTGCTGCGCGACACGCCGAAAGAAGCGCTGCAGTACGCCGCCAGCGAAGGCTTCGCGCCGCTGCGCGACTGGGTGGCGGCGGAGATGAGCGCCCGCGGCCTGAAGGCCGAGGCGTCGCAGGTGCTGATCACCACCGGCTCGCAGCAGGGCCTGGACCTTGCGGCCAAGGTGCTGCTCGATGCGGGCAGCGGCGTGGCCGTCGAGCGGCCCACCTACCTGGGGGCGCTGCAGGCCTTCGCACCTTACGAGCCGGAAGTGATCTCGGTCGACTGCGACGACGACGGCCCGTTGCCCGAGGCGATGCAGGCCGCACGCGGCGCGCGCTTCCTCTACCTGCTGCCGAACTTCCAGAACCCGAGCGGGCGCTGCATGAGCGCGGCGCGGCGCCTCGCCGTCTCGAACGCCGCACAGGCGCTCGGCCTGCCGATCGTCGAAGACAACCCCTACGGCGATCTCTGGTTCGACGCCGAGCCGCCGCCGCCGCTGGCCTCGCATCGACCCGAAGACACGGTCTACCTCGGTTCGTTCTCCAAGGTGCTCGCGCCCGGGCTGCGCCTGGGCTACCTGATCGCGCCGAAGACGATCTTCTCCAAGCTGCTGCAGGCCAAGCAGGCGGCCGACCTGCACACGCCGGGCTTCAACCAGCGCGTGGTGCACGAGGTGATCCGCGACGGCTTCCTGCGCGAGCACGTGCCGACGGTGCGCGCGCGCTACAAGCGCCACCGCGATGCGATGCGCGCGGCACTCGAGCGTCACATGCCGCCCGGTTGCCGCTGGAACGTGCCCAGTGGCGGCATGTTCTTCTGGGTCGAACTGCCCGAGGGCATGGACGCGACCGCGGTGCTGCCGAAGGCGGTCGAGCGCGGCATGGCCTACGTGCCAGGCGCCGCCTTCTTCGCCGACCATGCCAAGGCCAACACGCTGCGGCTGAGCTTCGTGACCGTGCCGCCGGAAGAGATCGAGCGTGGCGTCGCGCTGCTGGCCCAGATGCTGAAGGAGAACGCATGAGCGCGCATCGATTCACCCAGCTCGACGTCTTCACCGCCACGGCATTGAAGGGCAACCCACTGGCGGTCGTCCACGACGCAGCGGGCTTGAGCGATGCGCAGATGACTGCCTTCGCCCGCTGGACCAACCTGAGCGAAACCACCTTTCTGTTGCCGCCCACCGCGCCGGGCGCCGACTATCACGTGCGCATCTTCACCCCCGACCGCGAACTGCCCTTCGCCGGTCACCCGACGCTGGGCTCCTGCCATGCCTGGCTGGCGGCGGGCGGGGTGGCGCGCAATGCCGACGAAGTGGTGCAGCAATGCGGCGTCGGCCTGGTGCGCATCCGCCGCGATGGGTCGCGGCTGGCTTTCGCGGCGCCGCCGCTGCGCCGCCACGGCGCGGTCGACGAAGCGACGCTGGCGCAGATCGCGCGCAGCCTGCGCATTCCACGCGACGCGATCCGCGCCTCGAACTGGGTCGACAACGGCCCCGGCTGGGTGGCGGTGATGCTCGCTTCGCGCGACGAGGTGCTGGCGCTGAAGCCGGACTTCGCGGCCATGGGCGCGCTCGAGCTCGGCGTGGTCGCGCCCTGGCCCGGCGGCGAGGCCGATGTCGAGGTACGCGCCTTCGTGCCGACGCTCGGCGTGCAGGAGGACCCGGTGACCGGCAGCCTCAACGCCGGCCTGGCGCAGTGGCTGATCGGTGCCGGCCTCGCGCCGCCGCGCTACGTCGCCTCGCAGGGCACGGCCTTGGGCCGTGCCGGGCGGGTGTACGTCGAACAGCGCGGCAGCGACATCTGGATCGGCGGCGACAGCGTGGCCGTGGTGGCCGGGCAGGTGGATCTGTGAGCTGGCAGGTAGATCATCTCGTCATCGGTGCGGCGACGCTGGAGCAGGGCGCCGCCTGGTGCGCCGCGACGCTGGGCGTGCTGCCCGGCCCGGGCGGCAAGCACCCGCTGATGGGCACGCACAACCTGCTGCTGGCGCTGGGCTCGCCGGCCTTCCCGCGCTGCTACCTGGAGATCATCGCGATCGACCCGCAGGCCGAGGCACCGGCCCGCAGGCGCTGGTTCGACCTCGACGACGCCGCGCTGCGTGCGACGCTGGCCGCGGCACCGCGCCTGATCCACTGGGCGGCGCGCTGCGACGACGCGGCCGCCGAATGCGCCGCGCTGCGCAGCGCCGGCATCGACCGCGGCGAGGTGCTTCAGGCCGAGCGCGACACGCCACGCGGCCTGCTGCGCTGGCGCATCACGGTGCGGCCCGACGGCGCGCGGCTGGCCGGCGGAGCGCTGCCGACGCTGATCGAGTGGGGCGATGTGCACCCGGCCGACAGCCTGCCGGCCAGCCCGCTGCAGATCGAGTCGCTGTCGGTGGGCAGCCTGCCCGAGGCCGTCACGCGACACCTGCCGGCCGGTGTGTCGACACGCGAGGCCTTCGCTGCCACGCTGACCACGCCGCTGGGGCGCGTCCGCCTGGAGGGCGCGCCATGACCGGGCTGCCCGATCGCGCTTCGCTCGACGCGGCCCTGCAACTGGTGCGCGCCGCCATGCCGCCCACGCCGCAGCAGCGCTGGCCGCTGCTCGACGCACGCTGCGGCGCGCAGGTCTGGGTCAAGCACGAGAACCACTCGCCGGTCGGCGCCTTCAAGGTGCGCGGCGGGCTCGTCTACATCGACGTGCTGCGCCGCCGCGAGCCCGGCGTGCGCGCGGTGATGAGCGCGACACGCGGCAACCACGGCCAGTCGATCGCCTTCGCGGCGGCGCGCCACGGCCTGGCCGCCACCATCGTCGTGCCGCGCGGCAACTCGGTGGAGAAGAACGCCGCGATGCGTGCGCTCGGCGCCGAGCTGATCGAGCACGGCGAGGACTTCCAGGCGGCCCGCGAGCATGCGATGGCGCTGGCCGCCGAGCGCGGTGCGCACATGGTGCCGTCGTTCCACGACGACCTGGTGCGTGGCGTGGCGAGCTACTGGATGGAGTTCTTCGGCCACTTCGCGGCGGACGAGGAGCCCGAGGTGGTGTTCGTGCCGATCGGCCTGGGCTCGGGCATCTGCGCCTGCGCCGCGGCGCGCGCGGCCTGTGGCGTGCGCACGCGCATCGTCGGCGTGGTGTCGGCGCATGCACTGGCGTACCGGCTGTCGTTCGAGGCCGGCCGGGCCGTCGAGGCGCCGGTGAGCACGCAGCTCGCCGACGGCATGGCCTGCCGCGTGCCGGAACCCGACGCGCTGGCGATCATCCGCCGCGAGGTCGATCAGATCGTCGCGGTCGACGACGACGAGGTGGCCGCCGCGATGCGCGCCTTCTTCGCCGACACGCACAACGTCGCCGAAGGCGCCGGCGCGGCGGCGCTGGCCGCGCTGCTGCAGCAGCGCGAGCGCTGGGCCGGCCGGCGTGTCGGCCTCGCGCTCAGCGGCGGCAATGTCGACAGCGCGATGTTCGCGAGGGTGCTCGGCCCGGCTTGATCGGTTCGAAGCGAGCGGGCCGAGGGACTCACATCACTCCCGGCGGAAGTCGTCGTGGCAACCCTTGCAGGCCTTGCCCACTTCGCCCGAGGCCGCCTTGATGGCGTCGATGTTGCCGCCCTTGGCGGCGGCATTGAGCTTGACCATCTCGTCCTGCATGCGCGTGATCGCCGTGCGGAACTTGTCGGCGTCGGTCCAGATTTCCGGCTTGGCCTTGGTGTCTCCCTTGTCGGTGCCGGCCATGAAGCCGGCATAGGGCAGCTTGGACAGGGCGGTGGCGATCTCCGCGTTCTCCGCGGCTGCCTTGGCGTCGAACGGCACCCGGCCGTTGGCCATCGCGGCAACGCGGCCGAAGTGCGCCGCCATCATCGTCATACCGGCCTTGCGGTACTTGATCGCGTCCTCCGGCTTGGCGAACTGGGCGGCCGCCGGCAGCGCGGTGGCCAGGCCGGCGAACGCCACGGTGGCGAACAGGGCGGACGAGAGCGATCGATTCATGCAGGTCTCCTGGGAAGAGGTGGGTGCGCCCGCCCGTCGGGCATCAGCGCTGACGGGTGTACGCCGTGCCGCGCCGCTTCATTCCCGAGCGATTCGCTCTGCGGTTATCGTGCGGGCTGCAACGCCACGGAGAACGCCCAGCGATGAACCCCGATGCGGTGAAGGTGCGTGTGTGGGACCTGCCCACGCGGCTGTTCCATTGGGCCCTGGCGGCTTGCGTGATCGGCTCGGTGGCCAGCGCCAAGATCGGCGGCAACGCGATGGACTGGCACTTCCGCATCGGCTACGCGGTGCTGACACTGCTCGCCTTCCGGCTGCTGTGGGGTCTGGTCGGCGGGCGCTGGTCGCGCTTCGGCAGTTTTCTCTATGGGCCGGCGGCGCTGCAGCGCTACCTGCGCGGCGCCAGCGGTGCCGGCGAGCACCACGAGGTCGGCCACAGCCCGCTGGGCGCGCTGTCGGTGTTCGCGCTGCTCGCAGTGCTGCTGGCGCAGGTCGGCAGCGGCCTGTTCGCCGACGACGAGATCGCCAGTGCCGGGCCGATGGTCAAGTTCGTCAGCGGCGCCACCAGCAGCCTGCTGACCGGGTGGCACACCACCTTCGGCCAGTGGCTGGTCATCGCGCTGGTGCTGCTGCACGTGGCGGCGATCCTCGTCTACCGGCTGCGCCTTCAGCGTGACCTGGTGACGCCGATGCTGCTCGGCGACAAGTGGCTGCCGCCCTGCGTGCCGGCCTCGGCCGACAGCCTCGCCACGCGCAGCCTGGCGCTGCTGCTGCTGGCGCTGTGCGCGGCGGGGGTGGCCGCGCTGGTCGCCGCCGCGGGCTGAGGACACTGCAATGACATTGGACCTGACCCCCGACATCCGCCTCGTCGTCCCCGACGGTCTGGAGGCGCTCGACGCGACACGCGCGATCTTCCGCGAGTACGCCGAGGGCCTCGGCGTCGACCTGTGCTTCCAGAACTTCGAGGCCGAACTGGCCGGCCTGCCGGGTGACTACGCCGAGCCGCACGGCCACCTGCTGCTCGCGTTGGTCGACGGCGAGGTGGCCGGCTGCGGCGGCTTCCGGGCGCTGGCCGACGCCGACCAGGCCAATGCCTGCGAGATGAAGCGCCTGTACGTGCGGCCGGCCTTCCGCCGCTTCGGCCTGGGCCGGCGCATCGCCGAGGCGCTGATGGACGAGGCGCGACGCATCGGCTACTCGGTGATGCTGCTGGACACGCTGGACGACATGGAGGCGGCGCGCGAGCTGTATGCCACGCTCGGCTTCGTCGAGACGGCGCCCTACTACTTCAACCCGATCCCGGGCGCACACTACCTGCGGGCCGATCTCGTGGACAGCCCGAGCCGCTACTGAAGGGGATCCGACCATGAATGCATTCAGGCAGATGATCCGCGCCGCGGGCGCCCATGCCCCGGTAGGCACCTGGATCATGTCGGCCAGCCCGCTGCTCGCCGAAGCGACCGGCCACGCCGGCTTCGACTGGGGCGTGATCGACATGGAGCATGCACCGCTGGACGTGATGGAGGTGGTGCAGGTGCTGCAGGCGCTGTCGGCCACCAAGCTGGTGCCGATCGTGCGCGTGCCGTGGAACGACGCGGTGGTGGTCAAGCGCGTGCTCGACGCCGGCGCCACCACGGTCATGTTCCCCTTCGTGCAGGATGCGGAAGAGGCGGCGCGTGCGGTGGCGGCGACGCGCTATCCGCCGCAGGGCATCCGCGGCATGGCGGGCATGAGCCGCGCCAACCGTTTCGGCACCGTGCCCAACTACTTCGGCGCCGCCAACAAGCAGATGGGCGTGATCGTGCAGCTCGAGACGGTGCAGGCGCTTCAGCAGCTCGAGGCGATCGCCGCGGTGGACGGCGTCGACGCGCTGTTCATCGGGCCGGCCGACCTGTCCGGCTCGATGGGCCTGGTCGGCCAGACCATGCACCCGGCGGTGATGGACCGCATGTCGGATGCCGTGCTGCGCTGCAAGGCGATCGGCGTGCCGGTGGGCACGATCGGCGGCGACCCGGAATCGGTGGCGCAGTACCGCGCCGCCGGCTTCGACTACGTGGCCGTCGGCTCCGACCTGGGCCTGTTCATGCAGGGGGCGCGTTCGGCGATCGCGGCGCTGCGCACGCCCGGCGGCGACCACGTGCACTCGGTGTCGTCGGGGACCAAGGGTTACTGAGCGGCGCCGGCGGGCGGTTTCGGCCCGGTACCGCGCTAGCATGGGCACATGACCGCGCACGCCTCCACCGCCCACAGCTTCGAACTCCACGCCGGCGCGCTGCGCCTGGCCTTGCGCGCCGATCTCGGCGGCTGCATCGCCGGCTTCTGGCACCGCGAGACCCCCATCATGCGCGGCCTCGAGCCGGTCGCGCTGACCCACGAGCGTGACGCCGGCAGCTACGCGCTGGTGCCGTACTCGAATCGCATCGGCTACAAGCGCTTCCGCTGGAAGGGGCACGACTACACCACTGCCGCCAACTACGGCGACCACCCCCATTCGATCCACGGCGTCGGCTGGCAGCGGCCCTGGGAGCTGGTCTCGTCCAGTGCCGTCGAGGTGGTGCTGCGCTACCGCCACACGCCGGATGCCGACTGGCCCTTCGCCTTCGAGGCCATGCAGTACGTCGACCTGACGCCCCAGGCGATGCGCACCGAGCTCGTGGTCACCAACCTGGCCGACATCGCGCAGCCGATCGGCCTGGGCTGGCACCCGCACTTCCCCAAGCGCGCGCGCAGCCGGCTCCATGCGGAGGTGTCCGACCGCTGGGACAACGACCCGACGCTGCTGCCGGTGCGCAAGGTGGCGCAGCCGGGCATCGACAGCGACATCGCCCACCTCGACTTCGACAACTGCTTCGAGGGCTGGCGCGGCCCCGCGCGCATTCGCGACGAGCGCTTCTCTCTGCAGATGACCTCCTCGCTGGACCGGCTGGTCGTCTACACGCCGCAGGACAAGGACTTCTTCTGCGTCGAGCCGGTCAGCCACGTCAACAACGCCATCCACATGCCCGACCCGCTGGCGCATGGCCTGCGCAGCGTCGCGCCCGGCGAGAGCACCAGCGCCTGGATGCAGATCGACGTCTCCGTTCTGTGATGCCGCGCGAGGCCGACCCCGCCGTCCGCGTCGCGGTCGCGCAGGCCTCGCTGCTCGGCGAGTCGCCGCTGTGGCACCCGCGCGAGCAGGCGCTGTACTGGTGCGACATCCCCGGCCATCGGCTGAACCGCTTCGACCCGCGGCGCGGAGAGCTCTCGCACTGGCAGTTCGAGACCGACATGGCCAGCATCGCGCCGATGCTCGACGGCGGCCTGCTGCTGGCGATGCGCGATGGTCTGTGGCGGCTGGACACCGCCAGTGGCGAGCGCGAGCGCCTGGCCGAGCCGCCCTACGACCCGAAGCTGGAGCGCTTCAACGACGGCAAGTGCGACCCGCAGGGCCGCTTCTGGGTCGGCACGATCTACGAGCCGCGCGATGCCGCCAAGGCGACGCTGCACTGCTGGAGCGGCGGCAAGCTGGCCCAGCGCGCCGGCGGCGTGACCGTGGCCAACGGTCTGGCCTGGAGCCCGGATGGCCGCACGATGTACTGGAGCGACACCAAGGCCCACACCATCTACGCCTTCGACTTCGAGCCTGCCAGCGGCGAGCCGAGCGGCCGGCGGGTCTTCGCCCGCTTCCCGCTGAAGCAGGAGGGGCAGCCTCTGGACGAGTACGGCGGCCGGCCCGACGGTGCGGCGGTCGATGCCGAAGGCTGCTACTGGGTGGCCATGTTCGAAGGCCAGCGGCTGCTGCGCCTGTCGCCGGCCGGCGAGGTGGTTCGCGAGGTGGTGCTGCCGGTGCGCTGCGCGACCATGCCCTGCTTCGGCGGGCCGGATCTGAAGACGCTCTACATCACCACCTCTCGCGAGAAGCGGCCCGCCGCCGAACTGGCGATGCAGCCCTGGGCCGGCTGCGTGCTCGCGCTCGACGTGGACGTGCCGGGTCTGCCGGCCAACCTCGCGAGCTGAGCGCGGCCGTCAGTCGCCGTACTTGACCGAGCAGCCGTAGGCCTGCGTCACCGCCTGGCTGACCGGCTTGCCGGCCGCGACTTCGGCGACCGCCTGGTTGACGTAGTTGGTGGCGGTCTTCACGTCGGCCGGGTTGGCGGTCGGCTTGCTGTCGATCGCGCCCACGTAGGCCAGCTTGCCCTGGGGATCGATCACGTACATGTGCGGCGTGGTGCGCGCGCCATAGGCGCGGCCGACCTTGCCGTCGGCATCCATCAAGGTGGCCGTGGCCGCGGCGCCCTTGTCCTTCATCCAGCCGGCCATCGCCGCAGGCTGCAGGTAGTCGCTGGCGCCGGCGTGGGTCGAGTTGACGGCCAGCCACACCGCGCCCTTGGCCACGGCGTTCTTCTGTGTCGCCTGCATGTTGGCGCTGTCGTAATGCTTCTTCACGTAGGGGCAGCCGGGGTTGACCCATTCGAGCACCACCGTCTTGCCCTTGAAGTCGGCCAGCGAGACGGTCTTGCCCGTGGTGTCGACGGCACTGAAGGCAGGCGCCGGTTGGCCCACCGCCGCGGCCGCGAACACTGGCGCGGAAAGCGACAGGCAAGCCACCAGCGTGGCGGATCGGAACAGGTTCTTCATGAGGGACTCCTTTCGTACGGACAGGGTCGGGGAGAACGAGGCTCGATCAGAGCCGGGCCAGCGCATCGCGCACTTCGCGCACGCTGAGGATCTCGCTGAGCAACTGCGGTGCGCCGTCGGCGCCGTACAGCGCGTAGACCGGCACGCCGTTGCGGCCGAAGGCCGCCAGCGCGGCGGTGATGGCCGCGTCGCGACGCGTCCAGTCGGCACGCAGCAGCACCACGCCGCGGGCGGCGAAGTCGGCCACCACGGCCGGGTCGGCCAGTGTGGTGCGCTTGTTGTACTGGCAGGTCACGCACCAGGCGGCGGTGAAGTCGACGAACACCGGCTTGCCGGCGGCGCGCAGTTCGGCCACGCGCTGCTCGCTCCACGGCTCCCAGGCCGAGCCGGCCTCGCTGGTGCGCGTGGCCGTGGCGGCCGTGGCGTGCAGCGAGGGCAGCATCCACGACATCGCGGCTGCCAGGCCCAGCGCGCCCAGCACGCCGAATGCCGCGCGGCCGATGCGCCCGATGCCCGGGGTGCCCAGTGCCCAGGCGATGAAGGCCAGCGCGAGCAGCACGGCCAGCAGCGCTGCGGCGCCGTCGATGCCGGTCTGCTGGCCGATCACCCACACCAGCCAGACCACGGTGGCGAACATCGGGAAGGCCATCAGAACCTTGAAGCGCAGCATCCATGCGCCGGGCCGCGGCAGCATGCGCGCCAGCCCGGGCCACAGGCTCGCCGCCAGGTAGGGCAGGGCCATGCCCACGCCCAGCGCGGCGAACACGGCCAGCGCCTGCAGCGCCGGCAGCGTGACGGCGAAGCCGAGCGAGGCACCCATGAACGGCGCGGTGCAGGGCGAGGCGATGGCCACCGCCAGCACACCGGTCAGCAGCGAATCGACCAGCGGATGCCGCGAGCGCAGCGTGGCCAGCGAACTCGGCAGCACCGACGCGAACTCGAACACGCCCGCCAGGTTCAGGCCGATCAGTGTGAACAGGGCGGCCAGCACCGCGATCACCGCCGGCGACTGCAGCTGGAAGCCCCAGCCGAGCTGCTCGCCGCCGGCACGCAGCGCCAGCAGCAGCCCGGCCAGCGCGATGAAGGACAGCACCACGCCGACGGTGTAGGCCAGGCCGCCCAGCGCCAGTGCGCGGCGGTCGTCGGCATGCGCGGCGAAGCCGATCACTTTCAGCGACAGCACCGGGAACACGCAGGGCATCAGATTGAGGATGGCGCCACCGACGAGTGCGAACAGCAGCGCGGCGGCGAGGCCGAGCGGCGCCGCGGCGCTCGCCACCGGCGCTGCGGCAGCCGCGGGCTTCGGCATCGCTCCGGCGGCGGGCCACGCGCCGGCGACGTCGAAGCCGATGCGCACGCCGGCCTCGCTGCCGGCGGCGACCAGCACCGCATCCATGCGCGCCGGGCCGTCGATGCGCTGGTCGGACAGCGGCACCTGGACGGTCCATCGCTGGCCGTCCCAGCTCGCGCGGCGCGGCAGCGCGTTGTCGAGCACGCCGGGCGCTTCGGGGAAGAACTCGAGCGCCTTGCCAGCCCACGCCGCGGGCAGGCCCGTGACCTCGAGGTTCAGGCCCTCGCTGCTGACCTTGGCCGAAGCCTTGGCCGATGCCAGCGCCTGCGGCCGTGCGGCCAGCGCCGCTTCGAAGTCAGCCCCCTGCGCCGACCACGCCGAGCGTGCCGGGATGTCGAGCGCGAAGTCGCCGGACTCGGGAATGCAGACGTCCTTGCAGACCAGCCAGTCGGCACGCAGCTTCACCGGCAGCGTGTCGCCGCTGAAGCCGGCCGGCACCGTGACGCTCACCGGCAGCAGCAGCTTGCCCTCGTAGCCGTGGTTCATCAGCGGGCCGATCGGCAGCCGCTTCGGCGTGGGCCACTCGATCTCCCCGGCCTGGAAGCCCTCCGGCAGCGTCCACTGCAGCTGGGTCGGCAGGCCGGAGTCGCCCGGGTTCTTCCAGTAGGTGTGCCAGTGTGGCTTGTGGTCGATCGCCAGGCCCAGCCACAGCGTCTGTCCGGCGACGATGCCTTGCGGCGCGTGCGCCATCAGCTCGGCGCGAACCTGGTCGGTCGTCACCACGGCGCCAGGCGCCGCCAGTGCGGGCAGCGCTGCGGCCGAGAGCAGGAGGGCGATCAGGGAGCGCAGGAAACGCATGGGGCTGCGGGCAGGGCTGGACACGCCGGGATTGTCGGTGCGAAGGCGGACGGAAGCGTGACGTAAGGCAACTGACCGACCATGCGCGCCGCGAGCGAGGTCGGAACCATGCCGCAAAAGCTGACGTGGGCATGTCAAGACCTGACGGAAGCGGGGGTCGGTCGAACTGACCGGGTAACCACGTATAATTCCGAGGCTTTGCTGCAAGCAGACGTATCCGAGCGCCATGACCGACACGATCGACCACGGTGCCAGGCACGCCGGCTTCGAAGATGAGGCGACGGATCCGCCTTTCAAGACACTGTCTCGCCAAGAAGCGCAGGCCTTGAGGGCATCCATCCCGCAGGTCTCGCCCTGGCGGGTCGTGGCGGCTCAGGCCGTGGCGGGCGTGGTGTGTGTGGCCGTGACATGGCTTCTCACGCAGCACGGCGGGGCAGTCTGGTCGGCGCTGTATGGCGCCGCCGCTGTGGTGGTGCCGGGTGCCTTGCTGGCGCGCGGAATGACGAGAGGGGTGGGCTCCCCGGTGGCTGCGGCCGCGGGGTTCCTGTTCTGGGAGATGCTGAAGATCGGGGTGGCCATCGCCATGCTCGTGATCGCGGCCAAGGTGGTGCCCGGCTTGAGCTGGCCTGCCCTGCTGATCACGATGGTGGTGTGCACCAAGGTGAATTGGGTCGCGCTGCTGTGGCGCGCCCGCTGAGTCAACGAATAAGTTCGAGCAGACAAACATGGCAGCAGAAGGCACAGCACACGCGCCCACCGCCGGTGAATACATCGTTCACCACCTGCAGCACCTGCAGACGGGCAAGCAGAAGGCGGTGGTCGATTTCTCGGTCATCAACCTGGACTCCGTGTTCTTCTCGGTGATGCTGGGTGTGCTCGGCTGCTGGCTGCTGTGGCTGGCTGCGCGCAAGGCCACGTCCGGCGTGCCCGGCCGCTTCCAGGCGGCCGTCGAGGTGCTGGTCGAGATGGTCGACTCGCAGGCCAAGGGCATCGTGCACAACGCCACCAGCCGCAAGCTGGTCGCGCCGCTGGCCCTGACCGTGTTCGTCTGGATCTTCCTGATGAACGCGATGGACCTGCTGCCGGTCGACCTTCTGCCGGCCATCTGGCACGCCGTCGGCCCGGCGCTGGGCATGAAGGACTACATGCGCGTGGTGCCGACCGCCGACCTGTCGATCACGATGGGCCTGTCGCTGGGCGTGCTGATCGTCTGCCTGGTCTACAACGTCAAGATCAAGGGCGCCGGCGGCTGGATCCACGAGCTGTTCGCCGCGCCGTTCGGGGACAAGTGGTTCCTGTACCCGATCAACTTCCTGATGCAGATCATCGAGTTCGTCGCCAAGACCGTCTCGCACGGCATGCGGCTGTTCGGCAACATGTACGCCGGCGAACTGATCTTCATGCTGATCGCGCTGATGGGCGGCGCCTTCGCGTTGTCGGGCACCGGCATCGCGCTGTTCCTCGGCCACATCATCGCGGGCTCGGTGTGGGCCATCTTCCACATCCTGATCATCACCCTGCAGGCCTTCGTGTTCATGATGCTCACGCTGGTCTACGTCGGTCAGGCCCACGACGCGCACTGAACGCGCACCTCGTTTTTCCCTTCCCTTTTCTTTTTCAATCCATCAAGGAGCCACCATGGAAGTCATTAGCTTTGTTGCCCTCGCCGCCGGCCTGATCATCGGTTTGGGCGCCATCGGCGCGTGTATCGGCATCGGCATCATGGGCAGCAAGTACCTCGAGTCGGCCGCCCGCCAGCCCGAGCTGATGAACGAACTGCAGACCAAGATGTTCCTGCTGGCCGGCCTGATCGACGCGGCGTTCATCATCGGCACCGGTATCGCGCTGTGGTTCGCCACCGCCAACCCGTTCCTGGCCCAGATCGCCAACCTGCCGAAGTAAGTCGTCGCCGCAAGCGCGCGACATTCCACTGACGACCCAGAGGCAACAACGTGAGCATCAACGCTACGCTGATTGCGCAGTTGATCGTCTTCCTGATCCTGGTGTGGTTCACGATGAAGTTCGTGTGGCCGCCGATCACGAAGGCGCTCGACGAGCGTGCGCAGAAGATCGCCGACGGCCTGTCGGCTGCCGACAAGGCGAAAGCCGACCTCGCCACCGCCAACAAGCGTGTCGAGGAGCAGCTGTCCGCCGCCCGCAACGACGCCGCCCAGCGCCTGGCCGATGCCGAGCGCCTGGCGCAGCAGATGATCGAGGAAGCCAAGGGCCGTGCGTCCGACGAAGGCGCCAAGATCATCGCCGCTGCCAAGGCCGAGGCCGAGCAGGAAGCCATCAAGGCCCGCGAGACGCTGCGTGACCAGGTCGCCGCGCTGGCCGTGAAGGGTGCCGAGCAGATCCTGCGCAAGGAGGTCAACGCCTCCGTGCACGCCGACCTGCTCAACCGCCTGAAGACGGAGCTCTGAGCATGGCCGAGCTGGCAACCATTGCGCGGCCCTATGCAGAAGCGCTGTTCAAGGCGATCGCCCCGAACGACGCGGCTGCCGTGTCGCAGCAGGTGAGCGCGCTCGCCGGGGTCGCCGCCAACGAGCAGGTGCGCCAGTTCGCCGACAACCCGAAGGTGTCGCCGGCGCAGGTGTTCGAGCTGATCACGACGGCGGCCAAGACCTTCCTCGGCGACGGCTCGAAGAACCTGCTGCAGACGGTGATCGACAACGGGCGCCTCGCGGCGCTGCCAGAGGTCGCCGCGCAGTTCCACGCGCTCGTCAACGCCCGCACCGGTGTCTCCGACGCCACGATCCACAGTGCCTTCCCGATCGAGGCAGCACAGCTCCAGCAGGTGGTGGCCTCGCTGGAGAAGCGCTTCGGCCGCAAGCTCAATGCGAGCGTGGTGGTCGATGCGTCGCTGATCGGCGGCATTCGCGTGGTCGTCGGCGACGAGGTGCTCGACACCTCGGTTGCGGCCCGTCTCGAACAAATGAAGGTGGCCCTGTCCGCGTGAGCGTGGCCAGGTCGTCCCGGAGAAAGACATGAACCTCAATCCCGCAGAGATTTCCGAACTGATCAAGAGCCGCATCGAGGGCCTCGGCGCCTCGGCGGACATCAAGAACCAGGGCACGGTGGTGTCCGTGACCGACGGCATCGTGCGCGTGCACGGCCTGTCGGACGTGATGGCCGGCGAAATGCTCGAGTTCCCCGCCACCAAGGACGGCCAGCCGACCTACGGCCTGGCGCTGAACCTGGAGCGCGACTCGGTCGGCGCGGTGATCCTGGGCGAGTACGAGCACATCTCCGAAGGCGACACGGTCAAGTGCACCGGCCGCATCCTGGAAGTGCCGGTCGGCCCCGAGCTGATCGGCCGCGTGGTCAACGCGCTCGGCCAGCCGATCGACGGCAAGGGCCCGATCAACGCCAAGATGACCGACGTGATCGAGAAGGTCGCGCCGGGCGTGATCGCGCGCAAGTCGGTCGACCAACCGGTGCAGACCGGCCTGAAGTCGATCGACTCGATGGTGCCGATCGGCCGTGGCCAGCGCGAGCTGATCATCGGCGACCGCCAGACCGGCAAGACCGCGGTGGCGATCGACGCGATCATCAACCAGAAGGGTCAGAACATGACCTGCATCTACGTTGCGATCGGCCAGAAGGCGTCGTCGATCAAGAACGTGGTGCGTGCGCTCGAGGCCAACGGGGCGATGGAATACACCATCGTCGTGGCCGCCTCGGCCTCGGAGTCGGCGGCGATGCAGTACGTGTCGGCCTACTCGGGCTGCACGATGGGCGAGTACTTCCGCGACCGCGGGCAGGACGCGCTGATCATCTACGACGACCTGTCCAAGCAGGCCGTCGCCTACCGCCAGGTTTCGCTGCTGCTGCGCCGCCCGCCGGGCCGCGAAGCCTTCCCTGGCGACGTGTTCTATCTCCACAGCCGCCTGCTCGAGCGCGCCGCGCGCGTCAACGCCGACTACGTGGAAGCCTTCACCAAGGGTGAAGTCAAGGGCAAGACCGGCTCGCTGACCGCGCTGCCGATCATCGAGACGCAGGCCGGCGACGTGTCCGCGTTCGTGCCGACCAACGTGATCTCGATCACCGACGGCCAGATCTTCCTCGAGACCTCGCTGTTCAACGCCGGCATCCGCCCCGCCATCAACGCCGGTATCTCGGTGTCGCGCGTGGGTTCGTCGGCGCAGACCAAGCTGATCAAGTCGCTGTCCGGCGGTATCCGTACCGACCTGGCGCAGTACCGCGAGCTGGCTGCGTTCGCGCAGTTCGCGTCCGACCTCGACGCCGCCACCCGCAAGCAGCTCGACCGCGGCGCGCGTGTGACCGAGCTGCTCAAGCAGCCGCAGTACAGCCCGCTGCCGATCAGCCTGATGGGCGCCACGCTGTACGCCGTGAACAAGGGCTACCTCGACGACATCGACGTCAAGAAGGTGCTGCCTTTCGAGCACGGCCTGCACCAGCACCTGAAGTCCAGCCACGCCGGCCTGCTCGCCAAGCTCGAGAAGGACAAGGCCATGGACAAGGACGCCGAAGCCGAACTGAACAACGCGATTGCGGCGTTCAAGAAGTCCTTCGCTTGAGTCCGAACTGACGACCAGGAGCAGCTGCCATGGCAGTCGGCAAGGAAATACGCGGCAAGATCAAATCGGTGGAGAACACCAAGAAGATCACCAAGGCCATGGAGATGGTCGCCGCCTCGAAGATGCGCAAGGCGCAGGAACGCATGCGTGCGGCCCGGCCTTACGCGGACAAGATCCGCAACATCACCGCCCACCTGTCGCAGGCGAACCCGGAGTACCGCTCGCCCTACATGCGCGCGGCCGAGACGCCCAAGAAGATCGGCTTCATCGTCGTCAGCACCGACAAGGGTCTGTGCGGCGGCCTGAACACCAACATCCTGCGTGCCGTCACGAGCAAGATGAAGGAAGCTCAGGCGGCCGGCGCCAGCGTCGAGGCGGTGGCGATCGGCAACAAGGGCTTCAGCTTCCTCAACCGCATCGGCGCGACCGTGGTCAGCCATGCGACGCAGCTCGGTGACGCGCCGCAGCTCGAGAAGCTGATCGGCCCGGTCAAGGTGATGCTCGATGCCTTCGCCGAAGGCCGGCTCGACGCCGTCTACCTCTGCTACACGCGCTTCATCAACACGATGAAGCAGGAGTCGACGATCGAGCAGCTGCTGCCGCTGTCGGCCGCACGCCTGGAGCAGACCGCGGCCGAGAAGGCGCAGTACGGCTGGGACTACATCTACGAGCCCGACGCGCCGAGCGTGATCGACGACCTGCTGACGCGCTACATCGAGGCGCTGGTCTATCAGGGCGTGGCCGAGAACATGGCGTCG
The DNA here is from genome assembly GCA_943370595.1 of Chitinophaga pinensis. GTDB lineage: Bacteria > Pseudomonadota > Gammaproteobacteria > Burkholderiales > Burkholderiaceae_C > Piscinibacter. The sequence continues at coordinate 77,763 of CALRRO020000011.1, forward strand.
GAGCAGTCGGCCCGCATGGTGGCCATGAAGGCCGCGACCGACAACGCCGGTACGCTGATCGGTGAGCTCAAGCTCGTCTACAACAAGACGCGCCAGGCCGCGATCACCAAAGAGCTCTCGGAAATCGTCAGCGGCGCCGCCGCCATCAGCGGCTGAAGCCCGCCCCTCACGAATACTGTTTGAAGGATCCCAAAAATGGCCAACACTCAAGCACAGGGCAAGATCGTTCAGTGCATCGGCGCCGTGGTCGACGTCGAGTTCCCGCGCGACAAGATGCCCCACATCTATGACGCGCTCAAGCTCGAAGGCTCGGCGCTCACGCTCGAAGTCCAGCAGCAGCTCGGCGACGGCATCGTGCGCACCATCGCGCTGGGTTCGTCCGACGGCCTGCGCCGCGGCCTGATGGTGTCCAACACCGGCGCGGCGATCACCGTGCCGGTCGGCAAGGCGACGCTCGGCCGCATCATGGACGTGCTCGGCACGCCGATCGACGAGCGCGGCCCGGTCGGCAGCGAGCTGACCGCCTCCATCCACCGCAAGGCGCCGAGCTACGACGAGCTGAGCCCGTCGCAGGAGCTGCTCGAAACCGGCATCAAGGTGATCGACCTGATCTGCCCGTTCGCCAAGGGCGGCAAGGTGGGCCTGTTCGGCGGCGCCGGCGTCGGCAAGACCGTGAACATGATGGAGCTCATCAACAACATCGCCAAGGCGCACAGCGGTCTGTCGGTGTTCGCCGGCGTCGGTGAGCGCACCCGCGAGGGCAACGACTTCTATCACGAGATGGCCGATTCGGGCGTCGTGAACCTGGAGAACCTGCCGGAGTCGAAGGTGTCGATGGTCTACGGCCAGATGAACGAGCCGCCGGGCAACCGCCTGCGCGTCGCGCTGACCGGCCTGACGATCGCCGAGTCGTTCCGCGACGAAGGCAAGGACGTTCTCTTCTTCGTCGACAACATCTACCGCTACACGCTGGCCGGTACCGAAGTGTCCGCGCTGCTGGGCCGCATGCCTTCCGCCGTGGGCTACCAGCCGACGCTGGCCGAGGAAATGGGTCGCCTGCAGGAGCGGATCACGTCGACCAAGGTCGGCTCGATCACCTCGATCCAGGCCGTGTACGTCCCTGCGGACGACCTGACCGACCCGTCGCCCGCCACCACCTTCGCCCACCTGGACGCCACCGTGGTGCTGTCGCGCGACATCGCTTCGCTGGGCATCTACCCCGCGGTGGACCCGCTGGACTCGAACAGCCGGCAGGTCGACCCGAACGTCGTCGGCGAAGAGCACTACTCGACCACCCGCGCCGTGCAGGCCACGCTGCAGCGCTACAAGGAACTGCGCGACATCATCGCGATCCTGGGCATGGACGAGCTGTCGCCGGAAGACAAGCTGGCCGTGGCCCGCGCGCGCAAGATCCAGCGGTTCCTGTCGCAGCCGTTCCACGTGGCCGAGGTGTTCACCGGCTCGCCGGGCAAGTACGTGCCGCTGAAGGAAACCATCCGCGGCTTCAAGATGATCGTCGCCGGGGAGTGCGATCACCTGCCCGAGCAAGCCTTCTACATGGTCGGCACGATCGACGAGGCCTTCGAGAAGGCCAAGAAGATCAACTAAGGAGCCGCGATGGCCAACACCATCCACGTCGACGTCGTCTCCGCGGAAGAGAGCATCTTCTCCGGCGAGGCGAAGTTCGTCGCGCTGCCGGGCGAAGGCGGTGAGCTCGGCATCCTGCCGCGCCACACGCCGCTGATCACCCGCATCAAGCCGGGCGCCGTGCGCATCGAGCGGGCCGACAACGGCGAGGAAGAGTTCGTCTTCGTTGCCGGCGGCATCCTCGAGGTGCAGCCCGGCACGGTCACCGTGCTGGCCGACACCGCCATCCGCGGCCACGACCTCGACGAGGCCAAGGCCACCGAGGCGAAGAAGCTGGCTGAAGAGGCGATGAAGAACGCGAAGAGCGACATCGACTTCGCCGCGGCGCAAAGCGAGTTCGCCACGATGGCCGCGCAGTTGGCGGCCATCCAGCAGCTGCGCCGCAAGTAAGCGCTCCGAGCTTCATGAAGAACCCGCCCGGCAGCAATGCCCGGCGGGTTTCTTCTTGGCCGTCTTAGTCCTTGCGGATGCCGAACACCCAGGCGATCAGCGAGAAACTGACGAACGCCAGCGAGGTGCTGACCATGATGATGCGCGTCACGCGGCCGTTGTCGGCGCCATAGCGCTCGGCGAGGATGGCAACGTTGCTCGCGCTGGGCAGTGCCGCGTTGAGCACCAGCACCAGCAGTGCGAACTGCGAGATATTGGCACCTGCCGCGTTGGCGATCACGCCGCCGCTGAGCACCAGCAGCGGGTGGACCAGCAGCTTGACCAGTGCTACCGGCAGGTAGTCCTTCACCGGCGTGCGCGTGTGGGCATGCTGCTGCGCTCGCCACAGCACGGCGCCGATGGTGAACAGCGCGACCGGCGTCGCCGCGTCGCCGAGCATGCGCACGATCTCCTTGAACGGGCCGGATTGCGGCACCCCGAGTGCGGCGACCAGCGCGCCGAGCGCGATCGCCCAGGGCAGCGGGTTCGAGACCGCGCCGCGCAGCGCGCGGCCGAAGGGCACGAGCACGCCGTGCTGCGTCGCCGTTTCGCTGGCCGGGCGCAGTTGCGCGAGCGCGAGGCACAGCGAACTGGTGACCACGATGTCGATCAGGATGCAGCCGATCAAGGGGCCGGCAACCTGTTCGCCCATCAGCCCGATCAGCAGCGGGAACCCCATGAAGCCGGAGTTCGGGAACGCGGCGACGAGTGCGCCGAAGGCGGCGTCCTTCATGCTCACGCCAGGGCCGTCGGGTGTGCGGCGCAATGTCAGCGCCATCGTGAAGCCGACCATCAGCAGCGCGCTGCCGCCCCAGATGGCGATCAGCACCGGATCGATCAGCTGCGCGAAAGGCATGCTCGCGCCGAAGCGGAACAGCATGCAGGGCAGCGCGAAGAACAGCACGAAGCTGTTCAGGCCGGGAATGGCGGACTCGGGCAGGTAACCCCGTTGGACCGCCAGATAACCGAGCAGGACGAGCGCGAAGAAGGGGAAGGTGACGGCCAGGATCGCCTGCATGGCCGCCAGTATCGCAGCGCGCGACGCCGGGTCGCGCGGCGTGGCGTCAGTGCCAGTGCGCGTCGAGCCGCTGCAGCCGTTCGCGCGCGGCGTGCTCGCCGAACTGCAGCGACACCGCGCCGAACAGGTGCGAACGCAGGTTCCACAGGTCGTTGCGGTCACGCGCACGCAAGATGCGCACATCCAGCGCACAGCGAGGCTCGGACGGCAGGTCCTGCACCAGGCTGCGGCACATCTGGCGCAGGAACTCGACTTCGCCTGCGTCGTCGGCAGGGCCGAGCTTCTCGAGGCGCGTGAAGCGGAGAACGCTGTCGAGGGCCCGCTTCCAGCGGGTGTCTGAGGGCGAGGGCATGGCGTTGTACATCGTTGTGGGCCGAGCCATCCGCCTTCGTGAGGCGGCGCAGCGGCAGGTGTTGCGGGGTCGCAGGGCGAAGTATTGCGATCGGCGGGCGCTGCGCCACACCGTTCAGCCACGCAGTCGCCGAACCCACTGAAAACGTCACCACACCCGATAGCACGTTCATCTCGCAGGCGACGCGGGCGTGACGAATTCACAGCCGGGCGCGCCTGCGCCTCGCCGCTATCATGGCCCGCTGCCCGCTGCCCGCTGCCCGCTGCCCGCTGCCCGCTGCCTGCCGACTCCGCTGCCCGCTTCCCCCCGTGTCCGAACCCGCCGCCCCGCTCAATCCGGCCCAGCTCGACGCAGTGCACCACCTCGGCGGGCCCTGCCTCGTGCTGGCGGGCGCGGGCTCGGGCAAGACACGAGTCATCACCCACAAGATCGCGCGGCTGCTGCAGGCCGGCTACGCACCGGGGCAGATCGCCGCGATCACCTTCACCAACAAGGCCGCGGCCGAGATGCGCGAACGCGTCAAGGCCCTGATCGGCGCGCGAGCAGCCAAGCCGCTGGTGGTCAGCACCTTCCACTCGCTGGGTGTGCGCATGCTTCGCCAGGACGGAGCGCGCATCGGCCTGAAGGAACAGTTCAGCATCATGGACAGCGACGACGTGCTGTCGATCCTGAAGGACGCCGGCGGCAGCAACGACAACGCGCTGGCGCGGCGCTGGCAATGGACGATCAGCCTGTGGAAGAACCAGGGGCTGACCAGCGGCCAGGTCGAGCCGGCGAACGACGACGAACGTGTCGCGCAGCGCGTGATGCAGCGCTACGAAGAACGCCTCGCTGCCTTCCAGGCGGTCGACTTCGACGACCTGATCGGCGTGCCGGTCGCGCTGCTGCGCCGCGATGCCGAGGTGCGCGCCAAGTGGCAGGACACGCTGCGCTACCTGCTGGTCGACGAGTACCAGGACACCAACGCGACGCAGTACGAGATGCTCAAGCTGCTCGCCGGCGAGCGGGCGATGTTCACTGCGGTGGGCGACGACGACCAGAGCATCTACGGCTGGCGCGGCGCGACCATCGAGAACCTGCGCCGCCTGCCGGCCGAGTACCCGAACCTCAAGGTCATCCCGCTGGAGCAGAACTACCGCTCCACCGGCCACATCCTGCGTGCCGCCAACGCCGTGATCGGCCACAACCCGAAGCTGTTCGAGAAGAAGCTGTGGAGCGCGTTCGGCGATGGCGAGCCGGTGCGTGTGGTCGAGTGCGATGGCGAGGAGCACGAGGCCGAGCGCGCGGTGGCCTTCATCCAGTCGCAGCGAGGCCAGGGCGGACAAGTCGCCTTCAAGGACTTCGCCGTGCTCTACCGCGCCAACCACCAGGCCAAGGTGTTCGAGAAGGCGCTGCGCAAGGCCAGCATCCCGTACAAGGTGTCGGGCGGGCAGAGCTTCTTCGACCGCGCCGAGATCAAGGACCTCTGCGCCTGGCTGCGCCTGCTGGTCAACAACGACGACGACCCGGCCTTCCTGCGCGCGGTGGCCACGCCCAAGCGCGGCATCGGCCATCAGACGCTGGCCAGCCTCGGCGAGTTCGCCGCCAAGTGGAAGACCAGCCTGTACGAAGCGCTGTTCGCCGAGAGCCTGGGCACCGCGCTGAACGCACGCGCGGTCGGCTCGCTGCACGAGTTCGGCCGCTACGTGAACGACCTCGAGTACCGCGCCCGCCACACCGTCGGCGCCGAGGACGCCAAGGCGCTGCTGATGGGCTGGCTGACCGACATCGCCTACGAGAAGCACCTCTACGAAGGCGAGGACAGCGAGAAGCTGGCTGCGGCACGCTGGTCCAACGTAATGGACTTCGTCGACTGGATCGCCAAGCGCTGCGGTGGCGAGATCGAGAACGATGGCGGCGTGTCAGTCGAGACCGAGAAGAAGAGCGTGCTCGACGTCGCGCAGACCATCTCGGTGATCATCAGCCTGGCCGAGCGCGGCGACGAGCAGGACGTGGTGACGCTGTCGACGCTGCACGCGGCCAAGGGCCTGGAGTGGCCTCACGTGGTGCTGGCCGGCGTCAACGAGGGCCTGCTGCCCTTTCGCAGTGACAGCGGCGACGGCGACGAGATGACGCCGGAGCGCCTCGAGGAGGAGCGCCGCCTGATGTACGTCGGCATCACCCGCGCGCGCACCACGCTGGCGGTGAGCACGCTGCGCCGGCGCAAGCGCGGGCGCGACACCGTCGCCGGCGTGCCCAGCCGCTTCATCGCCGAGATGAAGCTGCATGAGGTGCAGCAGAAGGAAGACCCGCGTGCCAAGCTGAAGGCACTGCGAGAGGCGGCGGCGGCCAGGGCCGGGGCGGCCGCGGCGGCGAAGGCGGAGCCTTGAGCCGAGCCCTGCCGCTGGGCATCCTGATCTTCGCGGCGATGGCCATCGCGGCCGGGCTGGGCTTGCTGCCGACAGGGCTGCTGTTCATCGCCAAGCCGATGACCACCGTGCTGTTGATCGTGCACGCCGCGCAGCGCGGCGCGGACGAACCGCGTGCCCGACGCTGGATCCTCACCGGTCTCGTGCTGTCGCTGGTCGGCGACGTGGCGCTGCTGTGGCCGAAGGAAGGTTTCCTGCCCGGGCTGATCGCCTTCCTGCTGGCGCACCTCGCCTACATCGCCACGTTTCACGGGCGCGTGCGTTTCGGATCGCGCTGGCAGCCCTTCGCCGTCTACACGCTGATCGCGGCGCTGGTCCTTGCAGCACTCTGGCCTGGCGTGCCGTTGGCGCTGCGCATTCCGGTGCTGCTCTACGTGGCATGCCTCGGCTCGATGGCCGCGCAGGCGGCCGTCGTCTGGCTGGCGGCGCGTGGCACGGCGAACGAATCGCTGGCTCGGTCGGGGGCGATCGGCGGCGCGCTGTTCATGCTCTCGGACGCGCTTCTGGCGACCAACAAGTTCGCCCTGCCGCTGCCGCTGGCGCCGCTGCTCGTGCTTGGCAGCTACTGGGCGGCGCAGTGGTGCATCGTGAGCTCGCTGTGCGAGCGCGCGCCGGCTACATCCCTTTGAACAACCCCGTGAAGCTGCGCGAGACCTCCAGCTTCTCGTGGTGACCCTTCACGGCGACGAGCTGCCGGCCGCGCAGGTCGCGACTCACGCCGGCGATCGCCTTGACGTTGACCAGCGTCGAGCGGTGGATCTGCCAGAACAGCTCGGCATCGAGTTCCTCGAGCAGCTCCTTGATCGGCTTGCGGATCAGCGCCTCGATCGTCGCCGTCTGCACGCGGGTGTACTTCTCGTCGGAGATGAAGAACAGCACGTCCTCCACCGGGATCATCTGGATGCTCTGGCCGACGGTGGCCTGGATCCACTTCAGCTTCGGCGCACCGGCCGGGTTCATGTGCGAGCTCAGCTTCTGCAGCAGCTGCTGCATGCCGCCGACCGCCGGGCCCTCGCCGCTGCCGCGCTGTGCGATGCGCCGGCCGATGCGCTCGGCGGTGCGCACCAGGCGCTCGCGTTCGGCCGGCTTGAGCACGTAGTCGGCCGCACCTTGCTCGAAGGCCTCGACCGCGTACTCGTCGTAGGCGGTGATGAAGACGATCTCGCAACCGTTCCAGCCGTCCTCGACATCGTCGCCGGTGGGCAGCTGGGCGATCGCGCGAGCCGCCTCGACGCCGGTCATGCCGGGCATGCGAATGTCGAGGAAGACGATGTCCGGGTGGTGCTGGCCGACCAGTTCCACCGCCTCGGCGCCGTTCTTCGCCTCGGCAACGATCTGCAGGTCCGGCCAGGCCTCGGCCAGGCGCGCACGCAGCTGTTCACGCATCAGCCGCTCGTCGTCGGCGATCACGGCGCGCAGGGGCGAGGTCATGTTCATGCGTCCATCGTAGCGTCGTCGCCCGCCTGCGCCACGTAGGGCACGGTGATGGTCACGCGGGTGCCGCCGGGCGGGTTCTCGGCCACCGTCAGCGTCGCCTTGCGGCCGTAGAGCAGCTGCAGGCGCTCGCGGATGTTGTTCAACCCGATGCCGGTGCCGGCGGTGGCCGCCTTGCCGAAGCCGACGCCGGTGTCGGCCACCGTCACCGCCAGCTTGCCGTGCACGATCTCCGCCTTCACCGCCAGCAGGCCACCCTCGGGCTTGGGCTCCAGGCCGTGCTTGATCGCGTTCTCGACCAGGCTCTGGATCATCATCGGCGGGAAGGCTGCCGAGCGCAGGCCCTCGGGCACGTCGATCTGCGTGACCAGGCGGTCCTCCATGCGCACCTTCAGGATCTCCAGGTAGGGCGTGATCACCGCCAGCTCGCGGCCGAGGTCGCGCACGCCGTTGGCCGCGCCGTTGGCCTCGCGCATCGTCGGCATGCTGGCACGCAGCAGCGCGATCAGGTGCTTCTGCATCACCGAGGCGCGCTTCGGGTCGGTCTCGATCAGGTGGTCGATCGAGGCCAGCGTGTTGAACAGGAAGTGCGGCTCCACCTGCGCCTGCATCGCCGCCATGCGCGCCTCGACCACCTGGCGCTTGAGCGACTCGGACTCGGCCGTCTCGGTGGCCTGCGCCGCCTTGACCTCGGCCTGCAGGCGGCCCTTGTAGCTGATCTTCAGGATGATCGACATCACGATCCACATGAAGGCCAGCTCGGGCAGCGAGTCGCCGAAGCGGGCGGTGCGCGGCGTGCGCGGCTTGGTGTCGACCTTGACGGTCACGCCGTCGGCCTTGTTCGCCTCGGCCGCGTCGCGCGCCTCCTCGATCGCGGCCTTGATCTCGTCGCGCGCTTCCTCGATCGCCTTGCGCACCTCGTCGCTGTCGGCGCCGGGCGGCACGCGGATCTCGATGCCGTCTTTCTCGACCTTCAGGGTCGGCTCCGAGGCCGCCGGCTGCTGCGACTCGGCGCTCGGGCGCACGATGATGCCCTGCTTGGTGATCGAGATCTCGACGCCGCCCTTGGCGCCGCTGGCCACCGCTTCCGGTGCCTTGGCCGCCTTCGGCGGGGTGATCTTCACTGCCGGCGGTTCGGGCGGCGGTGGGATGTCGGGCAGGTCCGGCCGGGCGCCCGCGGGATGCCAGCTCGGCACCGTCCAGCTGAACGGGGGCAGGTTCTGCGCGATGCCGGAGATGATCAGCAGCAGCAGCGACAGCAGCGCAAAGCGCCACCAGCTGATGCTGACCAGCCAGCTGCCGTAGGCATGGAAGGCGCTCAGCAGCGTGGACTTGAGAGCCTCCCAGCGGCCCGGCGGAAGCGCTCGCGGCGGGATGGGAGGAAGCGGCGGGAGCGGCGGGGCCGGGGGCGGCGGAGGATTCGACATGGGCGGCGTTCGGAGCGTGCCGCCACTGTACGCGGCGCTTCCGCTCCGACGCGACCCCGATGCGACGCACCGGCGCACGCGCCGGACAGGCTGCAACCCGCGCCGACAGCCGACGCGGTGCCGGTGGGCTAGAGGAAGCCGAGCGTGCGCGCGCTGCCGAAGTTTCCCAGGTTCGGCAGCACCGCATCGAGCTGAGTCGGCGTGGCGCCGAACCAGCTCAGCAGTGTCGCGGCGTACTGGTCGACCGAGCTGGTCGGGATCCAGCGGCCCTGCAGCTCCCAGCTGTCGACGCCCACGTCGTCGGGCCCGCCCAGCACCAGCGTCGGGTAGGTGCCGTAGGTCAGCCCCCCCTTGACGGCGCCGCCGATCACCAGGTGGTTGTTGCCCCAGGCGTGGTCGGTGCCGCTGCTGTTGTTCGGCGTGAAGGTGCGGCCGAAGTCGCTCTGCGTGAAGGCCGTCACCGCGTCGGACAGTGCCAGGCCCTTCATCGCCGCGTAGAAGCAGCCGAGCGCGTCGCCCACTTCCTTGAGCAGCAGGGCGTGCGCGCCGGTGGTGGCGCTGCCGCCGATCTGGTTGCCGTGGGTGTCGAAGCCGCCGAGCTGCGCGAAGAAGATCTGCCGGTTGCCCTGCACCGTGGCGTTGCCGGCGATCAGCTTGGCGATCTGGTACAGCTGCCGTGGCAGGCCGTCGGCGACGTCGCCGCCGCTGATCAGCGGTGCGAAGGCGTTGTCGATCGCCGCCACCGAACCGGCCTGGCCCGGCTTCACCTTGATCAACGTGGCCAGTCGGTCGGACACCTCGAAGGCGTCACGCTGCATGCCGGCGTAGACATCGGCGAGCTCGTTGCCCTGCGTCTCCTGGTAGATGCCGCGCAGCGCCGCGGCGCGCGCCACCAGCGGGGCGTAGTTGAGCCGCCAGCTCTCGGTGCCGAGTTCATAGGCGCCGAAGGTGGCGCCCGGCTCGGGCAGCACCAGCGGCGCCGACAGCGCCGACAGCCCGAAGCGCCCGTTGCCGCCGACCGAGATCACCGGGTTCGTGGTGCCCAGCACCTGCGCGGCACGTCCGCCCCAGCCGGTGCGGGTCAGCGCGTCGGTGCTGCTGCTCTCCCACAGCACCTGCTGGTCGCTGTGCGAGAACAGGCTGTCGGGCACCAGGTCGGAGCTCTCCGGCGCGGCGCGGAACTGCGTCTTGGTGATGGGCTGGTGCAGCGGGCCGACGTTGAACACCGGCGCGAGCCGGCCTTCGCTCCAGGCCGTCGTCAGGCCGGACAGCGCAGGGTGCAGCCCGTAGCCGCTGCTGCCCAGGCCGAGCAGGCTGCCCTGCGGGATCGCCAGCGTCTTGCGCACGGCGCTGTACTGGCCGTAGCGCGTGCCGTCGGTCGGCACGATCATGTTCATGCCGTCGTTGCCGCCGTACAGGAAGATGCAGACCAGGGCCTTGTAGTCGGCCGCGCGCGCCGGCGTGGCCGGCAGCAGCAGGTTGCCGAGTGCGCCGGCGCCGGCGGTGGCGCCGAGCAGGCCGGCGGCCTTGAGCCAGTGGCGGCGATTCATCGTCATGTTGCGTTCCTTCATCGCTGCACCTGGAAGGCCGGGGTGGCGAACACGAGGTAGGCGGCCTGCTTGGCTCGCTCGCGTTGCCAGTTGGCGTTGTTCGCCGACGTGTACGCTTCAACCGCCGTGACGATGCGGTTGCGCGTGCCGGTGGGCAGTACCGCACCGGTGGCCAGCACCGACAGGCGGTCGACCAGCTTGCCGGCGTCGGCCGCGTCGGCCTCGAAGGGCGTGGTGTCGATGGTGGTGCCGAACGCGCCGGGCACCGAGGCCGAGGCGGTCGAGCCGCCCCAGTAGAGCAGGTAGGTCAGGAAGTTCAGCCGCTCCAGTGCCGAGTTGGCGTTGTGAATGCCGAACTGCGGGCCCACCAGCGTGGCCTTGCCCGGCACCGGGTAGTCGGGCGGGTAGAAGTTGAACACCGAGGGCGGGCGGAACACGTGCTGGCGCAGCGTCTCGCCCCACCACCAGGTGAGCGCTTCGCCGTCGCTGCGGCCGTTGAGCGCGCGCAGCACCGCGGTGAACATCAGCGTCGGCTCGCGCAGCTTGCCCGCGGTTGCCGCCGGCGCCGCGGCGCGGGCCTCGCTGTCCAGCAGGATGGCCGCCACGGTGGCGGCCAGGTCGCCGCGCTGGCCGGTGCCGAAGCTCGAGCCTTCGGCGCTGAAGCGCCCGGCGATGAAGGCATCTGCGACGCGCTGTACGTAGGCCGGGCTGGGGTTGCTGGAGACGAGGTGCTGGATCAGCTGCTTCGAGACGAATGGCGCGGTGTTCGGGTGCTGCATCACGCTGTCGAGCACCAGCTCCAGCGCGCTCGTCGGCGAGCTGTTCGCCGGCTTGCTGCGCCCGCCGAGCAGCGGCCGCACGTTGGCGTCGTGGTAGCTGGTCACCGGCACCATGTCGCCGCCGTAGTAGCGGCAGTTGGTGCCGCTGGGCCAGCAGCCATAGGGCGTCGCGCCGCCGGCCGGGTAGGTCCAGCCGGTCAGCGCGTAGGCGTAGTTGCGCACCGTCTCGTTGTTGTAGGTCGGTGAGCAGGCGTTGCCCTTGAGCGTGCCGTTGCTGTTCAGCTCGCAGGTGCCGATCGAGAACAGTTGCAGCAGCTCGCGGGCAAAGTTCTCGTTCGGCGCGGCCTTGTCGTTGTTGGCGTTGTTGAGGAAGTCGCCCATCACCGGTGACATGGTCACCTTCTTCAGCACCTGCCGGTAGTTGCCGAAGGCGTTCTCGAGCAGGGTGTTGTGGTAGTTGCGCAGCCCGTAGGTGCCCTCGACGTCGAGGTTGTTGACCACCACGATCTGCTGCAGCGCGAAGGCGACGCGCTGGCGCAGCTGGTCGGCGTTCTGCGTGGCGTTGCGGTAGAAGTCCCAGACCAGCGGCTGGCTGGAGTACCAGTCGCGCCAGCAGTTGTCGCCGGCATAGGCGGGCTGGTCGCAGAAGCCGGTGTTGCTGGTGTTCTTGTGGATCGCGTCGCCGTTGCCCGCCGTGTAGCGCGAGGTCGAGGTGCTCATCTGCGTGGCCAGCCAGCCGACACGCCCTTGTGCACGGATGTCGGCCACCAGCGCCTCGGTGGCGCCGAAACTGGCCTGGTCGGCCAGGCGGAAGGCGTCCTTGGCGGTGAGCGGCGTGGGCGCGGGAGCTGGCGCTGGCGATGGTGCAGGCGCGGGTGCCGGAGAAGGGGCGGGCGACGGTGCGGGAGACGGCGCAGGCGAGGGCGCCGGAGACGGCGCGGGCGACGGTGCCGGCGTGCCGCGGGTGGGTGGGTTGTCCGACCCACTGCCGCCGCCGCAGGCGCCGAGCATCGCGGCCGAGCCGACGACCGCGAACAGCGAGCGAAGGGTCCTCGCTGAATCCACTGACTTCCGCATACCACTCCCTTTGCCGTCATCACGCGGCTTGAAACGGCGACGATGCCCGAGCCGGCCACCTGGCCGGTGACCAAACGTGACGCCGGGGCGCCGGAACATGCCGGCCGGCTTCAGCTTGTCACCACTGCCCCGCAATCGGGTGGCAAAAACGCACGCTCAGCCGTCGCGGCGTGCTGCTGTGGACGCTGCGCGCGCGTTCAGCGCGTTCGGGAAGTACAGCGCCGTCAGGCTGGCGGTGTGCACCGGCACGAAGGCTTCCCGCTGCGGCGTGTCGCCGGCGAAGCGCCGCCAGTCGCGCAGCCAGTGGATGGCGTCGCAGGTCTCCAGCAGACCGAGCGTCTCGCGGTCGCCGACCAGGATGCCCTGCACCCGCAGGCCGAGTTCCTGCCGTGCATCTTCCAGGTGTTGCAGCGTGGCCGGCGTGCAGCCGAACTCGCCGTCGCTGACGATCAGCAGATCGGCACTGCACCACTGCGCCTCGCGCACCCGCTGCACGGCGCGCTCGATCGGCGCCTGCACGTCGGTACCGCCGTCGAAGCTCTGGCCGAGCAGGTCGAGCAGTGCGTCGAGCCCTTCGTGCGGCCGCTCGGCGGGGCGCAGGTCGCGCTCGATCAACTCGTCGGGCCCGCCGAAGGCGACCAGCAGGCAGCCGCGCTTCTCGCGCTGCGCGCTGCGCAGTGCCTCCAGCACCACCGCCTTGGCGATGTTCTCCGGCGCGCCGCGCATCGAGCCCGAGGTGTCGACGGCCAGGATGATCGGCCCGCGCTCCAGCCGCTCCGCCCGTGGCGCCGCCTGCTGCTGGGCGCGGCCGCGCGGGTCGGGCACAGGCTCGATCAGCACGGCTTCGCTCTGGTAGGTGAGCAGCCGGCTTTCTGCCAGCCTGGCGCGCCACAGCTTGTGCAGCACCGGGTGGCGCATCTGCACGGCCTCGCTGCCCAGCATGCGTTCGATGCGGTCGGAGTGGCGGAGGCCCATCAGCTCGCCGGGCGCGTCTGGCAGCCGCGTCTCGCGTTCCGTCAGCGGCAGCGGCAAGGCGTGCAGCGCCGCCTGCGGCGCCGCGGCGGGCGGCCGCCGCGGATGGTGGTGGGCGCGACCGAGCGCGCGGATCAGTTCGACCAGCGGCTGCAGGTGCGCGAGCATCGCGCTCAGGCGCTGCGCCTCGCGCCACTCGCGCGCGCTCAGGCGGCCCTGCAGTTCGTCCCAGCGCAGGTCGCTCAGGTCGCCCAGGCCCTGCATCAGCGCCAGCGCTTCTTCCCAGCCGCTCTTCTCGACCTGCCATTCGGCGCGGAAGTCGGCAGCGCATTGCGCAACCGCCTCGTCGCGGCTGCAGCGCGGCTGCGCGTCGGCGATGCGGTCGAGGTGCCACAGCATCGTGCGCAACACCTGCTGCGCCAGAGCGGGCACGCCGCGCGCGAGCTGCGGCAGTTCCAGCTCGCCGACGGCCTCGCGCATCGGGCCGACGGCCTGTGCGTCGCCGAAGTCATGCGCCGTCCCGGGCAGCACGCCCTCGTCCAGCGCCGACAGCCAGCACGGCAGGTCCGCCAGCCTCAGCGAGCTGTCGCCGCAGGCAGTCACCAGGCCAGGCAGCCACAGCTCGCGCGGCAGCGCGCCCAGCCGGTCGTAGGGCGCGTCGAGACGCTCCATGCGGCCTCAGGCGCCGATCGCCACCGGCTCGGGCTCGGCCTGCGGCAGCGCCTCGTCCACCGGCAGCGCGGCAAAGCCTGCGCGGGTGACGGCCAGGCGGCGCAGCAGAGCCTCGAGGATCGCAATCGTGTGGTCGTGATGGCCCAGCAGCGTGGTCGCCAGCGACGGCGGCAGCCACAGGCGGCCGTCCAGCGACGCCTGCAGCGCCGCGCGCTGCTCGCGCCGCGCGGCCAGCGGCTCGGCAGCACGCTGCATGACTTCATCGACCTGCGCGAGCCGCGCAGCCACGTGCACCGGGCTCCAGCGGCGGCGCATCGCGTCCTCGAGTGCCGACGAGACGATGCGCAGCATGCCGCTCTCGCCGGCACCGCCGATGGCGCGGGCCAGGGCGAGCTTGCCCGCGCTGTCGTCGTCACCGTCGGCCGGCATCGACAGTTCGACCTCGAGCTGCTTCTCGAAAGCCTCGACCGCGCGGGTGAGCCACGGCGCGTCCTGAGGCGCGGCCTGTGCGACCTCGGCGACGAACCACTCCTGCAATGCCGGCACCTGCGCCGGCTGCGCGGCGAGCACGTAGGGCACCAGCCACAGGTCGAGCGGGTCGACCTGCGCCCGCCCTTCGGTCAGCGCAGCGCTGCGCAGCAGGCCGACGAGCTGCCGCCAGCGGCGGTCCGACACGGCGATGCCCTGCGACTGCACGACGCTGCGCAGCGCGCCCAGCGCGGCGATCACCTCCGCCGGCAGTGCCACGTCCTCGCGCGCGGCGATCAGCGCACTCAGCGTCGTCGCGTCGATCGGTTCCACCGGTGCGGCGTGGGTGGCTGCAGCCGGGCCCAGCGTGAGCAGCGCGTCGAACGCCGCATCGCTGACGCACCCCACCGGCACGCGCACCAGGAAGCGGTCGTGGAAGGCCATCAACGCTTCTTCGGCCGGGACCTCGTTGGTGGCGCCGACCACGCTGATCAGCGGCGTGCGCAGCCGCGCGCTGCCGTTGTCGAACTCGCGCTCGTTGAGCAGCGTCAGCAGCGCGTTGAGGATCGCCGAATTGGCCTTGAACACCTCGTCGAGGAAGGCGATGCTGGCGGTGGGCAGGTAGCCGTCGACCAGCCGCTCGTAGCGGTCGTGCTCGAGCGCGACCAGCGAGAGCGGGCCGAACAGCTCTTCCGGCGTCGAGAAGCGCGTCAGCAGCCGCTCGAAGTAGCGCGCGCCGGCAAAGGCGCCGTGCAGGCGCCGCGCCAGTTCGCTTTTCGCGGTGCCCGGCGGGCCGATCAGCAGCACATGCTCGCCGGCCAGTGCCGCCAGCAGCGCCAGGCGCACCGCCGTGTCGCGCTCGAGCAGCCCGGCTTCGAGCCGGGCAATCAGCGCGCGCAGGCGGTCGCGGCTCGGCGGGGCGAGGGGGGCGGCGTCCATGGCGCGATTCTGGCGCGAACGCCGCCCGTCCTTTCTTGACGCAGTGTCAGCGCGTCGTCACTTGTAGAGCACCTGCGGCAACCACAGGCCGATCTCCGGGAACATGTACAGCAGGAAGATCGCCAGCACCTGGATGCCCATGAACGGCAGCATGCCGGCGAAGATCTGGTTCAGCGTGACGTGCGGCGGGCTGACACCCTTCAGGTAGAAGGCCGCCATCGCCACCGGCGGGCTCAGGAACGCGGTCTGCAGGTTCAGCGCCACCAGCAAGCCGAAGAACAGCGGGTCGACGCCGAAGTTGTCCAGCAGCGGGATGAAGATCGGCATGAAGATCACGATGATCTCGGTCCACTCCAGCGGCCAGCCGAGGATGAAGATGATCACCTGGCTGAGCAGCAGGAACTGCGTCTTCGTCAGGTTCATCGACATGACCCAGTTCTCGACCAGTTCCTGCCCGCCCAGGAGCGCGAACGCCGCCGAGAAGATCGCCGAGCCGACGAACAGCCAGCACACCATCGCGCTGGTCTTGGCGGTGAGGAACACCGACTCCTTGACCACCCGCATGTTGAGCTGCTTGTAGGCCGCGGCCAGCACGAAGCCGCCGAACGCACCCACCGCCGCCGCCTCGGTCGGCGTGGCCAGGCCGAAGACGATCGAGCCCAGCACCGCGAGGATCAGGATCAGCAGCGGGAAGAAGCTCGACAGCAGCATCTTGAAGATCTCGAGCCGCTGGAAGCTGAGCATCGCGTACAGGCCGACCAGGGCCGCGAGGCCGACGCCGAAGCCGATCCAGAAGCCGCGGCTGGCCGGCTTGCGCTCGGCCGCCGGCGCGGCAGTCGCTGCTGTGGCGCTGGCCGCGGCAGGCTCCTTCAAATCACCTGCGGCAGCCGGTTCCTTGATCGCATCGGACGAGCCGGGCGGCAGGCTCAGCCCACCCGATGCGCCGGGGGGCTCCTTGACACCACCGGCACCCGGCGGCTCGCTGAGGCCGCCGCTCGCGCCCGGGGGCTCCGCCAGGCCACCGCTGGCACCGGGCGGCTCCTGCAGGCCGCCGGCTGCCGGCGGTTCCTTGACGCCACCGCCGGGCTCGGCGAGCCCGCCGCTCTGCATCACCGCGGCCGGCTCGGCTGGCTGGGTCGCATTGACATACGACAGCGCTGCGACCGCCGCGAAGACGAATGCCGGCAGCAGCGTGATGAACAGTTGCTTGAGGATGTAGCCGGACGGCACGTCGGCATTGCGCTGGCCCTTCAGCGCACCGATCAGTGCCGGCAGTGCCGTGTTCGACACCGATTCCGAGATGCGCTGCGTCAACGGCGGCAGCGGCACGAAGCGCGCCTCGGCCGACAAGGGCGGCGCCATGTCGGGCCGCAGCTTGGCGATGATGATCACGTACAGGATGTACAGACCGGCCAGCATGATGCCGGGGAAGAACGCGCCGGCGTAGAGCTGCACCACCGAGACGCCGGCGGTCGCGCCGTAGACGATCAGCAGCACCGAGGGCGGGATCAGGATGCCCAGGCAGCCGCCGGCGGTGATGGCGCCGGCCGACAGACGGACGTCGTAGCCGCCCTTGAGCATCTGCGGGAAGGCCAGCAGGCCCATCAGCGTGACCACCGCACCGACGATGCCGGTGGCGGTGGCGAACACCGCGCAGGTGAAGAGCGTGGCCACCGCCAGCGAACCCGGCACGCGCGCCAGTGCGAGGTGCAGCGACTTGAACAGTTTCTCGATCAGGTTGGCGCGTTCGACCAGATAGCCCATGAACACGAACAAGGGGATCGAGATGAGCACGTCGTTGCTCATCACCTTGAACGCGGACTGCACCATCAGGTCCAGCGTCTTGGTGGTGTTCTCCTCGTAGGCCAGCCAGGTGAACAGCATGCCCATGCCCATCAGCGTGAAGGCGGTGGGGAAGCCGAGCATGATGGCCACCACGACCAGGGCCAGCATCATCAGGCCGAGGTGGCCGTTGGTGATCTTCGGCGCCGAGATCAGCATCACCGCCGTGCCGGCGATGATCAGCCCCATGATGATGAAGCCGAACCAGAGTTCCTTGCGAATCTTCATTTCTTGGCTCCCGCCTCGTGCGTCACGTACTTGTCGAGCGCGGCGATGTCCTCGTCCTTCACGTGCACCATTTCCTTGAGCTTGTCGACGTCGACTTCCTCGACGTCCTGTTCGCGCGAAGGCCACTCCCCGTCACGCAGGCACTGGATGCAGCGCACGATCTCGACGATGCCCTGCAGCAGCAGCAGGCCGCCGGCGAACGGGATGACGAACTTGAACGGGTACAGCGGCAGGGCCGTGGCCGAGAAGGTCTGCTCGCGGATGGCCAGCGACTCGTTGGCGTAGGTCCAGCCGGCGTAGGTCAGCGCGACGATGCCGGGCAGGAAGAACACGATGTACAGCAGCAGGTCGATGCTGGCCTGCGTGCGCGGCTGGAAGAAGCCGTAGAGCACGTCGCCGCGCACGTGGCCGTTCTTGCTCAGCGTGTAGGCGCCGGCCATCATGAACAGCGTGCCGTACAGCATGATCTGCACGTTCAGGTTCCAGTCGTGGGGCTGGTTCAGCACGTAGCGCGAGAACACCTCGTACGTGATCAGGAAGGTGAGGATCACGATGGTCCAGGCGAACAACTGGCCCAGCCAGGTGGAAAGGCGGTCGACCGCCAGCAATACTTTCTGCATGGAATTCCTTCGCGCCGGGCTGCGCACAAACAAAACTGCCGGCCGTGGTGCGCGGCCGGCAGTTCGAAGGGGCCCGGTCGCCGCTTACTTCTTGCCGAAGTAGTGGTTGTAGGCCATCTTGAAGTCGACCATGTAGTCGTTCTGCCAGGGGATCACGCGCTGGGCGTAGGCCTTCTGGCTGTCGAGCACCTTCTTGAAGATGGCGTTCTCGCCGGCCTTCTTGGCGATGACCTTGTCCCAGGCGTCGAGCTGGGCGCGCAGGATCGCATCGGGCGTCTTGTAGAAGTTGACGCCGGACTTCTTCAGCTCGGCGTAGTCCTTCGAGTTGCGCTCGATGGCCTTCCAGCTCATGTCGGCGCTCGAGGCCTCGACGGCGACGTCGATCGCCTTCTTCAGCTCGGCCGGCAGGCCGTTGTACTTCGGGCCGTTGAACAGGATCTCGAACTGCTCGCCGGACTGGTGGAAGCTCTGCAGCATGCAGTTCTTGACCACGTCGGGGAAGCCGAGCAGGCGGTCGGACGTGGCGTTGTTGAACTCGGCGCCGTCGATCAGGCCGCGGTCCAGCGCCGGCACGATTTCACCGCCGGGCAGCGGGTTGACCGCGGCGCCCATCTCGGTGAACACGTCGACGGCCAGCCCGACGGTACGGAACTTGACGCCCTTGAGGTCTTCGACCTTGGCGATCGGCTTCTTGAACCAGCCCAGCGGCTGCGTCGGCATCGGGCCGTACAGGAACGACTTGACGTCCAGGTTCAGCGACTTGTAGATCTCGATCAGCAGCGCCTCGCCACCGCCGTAGTAGTGCCAGGCCAGCACCATGTTCGGGTCCATGCCGAAGGCCGGGCCCGAGCCCCACAGCGCCAGCGCCGAGTTTTTGCCGTAGTGGTAGGCCACCACGCCATGGCCGCCGTCCAGCGTGCCCTTGGCCACCGCCTCCAGCAGCTGGAACGCCGGCACCACCGAGCCCGAGGGCAGCACTTCGATCTTCAGGCGGCTGCCGGCGATCTCGTTGACCTTCTTGGCGAAGTCGTTGGCGTACTCGTGGAAGATGTCCTTGGCCGGCCAGGTGCTCTGGAAGCGCAGCGTGGTGGTCTGTGCGTTGGACACCATCGGGGCGGCCATCGCGCCTGCGGCGACGGTCCCGGTGGCCGCGGTCTTCAGGAAGCGGCGGCGCTGGGCCGGCGAGGAATTGCTCATCAAGGGTCTCCGGTAGGGTCGTGTCGACGACGTGGGTACTGCGCATCACCCGTCTGGGGCGTTCGCACGAACCCCCTAATTTCTTCGCGGCGACCCGTTTCCGGCAAGTGGGTAAAACCCTCCGACATCCTGTCGCAGTGCAGCATCCAGCGCACATTCACCTGCGGCGACGGCCATTGCTGCAGTGCGGTCGAATCAGTTTCGACTCCAACGCAAAGATCGCCGGGCCCGGGCTAGGCCCAGCCGGCGTCGACGACGAACTCCTGCGCCGTGACCATGCGCGCCGTGTCGGCGGCGAGGAACAGCACCATGTGCGCGATGTCGGCCCCGACGATGCGCCCGGGGATGCAGTGCTGGCGGTCCATCTCGGCCTCGCCGGCGGCGTCGACCCACAGCGAGACCTGCCGCTCGGTCATCGTCCAGCCCGGCACCACGCAATTGACGCGGATGCCGTCGCGGCCGAGGTCGCGCGCCAGGCAGCGGGTGAAGCCCTGCATCGCCGACTTGGCGGTGGCGTAGACGCTCAGGTTCGGCGTCTTGTTCTTCCAGCTGCCCGAGCCGATGTTGACGATGCTGCCGCCGCCCTTGCCGCGCATCGAGCCCAGCACCGCCTGCGTGGCGAAGAAGTGCGGCCGCAGGTTGACGGCGATGCGCTCGTCGAAGAACTCCGGCGTGATCTCGTCGATCGTGTGGCGCTGGTCGTTGGCGACGTTGTTGACCAGCACGTCGACGCCGCCGGTGCGCGCCGCGAGGCGCTCGATCGCCGCCTTCAGCGCCGGCACGTCGGTCACGTCGCAGGGCTCGAAGAAGGTGTCGGGCAGGCTCGCCGCCAACGCGCGGCCGCAGGCCTCGTCGCGGTCGACGAAGCCGACGCGGCAGCCCTGCTGCGCGAAGGCGCGAACGATGTCCGCGCCGATGCCGGCAGCACCGCCGGTGACGATCACGCCCTGCCCGGCCAGGCTGTGGAAGCGCACGCCGGCGAACTGCACCTGTGGAACGGTGGCCATGGAAACCTCACCCCTTGGTGGCGCCGAACGTGAGCCCGGCGATGAAATGCCTCTGCATCGCGAAGAACAGCAGCACCGCCGGCAGCGCCGCGACGATCGCGCCGGCCGACACCAGGTTCCAGCGTGCCACCCAGGTGCCCTTGAGCTGCGCGACGCCGACGGTGATCGGCCGTGCCGCGTCGCCCTGCGCCAGCGTCAGCGCCCAGAAGTAGTCGTTCCAGACGAAGGTGAAGACGAGCACGGCCAGCGCCGCCAGCGCCGGGCGGATCAGCGGCAGCACGACCTTGTGGAAGATCGTCCACTCGCTTGCGCCCTCGACGCGCGCCGCCTCGATCAGCTCGTAGGGCAGCTGCTTGATGAAGTTGCGCAGGAACAGCGTGCAGAAGCCGGTCTGGAAGGCCATGTGGAACAGCACCACGCCGGTGACGGTGTCCAGCAGGCCCAGGTCCAGCGTCAGCGAGCGCACCGGGATCATCAGGATCTGGAACGGGATGAAGTTGCCGGCGATGAACAGCGCGAACAGCAGCGTGTTGCCGCGGAAGTCGTAGGTGGCCAGCGCAAAGCCGGCCATCGCGGCCAGCGCCAGCGCCAGCAGCACGGCCGGGACGGTGATGCGGACGCTGTTCCAGAAGTAGGCCAGCATCGGCGAGCCGGTCAGCACTTCCTTGTAGTTGGCCCACATCGAGAAGTCGCGCGGCCAGCCCCAGTAGTTGCCGGCCATGATCTCGTCGGCCGAGCGCATCGAGGTGACCAGCACCGCGATCAGCGGCAGCAGCCAGACGATCAGCACCAGCGGCACCGCGATCCGGTAGAGGGTGCGGTTCAGCGGCGTCCACTTCGCGATCGGTGTCGGGAACATGGATCAGCGCCCCCCTTCCCGTTCCTGCCGGATCATGCGCGTCAGGAAGTAGGCGATGTAGACCAGCATGATCAGCATCAGCACCACGGCGATCGCCGCGCCGTAGCCCTGCCGGTAGTACTTGATGGCCTGCTCGTACATGAAGAAGGCCAGCACGGTGGAGCTGCCGTAGGGCCCGCCGTCGCTCATCACCGAGATCAGGTCGAAGCTGCGCAGCGCGCCGATCACCGTGACCACCACGGCGATGAAGGTCGCCGGCCGCAGCTGCGGCAGGATCACCCGGCGCAGCAGCGTGAAGCCCTTGGCGCCCTCGATGCGCGCGGCCTCGATCAGCTCGGGGCTCACCGCCGTCAGGCCGGTGAGGTACAGGATCATGCAGTAGGCCGTCTGCGGCCACAGCGCCGCGGCGATGATGCCGAAGGTCACCGTGTTCTCGTCGCCCAGCACCGGCACCGCATGGCCGACGATCAGCGCCAGCAGCCCGGCGGTCGGCTCGTAGAACCAGTTGAACACCATGCCGATGACCACGCCCGACAGCACGAAGGGCATGAAGAACAGCGACTTGGCCAGCCGCATGCCGCGCATCTGCTGGTTCAGGAACAGCGCCAGCGCCAAGCCCAGCGGCGGCGCCAGCAGGAACAGCAGCAGCCAGATCAGGTTGTTCTTCAGCGCCTTGTAGAAGGTGTCGTCGTCGAGCAGCTCGCGGTAGTTGGCCAGGCCCACCCATTCCTTCGGGGCCAGGCCGTCCCACTCGTGGAAGCTCAGCCACACGCTCTGCGCGATCGGCCAGAGCACGTAGACCGTGAAGAACAGCAGCGCCGGCGCCAGGAACAGGAAGGCCGCGCGCCGCTTGCGCGCTGCCATCGGCGACCGGGGCTGCTGCGTCGTCACGCCCGCCTCACTTGACCTTGTGGATGCGCTGGCGGTCCTTCTCCAGCTTGGCGAGGATGGCGTCGAGCCGCTCGGGCTTGGAGATGAACTCCTGCATGCCCTTCATGCCCTCGTCGGCCAGTTCCTTGACGGCGTCGCGGTCGTAGAACTGCGCCACGCCGCCGGTCGCGCCGGAGAGGATGGCGAAGGACGTCTTCTCCAGCGGGTCGGTCGGCTCAGGCGCCTTGGTGTTGGTCGGCAGCGAGCCCATGCCCTTGGCCAGCTTGGCGATGTTCTCCGGCTTGGCCGCGAACTCGAGGAACTTGCGCGCGTCGGCCTTGTTCTTCGCCTTGGCCGGGATGTGGAAGGTGTCGGTCGGGCCGTCCTCGGCGCGCTTGACCTTGGCGTCGATCTCCGGGAACTGCATGTAGCCGACCTTGTCCTTCATGTCGGCCGGGATGCCCGGCGCCATGAAGGTGCCCATCAGGAACATCGCCGCCTTGCCGGTGTACAGCAGCGGCTGCGCGGTCTGGAAGTCGTAGCTGGTGATGTTGTCGACGAAGCAGCCGGCATCGATCGCGCTCTTCCAGTTGGCGAAGGTCTTCTTCACGCGGGCGTCGGTGTAGGGCACCTTGCCGTCGGTCAGGTCGATGTGGAAGTCGTAGCCGTGGGTGCGCAGGTTCAGGTAGTCGAACCAGCCCGCCAGGTTCCAGCCGTCCTTGCCGCCGGCAGCCACCGGCGCGATGCCTGCGGCCTTGAGCTTCTTGCAGGCGTCGGTGAACTCCGCCCAGTTCTTCGGCTCGGCCTTCACGCCGGCCTTCTCGAACAGGTCCTTGCGGTAGAACATGCCCCACGAGTAGTACATGTAGGGCAGCGCGTAGAACTTGCCGTCCAGCGAGGCCGACTTGGTGGTGCTGGCGAAGTCCTTCTCCCAGCCGTTCTTCTTCCACAGGTCGGAGACGTCCTCCAGCAGGCCGCGGCGCACGTAGTAGCGCATGCGCTCGCCGGCGTACCAGTTGATCAGATCCGGCGACTCGGCGGCCAGCCAGTTGGGCAGCTGCACCTTGTAGCCCTCGGCATCGATGTAGCTGACCTTGACCTTGATGTCGGGGTGGGCCTTCTCGAAGTCGTCGATCAGCGCCTGGAAGGCGGCCTTCTGGTTCGGCCCGTGGATGCTGGCGTTGTAGGTGATGGTGCCGGCCTGCGCAGCGGCCGAGGCCAGCAGCGCGGCGGCGGCCAGCAGGGTGAGGGTCGGGTACTTCATGCAGTCTCTCCAGCGAAGTTGTTGTGGTGGGGCAGGGAACGCAATGTCAGCCGCTCACGCGTGCGATGCACACGCCCTGCGGCGGCACGGTCGAGTCGCCGACCAGCCACTCCACCGGTTCGGTGGGCAGCGTCGCCGGCTCGTCGCCGTAGTTGAAGAGGAAACTCAGCTCGCCGCGCTGGCGCATGCGCACGCCCTCGGGCAGCTCGTAGGGCTCGAGCCCGGCGTCGACCACCGCGCGTGCCATCAGCTCGCGCATCGTCGCGGCATCGAACCAGCCAGCCAGGTAGCGCACGCGGCCGGCCTGCACGACGGCGGGGCCGCCGAAGGCATCGGCGAACTGCGCTTCGCCGAGGGTGTCGGCGCCAAGTTCGACATGCTCGCGCCAGCGATGGCACTCGCCGCGGTGCTCGCCCAGCACCACCGGCGAGACGATGCCCGGCCGCAGCGACTCGACACGCCGGACGCGGATCGGCATCAGCGTGCGCAGTTCGCCCGGTGGCAGGCCCGGTGCGATCGACAGCGTCTCGACCTTGGCGCCACAGCGCGGGCCCAGCACCACCTGCGCGCCGCTGTCGGCCAGGCGCTGCACGAAGCCCGCCGGCAGGTGCGGCAGCGTCGGCACCACCACCAGCGCATAGCCGTCCAGCGGCGCCTGCGCGGAGACGATGTCGACGTCCAGCGCCAGCGAGCGCAGCGCCGAGTACCACTCGAAGGCGAGGCGCAATGCGTTGAAGTCAGCGCCCTGCGGCTGCGCTTCGATCGCCCAGCGCGCCTCGTAGTCGAACACCAGCGCAACCGGCGCGCGTTCGCAGGCCACCGTGGGCACGCGACCGAGTTCCTCGGCCACCTGCGCAGCTTCCAGGCCGCCGGTGTCGAGTTCGTGGTCCGGCGTGTTCAGCCCGGCGTGCATCTGCTCCTGCGCGAACGGCGCCTGCCGCCAGCGGAAGTAGCTGACCACGCCGGCGCCGTGCGCGAAGGCCTCCCAGGTCCACAGCCGCACCATGCCGTCCAGCGGCGACGGGTTCCAGTGCGCCCAGTTGACCGGGCCGGGCTGCTGCTCCATCACCCAGAAGGGCAGCCGGCTCATGCCGCGGTAGAGGTCGTGGTGGAAGGCCGCGAAGTCGGGGTGGCCGGTGCGCAGCCAGCGGCGCTTCTCGTCCTCGTCGAACCAGAACATCTCCAGCGCACCGAGCGGGTAGCTGTCCCAGCCGACGAAGTCGAGGTCGGCCGCCACCTTGTGGTGGTCGAACTCGGTGAAGAAGAGCATGAAGTTGTGCGCCACCGGCCTGCCCGGCGCGTGCTCGCGCAGGATGTCGACCTGCATGCGGTTGAAGCGCACCACCTCGTCGCTGGCGAAGCGGCGGAAATCGAAGCGGTGGGCCGGGTTCGACTCGGTGACGGTCAGGTTCGGCGCGTCGATCTCATCGAAGTCGCGGTACTCCTGGCTCCAGAACACGTTGCCCCAGGCGGTGTTGAGCGCGTCGATGTGGGCATAGCGTTCGCGCAGCCAGCCGCGGAAGCGGCGCACCGCATTGGCCGACCAGCTCAGCACGGTGTCGTGGCAACCGTACTCGTTGTCGGTCTGCCAGGCCGTCACCGCCGGGTGCCGGCCGTAGCGCTGCGCCTGCAGCGTGACGATGCGCCGTGCTTCCTCCAGGTAGGCGTCGCTCGAGAAGTCGTAGTGGCGGCGTGAGCCGAAGCGGCGCTCGCGGCCCTGCGCGTCGACCGCCAGCATGCCGGGGTGGCGGTCGACCAGCCACTTCGGCGGCGTGGCGGTGGGTGTGCCCATCACCACCTGCAGGCCGGCGCGCGCCAGCGTCTCCACCGCACGGTCCAGCCACTCCCAGTGCAGCTCGCCGGGATTCGGCTCGATGCGCGACCAGGCGAACTCGCCGATGCGCACATGGCGGATGCCGAGCTCGGCCATGCGCCGCGCGTCGTCGGCCCAGACCGACTCCGGCCAGTGCTCGGGGTAGTAGCAGACGCCCAGTTGCATCGTGCGCCTCAGGTGGGAAGGTCCAGCGTGCGCGGCAGCGCATCGCCGCGTTCGTCGAACAGGTGCAGTGCGTCGGCTGGCAGGCCGACCGCGAGCCGGTCGCCGATGCGCGAGACGCTGTCGGCCGCGGCCTGGGCGACGAACTCCTGCGCGTCGCCGCGGTCG
Organism: Chitinophaga pinensis; assembly: GCA_943370595.1. Classification (GTDB taxonomy): domain Bacteria; phylum Pseudomonadota; class Gammaproteobacteria; order Burkholderiales; family Burkholderiaceae_C; genus Piscinibacter. The sequence goes on from CALRRO020000011.1 coordinate 102,986, forward strand.
AGGTACAGGTAGGTGGTGGTGCCGAGCCGTTCGACGATCGCCACCGTTCCGGCCAGCGACTGCGCGCCATCCTGCCCCACGACCACGTGCTCGGGGCGGATGCCCAGGCTCACCGCCGCACCGGGCGCGAGCCGCCGAGCATCGACCGTGGCGGCCAGGCGCGTCCCGCCGGCGATCTGCACCGTGGCTTGCGCCGCGCCGGCTTCCACCAGCGTGCCCGTCAGGAAGTTCATGCGCGGCGAGCCGATGAAGCCGGCGACGAAGCGGTTGCGCGGCCGGTGGAACAGTTCCAGCGGCGTGCCCACCTGCGCCAGCGAGCCTTTCTCGGCCACGTCCTGCCCGGTGTGCAGCAGCACGATCTTGCTGGCCAGCGTCATCGCCTCGACCTGGTCGTGCGTCACGTAGACCATGCTCGCGTCGGAATAGCTGGCGTGCAGCCGGGCGATCTCGATGCGGGTCTGCGCGCGCAGCGCGGTGTCGAGGTTGGACAGCGGCTCGTCGAACAGGAACACCTTGGGCTCGCGCACGATCGCCCGGCCGATCGCCACGCGCTGCCGCTGCCCGCCGGACAGCGCCTTGGGCTGGCGCTCGAGCAGGTGATCGAGCTGCAGCGTCTTCGCGGCGGCGCGCACCTTGGCGTCGATCTCGGCCTTCGGGCGCTTCGCGAGCTGCAGCCCGAAAGCCATGTTCTCGTACACGCTCATGTGCGGGAACAGCGCATAGCTCTGGAACACCATCGCGATGCCTCGCTCGGCGGGCGGCACCTCGTTGACGCGCAGGCCGCCGATGCGCAGCTCGCCGGTCGTGATCTCCTCCAGCCCGGCGATCATGCGCAGCAGCGTGCTCTTGCCGCAGCCCGAGGGGCCGATGAAGACGGCGAACTCGCCGTCGCCGAGCTCGAGGTTGACCTCGCGCAGCACCGACGGCAGGTTGCCGTAGGCCTTGGAGACGTCCTGGAAGACGATGCTGGTCATGGAGTGGCGTGCACGATCGGGCCGGGCTGTCAGGCGTTCGGCCTTTCATCATACAAATAGGCGCCGCCCGGCGCCCCGGGGTTAGCCCCGATTCCGCTTCGCGGCGCGGGCCGGCGGGGGGGCGGCCGGCGGCGCGGCCAGCAGGCGCCGGCGCGAATCGGCCAGCAGCAGCGACATGGCCTGCCCGGCGGCCAGCGTGTCGCGGCTGCGGATCGCGTCGCAGACGCGGGCGTGGTCGGGCAACGCGACGCGGAAGTCGTCGGCGCGCCGGGCAGTCAGCACCAGCACCGACTCCAGCGTCGCGCCGATCAGCGCCGCCAGCGGCATCAGCAACGAGTTGCCGGTGGCGCTGAGGATGGCGCGGTGGAAGTCGACGTCGGCCTCGACCCAGGCCTCGATGCGCCGCGCCGCCGCCATGCCGGCCAGCGCGGCTTCGATCGCCGCGAGCTGCGCGTCGCTTCGGTGGCGCGCGGCCAGCTGCGCAGCGGCCGGCTCGATGATCTCGCGCATCTCGGCGAGCTGCTCGATGAAGCGCGCGTCGGGCATCGTGCGGCAGCGCCAGGCGAGCACGTCCGGGTCGAGCTGGTTCCAGGCGTCGATCGGCCGCACGCGGGTGCCCACGCGCGGTCGCGACTCGACCAGGCCCTTGGCCGCCAGCACCTTGATCGCCTCGCGCAGCGCGGTGCGGCTGACGTGCAGCTGCACGCCGAGTTCTTCCTCGCTGGGAAGCACCTCGCCCGGAGCGTAGTGGCCGCCGGCAATGCGCGCGCCGAGTTCGTGCACCACCTGGCCATGCAGGCTGGGGCCGCGGTAGGTGGCGCCGATCGGGGTCACGCTGGGCATGGCGTCAGTGTAGGTGGACGGTCTCATTTGTAATACAGTATTTTCATCGACAGGCAGCCATACCCAACGCCATGACCACGCCCGACCTGCCCCTGCCGCCGCTGGTGGCCATCCTGCGCGGCCTCGAGCCCGAGCGCGCCGCTGATGTCGCGGCGGCGCTGTTCGAAGGCGGCTTCCGCATCGTCGAGGTGCCGCTGAACCGGCCCGGCGCGCTGCAAGGCATCGCGACGATCGCGGCGATGGCGCCGGCCGGTGCGCTGGTCGGCGGCGGCACGATGCTGGCGCCAGCCGACGTCGATGCGGTGCACGCCGCCGGCGGCCGCCTGATGGTGTCACCGAACTTCGATGCGGCGGTGATCGCACGGGCGCGCTCGCTCGGAATGTTTGCCGCGCCCGGCGTGGCCACGCCGACCGAAGCCTTTGCGGCGCTGGCCGCCGGCGCGAACGTGCTCAAGCTGTTCCCGGCCGAAGTGATCGGCGCGGCAGGGCTGAAGGCGATGGCTTCGGTGCTGCCGGCCGGCACCGGGCTGTGGCCGGTCGGCGGCATCACGCCGCAGAGCCTGGCCGGCTGGGTCAAGGCCGGGGCGAGCGGCTTTGGCATCGGCAGCCAGATCTTCAAGCCGGGCATGGCCATCGCCGAGATCGCTGCCGTCGCTCGCGAGTTCATCGCCGCCTGGCAGGCCACGCGCTGAGCGGGACTTCAGCGTTCGGCGATCGCCTCCACCTGCACCAGCAGGCGCACGCGGTTGCCCACCAGCGGCAGCCCGAAGTCCATGCCGAAGTCGCTGCGCTGCAGCTCGGCCTCGAAGTCGCCGCCGCACCAGGGCCGCTGCAGCATGGGATGCGTGCCGCAGGAGAAGCGCTGGGCGCGCAGTGTCAGTGGGCGGCTGATGCCGCGCAGCGTGATCTCGCCGCGCACTTCCTTCAGCGTGTCGCCGTCGAACACGAAGCGCTCGGCGACGAAGAAGGCCTCGGGTTGCGCCTCGCTATCGAACAGGTCGCTCTGACGCAACCGACTGTCGAGCACGGGCAGGCCGGTGCTGACGATCTTCGTCGGCACGCGCAAGGACACGCTGCCCTGGCGTGCACTCACATCCAGCGTCGCATAGCCTTCGAGCGGGCCGAAGCGGCCGCGCAGCGTCGCGGTGCCGAAGTGCATCACCTCGAAGTGCACGAAACTGTGCGAAGGGTCCAGTCGGTAGCCGAGCGGCTGGGCGACGGCCGACGCAGCCGCCAGGATTGAGAAGGCGCATATTGCGCGCAGAAGTGAACGCTTCACCGGCCGGATTGTCGATGACGCGGCCGGACCGGGTGGGAAAATCGTCAAAGCCCTCGGGCATTCCGATGCCGCGCCTTCCGGACTCCGTTGCTGCCAGCGCTGCCGATCCCGCCAGCGTGGACGGGGGCGAACTCGGCCAGCGCATCGAGCGCGCCCAGGTCGCGCTGCTGTTCGAGCGCACACGCATCTCCAACCTGATCGCGGTGCCGGTCGGTGTGCTGGTGTGCGTGCTGCTGTGGGACGTGGTCGCCCATGGCGTGCTGCTGACCTGGCTGGCCATGAAGTTGCTCGTTTGCGCGACCCGCCTTGCGATCGCATGGCGCTACGCACGAGCCGGCCAGTCGCACGAACTCTACTGGGGGCGGGTCTACGAGGCTGCTGTCGCGGTCGACGGCATCGTCTACGGGCTGATCGGCACCTGGCTGCTGCCGGCGAACTATCCCGAGGCCGCCGCACTGATGCTGGCCACGGTGATCGGCATCGCCGCCGTCGGCCTGATCGTGCTGTCCTCGCGCCTGGTCGCCTGCCTCGCGTTCTGCGTGCCGGTGCTGGTGCCGGCCCTGCTGTACCAGCTGGCCCAGGGCACCCGGCTGTCGATCTATGCAGCGACCGCGATGGCGGTGTTCCTCGGGCTGATCGTCTCCGAGGGCCGGCGGGCTGCACTGGCCACACGCACCATGCTGCGGCTGCGCTTCGAGACCGCCATCCTGGCGGCGCAGCGGCAGCAGGCGCTGGACCTGGCCGAGCGGCACAGCGCGGCCAAAGGCCAGTTCCTCGCCACCATGAGCCACGAGATGCGCACGCCCCTGCACGGCATGCTCGGGCTGGCCGCCCTGGCGCGTGCCGGTTCGCCGGAGGCCGACCGCTACCTCGGGATGCTCGAGCACACCGGTCGACACCTGCTCGGGCTCATCAACGATGTGCTCGACTACTCGAAGATCGAGAGTGGCCACCTCGCGCTGTCGCCGGCGCCCTTCGAGCTCGGCGCGATGTTCGACGGCGTGGCCGACCTGACGCGGGTGTCCGCCGCCGAGAAGGGCTTGTCGTTCGCACCGGAGTTCCGGCTGCCGCAGCCCTACTGGGTGCGCGGCGACGCCGTGCGCCTGCGCCAGGTGCTGCTGAACCTGACCGGCAACGCGGTGAAGTTCACCGAGCATGGCGGCGTATCGCTGTGCGTGCGCAGCAGTGGTTCGGGGCTGGTGGTGTTCGACGTCATCGACAGCGGCGATGGCGTGCCTGCCGGCGACCGTGAGCGCATCTTCGAGCCGTTCCGCCAGGGCGACGCCTCGTTCGGCCGGCGCCACGGCGGCACCGGGCTGGGCCTGGCCATCTCGCGCGAACTGGCGCGTGCGATGGGCGGCGACGTGAGCTGCCACGAGAACCCGGCCGGTGCCGGCACGCGCTTCGCACTGCGAGTACCGCTGCAGCCCTGCCTGCAGCCGCCACCGACGCCGTTGCCGCCGGTGGCTGACACGCAGCGCGGCGTGGTGCTGCTGGTCGAGGACAACCCGGTCAATGCGCTGGTCGCCGAGGCCATGCTCGCGCGGGCCGGGCTGACGGTGGAGACCGTGTCCGACGGTGAGCAGGCCGTGGAGCGGACCGCCGGGCGGCGCTACGACCTGGTGCTGATGGATTGCCAGATGCCGGGCATGGATGGGTTCGAGGCCACCCGCCGCATCCGCGCCCGGGAACAGAATGCCGGGCAGCCGCCGCAGCGCATCGTCGCGCTGACGGCCAACGCGCTGGAAGGTGACCGCCAGCGCAGCCTCGAGGCCGGCATGAACGATCACCTCGCCAAGCCCTTCGGCGAGGTGGAACTCGCCGTGCTCCTGCAGCGCCACCTCGGCGGCGGTTGAGGGACGCGGGCACAGTGCCGCGGGCCGAGCGCCGGGCCGCTCCCAAGCTGGCCCGCGGCCCCCGCGGGGGGCGGGCCGACGTACCCGTCGGCCGGGGGCAGACAGTTACTGCTTGACCGCCTCGATCTGGATCAGCAGGCGGATGTTGTCCGGGATGCCCGGCAGGCCGTAGGTGATGCCGTACTGGCTGCGCACCAGCGTGGTCTCGAAGTCACCGCCGCACACCTCGCGCTTGAGCATCGGGTTCTGGTAGCAGTTGAAGTTCGTCGCCTTCAGCGTGACGGGGTTGGTCTTGCCCGACATCGTCAGCGTGCCGGTCACCTCGGTCACCTTGTCGCCGTTGAACACGAACTTGTCGCCGACGAACTTGGCGCTCGGGTTGGCGGCTACGTCGAAGAAGTCCTTGCTCTTCAGGTGGCCGTCCAGCGGGCCGACACCGGTGCTCACCGACGTCAGGTCGATGGTGATCTCGGCCTTGCCGCTCTTGCCCGCGCGGTCGAACTGGACTGCACCTTCCTTGCGGTCGAAGCGGCCGCGCAGCGTCGAGGTGCCGAAGTGCGAGGCCTCGAAGGTCACGAAGGTGTGCGTCGGGTCGATGCTGTAGCTGGCGCTTTGGGCCTGGGCGAAGCCGGCGGCCGCGAGCAGCGCAGTGGCGAGCAGGGTCTTGGTCATGGGAAAGCCTCTCCTGGGAGCGTTGGGGTTGGGGAAGGGAAAAGGGGGCGGGCGTCAGAGCGCGCCGACGCCGGTCAGCGCCAGCTTGAACTTCACCTGCACGTCGTTGGCGACCATCGAGGTGTCCTTCCAGTCGCCGTCGCCGATCTTGAAGTCCAGCCGCTTGATGACGAAGGCGCCGGTGGCGGTGGTGGTGCCGCCGGCTTGCGCCAGCGCGACCGGCACGGTCACGTTCTGCGACGCGCCCTTGATCGTCAGCTTGCCCGCGACCTCGTACTTGCCGGCGCCGGCGGCCTTCACGGCCGTGCTCTGGAAGGTGGCCTGCGGAAACTTCTTGGTGTCGAACCAGTCCGGCTTGACCACCTCGGCCTCGGTCTCGGCGGCGCCGAGCGAGACGCTGGCCAGGTCGATCGTGAAGCCGATGCTGGCGGCCTCGGGCTTCTTCGGGTCGAACGCGACCTTGGCGTCGAACTTGCGGAACTTGCCGTCGACCGGCACGCCCATCTGCTTGCTGGTGAAGGCAATCTCGCTGCCGGCCGGCACGAGTTGCTGCGCGCAGGCCGGGGCGGCGAAGGAGGCGGCGCCGAGGGCGAGCAGGCTGATGGCGAGGTAGGTTTTCATGGGCGTGGTTCGCAGGTTCAGGCGCGGCCCGGACGCATGCGGTCCAGCAGGCCGTCGCGGTCGACGAAGTGGTGCTTGAGGGCCGCCGCCACGTGGCCGAGCACCAGCGCGGCCATCGTGTAGGCGAGGATCTTGTGCAGAGGCTTGATCGCCTCGGCGAGTTCCTTGTTCGGCGAGACGAAGTCGGGCAGCGGGATCACGCCGAACACGACGATCGGGAAGCCAGCCGCCGAGCTGTAGGCCCAGCCGGCCAGCGGCACGGCGAAGAACAGCACGTACAGCAGCATGTGCACCGCGTGCGAGGCCTTCTGCTGCCAGCCCGGCATGGCCACGTCGGCCGGCGGCCGGTGGGTCAGGCGCCACAGCAGGCGGATGGCCGACAGCGTCAGGATCACGATGCCGGCCCACTTGTGCCAGTTGTAGAGCTTCAGGCGCTGCGGCGACATGGTCAGCCCGGTCATGTACAGGCCGACGGCGAACGAGCCGAGGATGGCCAGGCCCAGCAGCCAGTGCAGGGCGATCGCGGTGCCGGTATAGCGCGTGGGAGAGGCGGTCATGGTCGGTCGATCGGTGAAGCCGATGGGCGCACTGTAGGCGGCGACCATTCAATGGCGCTTCACGTCACTTGACGTGACCGTTCAAAAGATCTGCCGGTTCCCTGGTCGGGAACCGGCTTTGTGAGGCGATGTGTCGGGCTGGCGGGGCTCAGCCGGCGCGCCACTGCGCCATCAGCGTCGCCCACTTGGCGCGCGCCGCCGTCAGGTGGCGGACCTTCACATGGCCGTAGCCGCGGATGTCTTCCGGGATGCGTGCGATCTCGACCGCCTGCGGCAGGCGCGCTGCGTCCAGGCGGGTCAGCAGCTCCTCGACGCAGCCCCGGTACTCGGTGATCAGCGCGCGCTCGGTGCGGCGTTCCTCGGTGCGGCCGAAGGGGTCGAGCGCACCACCGCGCAGGCCCTTGAACTTCGCCAGCAGGCCGAAGGCACTGCGCATCCAGGGGCCGAAGGGCTGCTTGACCAGCTCACCCTTGTCGTTGGTCTTCGCGAACATCGGCGGCGCGAGGTGGTGCACCAGCTTGATGTCGCCCTCGAACATGTCGGCGATCTTCTTCGTGAAGGTGGCGTCGGTGTGCAGCCGGGCGACCTCGTACTCGTCCTTGTAGGCCATCAGCTTGAACAGGTAGCGGGCCACGGCCTCGGTGAGCTTCGTGCTCGCCAGCGGGGTCTCGGCGGCGCGCACCTTGTCGACGAAGGTCTTGTACTGGGACGCGTAGGCCGCATCCTGGTACGAAGTGAGGAAGTCGATGCGCTTCGCGATCACTTCGTCGAGCGACGGCTTCTTGACGAACTCGATCACCGCGGCGGCCTGGTACAGCGCCTGCACCGAGCCCAGGTCGTGCGCGCAGCGCCGGCCCCATTCGAACGCCGCCTTGTTGTTGTCGATCTGTACGCCGTTGAGCTCGAAGGCGCGCATCAGCGCGGCGTGGTTCAGCGGCACGCGCCCCTTCTGCCAGGCGTAGCCGAGCAGCAGCGGGTTGGTGTAGATCGAGTCGCCGACCAACTGCACCGCCGCCTGCTCGGCGTCGAAGGCGCCGACCATCGTCGTGCCCACCGCAGTGGCCACCGCGGCCTCGCAGTTGCCGCCGGGAAACTGCCAGTCCGGGTTGCGCACGAAGGCGGCCGTCGGCGTGCCGTGGGTGTTCAACGCCACGAAGGTGCGGCCCTCGCGCATCACGCTCATCGTGTACTTGCCGGCCGCGACGATGGCGTCGCAGGCGATCACCAGGTCGGCCTTGGCGGTGTCGACCTTGGTGGTGAAGATGGCCTCGGGCCGGTTGGCGATCTGGATGTGGCTCCAGGTGGCGCCGCCCTTCTGCGCCAGGCCGCCGGCGTCCTGCGTGACGACGCCGCGGCCTTCCAGGTGCGCGGCCACGCCGAGCAGTTGCCCGATGGTGATGACGCCGGTGCCGCCGACGCCGCCGACCACGATGCCCCAGGCCGTCTCCGCCAGCGGCAGGTTCGGCTCCGGCAGCGGCGGCAGCGCCGACAGGTCGCCGCGCTTCTCCTTCTTCGCGCGCTTCAGTGCCCCGCCCTCGACGGTGACGAAGCTCGGGCAGAAGCCCTTCACGCAGGAGTAGTCCTTGTTGCAGGTGTTCTGGTTGATGCGGCGCTTGCGGCCGAACTCGGTCTCGACCGGCTCGACGCTCAGGCAGTTGCTCTGGACCGAGCAGTCGCCGCAGCCTTCGCACACCAGCTCGTTGATCACCACGGTCTTGGACGGCGTGGCCATCTTGCCGCGCTTGCGGCGGCGACGCTTCTCGGTCGCGCAGGTCTGGTCGTAGATCAGCGCCGTGCAGCCGGGGATCTCGCGGAACTGGCGCTGGATCGCATCGAGCTCGTCTCGGTGGTGCACCGTCACGCCGGCTTCGAGCGTGACGCCCGAATACTTCTCGGGTTCGTCGGTGACGATCACCAGCTTCTTCACGCCCTCGGCGATCAGGCTCTTCTGGATCTGCATCACCGAGTGGCCCTCGGGCCGCTCGCCGACCTGCTGGCCGCCGGTCATCGCGACCGCGTCGTTGTAGAGCACCTTGTAGGTGATGTTGACGCCGGCCGCGATGCTCTGGCGGATGGCGAGCAAGCCACTGTGGAAGTAGGTGCCGTCGCCGAGGTTGGCGAACACATGCGTGTCGGTCGTGAACGGCGCCTGGCCGACCCAGGCCACGCCTTCACCGCCCATCTGGCTGAAGGTGCTGGTGCTGCGGTCCATCCAGATCGACATGAAGTGGCAGCCGATGCCGGCCAGCGCGCGCGAGCCTTCCGGCACGCGGGTGCTGGTGTTGTGCGGGCAGCCGCTGCAGAACCAGGGCGCGCGTTCGCCGGTGTCGGTCTTCAGCGCCAGCATCGCGCGCTCGCGCTGCGCCAGCACGTCCAGCCGCTGGTTCATGCGCGCGGCGGTATCGCTGCCTTCGGGCGCGAAGCCCAGCTTCTTCAGCCGCTTGGCGATGGCCTTGGCGATGATCGCCGGCGTCAGGTCGGCCTTGGCGCGCAGCAGCCAGTTCTCGCTCGGGTTCGGCATCGACCATTCGCCGCCGGAGATGTCGCCCTCCGGCTCGTCGAACTTGCCCAGCACGTTGGGGCGCACGTCGGGCCGCCAGTTGTAGAGCTCTTCCTTGATCTGGTATTCGATGACCTGGCGCTTCTCCTCGACGACCAGGATCTCCTGCAGGCCCTGCGCGAACTCGCGCGTGATGGTGGCGTCCAGCGGCCAGACCACGTTGACCTTGTGCAGCCGGATCCCCAGGCGCCGGCAGGTGTCGTCGTCCAGGCCGAGATCGGCCAGCGCCTGGCGGGTGTCGTTGTAGGCCTTGCCGCTGGCGATGATGCCGAAGCGGTCGTTCGGGCCTTCAATGACGTTGTGGTTCAGCTTGTTGGCGCGCACGTAGGCGAGCGCCGCATACCACTTGTGGTCGAACAGCCGCGCCTCCTGCTCGAGCGCCGCGTCGGGCCAGCGGATGTGCAGGCCGCCGGGCGGCATGGTGAAGTCCTCGGGCAGCACGATCTTCACGCGGTCGGGGTCGACGCTGACCGAGGCCGACGACTCCACCACCTCCTGGATCGTCTTCATGCCCGACCAGACACCGGCGTAGCGGCTCATTGCGAAGGCGTGCAGGCCCATGTCGAGGATGTCCTGCACCGAAGACGGGAAGAACACTGGCAGGCCGCAGGCCTTGAAGATGTGGTCGCTCTGGTGCGCGGCGGTGGAGCTCTTGGCCACGTGGTCGTCGCCGGCGATGGCAATCACGCCGCCGTGCTTCGCGGTGCCGGCCATGTTGGCGTGCTTGAAGACGTCGGAGCAGCGGTCCACGCCCGGGCCCTTGCCGTACCAGATGCCGAACACGCCGTCGTACTTCTTGCTCTGCGGGTACAGGTCGAGCTGCTGCGTGCCCCACACCGCGGTGGCTCCGAGCTCCTCGTTGACGCCGGGCTGGAAGACGACGTGGTGGGCATCGAGGTGCTTCTTCGCCGCCATCAGCGCCTGGTCGTAGCCGCCCAGCGGGCTGCCGCGGTAGCCGCTGACGAAGCCGCCGGTGTTCAGCCCGGCGGCCAGGTCGCGCTGGCGCTGCAGCATCGGCAGCCGCACCAGCGCCTGCACGCCGCTCATGAAGGCGCGGCCCTGGTCGAGGCTGTACTTGTCGTCGAGCGAGGCGCTTTCCAGTGCCTTGCGGATGGCCTCGGGAAGGGGTGCGTTCATGGCGGGCTCCGTGGGGGGGCGAGCAAGAGTGTAGAGATTCGTCGCCTGCAGGTGCTTTCTTTCGTTGCCCGGATACGCAGTTCGAGAGAAAGGTTCTTGCTCATATCGAGTTAATCGCGTCAGAATCACGCCCGATATGGCCACTTCAGGGAAAACCCCAGAGGCGACCGCCGAGGCCGCCGAGCCGCACGGCGCGCAGCTCGACCGCTACGACATCGCGATCCTGCGCGCGCTGCAGCAAGACGCACGCCTGTCCAACGCCGAACTGGCCTCGCGCATCGGCCTGTCGGCCGCACCGACCTGGCGCCGCCTGCGCTGGCTGGAGGAGCAGGGTTTCATCACCGGCTACCGCGCCGAGATCGACCGCCGCAAGATCGGCCTGGGCGTGCTGGCCTTCGTGCGCCTGGACGCCGACCGCAACAACGCCGCCGCCACGCAGCTGCTGGAGGAAGCGATCCGCCGCATCCCGGAGGTGATCGCCTGCCACTACATCAGCGGCTCGGGCACCTTCGAGCTGCAGGTGATGGCCACCGACCTCGACGCCTTCTCGCGCTTCGCGCTCGACGTGCTGCTGCACCTGCCGCACGTGAAGGACATGCACACCAGCTTCTCGCTCGGCGAGGTGAAGTCCGGCGGTGCGCTGCCGCTTGGCCACCTGCGCGGCGCGGCGGAGGCGGTGCGATGAACCCGCGCGCCGCAGCGCTGCTCGACCGGCTGCTCGGTGACGACCCGCACCAGCGCGTGCGCGCCGCGCGCTGCGGCATCGGCTGCGCGCTGATGGTCTACAGCATCGCCAGCATGGGTTATTTCGTCTGGGCCGGCATGGCGCCGGCCTGGCCGGTAGCGGCGCTGGCGGTGCTGGGCATCGGCGGCATGGCGGGCTTCTACGCGGCGATCCGCAGCGGCGCCAACCTGCGCTGCGCCGACCCGTCGCTGACGGTGCCGCAGATGGCCTTCGCGCTGGCCATCGGTGCCGTGGCCTACACGCTGGCCGGGCGCGGCCGCGGCGCGGTGTTCCCGATCATGATGGTGATCCTGATGTTCGGCCTGTACTCGCTGACGCCGCGGCAGGTGCGCCGGCTCAGCCTGTTGGCGCTGGTGCTGTTCGGCAGCGCGATGGCGCTGATGGCTAGGCTCTCGCCGGAGATCTATCGGCCCGAGGTGGAGTTCGCGCACTTCCTCGTCATCGCGATCATGTTGCCGGCGGTGTCGATGCTGGCTGGGCAGCTCAGCCGGCTGCGCGACCGCCTGCGCCGCCAGAAGGCCGAGCTGAAGGACGCGCTGCAGCGCATCCAGGAACTGGCCCACCGCGACGAGCTGACCGGCCTGGCCAACCGCCGCCACATGGCCGCGCTGATCGAGGCCGAGCGTGAACGCTGCGAGCGCCTGGGTGGCCGCCTCAGCCTCGCCGTGCTCGACATCGACCGCTTCAAGCGCATCAACGACACCCATGGCCACCCGACCGGTGACCTGGTGCTCGGCGCCTTCGCGAAGGAGGCCTTGTCGACGCTGCGCGGCACCGACGTTCTGGCCCGCTGGGGCGGCGAGGAGTTCATGCTGTTGATGCCCGACACGCCGCTGACGCCGGCGCGGCTGAGCGTCGAGCGGCTGCGCACGCGCGTGGAGGCGATGCGCATCGAGCACGGCAGCGGGCCGCTTTCCTTCACGCTGTCGGCCGGCGTCGTCGAACTGCAGCGCGGCGAAAGGCCGGTGGAAGCCATCGCCCGCGCCGACCGGGCGCTCTACCAGGCCAAGCAGCAGGGGCGCAACAAGGTGGTGTCGGGCTAAAGTGTGGAGCCCCTCGTTCGCCGGGTACGGCGAACGATCCCCCGAGGGGATCGCGGGCCGGCTTGGGAGCGGCCCGGCGCTCGGCCCGCCGCGCGCCGGCTCAGAGCGTTTCGCTAGGGTCGAAGTCCAGCTCGACCTTGGCGCCGTTCGGGTCGTAGCTGAACAGCTGCCAGGTGCCGGCACCGGCCTGGCGGCGCAGGTCGTACTTGATGCCGCGCTCGTCGAAGCGGGCCTTCACCGCCTTCAGGTCGGTCGCGGTGAAGGCCATGTGGTCGATCACGCCGGCGCGCTGCGTCGGCACCGGCCGGTCGAAGTAGACGTGCAGGATCGCGTTCGGCCCGCCGGCATAGAGCCACGCGCCCGGGAAGCCGAGGTCCGGCCGGTGGCCGACGGTGAAGCCGAGCAGGCCGACGTAGAAGGCGAGCGTCTTCTGCGGGTCCTCCGCGATCACGGTGAAGTGGTTCATGCCGACGATCATCGAAAGCCTCCTCAGGCAGTCAGGACCAGGGCGCCGAGGGTGGCGCGCGATTCGAGCCGTTCGTGCGCGCGCGCGGCGGCGTCCAGCGACCAGCGTTCGATCGGCGGCCGCTTCAGCGTGCCGTCGGCCAGCGCCGCCCAGACACGCTCGGCACGTTCGGCCAGCGCACCCGGCGCGGCCACGTAGTCGAACACCACCGGCCGCGAGAAAGTGGCGGACTTGCTCACCAGCAGTTCCGGCGAGATCGGCCGCAGGCCGCCGGTGGCCTGGCCGAGGCTGATCCAGTGGCCGCAGCGGGCCAGCGCGGCGAAGTTCTGCTCGAAGGCGGCGTCGCCGAGGCCATCGACGATCACGTCGGCGCCGCCGCAGGCCTGCTGCACGGCATCGGCAAAGCGGTGCTCGCGCGTCACGATCACCTGCTCGCAGCCATGCTCGCGCGCGATGCGCGCCTTCTCTTCGCTGGAGACGGTGCCGATCACGCGCGCACCGAGCCGGCGTGCCCACGAACACACCAGCAACCCGACACCGCCGGCGGCCGCATGCACCAGCAGCCGCGTGCCGGCGCGCACGCGGCCGAGGTCGTGCACCAGCATGTGGGCAGTCAGGCCCTTGAGCAGCAGCGACGCAGCGACATCGTCCTCGATCGTGGCCGGCAGGCGCACCACCTGCGCGGCCGGCACGCTGCGCACGCTGCAGTAGGCGCCGGGCTGCGGCGTCAGTGCCGCGACACGGTCGCCCGGCAGCAGGCCGTTCACGCCTTCGCCGACGTCGATCACCGTGCCGGCCGCTTCCATGCCCAGGACGCCGGGCAGCGGCAGCAGGCCTGGAATCCAGCCCTTGCGCAGGTAAACATCGAAGTAGTTCACGCCGATCGCGCGCTGCCGGATGCGCACCTCGCCCGGCCCCGGCGCAGCGGTCTCGCCGTCGGTCGCGCGCAGCACCTCGGGACCGCCGTACTGCACGAGCTGCACCTGACGCGATGGCAGCGGCAGCGCGGTCGGCATCGGCGCGCTCGAAGGCGCACGAAGATCGCCGCCCGCACGCAGGTGGCGGCGCAGGTTCTCGAAGCCGGCCTCGTAGACGCCGGTGGCGACCATGTCGCGCAGCTCGCGCTCCATGCCCGGCGGCGTGGCGAAGGTCGACTCCCAGTGCCAGAAGGTGCGGTTGCCGTCGGTCACCGGCTTGAGCGTGACGGTCGCCACATAGCGCTGCAGCGGCACCGTGGCTTCTACGATGCAATAGGTGCTCTTGAAGTCCCGGTCCGAAAGCGTCAGCAGCTGCTCGCGGATGCGGTTACCGTCCTTCAGGCTGAAGCTGCGCACGCAGCCCACCTGGTCGCTGCGGTCGCCGCCTTCGATGCGGCTGGCCTCGACCACATCGTGCCACTGGTCGTGGCTATTGAAGTCGCGGATCACCGCCCAGACACGCTCGATCGGCGCGTCGATCACGGTCGAGCGGACCACCTTCTGCAGCATCGCGCAGCCCGCCTCAGCGGCGGCCGAAATGGCGCTTCAGCGCATCGAAGCCGCCCTGGAACACACCGTCGCCGATGGTGGCCGTGAGCTCACGCTCGCGACCTTCCTCGCACTCGAACTCGGCGCTCCATTCGGCGAAGCAGCGCTGGCCATCGGTCACCGGCGTGAGCTTGAGCGTGGCCACGTAGTCGGCCACGCCCATCGGGCTCTCGAGGATTTCGTAGGTGCAGGTGTAGTCGTAGTCGGACAGAGCAAGCAAACGCTCGCGGATCATTCCGCCGTCGCGAGTGTGGAAGTGGCGGATGCAGCCGACGCGGTCACTCGGCTCGTTGTTCTCGATGCGGCTGTCGGCGATTGCCGGGTGCCACAGCGGCAGCGCGTTGAAGTCGCGGATGCGCGACCACACGCTGTCGGCGCTGGCGTCGATCACGCTGGAGACGTAGATCCGGATCATCGGTCACTCTTTCGCCGGGCTGGCGGGCGGCAGCGCGGCCGTCGCGCCGCTGGCCTGGCCGACCAGGCGCTGGATGTCGCCACCCTCCAGGCCGATCTCGCGCAGCAGCTGGTCGACCAGCGGCGCCTGCGCGCGGAAGCGCAGCGCCGAGTTGACGACGCCGTCGGCGAAGTTGCCGCCGTTGCCGTCGTTCGACCCGCCACCGCCAGAGCCGCCGAGGCCATCGACATGCAGGATCTTGATGCCCTCGATGCGCTCCATCGGCCGCACCGACTCGCGGATGATCGCCTCGGCCTTCTCGACCAGCTTCATGCGCAGCGCCGACATGCGCGCTTCCGGCGACAGCATGTTGTGTGCCTCGTTCATCAGGCGCAGCGCCTCGGCCTCGATCTCGGCGCGCACGCGCGTCGCCAGTGCCTTGGTCTTCTCGGCGTCGGCATCGGCCTCGGCCTGCGCGCGCACCGCCGCGCCGCGGTCGGCACTGGCCGCCTTCTCGGCCTGTGCGGCCGCGGTCAGGCGCAGCGCCTCGCGCTCCGCCGCCTGGCGCGCGCCGATCAGATCGATCGCCTTCTTGCGCTCGGCGGTCTCGACCTCGCGCGCGGTGAACACCTTCTCCTCGGCCGCCACCGCCAGCGCACGCGCCGTCTCGGCCTGCGCCTGCGCCTCGCTCTGCGCCTTGCTCTCGCGGGCCACCGCGATGGCGCGCTGCTGCTCGGCCAGCTCCAGCGACTGGCGGCGCTCGATCTCGGCCGCCTGGATGGCACGCTCCTTGGCGATGCGCTCCTGTTCGATGCTCTGCTCCGAGCGAATGCGCGCCGCCTCGATCGCCTGCTTGGCGCCGATCTGTGCGCTCTCTCCTTCCTGCTCGCGCTGCGCCCGTTCGGTGCTCAGTTCGGCACGCTGGCGCGCGCGGGCGATCTCGACTTCGCGCTGCTGCGAGATGCGCGCGTACTCGCTCTCGCGGTCGATCTCCAGCGACAGCTTCTCGGCTTCCAGGTTCTTGTTGCGGATGGCGATCAGCGTGTCCTGCTCGACGTCGTTGCGCTGCTTCTTGCGCCGCTCGATCTGCTCGGTCAGCCGCGTCAGGCCTTCGGCGTCGAAGGCGTTGCTCGGGTTGAAGAACTCCATGCCGGTCTGGTCGAGCTGGGTCAACGAGGCACTTTCCAGCTCCAGGCCGTTCTTGGTCAGGTCCTCGGCTACCGCCTCACGCACGCGCTTGACGTAGCTGCCGCGCTTCTCGTGCAGTTCTTCCATCGTCATCTCGGCGGCCGCGGTGCGCAGCGCGTCGATGAACTTGCCCTCGACCAGTTCCTTCAGCTGCTCCGGCTCCATCGTGCGCAGGCCCAGCGTCTGCGCCGCGGCGGCCACCGCGTCGGGCTTGGCCGCCACGCGCACGTAGAACTCGGCGATCACGTCCACGCGCATGCGGTCCTTGGTGATTAGCGCCTTGTCGCGGCCGCGGCTGACTTCCAGGCGCAGCGTGTTCATGTTGACCGGGATGACGTCGTGAACGATGGGCAGCACGAAGGCGCCGCCGTCGACCACCACCTTCTGCCCGCCCAGGCCGGTGCGCACGAAGGCGCGTTCCTTGGAGCTGCGCAGGTACAGCCAGTGCAGCAGCCAGACCACGATCGCGACGACGATCGCGACGACGATCAGGCCGAGGATGAAACTGCCGAATTGAGCGCCTGTCATGTCATGTCTCCCAATCTCTTCGTGTGCTCATCGCGTGATCTGCGTGAAGCGGCGGGTGGTCTCGGTCAGCGCGGTCTCGGTGGGCAGCCGCTCCATCGAGCTGGCGCCGTAGAAGCCGTGGCAGGCCGGGCAGTGGCGCAGGATGTACTGCGCGTCCTCCGGCGTGGCGATCGGCCCGCCGTGGCACAGCACGATCACGTCCGGGTTGACCGCCTTGGCCGCTGCCGCCCAGGCGTTGATCGGGGCCACGCAGTCGGCGAGCTTCAGCGCCGTCTCTGCGCCGATCGCACCGCCGGTGGTCAGGCCGAGGTGGCAGACCACGATGTCCGCACCGGCCTGCGCCATCGCGCGCGCATCGGCCTCGCAGAACACGTAGGGCGTGGTCAGCAGTTCGAGGGCCCGTGCGCGCGCGATGGTTTCGACCTCGAGCGCGTAGCTCATGCCGGTCTCTTCGAGGTTGGCGCGGAAGGTGCCGTCGATCAGGCCAACAGTCGGGAAGTTCTGGATGCCGGAGAACCCCAGCGCGATCAGCCGCTGCAGGAACTGATCGGGAATCATGAACGGGTCGGTGCCATTGACGCCGGCCAGCACCGGCGTGTGCCTGACCACCGGCAGAACCTCGTGCGCCATCTCGCAGACGATCTCGTTCGCGTTGCCATAGGCCATCAGCCCGGCCAGCGAGCCGCGCCCGGCCATGCGGTAACGACCCGAGTTGTAGATGACGATCAGGTCGATGCCGCCGGCCTCTTCGCACTTGGCCGACAGGCCCGTGCCGGCGCCGCCGCCGATAATGGGCACGCCGCGCGCGATCTTGCCGCGCAGGCGCTCGAGGATGGACTGTCTAGCGATGCGAGGCATGGCTCCTCCCGGAAGCGTGCGCGGGCGCGGCGATCTGCCGCCAGGCGGCGACCAGCGCGTCGGCGAACGCTTCGTCGTTGATGTGATGCGGCAAACGGATCAGCTTGCGGTCGGTGCCGGGGCGGAAGTGCTGGGCGATGCTGTCGAACAGCACCCGGTCGGCCTCGGGGTCGTGGAAGGGCTGGCCCTGCCTGTCGATGGCCGAGACGCCGCCTTCGGGGATCAGGAAGCGCAGCGGCCCGCGCATCGCGTTGAGCTTGGTGGCGATGAACTCGCCGATGGCGCGGCACTCGTCCGGCGTGGTGCGCATCAGCGTCACCGTCGGGTTGTGGCGGTAGAGCCTGCGGCCCTTGTAGCGTTCGGGCACGGTCTCCCAGGCGCCGAAGTTGACCATGTCCAGCGCGCCGCAGGAGCCCACGTAGGGCAGCGCATGACGGGCGAACACGTCCAGCCGCGTCGGCCCGGCGGACAGCACGCCGCCGCCGATCTCGTCGGCGATCTCGGTGGTCGAGACGTCGATCGCACCGGCCAGCAGGCCCGAGTCGGCGAGCTTCTCCATGCTCTGACCGCCGACGCCGGTGGCGTGGAAGACCAGGCAGTCGTAGTCGTCCTGCAGCCGCTGGGCCACCGCCTGCACGCAGGGCGTGGTGACGCCGAACATGGTCAACCCCAGCGCCGGTTTGGTGGCCACCGATTCGGCCGGCGGGTGGGCGATCATGCCGGCCAGCGCATGCGCGGCATTGGCCAGCACCTTCTCGCTGATGCGGTTGATGCCCTGCACGTCGGTGACCGAATACATCATGCAGATGTCGCTCGGCCCGACGTAGGGCCGTGTGTCGCCGCTGGCCATGGTCGAGACCATCACCTTCGGCGTGCCGATCGGCAGTGCGCGCATCGCCGGCGTGGCCAGCGAGGTGCCGCCCGAGCCGCCGGCGGAGATGATGCCGCCGAGGTCGCGCCGGGTGCGCAGGTAGTGCTCGAAGGCCAGGGCCATCGCCGTGACGGCGCTGCCGCGGTCGCCGCTGAACACGGCGGACTCGCCTTGTGGATGGTGACGCGCCACCTCGCGCGGATGCACGCTGGCCGGTGAGGGCTTGCCGGAGGTGGAGAGGTCCACCGTGACCACGCGCAGGCCCAGTTTCTCCAGGCACTGGCGGATGAAGAACAGCTCGCGCCCCTTGGTGTCGAAGGTGCCGGCGACGTAGGCGGCGCGGCCGGTGCTGGCGGCGACGGGGAAGTCGTAGACGGCAGCAGGCGCCGCGGCGGCGGAGGGCTGCGAGCGGGTGGGCGCGGCCGGTGCTTCGCGCGGCACGTCCACCACGGGCGCGGCGGTACCGCCGGTGTTCCAGCGGTTGAAGCCGCGCACGGAGCGCGGCGCGAGATCGTCGAGCGAGGGGGCGCCGTCGCCATGGGCGCGGCGCACGGTGAACACGGTGGGTGGTTCGTCGCTGGTGGCAGGCGCAGCGGGTTCCTCTTCCACCACCGGCTCGTCATGGCTCCCCGAGCGCACGCCGAGCAGGCGCTCCTGCAGCTCGCGGTCGGCGGCCAGATCGGCGGCCGGCAGGGTCTGCGCGATGCGGCCGTTGACCATCACGCCGATGGTGTCGGCCACGCTCAGCGCCACACCGAGGTTCTGCTCGATCAGCAGCACCGCGATCTCGCCGCTGGCGGCCAGATCGCGCAGCGCCTGGGCCACCTGCTCGACGATCACCGGGGCCAGGCCTTCGGTCGGCTCGTCCATCACCAGCAGGCGGGGCTGCAGCAGCAGCGCGCGGCCGATCGCCAGCATCTGCTGCTCGCCACCGGAGAGCTGCGCGCCGCCGTTGCCCTTGCGTTCGGCCAGGCGCGGGAACATCGTGTAGACGCGATCGACGTCGCGCTTCTTTCGCGCCACCAGGCGCAGCGTCTCGTCGACCGACAGCGAAGGCCAGACGCGCCTGCCCTGTGGCACGTAGGCGATGCCGCGCGCGGTGATCTGGTGCGGCGCGAGGCCGAGCAACTCCTCGCCGAGCAGCTTGACACTGCCGCCGGCCGGCACCAGGCCGGTGATGGCGTTGCACAGCGTGGTCTTGCCCATGCCGTTGCGGCCGACGATGCCCAACACACCGCGCTCGATCGACAGGCTCACGCCCTGCAGCGCATGGGCGCGGCCGTAGTAGACGTCCAGGCCGTCGACGGCCAGCACCGGGCCGCTGCGTGGCGCGTCGTCCTTGTCGCGGTTCCAGAAGGCCATGTCAGTGGCTCCGGCGTGGGTCGCTCGATCCGCGTTCCTGCGGCGGGTGGAGAGGCAGCGGGGTGGCCGGGCCCGTGTTCTCCGGCCCACGCTCGCGGGCGGCCGCCGAGCATGTCCACCACAGCCTCATCAACACCATCTCTTCATGCCACCGCCTGGGCGACCGCGAATGGGGCCTGCGCCCCCGGGCCCAACCACCCCCCTGCCGCTGCGCTCGTGGAGCGCGTCGGTGAAGAGCTCGGTGAGGGTCGGGGTGGGTGGTTCGGGTGTGCGAGCGCAGGCCCCATTCGCGGTTGCCCAGGCGGTGAGGTGAAGATGCGGTGTTGATGAGGTGAAGTGGGCAGGCCTCGGTGGCCGCCCGCGAGCGTGGGCCGGAGAGCGCACACCCGGACCACCCGCCGCGTGCCGGCGGTCGCGTGAAAGGAGACTGCAACGACAGCGCGGCGCAGCAACCAATCGCTCGACTCTTGTCGTTGATGGAGAAGCCGGAGGGAGTCATCTCAGTGTTTGCTCCCCATGTAGATCGCCTGCACTTGCGCGTCGCTCTCGATCTCCGCCGGCGTGCCGGTCTTCAGCACACGCCCGTTGTGCATCACCGTGACCTTCTCGACCACGCGCAGCGCGATGTCCAGGTCGTGCTCGATCAGCACGTAGCTCATGTGTGCCGGCAGCGAAGTCAGCAGCGCCACCAGTTCGCGCCGCTCGGCAGGCGACAGGCCCGCGGCCGGCTCGTCGAACAGGATCAGCCGCGGCGCGCCGGCCAGCGCCATGCCGATCTCGAGCTGGCGCTGCTGGCCGTGCGCGAGGTCGGCCACGCGCACGTCGGCGATGTGGGTCAGCCGTGCGCGTTCGAGCAGCTCGGCCGTGGCCAGCGTCGACGCATGCCGGTCGCCCGCGCGGCGCAGCGAGAAGCGGCCGCTGGCCACGCCGCGCACCGCAAGGAACAGGTTGTCGCGCACCGTCAGGTCGCGGAACAGCAGAGAGGACTGGTAGGTGCGCCGCAGCCCCTTGCGGATGCGCTCGTGCGGC
This sequence comes from Chitinophaga pinensis, assembly GCA_943370595.1. Classification (GTDB taxonomy): domain Bacteria; phylum Pseudomonadota; class Gammaproteobacteria; order Burkholderiales; family Burkholderiaceae_C; genus Piscinibacter. The sequence goes on from CALRRO020000011.1 coordinate 123,495, forward strand.
GGCAGCTCGGTGATGTCCTCGCCGAAGAAGCGGATGCGCCCCGCGGTGGCCGGGAAGTCGCCGGTGATCGCATTGAACAGCGTCGTCTTGCCGGCCCCGTTGGAGCCGAGGATGGCGTACTTCTGCCCGGCGGCCACCGCCAGCGACACCTCGTCGACCGCGCGCAGCGCACCGAAAGCGCGCGTCACGCCGTCGAGCACCAGCGCATCGTTGGAGGCGAGCGCCGAGTGCGCCGTGCTGGCCGCCCCTCGTGGGGCGGCCGCGGCCGGCCGGAGTGTCGTGATGGAAGCCACCGCGGCAGTGCCTCTTACGGGCAGCTCGGCACGTCGCGCGAGCCGATCTTGAACTCGGCCGCCGACATGCCCAGCGTCTGCTCGATGTTGTCGACCTTGCGCGCCACCTTGGTGGTTAGCTCGCCCTTGGCATCCTTCACCACCTCGGTCACGAAGGTTGTGCCGATGGCCTGGCGGTTGGCGTCCAGGCGCACGTCGCCGGTCGGCGTCTTCAGCACCATCTTCTGCAGCGCCTCGCGGTACTTGGCCTGGCCGCCGGATAGGTCGCCCTTGACGGCGTCCAGTCCGTCCAGTGCCGCCTTCATGTTCATGTAGTACACGTAGGCGAACAGGCTGGGGCTGGGGAAGCCGCCGGCCGAGACCGGGTAAGTCTTCTGGTAGTCGGCGACGAAGGCCTTCCACTCGGCGCCGTCGTAGGCATCCGCCACCGGGCCGGCGGACATCGTGCCGACCAGCGAGTCGCGCCGCTTGCCCTTGTAGTTCAGCACGTCCTGGCTGACGGTGATCGAGCCGCCGAGCATCGGCTTGTCGCCGCCGGCGTTCTCGTACTGGGTCAGGAAGTTGACCGCGTCGGCGCCGCCGAGCACGACCAGCAGCGCGTCCACGTCCTTCGGGATCTTGGCGATCACCGACGAGTAGTCCTTGCCGCCCAGCGGCACCCAGGCCTTCTCCGGCACCTTGCCGCCGAGCCGGCAGTACTCGGCCATGAAGCCCTGCACCTGCGAATACGGGAAGGCGTAGTCCTCGGCGATCACCATCACGCGCTTGTAGCCCTTGTCCATCGCCGCCTTGCCCAGGCCGACCATCCACTGCGCACCCTCGGTGTTGAAGCGGAAGAAGTTGGGGCTGGGGTTGACCAGCGTGGTCGCCTGCGCGCCCGAGGCGCCATTGATGAAGGTGACCTGCGGCTGGGTCTTGGAGTAGTCCTTCACCGCGATGCCTTCGCCGCCGGACAGCGGGCCGACCATGATGTCGACCTTGTCCTGCTCGACCAGCTTGCGCGTGGCGTTGACGGCCACGTCGGGCTTGGCGTCCGAGCTCGCCTTGATGATCTCGATCTTGCGGCCGGCGACCACGCCACCGCGCTGCTTCACGGCCAGTTCGGCGCCGCGCATGCCGTCGGCACCACCGGCGGCGAACGGGCCTTCGAGCGTGGCCAGCAGGCCGATCTTCACCGGCTGGCCTTGCGCCCAGGCGCTGCCCATCAATGCGGCTGCCGCGGCAGCGCCCAGCATCGAACGGACCCAGAGTCTCTTCGTCTTGTTCACGCTTGTCTCCTTTGGGGTTGAGTCAAGGTCTGCTGCGGGCCGAAGCGGGAGCGAAGCTTCGCCCACAGTCCGAGCAGGCCGTCGGGGGAAAACAGCACGATGGCGAGGAACATGCCGCCGATCACGAGGTTGAAGCGCTCGCGGTCGATCACGTCGATGGCGAAGGTCTGCAGCAGCACGAAGACCAGCGCGCCGAGGAAGGCGCCGATCGGGTGCTTGACGCCGCCGAGCACGGCGATGACCAGCAGGTTGATGAGCCAGCCGGTGCCCACCGAGCCCGGGGTCATCAGGGCGTTGTACCAGGCCAGGAGAATGCCGCCGACCGCCGCGATCAGCCCGGCCAGCGCATACGCGGCGACACGGTGTGCGACGACGTGGAAGCCCAGCGACGCCATGCGCCGCGGGTTGTCGCGGATGCCCTGCATCGCGATGCCGAAGGGCGAACCGACGACGTAGCGGACCAGGAAGTAGCCGGCCAGCGCCCAGAACAGGCACAGGAAGTAGTAGGGCAGCGGTTCGCGCCAGCCGATGCCGAAGACGGTCGGCGGCTTCAGTTCGCGCAGGCCCTGGAAGCCGTTGAAGATGCTGTAGTTCTGCAGCACCAGGTAGTAGAAGGCCACGCCGATCGCCAGCGTGATCATGATCGTGTAGATGCCTTCGGTCCGCACCGACAGCCAGCCGATCAGCGTGGCACACACCACCGCCACCGCCACCGCCGCCGGCACCGCCACCCACCAGGGCCAGCCCAGGCTGATCTCGGCGCTGCTGCTGGTGCCGAGCACGGCCATGGCGTAGCCGGCGATGCCGGCCACCGTCATCTGCGCCAGCGAGACCATGCCGCCGTAGCCGGCCAGGAAGCTCAGCGACAGCGCGATCAACCCGAGCACCAGCGTCTGCGAGGCGACCTGGAAGGTGAAGAAGGGCGTGGCGACGAAGGGGAACAGCAGCAGGCCGATGGCGATGAACACATGGCGTGGGGCCAGCGTGCGCCAGAGGAACTTGAGCCAGTCGGGCGCGAGGCTGTCGGCGTAGGGGTCGACGGCGGGTGCGGGCGCGGGCGCCGACGGCATTGGGGTGCGCGCCTTCGCGGGCATAGCGGCCCGCGAGTTCATGGCGCGGCGCCACTGTGCCGCGCTCATGCCGCCTTCCCCATGATCCCGCGCGGCCGGAAGGCCAGCACCCCGATCAGGATCACGAAAGTGAAGACCACGCTGTAGGTCGGCGCATAGGCCAGGCCGTAGGTCTCCGCCAGGCCGAGGATGGCCGCGCCGATGGCGGCGCCGACCACGCTGCCCATGCCGCCGACGATGACGACGATCAGCGAGGCCAGCAGCAGCCGTGTGTCCTCGCCTGGCACCATCGAGAGTTCGACCGCACCGATCACGCCGCCGAAGCCGGCCAGGCCCGCACCGAGCGCGAAGGTGGCGGCGAACACCAGGTTCACGTTGATGCCGGAGGCGGCCAGCATGCCGCGGTCGTCGACGCCGGCGCGGATCATCGCGCCGACGCGCGTCTTCGCCAGCAGCCACCACAGGAACAGGCCGATGACGATGCCGAAGCCGAGCAGGCTCAGGCGGTAGGCCGAGTAGGCGCGGATCAGCGGGATGTCGCGGATCGGGCCCTGCAGCCATTCGGGCGCTTCCATCTGGTAGACCTGCCCGGTGAAGATCCACAGCAGGATGTCGGCGATGACGATCGACAGGCCGATCGTCACCATGGTCTGGCGCAGGTCCTGGCCCTGCATGTGGCGCAGGATCAGCCACTGCATCAGCAAGCCCCCGATCGCGGCGGCGAGGAAGCCGGCCGCCAGCGCGACGATCCACCAGCCGGTGTAGCCGGCGACCACGTAGCCGACGTAACCGCCGAGCAGGTAAAGGCTGCCGTGCGCCAGGTTGACGTTGCGCATCAGCCCGAACACCAGCGTGAAGCCGCTGGCGACGATGAAGTACAGCGATGCCAGCGTCAGCCCGTTGAGCAGCGTGACCAGGTACAGGCGTGTGTTGTCGACCAGCGCCCAGATCGAGAACACCGCAATCGGGCCGCCGATCAGCAGCCAGGCCAGCCACTGCTTGCGTTTCGCCGTCATGCGGCACGCTCCCAGCCGCGCCGCGCGTCCATGGTCGGCTGCTTGGCGAAGCGGCCGTCCTTCATCACCGCGAGCAAACGCTTCGGGTCGCGCAGGATGGACAGGTTCGCCAGCGGGTCGCCGTCGACCAGCAGCAGGTCGGCGAGGAAGCCTTCCTTCACCAGCCCCAGCTCGTGGCCGCGCATCATGATCTGGCCGCCGTACAACGTCGCGCAGCGGATCGCCTCCATCGGCGTGAAGCCGAGGTACTTGACGAAGAACTCCAGGTCGCGCGCGTTGTGGCAGTGCGGCGTGAACGCGAAGCCGTAGTCGCCGCCGAACAGGATGCGGATGCCGCGCCTGTGCATCTTCTGCAGCGATTCCAGCGCCGCCTCCCACTCGACCTGGTAGCCCATGTCGGTGGCCATCGCGCGGGTGATGCCCCAGGCCTCGGCCTCGTTGAGCATCGCGTAGAGGATGGCGATGCCCGGCGCGATGAAGACGCGCTCCTTCGCCGCCTCGAGCATGTCCAGCGTCTCGGTGTCGGTGAAGCTGGCGTGGTAGATCACGTCGATGCCGTGGCGCAGCGCCTGCTTGACCGAGGCCGCCGAGCGCGCATGCGCCGCGCCGCGCTTGCCGCGCATGCGCACCTCCTCCATCGCCGCGGCCACCTCGGCGTCGGTCATCCAGGTCGTGTTGGCCGGCGACTGCGGCGTGAAGTTGTCGCCCGAGAGGTTCAGCTTGATCGAGTCGACGCCGTACTTCAGGAACAGGCGCACGGCCTTGCGCATGTCCTCGGCGCCGTTGACGTTGACGCCGAAGCTGAACTCGGGGAAGGGCAGGTGCGGCAGGGTCTCGTCGCCCAGGCCGCCGGGCACGGTGATCTCCTGGCTCGCGGCGAGGTAGCGGGGCCCCGGAATCTGTCCGCTGTTGATCGCGTTGCGGATGACGACGTCCAGCCGCGGCTTGGCGCAGGCCGCGCCGACGCAGGAGGTGAAGCCGGCCTCGAGGTAGCGCTTCGCCACCTTGGCGCACCACAGCACGTGCTCTTCCAGCGGCATGGTCTGGATGCCCGCGAGCGTGGCGGCGTCGTTCCACGAGAAATGCGTGTGCGCCTCGACCAGGCCGGGCATCAGCGTGGCGCCGGCGCCGTCGATCACCGTGGCGCCGCTGCCCGACAGTGCCGCGCTGCCGCGGCTCACCTGGCGGATGCGGTTGCCCTGCACCCACACGCTGCCGGACCAGGGCAGCGCACCGCTGCCGTCGAGGATGCGCACGTTGGTGAAGAGGATGTCCTGGGCCATGGCGGATCTCCTCAGGCGGCCCAGCGCGTCGCATGCGCGCTGCGCAACGGCGGCGCGCGGTGGAACTCGCCGTCCTTCATCACCGCCAGGATGCGCGCCTTGTCCTGCAGGATGGTGATGTCGGTCAGCGGGTCGCCGTCGATCAGCAGGATGTCGGCGAGGCAGCCCTCGCGGATGTAGCCGATCTGCTTGCCCATCTTCATCATCGGCCCGCCCCAGGCGGTGGCCGACAGCAGTGCTTCCATCGTGCTCATGCCGATGTGCCTGACGAAGTACTCCAGGTCCTTCGCGTTGGTGCCGTGCGGCGTCCAGGCGAAGCCGTAGTCGCCGCCGGGCAGGATGCGGATGCCGCGCCTGCGCATCGCCTTCATGCTCTCGATGGCCGCTTCCAGCTCGCGGTGGTAGCCCATCTTGCGCGTGACCTCGGGCGTCAGGCCCCATTGGCTCGCGTGGTGGCAGGTATTGATCAGCCAGGCCAGGCCCGGGGCGACGAAGTGCTCGAACTTCTTCGCCTCGAGCATGTCCAGCGCTTCCTCGTCGGTGAAGCTGGCGTGGTAGATCACCTCGATGCCCTGCTTGACGCATTGCTTGACCGCCCAACTCGAGCGCGCATGCGCGGCGACCCGCTTGCCCCAGCGCTTGGCCTCGTCCACGCACACCGCGATCTCTTCCTCGGTGAACTGGCTCATCTCGCTGGGCATGCCGGTGATCGACTCGCCGCTGAGGTTGATCTTCAGCGAGTCGACGCCGTACTTGGCGAACATGCGAACGCAGCGGCGCATCTCGTCGGCGCCGCTGACGATGGCGCCGAAGGCGAACTCGTGCTGCGGCAGGTGCGGCGCGGTGGTGTCGCCGAGGCCGCCGGGCACGGTGATCTCCTGGCTCGCGGCGAGGTAGCGCGGGCCGACGATGGTGCCGTCGTTGATCGCGTTGCGGATGACCACGTCCAGCCGCGGCTTGGCGGCGGCAGCGCCGACGCAACTGGTCCAGCCCATGTCGAGATAGCGCTTCGCGACCTCGGCGCACCACAGGATGTGCTCCTCCGGCGGCATGCGCTGGATGGCGTCGAGGCTGGGCTGGTCGTTCCAGGAGAAGTGCGTGTGCGCCTCCACCATGCCCGGCATCAGGAAGGCACCGGCGCCGTCGATGGTCTGCGCGCCGGCGATGGGCGGGGTGCGCTGGCCGTAGCCGGTCTTCACCACGCGGCTGATGCGGTTGCCCTGCACCAGCACGTCGCCGGTGAAGGGCGCCTCGCCGCCGCCGTCGAAGATGCGCACGTTGGTGAACAAGACATCAGCCATTGCCGGCTCCTAACGCTGTGCGCCGAGGAACTCGCGCAGCTCGCGCGCGCATTCCTCCGGTCGTTCGATCGGTGTCCAGTGCCCGCATCGCGGCAGCACCACCACGCGCGCACTCGGCGCGGCATGCAGCCGCTCGGCCAGTGAGCGCACCGCCTGCGGCGGCGCGACGCCGTCCTCGTCGCCGGTGACCAGCAGCGCCGGCACCGCGATGCGGTCCAGCGCCGCCGGCTGCGCGTCGGCCAGCGCTTCGCAGGTGCGTGCATAGGCCTCGCCGTCCTGGCGCATCAGGCTCTCGCGCACGTACGCCACCGCGAGCGGGTTGCGGCTGCGCGTGTCGGCCGACAGCGCGGCGTTGACCAGCGCCAGCGTGATCTCGTGCATGCCGGCGAGGCCTTCGCCGCGGGCCTTTGCCGCGCGGGCACGGATGGCGGTGCGGGCCGCGTCGGGCGGTGCGGCCAGCGGGCCGAACAGCGCCAGGCTGCGCACCAGCTTCGGCGTTTCCACCGCGAGGTGCTGGCAGACGATGGTGCCCAGCGAATGGCCGACCAGGTGGGCGCGTGTCACGCCCGCCTTCGCGCAGGCCGCCTGCACCGCCTCGACGAAGCGCGCGATCGACAGCGGCCCTTCGGCGCGCTGCGAACGTGCGCTGCCGGGCAGCTCGATGCGCAGCACGCGGTGCCGCGCCAGCGCAGGCATCAGCGGCGTGAAGGTGCTGGCGCTGCCGCCCAGGCCGTGAACGCAGACGACGGCATCGCCTTCGCCCTCGTCTTCCACCACCATGCGCTCGATGAGATGCAGCATCGTGGTGTCCCGTTCAGGCCGCGACGAAGCGGTTCTCGATCACGCCGATGCCGTCGATCTCGATGCGCACCACGTCGCCGGCACCCAGGTAGCGCGGCGGCGCGAAGCCCATGCCGACGCCGGAGGGCGTGCCGGTGGCGATCACGTCGCCGGGGTAGAGCGTGATGCCGCGCGAGCAGGTCTCGATCAGCGTCGGGATGTCGAAGATCATGTCGCGCGTGCGGCCGTCCTGGCGCAGCTCGCTCTGGCCGCCGGCCGGCGTGACCCAGCCTCGCACCCGGGTGTCGCGGCCGTCGAGCTCGTCGGCCGTCACGATCCACGGCCCCATCGGGCAGAAGGTGTCGAAGCTCTTGCCCAGGTCCCACTGCTGGTGGCGCATCTGCACGTCGCGCGCGGTCACGTCGTTGACGATCGTGTAGCCGAACACATGGTCCATGGCCCGTGAGCGCGGGATGTCGCGCCCGCCACGGCCGATGATCACCGCCAGCTCGGATTCGTAGTCGATCTGGCTCGATGCCGCCTTGCCCGGCAGGCGCACCGCGTCGTGCGGGCCGACCACGCACTCGCCGAGCTTGCCGAAGACGATCGGCCAGCCTTCGTCTGCGGCGAGGTGGTCGCGGAACACGCTGCCGGCCAGCTCCGCCGCATGCGCGCGGTAGTTGCGGCCGACACAGAAAAGCCCTCGCCTCGGCCGCGGCAGCGGCGCGCGCAGCGTCACCACGTCGACCGGCAGCCGGGCGCCCGAGGGCGAGGGCAGCGGCTCGCCGCGCGAGAGCGCCTCGATCAGCGGCAGCGCACCTGCCGAGGCGTCGCGGCAGGCCAGCGGCGTCAGTTCGCGGCCGCACGCCGACACCGTGCCGACGTGGTCACGATCGCCCCAGCGCCAGCTGGCGATGCGCATGCGGTTTGTCTCCTGGGTGGCCCGCGGGTCGTAGCCGCGAGACTGTGGCTGCAGAATGAGACTTGCGTCTCACAATGGGATGGGTGCATCATAAGAGCCCGGATTGACGCAGCACAAGACAAGACCCCACCCGAAAGCCCCCGGACTAACCCGCATGGCGCGCCTCAAACACAAGCTGAGCGATCCTCCCGCGCCGCCGGAGCGCGGCATCAAGGCAGCCACCTTCAAGCTGCTGCTCGACACCGCGATGGAGCTGATCCGCGACGAGGGCCACATCCCGTCGGTGGCGGTGGTGGCCGCGCGATCGAAGGTCTCTCGCGCCACCGCCTACCGCTACTTTCCGAGCCGCAGCGCGCTGATCACCGCGGTGATCGACACCTCGCTCGGCCCGGTGCGCACTTTCTCGTCGGCGAACCCGGACGGGCGCGAACGCCTGCGCGAACTGTTCGCGCAGACCTTCCCGCGGTTCAAGGAGTTCGAGCCGCAACTGCGCGCCGCGGCGCAGCTGTCGCTGGAACAGTGGGCGCTCGAGCGGGCCGGCGTGCTGGAGGAGGAACCGTACCGGCGTGGCCACCGCGTGCGCATCCTCGAGCACGCCATGGCGCCGCTGGTGCCGAAGCTGGCGCCGGCCACGCGTGACCGGCTGCACCGTGCGTTGTCGGTGGTCTACGGCATCGAGCCCTACGTGGTGCTGAAGGACATCTGGGGCGTGTCTGACCGCGAGGTCGAACGCATCGCGATGTGGATGGCCGAGGCGCTGGTCGATGCGGCGCTGCGCGAGTCGGCCGACATGCCGAAGGACGAGCCGCCACCGGCCACGGCGAAACGAACTGCGCGCCGCAAGAGCGCGAGCACCGCGTGAAGCGACACGCCCCCGAGTGGTACGACGCGCAGTACAACAGCCGCGGCCGCATCCCCGAGCACCCGGCCATCCTGCAGCGCTGGGCCGACACCTCGGCAGCGGCGCGGGCGCAGCGCCGCTGCGTGCTCGACGTCCCATACGGCGAACACGAGACCGAGAAGCTCGACGTGTTCCCGAGCCAGCGTCCCGGCGCACCGGTGCTGGTTTACATCCACGGCGGCTACTGGCGCGCGCTGAACAAGGGCGCGCAGTCCTTCGTCGCGCCACCGTTCGTCGACGCCGGCGCGATGGTGGTGCTGCCCGGATACGCGCTGTGTCCCGCCGTCACCATCGAGCACATCGTGCTGCAGCTGACCCGCGCACTGGCCTGGGTGTGGCGCCACGCCGCTGAGCACGGCGGCGACCCGCGGCGCATGGCCGTGGCCGGCCACTCGGCCGGCGGCCACCTCGCCGCGATGATGCTGAGCTGCCGGTGGTCGCAGGTTGCACCCGATCTGCCGGCCGACCTGGTGCGGCGCGCGCTGGCGCTCTCCGGCGTGTTCGACCTCGAGCCGTTGCGCCACGCGCCCTTCCTGGCCAGTGACCTGCGCCTGAGCGCCGCCGACGCGCGCCGCCTCAGCCCGGCCAGGATGCCCGCGCCGGAAGGCGAGCTGATCGCCGTGGCCGGCGGTGAAGAGAGCGAGGAGTTCCAGCGCCAGAACGCGCTGATCGCGCAGGCCTGGGGGCCGCGCGCCGTGCCGGTGTGCGAACTGGTTCCCGGACGTCACCACATGAACGTGCTGCACGACCTGGCCGATCCGGCGACACGGCTGCACGCGCTGGCGCTGACGATGCTGCGTTGAACGGCCGCGTGGGCTGGCCGGGTGCGTGCTGCTAGCGAGGCCAGAGCACCCACATGCGCAGCGCCTGCTTCATGCGCCCGGCCTGCGCCTCGGCGTCGTCGCTCCAGCCCCAGAAGTAGTCGGCGCGCACGGCGCCGGTGATCGCGCTGCCGGTGTCCTGCGCCATCACCAGCCGGCGCAGCGGCGTGCTCGACAGCGGCTCGGTGGTGTCCAGCCACACCGGCGTGCCGTAGGGCACCGACTGCGGGTCGACGGCGATCGAGCGGCCTGGCGTGAGCGGCACGGCCTGTGCGCCCTTGGGGCCGACGGCCGGGTCGGGCAGCGCCTCCTCGCGGAAGAACACATAGCGCGGGTTGCTCCACAGCAGCTCGTTGACCCGCTTCGGATTGGCACGCGCCCACGCCTTGATCGCCGGCCACGAAGCCTGCTCGGGTTTCAGCTCGCCCTGCTCGATCAGCCAGCGGCCGACCGACTTGTAGGGCTGGTCGTTGTGGCCCGCGTAGGCCACGCGCACCTGGCGCTTCGCGCCGTTGGCCTCCTGCAGCATCAGCCGGCCCGAGCCCTGCACCTGCAGCAGCAGCGCGTCCAGCGGGTCGGCCACCCAGGCCAGTTCACGGCCGCGGAGCGCGGCCTGCGCGGCAGGCAGCGTCTCGATCTGCTGGCGAGTCCACCAGGGCTTGCGGGTGGCCAGGTCGTCGGGCAGCGCGTGCAGCGGCACGCGGAAGCTGCCGCGCGGCTGTCGCTGCGCCTCGACCAGCGGCTCGAAGTAGCCGGTGGCCAGGCCGTCGGTCGTGCCGTCCAGCGCCTCCACGCGGTAGGGGCGCAGGCGTGCCTGCAGCCAGGCGCGCGCGTCGGCATCGGTGGCCGGCGCGTAGCCGCGCGCGGCGACGCAGATGCCTTCCCAGCCCGGCGCCGGCTTGTCGCAGCCGCGCTGCAGCGCCGGCCACAGCTCGCGCGTGGTGTCGGCGCTCCAGCCGGGCAGCTCGGCCCAGTCGACCGGCAACCAGCGCGACTTGCCGCGCACGATGGCCTGCGCCGGCGCGGCCGGCGGTGCGGCCACCGGCGGGGTCGGGCTGCGTGGGGTCTCGGGCTCGGGCACCACCGCGCAGGCGGCCAGCCCTCCTAGAATCGCCGCGCCCATCACTGCGCGGCATCGGAACATCGTCATGTGGTTGATTCTGCTGGAAGCGCTCGCTGCGCTCGTGATCCTGGTGCTCATCGTGTGGTGGACGATGTTCTCCGGCCGCCGCGGCGGCGAGCGACGCAAGGACGACTCAGACTGACTCCTTCGGCGGCAGCACGAAGGACAGCGGCTGGCGGCGCATGCGCGAACGGATCGCGCGGTAGATGCGGCTGCGGTCCGCCAGGCGGATGCCGCGCGAGCGCAGCGCCACCTTGAACGCGAGCACGAAGCTGACCGTCAGGTTGAGCACGCCGGTGACCGGGATGGCCGCCGCACACCACCAGAACGCCGGCTCGTGCAGCACCTGGGTGCCCAGCGCGCCGAGCGCCGCGGCCAGCTGGCCGGTGGACAGCGTGACGTGGCGCACCTCGATCGGCAGCGCGAAGAAGCTGGCCAGCGCCGGCACCAGGCCGAGCATCAGGCCCAGCGAGATGTTCGCCGTGAGCCCCGAGATGTTGGCGCGCCACCAGGCGCCCCAGCGCCGCGCGCGTGCCGCGCCGAGCAGCGCGATCGAACGCGGGTTCCAGGCGATCGCGCTGTCCAGGCGGTGCCAGACGAACCAGTTCTCCGCCCAGCCGGCAATCAGCGAACTGGCGAACAGCAACACGCCGGTGAAGGCGGCGTAGAACGCCGTCGGCCCGAGCAGGGTCAGCGAGTGCAGCACGTACTGTGCCGACTCGGCGCCGACCAGCGGCTTGCCGAACAGCGCCTGCGCGGCGAGCTGCACCGCCAGCACCACCGGCCCGGCCACCATCAGGTTGCCGATGATGCCGGCGGCCTGCGAGCGGATCAGGTGAGCCACCTCGTCGACGAAGGCCTCGACGCGGGCATCGTCGGCCACGTCGTTCAACTTGTCGGCCATCGCGGGCGCCGTCATCGCCGGCTGCTTGGTCGCCACCGTCCAGTGCATCAGGTGGATGATCACGAAGCTCGCGGCGTAGTTGATGCCGGCCAGCAGCCCGGCCCAGAAGGCGGCGAAGCCGAGCGCGCCGACGAGGAACTTGACGAAGGTGGTGCCGACGATCACCGCACCGCCGCCTGCCGCCGCGCGCAGCATCGCGCGGTACTGGGCACGGTCGCGGGTGATGTAGTGCTCGCCGGTCTCGGCGCTGCGCTCGGCGACCTTGCGCGCCAGCAGCGAATAGTGCCGTGCGAACAGGCTGCGGATGCCGCGTCGTGCCTCGGCCTGCTGCGCGAGGCTGGCGATCAGGTGCAGCAGCTCGCGCGCAGGCTGCGTTGCCAGCAGCGTGTTGAGCAGCGCCTCGATGCGGTCGCAGCGCGCGCGCAGCTGGTCGACCTCGAACACCACGTCGACCGAGACGCCGAACTGCTCCAGGTGCGCACGCACGCTGCCGGCGCAGCGGCGGCACGCATCGAGCAGTGCGCGCAGGTAGCTCGCCTCCTGCAGCAGCGCGGTGGGCTCGGCATCACGCGCGCGTTCGCCCAGCCGCTCGGCGGCACTGGCGAGCTGGCGGAACGGGTCGTCGGCGAGCAGCTCGGCACTCATGCGCTGGCGCAGCGCCGCCGAGTGGCCGGAGGCGCGCACCGCGGCGGCGAGGTAGGCGATGCCGTCGAGCAGCGGCGTGCGCCAGTCGCGACCCTTGCCCGGTGGGCTGGCGTCCGCAGGCTCGCCTTGCGCGCCGGCGAGCATCGGGGCGAGCAGTTCCACCAGGCGCGCGAGGGTGTCGTCGTCGATCGCGGCGAGCCACTGCGCGTCGCGCTCGCGCGGGAACAGCAGCGCGAACAGCTCGCCCAGGTCCTGCGTCTCCGGCGTGATCGGCAGCAACCGCAGGCGCAGCCGCTGGCCGAGCTCGCCGAAGAAGTTCATGCGTGGCGAGAAGCCGAAGTCGGCGAACAGCGCGACGGTGTCGACCTCGCGCCAGAAGCGCGCCAGCAGCGCACCGACGGCGTCGCGCTGCGGCTGGTTGCGCTGCAGCACGTTGAGCAGGTGCTTCAGGCGCACCACCGGCAGCGGCGTGTTGCGCGCCGCCTCGCCTTCCACCGGCGCGCGGCGCAGCCATTCCATCAGCCGCACCAGCCAGAGCTGGCGTTCGGCCAGCGGCGCCTTCGGGTCGGCGGCGTTGAGCAGCGCGGTCAGGTCCCAGCCCGAGCCGGCGCGTGCCATCGACGTGCTCAATGCAGCGCGGACGCCGTGGTCAGCCCGAACTCGGGCACCGGCGCGTCGAACGGGTGGGCGTCCTCGGTCATGCAGAAGAAGGTGCCGCGCATCGTGCCGTGCGGCGTGGGGATGCGCGTCCAGCTGGTGTACTCGAAGCTCTCGCCGGGCTTGAGCAGCGGCTGGTGGCCGACCACCGCGAGCCCGCGCACCTCCTCGACCTGGCCTTCGGCGTCGGTGATGATCCAGTGGCGGGCGATCAACTGCGCCGTCACGTCACCGCTGTTGCGGATGGTGATCGTGTAGGCGAAGGCGTGAACGCCCTCGGCCGGGTCCGATTGCTCGGGCAGCGGTCGCACGACGACGGTGTTGGTGAACTCGGGGCGGGCCATGCGGCGCATTCTAGGAGCGCACCTAGAATTCCCTCGATCCCCAGGGCCCTTCTGCCATGACCACCACCTTTCGCATTGCTCCGAGCATTCTTTCCGCCGACTTCGCGCGCCTCGGCGAGGAGGTCCGCGACGTGCTCGCCGCCGGCGCCGACTGGATCCACTTCGACGTGATGGACAACCATTACGTGCCCAACCTGACCTTCGGCCCGATGGTCTGCGAGGCGCTGCGCAAGCACGCGGTGACGCCGGCCGGCCAGCGCGCGCCGATCGACGTGCACCTGATGGTGCAGCCGGTCGATGCGCTGGCCACCGCGTTCGCCAAGGCCGGTGCCGACCTGGTCAGCTTCCACCCGGAAGCCAGCGCGCATGTCGACCGCACGCTGCAGCTGATCAAGGCCGAGGACTGCCAGGCCGGCCTCGTCTTCAACCCGGCCACGCCGCTGGACGTGCTCGAGTGGGTGATCGACAAGGTCGACCTGGTGCTGATCATGAGCGTGAACCCGGGCTTCGGCGGGCAGAGCTTCATCCCGGCGGCGCTGAAGAAGGTCGAGCGTGCGAGGAAGATCATCGACGCCAGCGGCCGCGACATCCGCCTCGAGGTCGACGGCGGCATCAAGATCGACAACATCCGCGCGGCGGCCGATGCCGGCGCCGACACCTTCGTCGCCGGCAGCGCGATCTTCGGCCAGCGCGACTACAAGGTGGTCATCGACGCGATGCGCGCGCGCCTGGCGCGCTGACCCTGTGGTCGACGCGGCCACCGCGTCGGTTCAGAATGGTCCGCCCGTCTCCAGACTGGCTGGCCAGCATGCCCCTCGAGCCTCTCACCCCGCCGCCGGAAGCGCCGGCCGGCAGCGTGCTGTGCATCGAGGACGATCCGGTCGCCCTGCTGCTGGTCGAGGCGGTGCTGTCTTCGAACCCGCGCGTGCGGCTGCTCAAGGCGACATCCGGCCGCGAGGGCGTGGCGATGGCGCTGCGCGAACTGCCCGACGTCGTGCTGCTGGACATGCACCTGCCCGACATCGGCGGGCTCGAGGTGGTGCGCGCGCTCAGCGAACCGATCTCGCTGAACCGGCTGCACGTGATCCTGCTGACGGGCGATTCGTTTTCCATCGACGTCGTCAAGGCGATGAGCCTGGGCGCGAAGGACTACTGGCACAAGCCCGTCGACGCGGTGCGCCTGCTCGCCGGCGTGGACCGCGCGCTGGCCGAGGTGGCGGCACGCCGCGCCCGCAGCGGCGCGTGACAAGAAACGTTACGCGACGATACGGCGGCGAAAGGACACCGCGCACCTCGCCGCGCACCATCGCTTCATCACAACCCGGGCCGTCCTGGCCCATCGATGGAGTCCGATGATGAGAAAGTGGATCAAGCGAACCCTGATCGGCGTGTTCGGCGCCAGTGTGCTGTTCGGCGGCCTGGCGGCCTGCTCGCACGGCCCGCGGCACGGCCACGGCTGGCAGGCGATGAGCGAGGAAGACGCGGCGAAGATGAAGTCGCGCATGGTCGAGAAGGTCGCGGGCAAGCTCGACCTCGACGAGGCGCAGAAGGCCAGGCTCGGCGTCGTGGCCGACAAGCTGCGCGAGCAGCGCAACGCACTGGTGGCCGGCGGCAACCCGCGCGAGGAGATGCAGTCGCTGGTCGCCGGCACGAGCTTCGACCGCGCCAAGGCGAAAGCACTGGTCGACGCGAAGACCGGCGCGATCAGCGCGAAGAGCCCCGAGCTGATCGCCGCCTTCGGTGACTTCTACGACAGCCTGCGCCCCGAGCAGCAGGCCAAGGTGCGCGAGTTCATGAGCCGGGGCCGCCATGGCTGGCGCGGCTGAGGCACTGGGCCTGGCGGTGGCCGGGCTCGGGCTGGCGATGGCCGGCGCCGGCCTGGCCTGGGTGGCCTGGGCCGCCTGGTGCCTGGCGCGCGCGCCGGCGCCGCTGACCGAGGCCGGGCCGGCGCGCGTGCTGGTCGACCACGGCCCGTACGCGCTCGGCCGCCACCCGATGTACCTGGGCGGTGCCGTGGCCCTGCTGGGTCTCGGCCTGGCGCTGGCCTCGACCGCGTGGCTGGCCGCCGCGCTGCTCGGCTTCGTGGCGGTGGACCGCTGGATGGTGCCGCGAGAGGAAGCGCAACTGCGCCGCCGCTACGGCGGTTGGTACAGTGACTACGCGGCCGAGGTGCCGCGCTGGTTCTGAGCCTGCTTCATGCCGAGACTGCTGCTGATCGACGACGACGAGGCGCTGGGCGCGCCGCTGGCCACCTATCTCGCGCGCTCCGGCTTCGAGCTGGTCCATGCCGTGCGCCCGAGCCAGGGTCTGGCGTTGCTGCGAGCCGGCGGCTTCGACGCGGCCATCCTCGACGTGATGCTGCCCGAGATGGACGGCTTCGAGCTGTGCCGCACCATCCGCAAGGAGAGTTCGCTGCCGATCGTCATGCTCACCGCGCGCGGCGACGTGATGGACCGTGTCGTCGGCCTCGAGCTCGGAGCCGACGACTACCTGCCCAAGCCTTTCGAGCCGCGCGAGCTGCTGGCGCGGCTGCAGACCGTGCTGCGCCGTATCGTGCCCGCCGCACCCGCCGCGAGCGCCGGCCGCGTCTGGCGTTTCGACGGCCTGCTGATCGACCTCGACCGGCGCACTGTGCAGCGTGAGGGCGAGGTGATCGAGCTGACCGGCACCGAGTTCGAGCTGCTCACGCTGCTGGCCGGTGCGCCGAACAAGGTCTTCCACCGTGACGACATCCTCGAGCGGCTGCGCGGCCATGCCGCCGAGGACATCCACACCCGTGCCGTCGACATCCTGGTCAGCCGGCTGCGCCGCAAGCTCGAGCCGCTGCAGTGCATCAAGACCTTGCGCAACGCCGGCTACACCTTTGCCGGGGCACGCGAGTGATCCAGCGCTCGGGCCAACGGCAACGTTGGAAGGAGGCGCACCGGCGCTGGCGCCATTCGCTGAGGTGGCGCCTGGTCACGCTGTTCCTGCTGCTTGCACTGGCCACCACCGCGGTGTTCATGTTCGGCACGCAGCGCGCGCTGAAGTCGGGCTGGCAGGGCTGGGTCAAGCCGATCACGGTGGACTACGCCGACCGGCTGGTCGCCGAGATCGGCTCCCCGCCGGACCCGGCGCGCGCCGCGGCCATCGTCGCGCGCTTGCCGATCACCATCCGCATCGACGGGCCGCAGGTGCACTACGACTCGCACCCGCGCGACGAGTCGATGCGCGAGCGCCGCTTCGATCCGGCGCACTGGGGCCTGGTGCGCAGCACGGCCGATGGCCACCGCATCGGCTTCGGCCTGGCCGGGCCCTCGCCGGAGTCGCGGCCGCGCATGTTCGGCTGGTTCACGCTGGCCGGGCTGCTGCTGCTGACGGCGCTGGCCTACGCCTACGTGCGCCACCTGCTCAAGCCGCTGGAGGCCATCGGCGAGGGCGTGGCGCGCTTCGGCCGCGGCGACTTCGCGGCGCCCATCGTCACCGCGCACAACGACGAGCTGGCCGACCTGGCCGGGCGCATCAACCGCATGGCCGGCAGCCTGCAGGGCATGCTCGATGCCAAGCGAGCGCTGCTGCTGGCCATCAGCCACGAGTTGCGCAGCCCGCTGACGCGCGCACGCATCAACGCCGAGCTGGTGCCGGAAGGCGAACACCGCGATGCACTGCTGCGCGACCTCGGCGAGATGCGCGACCTGATCACCGACTTGCTGGAGAGCGAGCGCCTGGCCGCCGGCCACGCGGCGCTGCAGACCGAAGCCGTCGACCTGGCAGCGCTGGTGCGCGAGGTGGCCGGCGGCAACGGCTTCGCTGCACGCGGTCTGCGGCTGGATCTGGACGAACTCGCCGGTCAAGTGCAGGCCGACCCGACGCGGCTGCGCCTGCTGTTGCGCAACCTGATCGACAACGCGCTGCGCCACAGCGCTGGGGCGGCCGAAGCGCCGACGGTGTTTCTGATCCGCGGCGACGACGGCATGCTCACGCTCGGCGTGCGCGACCACGGACCGGGCGTGAGTGACGAGCAACTGCAGCGCCTGGCCGAGCCCTTCTACCGCGCCGACAGCGCGCGCACGCGCAGCGCCGGTGGTGTCGGCCTGGGCCTCTACCTGTGCCGGCTGGTCGCCCAGGCGCATGGCGGCGAACTGCGCATCGAACATGCCGTGCCGGGCTTGCGGGTGGCGATGCACTGGCGGCCATTGGACGAGAATGCGCGCCCATCGAACAGTGAGGACACACGATGAAGGTCTGCATCGTCGGCGCCGGGGCCATCGGCGGCTTCATCGGCACCCGGCTCGCGGCGGCCGGGCGCGCCGAGGTCAGCGCGCTGGCCCGCGGCGCCACGCTCGCCGCGCTGCGCGAGCACGGCTGGCGCCTGAACACCGCGTCGGGCCTGGTGACGGCACCGGCACGCGCCAGCGACAGCGCGGCCGAACTCGGCGCGCAGGACCTGGTGGTCGTCGCCGTCAAGGGGCCGGCGCTGACGGCGGTGGCGCGCGGCATCGCACCGCTGCTCGGGCCGCAGACGATCGTGCTGCCGGCGATGAACGGCGTGCCCTGGTGGTTCTGCCAGGGCGTGCCGGGCTTCGAGGGCGTGAGCCTGTCCAGCGTCGACCCCGGCGGCGAGATCGCCGCGGCGATTGCGTTCGAGCGCGTGCTCGGCTGCGTCGTGCACGCCAGCACCTCGACACCGGAGCCCGGCCTGGTGCAGCACAAGATGGGCCAGGGCCTGATCATCGGCGAGCCGCGCGGCGGCCGCAGCGAGCGTGCCCAGCAGGTGGTGGAACTGCTCGCCCACGCCGGCTTCGACGCGACGCTGAGCGACAACGTGCGCTACGACGCCTGGTACAAGCTGTGGGGCAACCTGACGATGAACCCGGTCAGCGCGATCACCGGCGCGACCATCGACGGCATGCTGAACGATCCGCTGGTGCGCGGCTTCTGCTCGGCGGCCATGCACGAGGCGGCAGCGATCGGCGCGCGCATCGGCTGCACGATCGCGCAGACGCCGGAAGACCGCCATGCGGTGACCGCGAAGCTCGGTGCCTTCAAGACCTCGATGCTGCAGGACGTCGAGGCCGGCCGGGCGATCGAGCTCGATGCGATCGTCGGTGCGGTGCATCAGATCGGCACCCGTCTCGGCGAACCGATGCCGGCCATCTCCGCACTGCTCGGCCTGACGCGGCTGTTCGGCCGCGTGCGCGGGCTGTACCCGGCCTAGCTCCGCGCGCGCTCAGGTCGTCCAGCCGGTGCGCCCCGCGCAGTCGGCCAGTCCCACCTGGACCGCATGGCGCTCGCTTTCGACGGTGACCTTGAGCCCGCGCTCGAAGGGCATCACGTGCGGCTTGTAGTTGAGCAGGTCGCGCGCCAGCACCATCAGGTACCGGCCGTCGGGCGACAGCGTCGGCGCGTGGGTGTTGCTGGTCCCGTCCTCGGCCGCCACCCAGCGGCTGCCGTCGCTGCGGTCGTGCACCACGACGAGGTTGCTGTCCTCGGTGAGGACGTAGCGGCCGTCGGGCGAGGCGTCCCAGCCGCCGATCAGCGTCGACACCGTCAGCCCGGGCACCCAGCCCTGGTCGACGAAGGCGGCGTCGAACAGCCGCACGCGGCCGCCGTCCGGCTCGCAGACCAGCAGCTCGTCGTGCGGGCCGGCCCACACCGGCGCCTCGAAGCCGTCGATCTCGGCCAGCGGCGCCCCGCTGGGCCAGGCGAAGATCAGCGTGCGTGCGGCACGTTCGTCGTTGCTCGCCGAGATCGGTTCGTCGACGCTGAAGGCGATGCGGGTCGAGCTGGCGTTGAACACCGCCGCGCTGGTCTGGAACGAGAACTCGCGCTCGACGCTGTACAGCGCCTGCAGCCGGCCGTCGAGGCCGAAGAAGGCCAGGCCGAAGTTGCGGTTGGACTCGCCCTGGCGGGCCGCGCAGATCAGCCCGGCGCGGGACACCGACAGGCCCGGGTCGATGAACGGCTCGATGCCGGGATCGAACTGCAGCTCGGCGCCGCTGCGCATGTCCCAGATGCCGCCGACACCGCTGTTGCGGTAGACGATGCGGCCGCTCGGCGCGCCGGGCGTGCCGCCACCGCCCAGGTCGGGTGGGGGTGACTCGCCACCACCACCGCCTCCACCGCAGCCGGCCAGCACCGAGCTGGTCAGGCCCAGGCCGCCGAGCAGCAGTCGCCGGCGGTCGATGCGGGCGGGGGCAAGGCGGTGCAGGGGGCGGAGCGCTGTCATGGTGGCCGTGCGGGAAGTGGTCGATGCAGCCGCAGGCTACGGAGGTCGTCGTTCAAATAACATGGCCCGAACTGAACGACCGCTCGCCATGCCTGCCCCTGCCTCCGCGACCTCCGAGAACGCCGAAAGCACCGACTGGACCGCGCTGCCCGAACTGCTGGTCAGCGCGCCGGCGGCCGTCGAGGTGCTGTGGCATCCGGCCAAGCGCGTGCACCTCAAGCCCTTCCTCGGGCGCTGTGCCGGGCTGGCCGACGCCGCACGTGCGCTCGGCGTGAAGAAGACGGCGATGAGCTACTGGATCGCCCGACTGCTCGACGTCGGCCTGATCCGCGCCGTGGGTGCGGACCCTGCCGCGCGCCGCAAGGTGCCGCGCTACCGCTGCGTGGCCGACCGGCTGCGCGTGCGGCTCACCGACGCGCCGCTGTCCAGCCATGAAGGGGTGTTCGACGATGTCGATGCGCGCTGGCATCCGCAGGCCCGCCACGCACTCGCCACCTCGCTGGCCCGCCAGGCGCCACACCTGGACCTGGTCGTCGAGGCCAGCGGGCCGGCCGGCCTGAGCACTGCGCTGCAGCCGCGCGGCAGCACGCCGCCGCCGGACGACTTCATCTACTTCTGGGGCCGGTTGTGGCTCACCGCGGGCGAGCGCGACGCCCTGCGCGGCGAACTCGACGCGCTGTGGGACCGCTATGCCGCGCTCAGCGACGAAGCGGCCAAGCAGCATCCGGTGCTGATGCACCTGGTGGCCGTGCCGGAGCGCGGCCGCACGGGCTGAAGCCCGCGCGCAGCGCTCGATGTCGTCGGGTCCTGAAAGCGCATCGAATTCAGCCTGCTCGTGATTGCGCGTGGGCGAGCACGAAGTCGGCGAGGGCGGCGGTGTCGTGCAGGTCCAGCCAGGGCAGCGCGGCGTCGGCCTCCGGTGGACGCGGCACGTCACTGGCGATGCCGACGATGCCCGGCCAGCCCGGCCAGAGCCTGTCGCGCCCGGCGGCCGGCCGCCAGATCTCGAGCTTCGGGAAGTCGCCCTGCTTGAAGCCTTCGATCAGCACAAGGTCGCAGTGCTGCAGGCGGCTGAGCAGGTAGGGCAGCGGCGGCTCGTCGGCACCGCGCAACTCGTGCATCAGCGCCCAGCGGCCATCACCGAGCAGCAGCACTTCCTGGCAGCCGGCCTCGCGCAGGCGGTACGAGTCCTTGCCGGGGCGGTCGATCTCGATCGCCTTGTGGCTGTGCTTGACGAGGGACACCGCCAGCCCGCGTGCCGTCAGCGCCGGCACCAGGCGCTCGAGCAGCGTGGTCTTGCCCATGCCGGAATGGCCGGCGATCCCGAACACGTTCATGCGGCGATTGTCGTGTCGCCGCACAAACGACGAGGGCGGCAGGTCGCCCTGCCGCCCTCGTTGCCGATGAAGCGGCTTACTTCTTCTGCTTCTCCATCGCGTCGCTCTTGGACATCTCGCCGGCCTTGACGGCGTCCTTGACGTCCTTCTTCACCTCTGCGCGGCTCTTCTCCGACTTCGCGGCCGGAGCAGGGCTGGCGTCGCACTCGCGGCTGGTGCCTTTGCCGGCAGCCTTCACCTCGGCACGGGTCTTCTCCGACGACGCCTTGGGCATCTCGGCCGACTCGGCGCATTCACCGGCCTTGGCCACCTTCTTCTTGTCGTCCGCGGCGTAGGCGCCCTGGACGGCGAAAGCGGCCAGCACGGCGACGATCAACGACGTTTTCTTCATGTTCATACCCATCTCCTTCTGGTGGTTCGCATCGGCACAACCGCGTGCCCTGCCAAGTCATTCTTGAACATACCGCCGGGGGCATGTTGATCTGCAGCAAGCTTCGAGGCGTCCCGGCCGCTTCCTCTAGAGTGGGCGGCCATGTCCTCCGTCGAGCTGTTTCTCGCCTCCCTGCTGATCGGCCTGTCGATCGCCGCACCGGTCGGCCCGATCGGGCTGTTGACCATCCAGCGCAGCCTGGAGCAGGGGCCGCGCGCCGGCCTGGCCACCGGGCTGGGCGCAGCGGCGGCGGATGCGGTGTACGGCGCGGTCGGCGCCTACGGGGTGCGCTGGCTGGTCGACGCGCTGGTGGCGGCACGCATTCCGCTGGCGCTGTTCGGCGGGGGCTTCCTGCTGTGGATGGCCTGGGGCCTGCTGCGCACGCCGGTGGCCGGGCAGGCGGCCCGCGCCGCGCCGGCGCGCGGTGCGCTGCAGTACTTCGCCGGCACCTTCGCGCTGACGCTGTCGAACCCGGCGACCATCCTGTCCTTCATCGCGATCTTCGGCGCCATGGCCGGGCGTGCGGCGAGTGGCTCGCCGGCGCTGATGGTGCTGGGCGTGCTGCTCGGCTCGGCGCTGTGGTGGCTGGCGCTGAGCAGCATCGTCGGGCGGCTGCGCGAGCGCTTCGACGCCGGCTGGCGGCGCCGCGTCAACCTCGTCAGCGCCGCGGTGCTGGCCGGCTTCGCGCTGTGGCAGCTGCTGTCGCTGGTCACGCCGCCGTGACCAGCGATTGAGCGAGGCTTGACCCCGGTCAACGCCACCGCGACGGCAGCACACGACAGTCGCCTCCTGGAGGACTGTCCATGCTGCTCAGAACCGACGCCGATGCCATCGACCCGCGCCTGCGGCCGCTCTTCGAGGAGAGCGGCCTGGCGCCGCTGCGGCTCGGGGGGCGGGCACTGCTGCCCATCGTGCAGGGCGGCATGGGCGTGGGCGTGTCCGCGCATCAGCTGGCCGGCAGCGTGGCCGCGCTCGGCGGTGTCGGCACGATCTCGTCGGTGGACCTGCGCCGCCACCATCCCGACCTGATGGCACGCACCCAGGGCCTGGCCTCGCGCCAGGGCATGGATGCCGACACCAAGGCGCAGATCGACGCCGCCAACCTGGAGGCCATCGAGCGCGAGATCGTCGCCGCGCGCCGGCTGGCGCAGGGCCGCGGCCTGCTGGCAATCAACGTGATGCGCGCGGTCGCCGAGTACGCGGCGTCGGTGAAGCGCGCGCTGGAGGCTGGCATCGACGCCGTGGTGGTCGGCGCCGGTCTGCCGCTGGACCTGCCCGACCTCGCCGCCGAGCATCCGCAGGCGCTGCTGGTGCCCATCCTGTCGGACGCACGCGGCGTGCAGCTGATCGTCAAGAAATGGGAGCGCAAGAAGCGCCTGCCCGACGCGATCGTCATCGAACATCCGCGGCTGGCCGGCGGCCACCTCGGCGCGGCGAAGATCGCCGACCTGAACGACCCGCGCTTCGACTTCGAGAACGTCATCCCGGCCTCGCGCGAGTTCCTGCGCAGTGCCGGCATCGACAAGGAGATCCCGCTGATCGCCGCCGGCGGCATCCGCACGTTCGAGGACATCGCACGGCTGCAGTCGCTCGGCGCGGCCGCGGTGCAGCTGGGCACGCCCTTCGCCGTGACCGAAGAGGGCGACGCGAGCGCGGAGTTCAAGCGCATCCTCGCCGGCGCGACCGATGCGGACATGGTCGAGTTCACCAGCGTCGCCGGCCTGCCGGCGCGCGCGGTGGCCACGACCTGGCTGCGCGCCTACCTGAAGATCGAGGACAGGCTGCAGGCCGTCAGCCACGCCAAGACGCGCTGCACCAAGGCCTTCGACTGCCTGGCGCAATGCGGCCTGCGCGACGGCCTCAAGGGCTGGGGCCAGTTCTGCATCGACAACCAGCTGGCCGCCGCGCTGCGCGGCGACACGAAGAAGGGCTTGTTCTTCCGCGGCGTCGGCGCACTGCCCTTCGGCGAGCAGATCAGGAGCGTGCGCGAGCTGATGGAGCGGCTGCTGACGCGCGCCGAGGTGGCTCCGGCCTGAGCCGGCGGCTTCCCGGCGCGTGAACAGGCCCTAGCTCGCCACGGCCGGCAGCACCGCGGGCAGCTGGCGCGCCGCGATCAGCGTCAGCGGCGTGGCGAACAGGAAACCCTGGCCTTCGCGGCAACCCAGCTGCTGCAGCGCCTCGCGCTGCGCCGCCGTCTCGATGCCGACGACACCGACGGCCAGCCCGAGGTTCGCCGCGGTCTGCAGCATCGAGGCGAGCAGGGTGTCGTGCCGTGCGCTGTGGCCCACGCCGGCGACGATGCGGCGGTCGATCTTCAGTCGCGTCAGCGGCAGTTCGGCCAGCACCGACCAGGGTACGCGGCCGGCGCCGAAGTTGTCCAGTGTCAGGCCGACGCTGGCGTCGCGCAGGGCCTGCAGCGTGCCCATCACCGGCGTGAGCTGCTCGGGCTCGTCGAGGCCGTCGATGTCGAGCTCCACGCGGGCCGGCGCCAGGCCGGCCTGCACCAGCAGGCGCAGCAGGTCGTCGGCGAATCCGGGGCGCTGCAGCTCCACCCGCGAGACGTTCACGACCAGGCGCAGCGGGTGCATCGCGCAGCCCTGCAGCATGTGCATGTCGCGGCAGGCCCGGCGGCGCACCCAGTGCCCCACCGTGCCGATCTCGCCGCCGGCTTCCAGCCGGCGGATGAACTCCAGCGGTGCTGCGCGCCCGCCGGGTTTGGTGGTCAGGCGCAGCAGCGCCTCCACCGCCAGCACGCGGCCGGAGTCGAGGTCGACGATCGGCTGGTAGCGCAGCCCGTAGCCGGCGGACTCGCCGTCGAAGTCGTCGTCGAAGCCGGGGTGCGCTGACATCGGCGTGTCGTCGCGCAGCGCCGGGGCGTGGGCGCTCGTCTCGGCGGCAAGCAGCCGTCGGCTGTGTTCGAGCTGAGCCGACAGCCGCGCCCGCTCGGCCGCGATGCGACCGTAGCGCAGCCGCACCGTCTGCAGCTCGACACTGGCCTGCAGCGCCTTCAGGCGCCAGGTGAGCTGGGTGTCACCGCCGTGCGCGGCGGCGATGCCGGCCCGTCGCATGCGGTCCGCCTCCTCGGCCTCGCCACGCTGCGCGTGCCAGTCGGCCAGCGCGTCCAGCAGCAGCGGGTCGCCGGGCTGGCCGCCCTGGCGGGCCATGGCCTGCGCCTGCTCGAGCGCTTCGCCGGCCTCGTCCACGCGCCCGGCCTTCAACTCGGCGCGGCCCAGCGCGAGCAGCAGGTCGTAGGCGCCGCGGTTGCCGGGTGCCGTGACCGCCAGGGCCGCGCGCGCACGCTGCACCGCATCGGCGTACCGCCCGAGCCCAGCCAGCGCGTCGACCGCCGTCGCCTCGATGTGCGGGTACATCCAGTCGTGTGCCTTGCGGGCCTCCTGGCTGGACACGTCCGACAGGCCGAGCGCGGTCTCGTGGCGGCCCTGCAGGTTGGCCAGGCAGGCCAGGTTGTGCCGCGCCTCGCGCGCCCGCGAGGCCATCTGCAGTTGCGTGAACGCAGTGAGCGACTGCTCCAGCTGGACGCGGCCGCGTTCGGCCTGACCGGACTGGGCGAGCACGCCCCCGACCAGCGACTGCAGCAGCGCCACGCCGGCCGGGTCGGCCGCGCCGGACAGGTCTTCCGCGGCGGCCTCGAGGTGGGGCAGCGCCTGCTCGCCCAGGCCCAGGCTGGCCCACTGCGCGCCCAGCGCCGTCAGCACCTTGGCGCGCACGGCGGGGTGGCCATCGCTCTCGGCCAGCGCGGCGGCGCGCTGCATGAGCTGCAGCGCCTCGTCGATGGCCTGGTCGATGAAGTACACCTTGGAGCGGTACATCAGCGCCAGTGCCAGTTCGCCGTTGGCGCCCATCTCGCGCGCCAGGTCCTCGCACTGCTCGGCCAGCAGCAGCGCTGTCGGCGGGTCGCTGGCCAGGGTTTCTTCGGTGCGGGCCAGCGATTCGCGCAGCTGCCGGGTGCGCGTGTGCAGGGGCGGGCGTTCGCCGGCGGCCATGGCCGGGCCGGCATCGGTCGGGTGCGTCAATTTATTCTCGTGATCGTCAGCGCATTCGCGAGAGCGATCATGCACGCGCCGAGCCGGTGCCGACCCGGGGACCTACCCGTGCGTCTTCAGCGGCACCGCCGGGTCGCAGGCCAGCGCCGGCGCCGGGCTCTTGCCGCTCTCGAGCAGCTTGCGCGCCGCGATGTGGTCCATCGGCGCGTTGACGCTCTCGACACACACGAGCCGCTCGCCGACGTAGTGCAGCAGCGAGAAGCTTGCCGGCGTGGCGCCGGGCCGGCGGTGGCGCACGCCGTCCGCCGGCATCAGGCCGGCCATCTGCAGGCGCATCGCGCCCTGTTCCGACCAGAACCAGGGCAGCGCGCGGTAGGGCTCGGGCGCGCCGTTGATCGTCGCCAGCGCGGTGCGCGCCTGGTCGTTGGCGTTCTGCACCGATTCCAGCCGCAGCCGGCGCGTGCCGCCGTGCTCGGGGAAGCTGGCGCAGTCGCCGATCGCGAGGATGGCAGGGTCGGACGTGCGCAGCGACGCATCGACGGCGACGCCGCCCGAGGCCGGATCGATGTCCAGCCCGGCCGAGCGCGCCAGTGCGGTCTCGGGGGCGGCGCCGATGCCCATCACCAGCAGTTCGATTGGCTCGCGCCGGCCGTCCACCGACAGCGCGGCGAGGCGGTCGCCCTCGACCACGAAGTCGCTGACTGCGACGCCGACGCGCACGTCGATGCCGGCGGCGCGGTGCGTGGCCAGCACGTGTTCGGCAAGCTCCGGCGAGACTGAGCGCTGCAGCAGCCGCGGCGCCGCTTCCAGCACCGTGACCTGCTTGCCGAGCAGCGCGGCGGTGGCGGCGATCTCCAGGCCGATGAAGCCGCCGCCGAGCACGGTGATGCGCTGCGCGGCGTCGAGCAGGCCGCGCAGGCGCTGGGCATCGGCCGCACTGCGCAGCACGGCCACGTTGGCGAGCGTCGGCGGCAGCGCGGGCAGCGTGCGCGCCGATGCGCCGGTGGCGAGCACAAGCCAGCCATAGGGCAGCAGCGTGCCGGAGCGCAGCGTGACGGTCTTCGCCGCACGATCGACGGCCACGGCGGCGTCACTGAGGTGCAGCGTGATGCCCGCTTCGGCGAACCAGGCCTCGCCGCGATGCCACTGCAGCGCCTCGTCCGGGCTCTTCAGGAAGGCCTTGGACAGCGGCGGCCGCTGATAGGGCAGCTCGGCTTCCGCGCAGACCAGATGGGTGCGCGCACCCAGCCCGGCCGTGGCCAGTGCGTTGCACAGCTGCACGCCGGCATGGCCGCCGCCGACGATCACGATCGGGGCGCTGTTCTCACTCATCGTTGTTCTCCTCGTCGCCCGCGCTGCGCGCACGACGTTTCATCGACGCCTTCGGGAAGCGCTGCGCGACGTAGCGCGCGGTGGCCACTTCGACTTCCGGCAGGTTCTCGTGCAGCCGTTGCAGCAGGCCGATCAGCGTCTCGACCTCGGCCGGCTTCAGCACTGAGAGGAAGGCGCGCTCGCGCTCCAGCGCCACGCCGAGGATGCGGTCGTGCAGCTCGCGGCCCTTCTTCGTCAGCGTGGCGATGCGCAAGCGGCCGTCGTCGGCATCGAGGCCGATCGTCACCAGGCCGCGCGCCTGCATGCCCTTGAAGCAGCGGCTGACCGAGGCCTTGTCCATGCCGATCACGCGCGAGACCTGCTGCGCGGAGATCGAGCCGTGGATGGCCAGCAGCACCAGGCAGCGCCAGGTCTCGATGCCGACGTCGAAGACGGCGAGGTAATGCTGCGAGGCGCCGCGCGACAGCTTGTTGGCGATCCAGGTCAGGAAGGCCGGCACGTAGCGCTCCAGGTCGACGACCTCGGAGCCGATCTCGGGGGTGGTCTGGCGCCGCGAGGTGGCCATGCCTACTGCTGCCGCTCCGGGATGCGCACCACCAGGCCCTGCAGTGCGGCCGTCAGCTTGATCTGGCACGAGAGGCGGCTGGTCGGGCCGCGCTCGGCGGCAGTGCATTCGAGCATCTCGAGTTCGTTGGCCAGCGGCGCCGGCAGCTTGTCGGCCCAGGCTTCGTCGACGTAGACATGGCAGGTGGCGCACATCGCCGAGCCGCCGCACTCGGCGACGATGCCGGGCACACCGGCACCGGTGGCCGCAGCCATGACGCTGACGCCCTCGGGCGCCTCGAGGCCGCGCTCGCTGCCGTCGGCCAGGATGAAGGTGATGTCGGGCATGGTCGTGAGCTTTGCAGCAATCAGGCAGCGATGAAGTTCAGTGGCAGGGTGTCGAGGGCGCGCAGCGTGTTGTTCAGGCGGCGCGTGTGCGGCCCGGCGATCTCGATGCGCTTGATCCGCTTCGCGATCGCCGTCAGCACCACCTCGCCCTCGAGCCGCGCCACGGCCTGTCCCACGCAGCCGTGGATGCCGGCGCCGAAGGCCACGTGGCCGCTCGGGCGCCGCTCGATATCGTAGCGGTCCGGCTCCGGCCACTTGCGCGGGTCGCGGTTGGCGGCGGCGAGCATGCACAGCACCTTGGTGTTCTCGGCCACCGGCATGCCGGAGATCTCGCAGTCGCGCACTGCCGTGCGGTAGAAGGTCTGCGCGGTCGACTCCCAGCGCAGCGCCTCCTCGAACGCGGGCCGGGCCAGTGAGGCGTCGGCATGCAGCTTCGCGTACTGCTCGGGGTGGTGGGCCAGCGCGAACAGCGCGTTGCCCAGGCCGTTGATGGTGGTGTCCACCCCGGCAGAGAGGAAGGAGCGCACCAGCAGCGGTGCCTGCTCGTGGCTGATCTCGCCGGCGTCCGCGGCCTGGTAGATCTGGTCGCCGAAGCCGCCGGGGCGCAGATGCTCGCGCTGGCAATGTTCCATGATCCACGCTGTCACCGGCCCCATGCGCTCGGCCGCCTTGGCCAGCAGCGCGTTGCGCGGGCCCATCGAGTTGAAGATCAGGTCGCCGTAGACCAGCAGGTTCTCGCGGCCCTCGTCTTCCACGCCCACCGCATCGGGGAAGACCTTCAGCGGGTAGATCTGCGCGAGGTCGTGGATGCCGCAGATGGCGCCCTCGCTTCTCGACTTCTCGACGCAACGCTCGACCATCTGCTCGGCCACCGCGGTGAAGGTCGCGCGGATCTGCATCACCGCCTTCGGGCTGAGGATGCGCGAGAGCACGGCGCGCGTCTGCGTGTGCAGCGGCGGGTCGGCCTCGAGGATCAGGCTCTTGGGGCGGAACGGCGTCTCGAGGTTGAAGTTCGACAGGCCGACGCCGGCGCCGGAGATGAAGGTGGCGTGGTCGTTGAACACCGCGTGCACCTGCTCGTGGCGCGCGCAGGCCACCAGGCTGGGGTAGGGCGTCAACTTCACCACCGGCCCGGCCTCGCGCATGCGCTGGTGCATCGGGTAGGGGTCGATCAGGTTCTCGGCCGAGTACGGGTCGATGTCCAGCTCGGGGAGGTTCGCGGTCTCGTTCATCGTTTGTCCTTTCGTTGCGCGCGTCAATGCGCGGCCATGCCGACCAGGCGTTCGAGCGTGGCGGTGTCTTCACGGAGCTGGTCGGCACGGGCCTCGTGGACCACGGCGCCGCGTTCGAGCACGAGCGCGCGGTCGGCGTAGCCCAGCGCTTCCTGGACCTGCTGCTCGACGATCACCACCGTGATGCCGCTGTCGCGGCTCATGCGCGTGAAGGCGGCGAGCAGTTCCTGGCGGATCAGCGGCGCCAGCCCTTCGAGGGGTTCGTCGAGCAGCAGCAGCCGCGGTTGGCCGAGCAGCGCACGGGCCACCGACAGCATCTGCTGCTCGCCGCCGCTGAGCTGGTGGCCGCCGTTGCGGCGGCGCTCGGCCAGGCGCGGGAAGAGCGCGTAGGCCTCGTCGAGCGCACTCTTCGGCCGCCGCTTCAGGCCGGCGATCAGGTTCTCCTCGACGGTGAGCGAAGGGAAGATGTCGCGCGTCTGCGGCACCAGGCCGAGGCCGCGGGCGGCGCGCTGGTGGGGTGCGAGGCCGGCCAGGTCAACGCCGTCGAAGACGATGCGGCCGCGTGTCAGTTGGGCCAGGCCCATGATCGCCGACAGCGTGGTCGTCTTGCCGACACCGTTGCGGCCGATCAGCGCCAGCTTCTCCTGCGGCGCGACCGTGAGGCTCAGGCCGTTGAGCACGGTGATCGGGCCGTAGCCGGCGACCACGTCGTGGAGTTCGAGCAGGGCGGCGGCCATCTCATTGCCCCAGGTAGGCGCTGCGCACGCGTGGGTCGCTGCGGATCGCCTCGGGAGTGCCGTCGGCGATCACCGCGCCTTCGGCGAGCACGACGATGCGCATGGCGAAGCGGAACACGAGGTCCATGTCGTGTTCGATGATCAGCACGGCCAGCTCCTTCGGCAGCGCGTCGAGCGCGGCGAGCAGGCGGGTGCCTTCGCCTTGCGGCACGCCGGCCATCGGTTCGTCGAGCAGCAGCACCTTGGGGCGCAGCGCGAGGGCCAGCGCCATTTCGACGAGCCGCTGTTCGCCGTAGGCCAGTCGCTCGGTCGGCCAGCCAGCGTGTTCGCCGAGGCCGAGATCGCGCAGCAGCGCCTGCGCTTCGGCCGCCAGCGCCGGGTAGCCGTCGATCGATCGCCAGAAGCGCCCGGTCAGCCCCTCGCGCTCGAACAGCGCCAGCTCGACCTGCCGCTGCACCGGCAGGTGCGGCGCCAGCGTGGTGATCTGGAAGGTGCGGGCCAGGCCGGCGCGCACCCGCTGCGCCTGCGAACGGCGCGTCACGTCCTCGCCGTTCAGCCAGACGCTGCCCGAGCTCGGCGCCACCGTGCCGCTGAGCTGGTTGACGAGTGTGGTCTTGCCGGCGCCGTTGGGGCCGATCAGCGCGAGGCGGTCACCGGCGTGCAGTTGCAGCGAGACCTGGCGCGTGACGTGCAGGCCGCCGTAGCGTTTGTCCAGTTCGCGCGTCTCCAGCAACAGCGTGCTCATGCGCGTGCCCCCAGCCGCGCACGCAGCCAGCCCCAGGCCTTCTGCGGCGGCACCAGCACCACCGCCATCAGCGCGGCGCCGATGACGAACAGCCAGTGGTACGGGTTGATCGATGCCGCGGTGTGGTGCAGCAGCGTGAAGACGACGGCGCCGATCAGCGCGCCGCGCAGCCGCCCGGCGCCGCCGAGGATCAGCATCACCAGTGCCTCGGCCGAGACGGCGAAGGACAGGCTGTCCAGCCCGACGATCGCGTTGGTCTGTGCCGACAGTGCCCCGGCCGCGCCGGCCAGCGCACCGGCCAGCGTGTACATCGCCAGCAGGCGCGGGATCACCGGCGTGCCCAGCGCTGCCATGCGTGCGCGGTTCTCGTGGATGCCGCGCACCGCCAGGCCGAAAGGCGAGTCGACCACGCGACGCGCGACGTACAGGCCCAGCGCCAGCACCACGAGTGCATACAGCGCGGCCGTCCGGCCCTCGAGGTCGAAGGCGAAGCGGCCGAGCAGCGGGCCCATGCTGAAGCCGGTCAGGCCGTCGTCGCCGCCGGTCCAGTCGCGCGCCTTCTGGGCGAGGCTGGCGGCGATCTGCGCCACGGCCACGGTGAGCATCAGGAACGTGAAGCCGTGGTAGCGCAGCAGGAAGGCGCCGGAGGCCAGCGCGAGCAAGGCGCCGGCGCCGATGCCGACGGCCAGGCCGAGCAGCGGGTCCGGGTGCGTGTGCAGCGCGAAGATGCCGGCCGCGTAGGCGCCGGCGCCGAACAGCGCGGCGTGTCCCAGCGTGGCCAGACCGGCCACGCCGACGACGAGATCGAGCGACAGCACGAACAGCGCGGTGATGGCGATGCGCGTCAGCAGGCCGAGCTGCTCGGGCAACGCCCACCAGGCGGCGAGGCCGAGAGCGAGCACGATCAGCGGCTCGCGCCAGGGCGGCGCCACGCGCGCTGCCTGTGAATCTGCGCTCATCGCTTCAGCAATCCATTCGGCCGCCAGGCCAGCAGCACGGCCATGGCGAGGAAGAAGAACAGGCTGCCCCAGTCGGAGGCGAGGTACTTGCTCGCTGTTTCGACGATGCCCAGCGCCACCGCGGCCAGCAGCGAGCCCGGCAGGCTGCCCATGCCGCCGACCGCGACGACCACCAGCACCAGCACCAGGTACTTCAGCGCGTAGTAGGGCTCCAGCGGCATCAGCTCGGCGCCGAGCACGCCGCCCAGGCCCGCCAGCGCCGCGCCGGCCGCGAAGCTGGCGCACTGCACGGTGCGGATCGGAATGCCCAGCGTCGCCGCGGTGTCCGGGTGGTCGACGGCGGCACGCAGCCAGACGCCGAAGCGCGTGCGCGTCACCGTCCAGGCGGCGGCCGCGGCGACGAGCAGGCCGGTGCCGATGACCAGCAACCGCTGCGCCGGCAGCGTGCGAAAGCCCAGATCGACCGACTGCGCGATCAGCGGCGGCAGCACGATCAGCTGCACCTGCGGGCCGGCCAGCGCATTGGTCAAGGCGATCAGGAAGAAGCTCAACCCGATGGTGAACAGCACCTGCTCGAGCTCGCTGCGCCGGTAGAGGTGGCGCAGCACCAGCGCCTCGAGCAGCGCGCCGAGCGCGGCGACGAGCAGCAGCGCCACCGGCACCGCGATCCAGAAGCTCCACTGCGCCTCGCGGGTGAGCAGGGCTGCCGCGTAGCCGCCGATCATCGCGAAGGCGCCATGCGCCAGGTTCACGAAGCGCATCAGCCCGAGCGTGACCGACAGGCCCACGGCGATGATGAACAGCACCATGCCGTAGGCCAAGCCGTCGATCAGCACATTGGCCAGCAGTTGCATCGCAGCGTCCCGGTTCTCGTCTCGATCGCCGGCTTACTTGTCGAGGCCGTAGTCGACCTGCGGGCCGAAGCTCTGCACTTCCTTGTTCACCATCAGCGCGCCGGCCTTCTCGACCTTGCGCAGGTACACGTTCTGCACGATGTGGCGCGTCTTCGGGTCGATGCGCACCGGGCCGCGCGGGCTCTCCCATTGCAGCGAGCGCGCCGCGGCAATCGCCTTCAGGCCGTCCTTCTGGCCGCCGGTGGCCTCGATCATCTTGTGGATCACGAACATGCCGTCCCAGGCGCCAACCGACGCGTAGTTGGCGATCGCGTTCGGGTCCTTCTTCTTCAGCGCCGCGACGAAGGCCTTGTTGGCTGGCGAGTCATGCGCTGCCGAGTAGTGGAAGGCGGTGGTCAGGCCCAGCGCCGAGTCGCCGAACTTCTGCAGGTCGAACTCGTCGGTCTCGGCGGTGCCGAGGAACTGGATGCCGGCCTTGGCCAGGCCGTTCTCGTTGTAGGCCTTGACGAAGCCGAGGTTCGGCGGGCCGCCGGGCAGGAAGGTGTAGACGGCCTGCGCGCCGCTGGCCTTGATGCGCTGCACGAAGGGCGCGAAATCGGTGGTGGCGATCGGCATGCGGATGCTCTCGACCACGGTGCCGCCCTGCTTGGTGAACTCGCTCTTCCAGGCCGTCTCGGCGTCGATGCCGGGGCCGTAGTCGGTCACCGCGGTCACCACCTTCTTGATGTTGTTCTTGGCCGCCCACTGCGCCAGCGGCACCGTCACCTGCCACAGCGTGTAGCTGGTGCGGATGAAGAACTCGCTCTTGTCGGTGATGGCCGAGGTGGCGGCGTTGAAGATCACCGTCGGCGTCTGGCTCTGCTGGATCAGCGGCGCGACCGCGAAGGCGTTCGGCGTGAAGACGAAGCCGCCGAGATAGTCGACCTTGTCCTTGACGATCAGCTCCTGCACCAGCGTCTTGGTCTGGCCGGGGTTGGGGCCGCCGGTGTCGCGGTAGATCAGCTCGACCTCCTTGCCGGCGAGTTTCCCGCCCTGGGAGGCGATGTAGGCCTCGGCGCCGTTCTTGAACAGCGTGCCGTAGTGGGCGAAGGGGCCCGAGAACGGGCCGACGATGCCGACCTTGACCGTCTGCGCGGCGGCGCCGAAGGCAGCGAACGAGGCGATGAGGGCGGCGCTCGAAGCGACCGCAAGGCGGCGGGTGCACAGGGTCATGGCGTGTCTCCGGGTGGGTGCGCCGCAGAAAGGGCCGGGCGCGTGTTGATCTGCGGCAATCGTCGATCTAAAAGGTTGGTAAGTCAACTAGTTGGCATGGCAACTAAACGCGGGTTTCACCGGATGTGCATCTCGCCAGTGGGGGTTTGCCGAGGGTCAATGTGCGGTGCATCGGGCACCATGCACCCTGTCTTTTCATCCAGGTCAAACGCACGCGGAACCCCTGCCGCTACCGTGCGCCCTCGCACCCGGAGACACAGCCCATGCAAGAGACCCGCAAGACAGCCGAGCCGGCCCACACGCCGCTCAACCTGCCGGCCCAGCCGATCAGCGAAGAGGTGCTGATCGAGAAGTACGCCAAGGGCGACGAACGCTCGATCGCCGCCGTGCATGCCCGCGTGGCGCGTGCGCTGGCGCAGGCCGAGCCTCCCGAGCAGCGCAAGCAGTGGGAAGAGCGTTTCGCTGCGGCGCTCGACGCTGGCTTCGTGCCGGCCGGGCGCATCCAGTCGGCCGCCGGCACCGACCTGTCGGCCACGCTGATCAACTGCTTCGTGCAGCCGGTGGGCGACTCGATCGCGCAGGACGACGAGGGCCACCCCGGCATCTACACCGCGCTGACCGAAGCCGCCGAGACCATGCGCCGCGGCGGCGGCGTGGGCTACGACTTCTCGCGCATCCGCCCGCGTGGCGCCTGGGTGGGCAGCACGCAGAGCAGCGCCTCCGGCCCGGTGAGCTACATGCGCGTGTTCGACCGCAGCTGCGAGACGGTGGAGAGTGCCGGCGCGCGCCGCGGTGCGCAGATGGGCGTGCTGCGCTGCGACCACCCGGACATCGAGGAGTTCATCCACGCCAAGGACGGCGGCGACCTGAAGAACTTCAACATCTCGGTTGGCGTGACCGACGCCTTCATGGATGCGGTGCAGGCCGACGCCGACTTCGAGCTGGTGCACCGCGCCGAGCCCGGCACCGCGCAGAAGGCGGCCGGCGCGTACCAGAAGCCCGAAGCGGCCGGCCACGGCGGGCACGTCACCTGGGTCTACCGCAAGCTGCGCGCGCGCGACCTGTGGGAACAGATCATGCGGTCGACCTACGACCACGCCGAACCCGGCGTGCTGTTCCTCGACCACATCAACCGCGACAACAACCTGTCGTACTGCGAGACCATCGCCAGCACCAACCCTTGCGCCGAACAACCGCTGCCGCCCTACGGCTGCTGCTGCCTCGGCTCGATCGACCTGACGCGCTTCGTGCGCGACCCCTTCGAGCCGAACTCCTCGTTCGACGAGGCCGCGTTCGCCAAGGTCGCCAAGGTGGCCACGCGCATGCTCGACAACGTGCTCGACGTCACCGTCTGGCCGTTGCCGCAGCAGCAGCAGGAAGCGCGCAACAAGCGCCGCATCGGCCTGGGCTTCACCGGCCTGGGCGACGCACTGGTGATGCTGAACCTGCGTTACGACACCCAGGAAGCACGCGCAATGGCGCGTCGCATCAGCGAGGCGATGCGCGACGCGGCCTACGAGGCCTCGAGCGAGCTGGCGCGCGAGCGTGGTGCCTTCCCGCTGTTCAATGCCGACCTGTACCTGAGCGGCAGCACCTTCGCCTCGCGCCTGCCGCAGCCGCTGAAGGACCGCATCCGCGCCCAAGGCCTGCGCAACTCGCACCTGCTGTCGATCGCGCCGACCGGCACCATCAGCCTGGCCTTTGCCGACAACGCGAGCAACGGCATCGAACCGGCGTTCAGCTGGACCTACACGCGCAAGAAGCGCATGCCCGACGGCGGCTTCAAGGAGTACGCCGTCGAGGACCATGCCTGGCGCCTGTACCGACACCTGAAGGGCGAGCGCGCGCCGCTGACGAACGCCTTCGTCACCGCGCTGGAGATGAGCGCGAAGGCGCACGAAGCGATGGTCGCCGCCGTCGCGCCCTGCATCGACACGGCGATCAGCAAGACCGTCAACGTGCCGGCCGACTACCCGTACGAGGACTTCCAGCACCTCTACCTGGAAGCCTGGCAATCGGGGCTGAAGGGCCTGGCCACCTACCGCCCGAACGCGGTGCTCGGCTCGGTGCTGAGCGTGACGCCCACGGCCGCCGCACCGCTGCAGATCGAGGACAAGAACCGCCGCCTCGCGCTCGACCGACTGCCTGCGCCGGTGCTGTCGTCGCTGCGCTGGCCGGGGCGGCCCGAGCTGCCCGGCGGCAACCCGGCCTGGACCTTCATGATCAACCACCCGTTCGGCAGCTTCGCGCTGTTCGTGGGTGAACTCGCGCCGGAGGGCGGCGGCTCGCCGCAACCGTTCGAAGTCTGGGTGAACGGTGCCGAGCAGCCGCGCGGCCTGGGTGCGCTGGCCAAGACCTTGTCGATGGACCTGCGTGCCAACGACCCGGCCTGGCTGCAGCTCAAGCTCGACGCGCTGACCACCGTGGCCGAGGAACGCTCGTTCGAGATGCCTTTCCCGCCGCACGGCGAGAAGCGCCTGTTCCCGGGTGTCGTGGCCGCCACCGCCGCGGTGGTGCGCTGGCGCTGCGAGCAGCTGAAGGCGCTGCCGCGGCTCGGCCAGAAGGCCGCCACGCCGGTGATCGACGCGATGTTCAGCCGCGACGAGCCGCACACCGGCCCCTCGGGCACGCTGGCCTGGGCAGTGGACATCGACAACCCGGCCACCGGCGAACACTTCACGCTGACGCTCAAGGAAGTGACCCTGCCCGGCCCCGACGGCGGCACCGTGACGCGGCCCTGCGCGGTCGGCTTCAGCGGCAACTACCCGCGGGCGCTCGACGGCCTGGCGCGGCTGCTGTCGCTGGACATGCGCGTCATCGATCCGGCCTGGATCGGCATGAAGCTGCGCAAGCTGCTCAACTACGCCGAGCCGCTGGGCCACTTCATGGCCTTCGTGCCGGGCCTGCCGCACGGCGAGCGCCGCCAGCAGACCTGGCCGTCGACGGTGGCCTACCTGGCGCGGCTGATCATCCACCGCTACGCGATGCTGGGCGTGCTCGACGAGCAGGGCTTCCCGCTGCGCGACATGGGCGTGCTCGAGTCGCCCAAGGGCGGCGGCAGCGCGACCACGCCGGCACTGCAGGCCGGTTCGGTCTGCCCCGAATGCGGCAACCCGACGGTGATCCACAAGGACGGCTGCGACTTCTGCACCGCCTGCGGCTACGTGGGGCAGTGTGGGTGAGGCCGGACGTGGATCAGTGCCTGCGCTCTGATCCGCGCCTGCCGAACCGCCCGAGCTCTGCGAGGGCGTGGAGGAGTGTTCGCCTTGCTCTGCTGGCGATGGCGATCTCGGCGCCCGCCCTCGCCCTCGACCACACCCGCGCCGGCGACGTCCTCGAGAACGCCCTGCCGGTCGGTGCCGCTGCCGTCGAGCTGTGGCGCGGTGACCGTGACGGCCTGTGGCAGCTGGGCGGCTCGTTCACCGTCACGCTGCTGGCCACCCAGGCGCTGAAGAAGGGCCTCAACGTCCGCCGGCCGGACGGCGGCATCGAGTCCTTTCCGTCCGGCCATGCCGCCAAGGCCTTCGCCGCCGCCACCTACATGCACCGCCGTCACGGGCTGGACAGCGCCTGGCCCTGGTACGCCGCGGCGGGCTATGTCGGCTGGACGCGCGTCAACGCCAACCGGCATCGCTGGGGCGACGTGGCCGGCAGCGCGGCACTGGCCGGGCTGTCGAGCTGGTGGCTGGTGACGCCGGCCGAGGAGGCGAAGGTGTCGCTGATCCCGTCCGTGGGGCCAGGCGGACGCCTTCATCTGGAGCTTCAGGCGCGCTGGTGAGGCGCCGCGATCACGCGGGCCCGCGCAGCGCGGCCATGCCGTGGAGCCCTGTTGACCGACACCTACTGCTGGCACACGCCAGGTCGTCGTGCGCGAGATCGTTCACAGCGGCGGCACCCGCGTGGTCAAGACGACCTCCGACGGCAGCCCGGCGGTTGCGATCGGGCTGCGCCGCGGCGAGACCTCGCACGGCGTGATCGGCGAGTTCCGCGTCGAGTTCTAGCCCGGCGCGGGCCGGCCGGCGCGCTCAGCGCCAGCCGGCGATCGTCACGCCCAATCCGGCCTTGGTCTGGCGCAGGTTGTAGTCGATCAGGCTCTCGCCGTAGCCGCTGAACAGCTGCAGCTGGCCGTGCAGCGCACCGGCCAGCGGGAACACGTAGTCCAGCTGCGCCGAGCCGCGCGACTGCGTGCCGCTGCGCATCGAGTGGCGCAGCTGCAGCGACAGCGCATGCTCGCCCCAGTAGCGCGCCAGGCGCAGCTCCATGCGGCCGATGTAGTCGGAGATGTCGGGGTTGTCGTCGTCCTTGGGCGCCTCGTTGATGCGGTTCCAGCCGCGCAGCTCGGCCACCCAGTCGTCGCGCTCGAGCGCCAGGCCGCCGATCACGCGGTTCCAGCTGCGCGACAGCGGCAGCGCACGGCCGTTGGACTGGTGGTTCAGCGACAGCGAGGCCATGCGCAGCTTCCAGCCGGGCAGATCAAGCGCCAGCGGCGCGACCAGCATCACCTCGGGCTCGTAATTGGTCTCGCGGAACGGGCGCGAGTCGGCACCGTTGTAGAGCTGCCAGCGCGACGACTGCGTGTAGCCACCCCACAGGCTCAGCGGCGCGCCGAACACCGAGTGCGCGAACTTGGCCTTCAGGCTGAGCTGGTACTTGGCCTCGACGGCCTTGAGCACCAGCGGGTCGTCGACGCTGTGCTCCGGCGCGGGCGAGCCGGGCCGGCGGTTGACGCGGTCGGTCCAGGTGCCGGGCATCAGGTAGACCGGTTTGTAGGCGCGTGGCGCGAACAGCGCACTGCGCTGGCCGTCGAGGTCCCAGCGTGCGCCGAGCTGCGAGTCGGGGTCGGCGCCGGTTGGCGTCGCCGAGGGCGCAGAGGCCGGGGTTGCGGGTGTGGGCGCAGCCGCCGCTCGGCTGGCCTCGGCCGGTGCGGCAGCCGGCTCGCTGCGGCCATGCAGGCGGTCGTAGCAGGCCAGCCGGGCGGCGGCCTCGCTGAGCACGGTGCAGTCGGCCGCGCTGGTCTGTGCGCGCGCCGCGGTCGACAGGCCGCCGGCGAGGCCGGCCAGCAGCATCACGGTGCAGATCGATCGGTTCATCGCGTCGGGCTTCCTGCTCGGGCAGACAGGCCCGCAGTATCCGGCACGCGCCGCGGTCTTTGCCGGCCCCGCAGAATGCGCGCCGTATGGATTCACTCTCGCAGATCGCGCTCGGTGCCGCCGTCGGCGTGGCCACGCTGGGGCGGCGCACGCCGGTGTGGAAAGCGGCGCTGTGGGGTGCCGTCGCCGGCACGCTGCCCGACCTGGACGTGCTGATCGACCATGGCGACCCGATCCGCAACATGGTGCTGCACCGCGCCGAGACGCACTCGCCGTTCTGGCTGACGCTGTTCTCGCTGCCCTTCGCGCTGCTGGCGGCCCGACTCTCCGGCGAGTGGGCGCACTGGAAGCGCTGGTGGCTGGCGATGTGGCTCGCGCTGGTCACCCACCCGCTGCTCGACGCGATGACCGTCTACGGCACGCAGCTCGCGCTGCCGTGGTCCGACCATCCGTTCGGTGTCGGCAGCGTGTTCATCATCGACCCGCTGTACACGCTGCCGCTGCTGGTTGGCACCGGCTGGGCGCTGGCGCAGCGGGGCAGCGGGCGCGCCTTCGCCGCCAATGCGGCCGGCCTGCTGCTGAGCACCGCCTACCTCGGCTGGGGAGTGGTCGCACAGGTGCAGGTCGAACGTGTGGCGCGCGAGTCTTTGGCCGCGCAGGGCATCGCCGCCGAGCGCGTGCTCGTCACGCCCAGCCCGTTCAACACGGTGCTGTGGCGCGTGGTCGCGGTGTCGGGCGATGCCTACTTCGAAGGCTTCCGCTCGCTGCTCGACGACACGCCGGCGATGCAGTTCGACCGCTTCCCGCGCGGCACCGCGCTGGCCGCCGAACTGCCGGGCCACGACGGCCTGCGCCGCATCGCCGCCTTCAGCAAGGGCTTCTACAGGCTGCAGCAGGACGGCGACCGCGTGCTGCTGTCCGACCTGCGCATGGGCCAGGAGCCGGCCTACATCTTCACCTTCGTGATCGCCAAGCGCGCCAGTGCGCCGGTGCCGCTGGCCGTGCCCGAGCAGGTGGGCGCGCGGCCGGACCTGGGCCGTGCGCTGCCCTGGCTGTGGCGCCGCCTGCTCGGCGAGGACCTGCCGCCGCCGCGCTGAACGATCGGCCGGGGTGGTGCAGACTCGCGACATGTCGCAGCGCCAGCAGCTCCGCTTCGTGACCTCGGCCGACGGCACGCGCATCGCGGTCGCCTCGATCGGCAACGGGCCGCCGCTGGTGCGGGCCGCCCACTGGCTCAGTCACGTCGAGCACGACCTTGCCAGCCCGGTATGGCGGCCCTGGCTGGAGGCGCTGTCGCGGCAGCACAGTTACATCCGCTACGACCAGCGCGGCTGCGGCCTGTCCGACACCGACGTGCGCGAGTATTCGCTCGACGCCTGGGTGGCCGACCTGGAGGCAGTGGTCGACGGGCTGGGGCTGGAGCGCTTCCCGCTGATCGGCATGTCGCAGGGCGGGGCGGTCGCGGTGGCCTACGCGGCGCGCCACCCGGAGCGCGTCTCGCAGCTGGTGCTGATCGGCGCCTACGCACGCGGCGTGCTGCGCCGCGAGCCGACCGAGGCGCAGCGGCTCGAGGCGGCGACCATGGTCAACCTGATCCGCATCGGCTGGGGCAGCGACAACGACGCCTTCCGCCAGCTCTTCACCAGCCTGTTCATCCCCGACGGCACGCCCGAGCAGCACCAGTGGTGGACCGAGCTCGAGCGGCTGACCTCCAGCGCCGAGAACGCGGCGCGCATGCTCGAGACCTTCTACCAGGTCGACGTCAGCGAGCAGGCACTGCAGCTCGACCTGCCGACGCTGGTGCTGCACCCGCGCGGCGATGCCCGCGTGCCCTACGAGGAAGGCCGCCGCCTGGCGGCGCTGATCCCCGGCGCGCGCTTCGTCACGCTGGACAGCCGCAACCACGTGCTGCTGGACGGCGAGCCGGCCTTCGAGGCGCTGCTGGCCGAGCTGCACGCCTTCCTCGCGCCGGCGTCGGCGGCGTGGCAGTCGCTCGGGCTGACCGGCTCCGAGCGCGGCGTGCTGGAGCTGCTCGCGCAGGGGCTGGACAACCACCGCATCGCGCAGCAGCTGAGCAAGAGCGAGAAGACGGTGCGCAACCAGGTCTCGGCGATCTTCGCCAAGCTGGGCGTGCACACGCGAGCCGAGGCGATCGTGCGCGCGCGAGAGGCCGGCGGGGCGCGCTGAGCCTCCCACGATCGTGGGAATGCGGGACGGCGGTCCCGCGCTGCACGGCGCCGTCGCCGTCGACGCGGGACGGCCACCTCATGCACCGGCCCGGGCGGCGCTCCAGAGTGGGCCCATCGGCAGCCTGCCACTACCGGAGCCCACCATGGCCCTCTTC
Organism: Chitinophaga pinensis; assembly: GCA_943370595.1. Taxonomy (GTDB): domain Bacteria; phylum Pseudomonadota; class Gammaproteobacteria; order Burkholderiales; family Burkholderiaceae_C; genus Piscinibacter. The sequence goes on from CALRRO020000011.1 coordinate 164,198, forward strand.
GCTCTGCTCTACGGGCTGATCGCCTATGCGGTCTTCCTCGCCACCTTCCTCTATGCGATCGGATTCGTCGGCAACCTGTGGGTGCCGAAGTCGATCGACGTCGGCATGCCGGCCGGCACCGCCGACGCGCCGCTGGCTGTGGCGCTCGCGATCAACGTGCTGCTGCTCGGCCTGTTCGCCGTGCAGCACAGCGTGATGGCGCGGCCGGGCTTCAAGCGCTGGTGGACCCGTTTCGTGCCCAAGCCGGTCGAGCGCAGCACCTACGTGCTGCTGGCCAGCGTGGCGTTGATCGCGCTGTTCGTGCACTGGCACCCCATTCCCGCGCTGGTGTGGGACGTCTCCGGCGGCCTGCTGTCGACCGTGTTGAACGTGATTCACTGGGCCGGCTGGGGCATGGTGCTGCTCAGCACATTCCTGATCGATCACTTCGAGCTGTTCGGCCTCAAGCAGGTGCTGGCCCGGCTCACCAGCCGCGAACTGCCGGCGCCGGTGTTCCGCACGCCGCTGCTGTACCGCCGCGTGCGCCACCCGATCTACCTCGGCTTCCTGCTCGCCTTCTGGGCCGCGCCGGTGATGACGGCCGGGCACCTGCTGTTCGCGGTGGCGACCAGCGGCTACATCCTGATCGGCATCTGGTTCGAGGAGCGCGACCTGATCGCCCTGTTCGGCGAGCGCTATCGCCGCTACCGCGAGGAGGTCGGCATGCTGTGGCCGCGCCTTCCCGGGCGCTCGAGCACCACGCCGCCGGAAGCCGGCAGCACCGGCCGCGCGGCCCGGCATTGAGCACATGTCGCGCGCTCAGGCCTGCCAGACCGCATAGCCGGCTTCGCGCAGGCCGATCGCCAGCTCCACTTCCATCTCGCGGGCCGCGTCGTACGGCATCGGGTTGTAGATCGCGTAGAGCGCCGGCAGCAGGCGCAGCCCGTACTCGAACACGAAGCGGTTGGCCTGGATCCCGGCCTTGTGGCGGTCGAAGCGCAGGTCCGGGTCCAGCCCGGTCATGCCGACGTAGAGGCAGCGCTTGGTGATGTCGTGGTCGGGGTTGGCGCGGCGGAAGCTCGGTTCGTTCCACACGCGCAGGTCGAGCTCGACCACGTAGACATGGTGGCGATGGCGCGGCGGGCGAGCGGGTCTCTTCGGGGCCACGGGTGGGTGGGGGGCGCGGGGCGCCTATGCTATGCGCCATGACGCCCCGCGGTGATGCCTTGCGCGCCCTGTTGCGCGAACGCCTGCTCGGCATTCCCGTGCGTTCGCTCGATGCCGACGGGCTGCGCCGCGCCGCCGTGGCCGTGCCGGTCACCGAAGCCGGCCATGGCGCCGACCTGCCCGGCCTGCCGGTGCATGCGCACTGGAGCGATGCGCCGGCGCTGCTGCTGACCCGCCGCGCCGAAGGCCTGCGCAGCCACGCCGGCCAGTGGGCGCTGCCGGGCGGGCGCATCGACGCCGGCGAGACACCCGAGCAGGCGGCGCTGCGCGAACTGCACGAGGAGGTCGGCCTCGCGCTCGATGTCTCGGCCGTGATCGGCCGGCTCGACGACTACGCCACCCGCTCCGGCTACCTGATCACGCCGGTGCTGGTGTGGGCCGGAGCCGCGCGCGATCTGGTGCGCAATGAGGGCGAGGTGGCGTCCATCCACCGCATCCCGACCGGTGAACTGCTGCGTGACGATGCGCCGCAGCTGAACCAGGTCGCCGGTGCCGAACACCCGGTGCTGCGCATGCCGGTCGGTGCCAGCTGGATCGCCGCGCCGACGGCGATCTTCCTGTACCAGTTCCGCGAGTGGCTGCTGCTCGGCCGCGCCACGCGCGCCGCCCACTTCGACCAGCCGGTGTTCGCCTGGCAATGAGCACGCTGCCACCCGCTCCGCTGCGGCCGCTGTGGCAGCGCGCCGTCTGGACGACCGCCGGGCTGCTGGCCATCGTGCTGGGCATTGCCGGCATCTTCCTGCCGTTGCTGCCGACCACGCCCTTCATCCTGCTGGCCGCGTTCTGCTTCTCGCGCGGCAGCCGGCGCTTCGAGGCCTGGCTGCTCGCTCACCCGCGCTTCGGCCCGATGGTGGCCGACTGGCGCGCACGCCGCGCCGTGCCGCGGCGTGCCAAACAACTCGCCTGGGCCATGATGACGCTGAGCAGCACCTGGGCCTGGTGGGTGATGCCCGAACCCTGGCGCTGGCTGCCAGCGCTGGTCTGCCTCGCCGTCGCCGCATGGCTGTGGCAACTTCCGGATGCCGATCCCCGATGAGCTCGTCGCACGCACACCACGATCACGACCACGATCACCACGGGCACGGCCATGACCATGGGCACCCCGATCACGCGGGCCACGGGCATGTCCATGCGCCGGCGAACTTCGATCGCGCCTTCGCGATCGGCATCGGCCTGAACACCGCCTTCGTCGCGATCGAGGCCTTCTACGGCTGGAAGATCGACTCGCTGGCGCTGCTGGCCGACGCCGGACACAACCTCAGCGACGTCGCCGGGCTGGTGCTGGCCTGGGCCGGTGCGGCGGCCGGTCGCCTGCGGCCCAGCGAGCGCCACACCTACGGCTTCAAGCGCGCCAGCATCCTCGCCGCGTTTGCCAATGCGCTGCTGCTTCTCGTCGCGATGGGCTCGCTGGCCTGGGAGGCGATCGGGCGGCTGCAGTCACCGCAGCCGACGCAGGGGCTGACCATCGTCGTCCTCGCGGCCATCGGCATCGTGGTCAATGGCGCGACCGCGCTGCTGTTCATGCGCGGCGGCAACGACATCAACCTGCGCGGCGCCTTCCTGCACATGGCGGCCGATGCGCTGGTGTCGGCCGGCGTCGTCGTCGCCGGCCTGCTGACGCTGACCTGGGGCTGGACCTGGACCGACCCGGTGGCCAGCCTGGTGATCGCCGTGGTCATCGTGGTCGGCACCTGGGGGCTGTTCCGTCAATCACTGCACCTGATGGTCGACGGTGTGCCGGCGCACGTGAACCTCGTGGATGTGCGCGAGTGCCTGCGCGCGCTGCCCGGTGTGGAGCAGGTGCACGACCTTCATGTCTGGGCGATGGGCACGGCGGAGGTGGCGCTGACCGCCCACCTGCTCATGCCCGACGGCACGGCCGACGACGAATTCCTTGCCACAGCCACCGCCTGCCTGCAGGAGCGCTTCGGCATCGCCCATGTGACGCTGCAGCGCTCGCGCAAGCCCTTGATGCCGTCCTGCGGCGCCTGAGTCGCGCCCGTGCAACGAACGGGGTGCCCGGCTTGCCCCTTCCCCGCTTCAGGGGATGGGCGAGACAGTAACCTGTGGTTACCGTCACGGCACTGCTTCACGGAGGACCCCATGTCGAACCACGCCAACGACCTGCTGCACGCCTCCGTGGTGATCTCGGAGCTGCCGGCGCTGCGCCGCATGCCGGCGCCGACGCCGCTGCCGACGCTGCGCGAGCCCGGCTGGCTGGCCCGCTGCGCCGCGTGGCTGGCCTCACGGCGCCAGGCGGCGGCGACCCGCGCGCCGCGCCGCAGCGCGCAGGTGCTGTTGCTGCGCGCCTGAGCGCGCGAGAGCCCGACCCGCCGGCTACGACGGCAGGAAGTCCAGCGGGTAGGTCACCGACATCGGGTTGACGTCCTTCGCGCCGAAGTCGAAGCTGCGGATGCGTGCCAGCAGCTTGGCTTCGAGGTCCGCGGCCTTGAGTTCGCTCGACTCGATGCGCACGTCGGTCACCTGACCCGACGGCGAGATCGTCAGCTTCAGCACCACCTTGCCCTGCAGCGACGGGTCGTCGCGCAGCGCGCGGTTGTAGATCGCGTAGATCGCACCCTTGTTGCGGTCGAAGACGAGGCGCACCTCCTCCAGCGAGCGCGACGCCTTGCCGCCACCCGCCTTGGCCAGCGTGCCGCCGGCACCGCCACCTCCGCCAACGCCGGTGCCGGTCCCGCCCTTGCCGGAGCTGCCACCGCCACCCGGGCCACCGCCGCCACCGCCACCGGCCACACCCTCGACCAGCGTGGTCGCGCGGCCGGCCAGGCCACCGCCGCCGGTGTCGCGGCTGTACGCGGCGGTGTTGATGCCGCCCGAGCTGCCCGCGGCGTTGGAGGTGATCAGGTTGCGGTCGGGCAGGCCCGGGTCCTTGCCGGCGCCGACGCCGACACCGACACCCGTGCCGACACCCGGGCCGGCCTTGATGTTCTGGTTGAGCTGCACCGCCACCGGCGCGCCACGCAGTTCGGCCAGTTCGTTCTGCATCGCCAGCAGGCCGACGCCGGCCGCCTTGCGCCGCGCGCCCTCGATCTCACCCGGCGGCTTGCCGGGGATGGGTTGGCGCGCCTCGGGGGCGATCGCCTTGGGCAGCGGCTTGGCATCGGGCAGCGGCTTGGCCACCTCGGGCTTGGTGGCGGCCTTGGTCTGCGCCTCGGTCTTCGCCTGCTCGAGCTTGGCCACCGCCTTGGGCGGAGGCGGCGGCTCGCGCTGCTCGAGCACCAGCTTGGCCAGCCGCGGCGGCAGTTCCACCGGCGCGGCGCGGTCTTCCTTCGGCCGCGGCATCAGCAGCAGCACGATGCAGACGATCGCACTGAGAGCCAGCACCGTGCGCAGGATGCGCTTGAAGCGCGCCTCGTCCTCGGGCGAGATCGCCCACGGCAGCACCGAGGCGCGGAAGGAGATCGCGGCGGCGCTCATGCCTTGCCCGCCTTCTGCGCGACCGCGAACGACACGTCGCTGAAGTTGGCGCGCGCCGCGGTGTACATGACCTTGCGCAGCAGGCTGTACGGGATGCTCTTGTCACCCATGATGGTGACCGACTGGGTCGGCGCCTCGCCTTCCTTGCGCAGCAGCGTGCGGCCGGCCTGGAGGTCGAGCTCGGCCTTCAGCGGTGCGATCAGGTCGCCCTGCACGGCCATGGCCTCGGCCACCGTCGCCACCTTGCGGCCGGCGACGAGGATGTCGGTGGCGCTCACCGTCACGACCAGCATCTCCTTCGGGCTCTTCTCCGCGGTCGACTGCGGCAGCTTGACGGCCTGCGCGGTCGACAGCACCTCCACGCCGGTGCTCGACATCAGGAAGAAGATCAGGATCGTGAAGATGTCGATCAGCGCGACCAGGTTCATGTCCAGGTCGGAGTGGTTGCGTGCCTTGCGGGCAGCGCGCCTCTGGATCGGGGTCAGTTTCATGCGGACCGCCTATTTCTTGGCGACGCTGATCGGCGCGTCGCCGATCGAGATGTCGGGGAACAGCTCCGCCATCTCCGTCTTGGCCGGGTTGGCCGCACTGGGGACCTTGGCCTCGCGCACCGCATCCATCAGCTGCACCAGCACGTCGTAGGAGGTGTCGGGCTGAGCGAGCACGGTGGCCGTCTTGGTCTGCGGGAACTTGGCCTTGATCTGCTGCATCAGCGTCGACAGCGCCACCAGGTCGTGGCCTTGCGGCGTCACGGGAATGCGCTGGATCAGGCCGCCGATGCGGTCGCCGACGTCCAGTGCGTCCGGCCGGATGACGACCTCGAGCTTGAGGTCGTCGACCTTCAGTTGCTCGACGCCGGAGTTCTGCGCCGGCAGCGACAGTTCGATCACCGACAGGCGCGTGAACACCGCCGTCGACAACAGGAACGGCACCAGCACCACGATGACGTTGATGAACGCGGTGACCTCGAGGCTCGCCGCGTGCTTGCGCAGGCGTCGCACACGCATGATGCTTACCTCGCGGCCTGGGAGGGTTCGGACTTGAGGCGCTGCACCAAGTTCAGGAAGCTGATCTTCGCCGCCTCCAGGCCGTCGACGATCTCGCTGGTGCGCGCCTGCAGGAAGGCGTGGATGAGCAGGAACGGGATCGCCACCGACAGCGCGAACGCGGTGTTGTTCATCGCGATCGAGATCGAGGCCGACAGCAGCTCGGCCTTCTCGGCCGGGTTGACCGCGGCCACCGCGGTGAAGCCCTTGATCAGGCCGATGATGGTGCCCAGCAGGCCGACCAGCGTGATCACGTTGGCCAGCGTGGCGATGTAGTGGGTGCGCTTCTCAAGGCGCGGTACGATCTCCATCATGCCTTCCTCCATCGCGTTGTCGATGTCCTCGCGGCGCGCCGGGCTCTGCATGCGCTCCAGGCCGTTGGCGACGATCTTGCCGATCGCTGCGTCGGAGCCGGAAGCGACGCTGTGCACCTCCTTGAACTTGCCGCTCTGCAGCAGCGGCAGCACCTTCGCCCACAGCTTGCGGTTCTCGGCACGGGCCTTGTTCAGGAAGACCCAGCGCTCGATCGCGATGGCCAGGCCGACCGCCATGATGGCGATGCTGAAGTAGATGGCGACGCCGCTGTCCTGGAAGAATTTGACGGCAAAGTCGATGATGCTCATGGTGGTGCTCCTGTGACGGCTGTCTGTCTGTCGGTTCGAAGTCGGATGGGGGCTCAGGGGCGCGTGGTCGCCGCTGCGGCCGGTGCGGTGGCCTTGGACGGCTGCAATTGCGCGTCGTACTGCATCTGGCGGCGGAACACGTCGCGGTCGACCGGCGCGAGCGCCTCGTCGAGCACGCCGCCGCCGGGTCGGCCGGCCAGGTCGCCCGGCAGCGGCTTCTTCCAGGGCACGATGTACAGCACCTTGGGCAGCTCACGATTGCCGATGATCTGCGTGCGGTCGATGTCGGCGCGGTCCTGCGCCGGGGCCGCAGGCTGCGCGGCGGGCGCGGCCGGCGGTTGAGGCTTGGCCGGGCTCTGCGCCTGCGCGGCGCCGGCCGCGAGGCCGAAGGCGAGCATCAGCAGCGGGGTCCTGGTCATGACTGCTCCTTCTTCGCCGGTGCGTTGTTCTGCGCCGGCTTGCGGTTCTTCAGGTCGGTGACCCACTTGGCGACGCTGGCGTCCTGGCCGCCGGAGAGCGTCGCGTAGCGTTCGTAGGCTTCCAGCGCCTTCGCGCTGTCTCGCAGGTAGAGATCGAACAGGATGCCGAGGTTGAGTTGCGCCGCAGCGTACTTCGGTTCGATCTCGAGTGCACGCTCGTAGGCGGCGCGCGCCTTGGCGAAGTCGCCCGCGTGGCGGGCGCTGATGCCGAGCTGGTTGAAGTAGACCGGCTGCTCCGGGCTGAGCTTGGTGGCCTGCTCCAGCGCGGCGACCGATTCAGTGAACTTGCCGGCCTGGCGGTGGATGATGCCGAGGTTGGCGTGCGGGCCGCCGAGCTCGGGGTTGGACTTGGTCAGTGCAGTGAAGCCGCGTTCGGCGTCCTCGGTGCGGCCGGCGCGCAGCGCGCGCAAAGCGTCGTCGAAGGCACGTTGTGCGGCCGGAGGCACCGGCGCTTCGGCGCGTGCCGGGGCCGCGGTCGCAGCCACGGGCGCGACAGCCGTCGCCGCTGGCGCCGAGGCGGCCGGCGCCGGCGTCAGCGCCTTGGCCACCGGCGCGACCACCGTCTCCTGGATCTTGCGGCCGGCGTCGGACAGCGTGGAGCAGCCGGCGAGAAGTGCCAGCGCAGTGCCGATGGTGGTTCGGGCCAGAGGGTCAACGAATCGCATCGACGACTCCCTCGGCCCGCTCGCTCTTGCCGTAGCGCACCGGGCGCAGCTTGGCCAGGGCGTTGAAGCTGTCCTTGACCCACTTGTCGTAGACGCCCTCGGACGCACGCTTGACGTTGACCTCGTGCAGTTCGATCGCCTTCTCCTCGAACGGGAAGGCCTGCTCCTCGAGCATCACGTCGTACTGCTCCCGCTCGGCCTTGGACAACTTCTTCGGCCGCTCAGACTTGATCATCGCCTGGCCAAAGTCCTGGTACAGCGACGCGGTGTGGAAGGTCGCCGCGGTGGTCACGTCGGCCACGCCGTAGTTGGCGGCCAGCGCGTAGCCCTTCAGCGCCTCTTCCATCTTCGCCTTCTTCAGCTTCAGGTTGCGCGCCAGCGGCTCGACCAGCGCCACCTTGCGGTACTCGGCGACGGCTGGTTCAGCCATCACCAGCGCGGCGGTGGCGCCCAGGTAGCGTGTGCGGTCAGTGCGCGCGCTGCCGCCGGCCAAGTCGCCCTGGTAGATCTCCTTCATCAGCGCGGCCTCGCGCTTGACGTCGCCATCAGCCTTGGCGATGCGCGCCATGCGGTAGCGCGCTTCCAGGCCACGCTCCAGCGGCAGCGGGTACTGCTTCAGGTAGCGCTCGTAGGTCTTCGCGGCGGTGGCGCGCGGCGCCGACTTCGCATCGGCCGCCTTCTCGTGCAGCTCGGCGGCCTGCCACAGCGCTTCGCGCGCGACCTGCGGGTCCTTCGCGGTGGTGGCCACACGCTCGAACTCGCCGGCGGCCTGCGCCCACTGCTGGCGCTCGAGGTAGGCCAGCGCGAGCTTGGCGCCGACGTCGGCCTGCAGCGGGTGGTTCGGGTAGCGGCGGCGGAAGTCTTCCAGCGAGCGTGCCGCGCCGTCGTAGTCCTTCATCACGATCATCGAGGCCGCAGCGTCGTACTGCGCGGTGGCGCGGATCGTCGAGGTCGGCGCGACGGCGGCGACACGGTCGAAGTGGCCGACGGCCGCCTTCGCGTCACCCGCCGCACGGGCCTGTTCGCCCTGCTTGTAGACCGAGGCGGCGAGGCGCTCGGTGAGGTCAGTGCGGGTGGGGTCCTTCTCGGGCGTCAGCGCCAGCACCTCGGTGTAGGCCTTCTCCGACTGGTCGAAGCGGCCCTTCTCGAACGCACTGTGCGCGACCACCGTCCAGGCGACGCGGCGCTGTGCCGCCGCAGCCGGCGGGTCGAGCTTGAGCACCTGCTGGGCCACGGCCTCGGCGCGCTCGGGGTCGCGCAGCGCGAACAGCTTCTCCGACGCGTTGGTCAGCACGGTGCCGGTGCGGCTGTCCTTCGGGAAGGCCTGCGCGAAGCGCAGCGCGCTGTCGACGCTGGTGCGCTGCAGCGCCGCCAGCGGCTCGCCCTGCGCGGTCTTCTCCTGGCCGGCGTAGCTCAGCAGCGCCGCGTAGCCGGCGTCGGCCGCCTTGGCATGGTTCGGGTACTCGTACGCGACCTTCTCGTACTCGACGGCGGCTTCGGCCAGGCGCTTGTCCTCGTAGAGCAGTTCGGCGAGCAGGAAGTTGTTCTGCGCCGTCTCCGGGTCGGTCGGGTAGGCGGCGATGTAGGCGCGGTACCACTTGACCGCTTCCTGGTAGTCGGCAGTTGCCTTGCTCTTCTGCGCGCTCGCGTGGTAGTGGCGCGCCAGCTCGGTCAGGTGCGTCTTGACCAGCGGCTGCGCCTTCTCCCAGCCGGCCGGGTTGGCGCGGCGGAACTCGCTGCCCACGCCGTAGCGCGAGACATAGTCCTTCTTCGCGTCCAGCGCGAGTGCCGGGAAGCCGTTGCCCTGGTAGATCTCGATCACGCGGGCCTGCAGCTGCGGCGCCCGCGCATGCAGCGGCTGACGCCGCGCGAAGGCGCTGTAGGTGTCGGCCGCGTCCTTCACCCGTTCCTGCTTCAGGTACAGCTCGCCGAGCTGCTCGTAGACGCGGAACTCGTAGGAGCGGCGCGTGTCGTTGGTGATGTAGGCCGGAACGCTCTCGGCGCCCTGCAGGTTCGCCAGGCTGATGCTGGCGACGCGGAAGGTGTCTTCCACCAGCTCGCGGTCGGCGCGCGACAGGCCGGGCAGCGCGTCGATCGGTCCGTCGGCGTCGATGCCGGCGGCCTTCAGGTCGAGCACGCCGAAGAAGGACTGCAGCGCCTCCTCGAGGCGGCCCTGCTTGAAGCGCGACCAGCCCTGCATGTACAGCGCGCGGTCGTTGAACTGCGTCGACGCGGTGCTGGCCAGCACCGTGCTGTAGGCCTTCTCGGCGCGGGCGTAGTCGCGCAGCGAGAACAGCAGTTCGCCGCGGCGGAAATTGGCCTCGTCGCGGTACAGCGTGTCGGGGTAGGTGGCGGCCAGGCGGTCCAGCGTCTTCAGCGAGGTCTCGAGGTCGCCGGCCTGCTCCTGCGCGCGGGCCAGCTGGTAGAGCACGCGGTCGTTGCCCTTGTCGTCGGGGTAGGCCTTGAGGAACTCCTCGTAGCGCTTGACCGCCGCAGCGTAGTCGGGGCCGGTGGCCGGGCCCTGGCCGGACGCGGCGCGCGAGTCGGCGAGGTCCATTTCCAGGTCGCCGAGGCGGCGCATCGCCTCGCCGCGCTGCGGTGCCTTCGGTGCCACTTCGAGGAACTTGCGGTAGGCGGCGATCGTCTGCTCTTCGTTCGAGACGATGCGCTTGCCCTGCGGCACCTCGACCGTGCGGCCGGCCAGGCTGGCCAGCGTCGGCTGGTCGTCGCCGGGCAGCGTCTTCTTCTGGCTGGCGCAGCCGGCCAGGCCGACCAGCATCAGCACGACCAGCGGGCGCAAGGCGTATTCACTTCGGCGCATCGCTGTCCTTCCGGGGCGGCTCGGAGGTCGCGCGGTCGTACATCTGCGCCACGGCGAAGCGCGCCTGCTGCGAGTAGACCGCCAAGCGGTCCTTCTGCCGGCCCAGTTCGGCCACGGCGAGCTCCTGCACTTCCTTCTGCTGGTCGACCGACAGCGCCGCCACCAGCGGCGTCAGCGCCTTGATGCGCGCGGCCAGCTCGGCGATGCGCTTGGCAAAGGCCTCGTGGCGCGCCGGTTCCTCGACCTGCGCGCGCGCCACTGCGGCCTCGCGCTCGCGGGCCTGAGCCAGTTCGGCGTCGATGGTCTTCAGGTCCTTCTGCGCGTCCCACGAGCGCGCCGGGTACTCCTGCGCGAGGCGCCATGTCATCGCGCCCGACACCAGCCGCGCGCGCTGGCGGGCCCGCTCGGCGTCGGCATCGGTGCCCAGCGTCTTCAGGCCTTCCTGGACCACCGTGATGGTGTCCATCAGCTCGCGATCCTTCTCGTTGGCGAAGGCGGTGGCGTCCTGCTCGCGCACCGCGCGCTCGACCTCACCCGTCACCTCGTCGCGGCGCTGCTGCAGCGCGGCCAGGTTGACCTGGCGCGCCTGTGCCTGCACCGCCGGCAGCCGCTCGGCATAGGCGCGGCGGCGGTTGTCGAGCATGTCGCCGAAGATGCCGAGCTTGTCTTCCCAGTCTTTCAGGTTGCTCGACAGGAAGCGCAGATCGCGCCAGTTCTTGAACGCTTCCTGGAATTCATGGCCGGCCATCACCTGCGTCAGGTGGCTGGCATAGGGCATCTCGGGCAGCTGGCCGATGTTCCAGAACCAGCCCATCTCCTCGCCCGGGTTGCGCTCGATCAGGCCGTCGAGCAGCTTGCCGGCGCGGATCGCGCCGATCGATTCGTCGAGCCTGCCGCCTTCGCTGTCGTAGGAGGCGATCGCGGCGTTGTACTGCTCTGTCGCTTCGCCGTAGGCGCCGAGCTCGGCATAGGCGTAGGGGATCGCGATGCGCGCCTCGAGCACCGCCGCGTCGCTGGCGTCGCGCCCGGCGAGTTCCAGCCAGGGCACCAGCGCCAGCTTGTAGTCCTTCAGTTCGGCAGCGGCCCAGCCGAAGCCGAGCAGCGCCTTGTTCGACTGCATCGCGTTCAGCCGCACGCGCTCGAGCGAGCGGCGTGCGCCCTCGGGCTTGCCCGACTGCAGCGCGGTGAAGCCGAGCGCGAGGTTGGCCTTGTCGCGCAATGCGCGCATCTCCTCGTTGGCCGCCGGGGTCTGGCCCAGCGTGTCGAGCAGCGCGCTGCCGCGGTCCTCTTCGCCACTCTTGACCAGCGCGACGCCGAGGTTGAAGCGCGCGAACTGGCCGATCGGGCTGGTCTTGTCGACACCTTCGAGCAGCGCCGCGGCGCCGGCGTAGTCGGCCCGCGCCATCATCAGGTTGGACTGCAGCAGCAGCCGGTCTTCCTCGAGCGTGCCGGGCAGCTTGCCTTCGATGCGTGCCAGCGCCTCTTCGGCCGGCGCGAGGAAGCCGCGCTGGTAGCGGATCTTGGCGAGGTAGAACCAGGCGCGGTCGCGCACGGCCGGCGTGGTGCCCTGGTCGATCAGCTTCGCGAAGATCTCGCCGGCTTCCTGGTGCAGGCCGTAGGACAGCAGCATGCCGCCGCGCAGCACCTCCGCCTCGTCGCGGTGGGCGGCGACGCGGTCGAAGTGCTGCGAGGCCATCAGCGTCGTGATCGACGTGAAGTAGCGGTTCTGGAAGAAGTGGAACAGCGCGTCGCCGTAGTACGGTGCCTCGATGGCACGCGCGGTCTCGTTGGGCGGCACCGGCCAAGGCGCCGGCGGCCGGGCGACCGCGGCGGCGCTGGCGCACAGCGCCACGGCGGCTGCAACCATGCATCGCACCAGAGGCCGCGCCGGGCGCAGCGAAAGCGTCACGGACATGGACACGCCTACTGCCAGACCTTGACGTCGAACTCGGGCTGCAGCTTGCCGGCGGAGTCCTTGATCTGCAGCTCGATGTACTTCGGCTCGGTGCCCTTGTCGAACTTGACCGTCGCGCCGCGCTTGTAGTCGCGCTCGTGCGGGCCCTGGCCGGTGAAGAAAGCGACCAGCTCGTGCGTGCCGGCGCGCAGGTTGCCGAGGTAGACACGCTGCACGCCACCGCGGTGCAGCGCCTGCACTTCGAGCGGGGTGTAGAGGTAGTTGGTGACGATCTTGTCGTCGAGCTTGATCTGCACCGAGTCGAGCTGGAACAGCTTGCCCACGTCCATCGAGACGAACAGCGCCACCTGCGTGTTGGCGGGGAACAGCAGCTCCTCCTCCAGCACCAGCAGGTCGCGGTTCAGGCGGATCACGTCGCCCTTGACGGCCTGGATGCGCGCATCGAGCGTGCTCGGCGCCGGGGCGCTGGCGGGTGCAGCGGCCGGGACCGCGGCAGCCGCCGGCGGTGCCGATGCGGCGGCGGCCGGAGAGGCCGGGGCAGCTGCCGGAGCGGCAGGGGCAGCGGTCTGGGCGAAGGAGTGCAGCGCAGCCAGCGTGAGCGCGAGGCCCGCGGCGAACGGCCGGAGATGACGGAAGAGGAACGACATGGCGCCGGTGCTTTCGGGAATCAGAAGGTGGCGGTCGCGTACAGCTGCAGCAGGTTGGCGTTGAAGCGGTACGCCGAGCCGTTGCGGATGTCGGTGAAGTTCGAGTAGTTGAAGCGGATGCGCTCCACCGAGCCGACGATCTTCAGCTCGTACTGCCCGGGCACGCGGCGTGCCGTGTAGCTCAGCTTGCCGCCCAGGCCGAAGCTGCGGAAGGCGCCGAGCTGCCGGTTGCGCGTCAGGTAGGTGGTCTCGGTGGTTGCGTTGTCGGCGTAGAACAGCGCTTCGCTCTGCGAGTACAGGCGCGCGAAGCCGTCGGCCAGCCAGTCGGTGCCGATGTAGCGGCTGTAGCCGCCTTCCAGCGTGTGCGACTTGATGTTCCAGGTGTCCCAGAAGTAGCGGTACTCGGCGCGGGCGGCGTTGCGGTCGCCGAGGTCGCCGATGACGCGGAACTTCACCGCCCGGCTGGTGCGCGTGCGCGGCATGCGCTCGGGCACGCTGGCGCCGAACACGCGCGCGGCGCGGTACGGGTTGCCGAGGTAGCCGCTGTCGGACACCACCTCGAGGTTGGCGCTGGCCAGCATGCGCGGCGTCAGCACCTGTGTCAGGCCGAGGCGGTACTGCCAGTGCTTGGCCTGGTCGTTGAAGCTCGGCTCGCCCTTCTTGCCGACCTTGTCGACACCGCGCGTGAAGCCCAGCGCTACCGTGGTCATGTTGCCGTAGACCTCCTGCGCGACGTCGATGCTGAAGCTGTCGGCCTGGTAGTCGGGTTCCTTGCTGCGGTACACGCCCATCGACATCATCGAGTCGCGGTAGGCGTAGTCGACGTTGAAGTCGTAGGAGGTGCGCTTCTCCTTGAACGGGCTGGCCGTGGTGACGACATCGATCGACGCGTTGCTCACCGCGTCGACGTAGTACGAGCCGGACAGCGAGACCTTGTCGGCCAGGCTCTTGCGCACCAGCAGCGCCGGGCCGTCGGCGGTGACGCCGCCGCCCTTGTAGATGTGGTACAGCGCCTCGGCGCGGTTCTCGGGCAGCTCGATCGCCTTCGCGCCGCCCATCGCCAGCACGCTGCCGAACAGCCCGGCGATGCGCTGCCACAGGCGGCTCAGGCCGACGCCTTCAGTTGCAGCCACAGCCGCCTCCCTGCGCAGAGTTCGCACCGCGCGAGGCCTCGCGCACCACCAGCACGTGCTCGCGGTGGCGCGCGGCCAGCGGGTCGCCGCCCATGCGCATGATCGGGTCGGCCAGGCGCTCGCGCTCGTAAGGCTTCACCCAGGGCTCGGGCACCGTGGGCAGCGAGATCGACGAGCAGCCGGCCAGCACGGCGCTGCAGGCGAGGAGGGCGGTAGCGGCGAGGCGTTGCATGCTCAGGCCTTCAGCAGGTCGCGCACCTGCTGGTCGTAGGTCAGCTCGTAGCCTTCGCGGTAGCCGCGGTGCAGGTGGCGCAGCCGGCCGTCGCGGTCGATGATCAGCGTGGTCGGCATCGTCGACAGGTCGTAGAGCTTGCTGACACGCTTGTCGCCGTCGAGCAGCACCGGGAAGCTCACGCCGAGCTTGGTCGCGGTGGCCACGGCGTTACGCGGGTCGTCGTCGATGTTGACACCCAGCAGCTGGAAGCCGGAGGCGCGGTACTTCTCGTAGATGCGGTTCAGGTGCGGCATCTCGATCTTGCAGGGGCCGCACCAGGTGGCCCAGAAGTTCACCATCACCACCTGGCCGCGCTGCTCCTGCAGACGCAGGTTGGCGCCGGCGGTGGTGCGCAGCGTGAAGTCGGGGGCGGTGCCGGCGGGCATCGCGGCGCGGGCGCTGCCCAGCACGCAGGCGCTGCCGGCGGTCGACAGCGCAGCGGCGATCAGGCGGCGGCGTTTCGGCGAGAAGTCGGTGGTCTGGCTCATCACGGGGCTCAGAAGTAGTAGGCGAAGCCGGTGGTCAGCTCGAGGTTCTGCGTGTTCTGGCGCACGCCGAGCAGGTCGTAGCTGAAGATGTGGTCGCGCACGTCGACGCGCACCGCCCAGCGGTCGGTGAACAGCACGCGGAAGCCGAAGCCGACGTTGAAGGTCTGTTTGCGCTGGTTGGCGAACTTGGTGCTGCCGACGCCGCCGATCACGTAGATCGACGAGGACTTGGCGTACTTGCTGCCGAGGAAGATCTCGCCGGGGAACAGGTTGTAGCCGGCCGAGACGTTGTAGTAGCTGAGCTTCTTGTCGGTATCGGCCAGCGGGCCGGCGCCGGGGAAGATCTCCTCGAAGGTCTTGTCGCTGACCTTGGTCAGCGCGTAGACGCCCTCGACGAAGAAGTCCTCGCTGAGGTGGTAGCCCAGGCGCACGCCGGTGACGGCGCTGGCGCCGAAGCTCTGCGTCGCGTAGGTGCCCACCAGGGCGCCGACCTCGAAGTCCTTCGACGGGAAGCGCGGGATGCGCACGTCGCGGCGCTGCACCTCGGGAACGATGACCTGTTCGTTGGCCGGCTGCTGCGTGGCCGACGTCGGCGCGGGCGCCGGGGCGGTGGTCTGCGCCAGCGCCGGAGCGGCGGCGAACAGGGCGAGAAGGAGGGCGGGCAGTCGCATGGTGCTTGTTCTCGTCGCGAGGCTCAGAAGAAGAACGACAGGCCGCCGGTCAGGGCGCGGTACTCGCCGGAGCGGGTGTCGTTCAGGAACGCGGTGTAGATGGAATAGTCTGCGCGCAGCACGAAGCGTTCGGTAAGGTAATAGCGCACACCGACCGATGCATTGGCGAGCTTCGCGTCGGCCGGCGTGGCCGCCACCAGGCTCTGGTTCGGGATATTCTTGAAGTTGCCGACGCCGGCCGCGAAGAACGGCGAGATGCGCTGGTCGTTGAAGGGCTCGAGCTGCAGGTTGACGTGCCAGAACGTGGTGCCCGAGAAGATGCCCTGCACCTGGCCCAGCGTGGCCTCGATGCCGATCGAGTCGGCCAGCTTGTAGCCGGCCCAGAACTTGAGCATCGGCTCCTGCTTGAAGTGGCCCCAGGCGGCACCGAACTCGGCGCGGCGCGACAGGTAGTCGTCGAAGGCGATGTCGCGGAACGACTTGGCGACGCCGGCTTCGGTCAGCGTGGTGACCAGCTGGCGCCGGTGCACCCAGCCTTCGCGGCCGTTCTCGGTGCGAACCTTGAACCAGTCGGTGTAGCGCAACGACAGCTCGATCCACTCGGCGCGCGCGGCGACGTGGTGGATCGGGTAGCCGCGCCCGGGCCCGGTTCGCATCTCGATGTACGGGTCGGTGATCTGCACGCGCTCGCTGCGCGGCGCATCGTCGGCGGCGTGGGCCGGCATGGCCGCAGCCGCGGCCAGCGCCAGCACGCACAGGCTTCGAAGCACGCCCTGCGTGGCCGGCCTCATTGGGTCAGGCAGGCGCCGGTCGCGCTGTCGAACATGCTGTTGCCCGCCTCGCTGAACTCGTCCTGTCCCTGCGGCATCGGCCGGCCGATCCAGAAGGCGATGCGCTTCGCGTTGTCGTCGTCGGCGCTGGCGAAGATCTGCCCGCCGCCATGCAGCACGGTCAGCAGCGGCTTGGCCAGCAGGCGGCTCTCCGGCGGCGAGCCGATCACCGTGGCGCCCTGCGAGGAATAGAAGTTCTTGTACATGTCGGTGGTGCGTGCAACATCGACGGCGGTGGCCGTCAGGTCCACCTCGGTGGCGCGCTGCACGACGCGCAGCGCGCCGCCGGTGCCGGTGCTCGTGTCATGGCAGCCGCCGCTGCCGCAGGTGTTGGTCGAGACCACGCCGCCCTGGTTGACCGGCAGCGGCGTGTCGTAGATGACGTTGATGCACTTCTGGAAATAGCGGAACGACAGCTTCTGGCCGCCCTCGCCCGGCGGGTTCACCACCGGGTCCGGGTTGGACAGCGGGTTGCCGCCACCGCAGCTGGCCAGCAGCGCGGCAACGGCGATCGCGGCAAGTCGCTTTCTCATTGCGTCGTGCAGCCGGTGGCGATCCAGTCGGCGATCGTCTTGTACTTCGCGCCGTTGGCCGGCAGCTGAGCCACCGTGCCGCCCGAGGGATGCGGCGCCGTCGACGGCCGGCGCAGCAGCGCGTTGGACGGCGCGTTGCAGACGTCGGAGATCATCGTCAGCGTGACGTTGAAGTCGCCCTCGACGCTGCCGGCCAGCACGAAGCGGTTGTTGGCGAACGAGGCGGCCGTCTGCGCCGCGCCCGAACTGCCGATCGGCTGGTGGCAGCTCGCGCAGTCGGACTGCAGGATCGGGAAGATCGCCGTCTCGAAGGTCGACTCGCTCAGCGTGCTCAGCCGCACCGGGCTGCCGTTGGCGGTGAGGTTGTTGTAGTACAGGCCGCCCAGGTCCATCCACTCGACGACCAGGCGCTTCTCCGCGGCATTGAGCATGGCCGCGTGGTTCGGCGCCGTGTTCGGCGGGTTCGGGTGGGTGGTGCGCGCATCGGCGCTGGACTTCAGCGTCTCGCCGAACATGATCTCGGTCAGTCGGCTGGCGCGTGCCATGCCGACCGCGCCGCCGGCCATCGTCTCGACCAGCGCGGCGCCGCGCACGATCTCCGGCTCGCCGTCGCGCAGGCGCGTCACCGGCAGGCCGGTGACCGGGTCGATCACCGGGTCGCCGAGCACCAGTTCCTCGTACGAGGTCACGCGGCCGGTGCCGGAGACGGTGCCGCGCAGGTCGAGCTTCGCGGTGTCGGAGTGGCAGGCCGTGCAGGTGTTGGCGCCGCGGTCACGCGTCCAGATCGGCTGGATGTGGTCCGGGTAGTTGATGAAGCCGTTGGTCGGCACCGCGGTGGCCAGGTCGTCGGCCGGATTGGTGTTGCCGGCGTAGCGCACGCTGATCGGCGCACGGGCGGTCACGCCGGACTTGGTGGTGTCGGCCCACACGTCGGTGAACTCCATGTCGGCGTTCAGCGCGAAGCGGCTGTTGTCCAGGCGGGTGCGCAGCGAGGCCATGGTCTCGCCGGACTGGTGCTGGCTGGCCAGCGCCGGGTTCAGCGCGGCCGGCAGCGTGTCGACCACCGTGCCGGAGTTGATCGAGGCGCCACGGCGCGGGCTGTGGCAGCCCAGGCAGGTGCGGCGCTCGCCAGGGCGGACCTGGATCCAGTTCAGGTGGGTCTGGATGCCACGGCCCTTGCTGTCGACCACCGTCAGCGCCAGCGGCGTGTCGGCCGGCACGCGCAGCTTGAACGAGCCGTCCGGCTCGATCGGCGCGTAGCCGAGGATCTGCTGCGGCTCGAAGTCGGTCTCGCCGATCGCCTCGCGCATGCCGGTGCTGCCGGCGCCCGGGGGCACCACGCGGGTGGCGCGCACGAAGCGCATCGGCGAGCAGTGGTAGCTGGCGTCGGCCGGGTCCTTGATGCGGCGCAGGTCGGCGACCTGGGCGCGCGTGTCGGTGGCATTCAGCGGCGCGGCCTTGGCGATGCCGGCGCTGCAGCCGGCGGGCAGGTCGGCCGCGGCGATCATCGATTCACCGTTGCGGTCCAGGCCGTCGGTGTCGTAGACGCTGCGCACCTCGATCTCGCCCAGGCCCTGGCCAGCCAGCGTGGCGTCGACGCTGGTCGGGTCGGTGGCGTTCGGCTCGGCGCGCTTCTCGATCGCGACCGGGTCGATGTACATGAAACCAGCCGGCGGCGTGGCCACCGACAGGAAGGTCTGCTTGGCCGGGTCGTACATGTAGATCGCGTAGGCGGCCGGGGCGTTGTCCTGCACCGGCGCGGCGGCGCGCTCGGCACGCGACATCGTCTCGTCTTCCAGGCTGGCGCGCTCCTCGGCGGTCAGGTTCGCGCACGGGATCACCGTGCCGTTGCGCGTCACCTCGCAGGGGCGGTAGGCGAGCAGCACGCGGTCGGTGCCGTCCCACAGCGGGTAGGGCGTCGAGATGCGGCCGTACTCCGACAGGCCGCGGTTCTGGTTCAGCGGCTTCTCGGTCACCTCGGTCTGGCCGCCGGCGGCCGCGACCGACTTGTTGGCCGGTGTGTTGTTCTCCGAGTAGTTGGTCGCATCGATGAACATCAGCGAGCCACCTTCCTGCGTGCGCGACAGCGCCATCAGGTCGGAGGAGATGAAGCCCTTGTACTTGCCCTTCGGGTCCATCTCGCGCGGGTGCAGGAAGCTGTTGCCCGGGCTCTGCGCACCGTACATCACGAACATGTCGGTGCCGTCGGGCTTGACGCGGAACACCGCGAAGCGGTTGCGCGGGCCGACGTGCTCCCAGCGCGAGAACATGATCTCGCCGTTGCTGCGCACCGTCGGGTTGCGGTCGTGGCTGGCGTTGACCGAGATCTGCGTGATCGCGCCGCCGTCCTTGTCCATCGTGTGCAGCTGCAGCACGCGCTCGCGCTCGTACTCGTCGAGCGCGTAGGAGGTGCGGCCGCCGGCGGTGGTCTTGGTCTTGCCCTGGCGGTTGGACGAGAACACGTAGCCGCGGCCGCCGGGCAGGTAGGCCGGGTCGACGTCGTCGTCCGTGGTCGAGGCGGTGATGCGGCGGAACGTGCCGCCGGTGAAGCCACCGGTGGTCATGTCGTATTCCCAGATGTTCCAGCGGCCGGTACAGGCGGCTGCGCCGTCGATCTGGGCCGTGTTCGCAGTCGGGCACTTCATCGCGAAGACGATCTTCTTGCCGTCGTACGACACCTCGGGGTCGGACGCATCGCCCACGCCCTGCGTGAACTTGGCGGTGATGTTGTGTTCGGTCGCGCTGGCGCTGGAGCGCTCGCGGATGATCAGGTCGCCACCCGGCGCGCTGGGCGAGCCGTTGGTCGGGTTGATCGTCATCGCGGTGGAGCGCTTGACGTACGCGATCGGCACTTCGCCGGACACCGTGACGGTGCCGTCGCTGCTGCCGCCGCCTGAACAGGCTGCGGTGATCGCTGCGGCCAGTGTGGCCAGGCCAATGGCCGCCAGGCGGCCGTGGGGATATGACAGTTTTTTCATCTTCGCCTCCTCTGATGCCGGCCCGCTTACTGACGGGCCACGTCGACCGACGGCGAACTGCCCGAGAGCAGTCCGGACGAGTAGTGCAGGACACCGTTCGCGTCGACGACGACGGCATCCACTCCCGAAAGGTTTTCGATCAATGCCAGCCCGCGCTCGACGCCGAGCACGAACACGGTCTTGGACAGCGCCTCGGTGGTCAGGCCGTCCGGCGCCAGGATGGTCACGCTGCGCACGGCGTCGGCCGAGCGGCCGGTGTGCGGGTCGATGACGTGGTGGAGGCGCACGCCGTCGCGCTCGAAGCAGCGCTCGTAGTCGCCCGAGGTCGAGATGGCGGTGTCTTCCAGCGGCAGCAGCGCGACCACGCCGTCGGCGCGGCGCGGGTCGCGGATCGCGATGGTCCAGGGGCGGCCGCAGCGGTCGCCGAGCACGTGGCTGTCGCCGCCGGCGGTGACGATCGCGTTGGTGACGCCCAGGGCAGCCAGGATGGCCACGCCGTTGTCCACCGCATGGCCCTTGGCGAAGCCGCCGAGGTCGATGCGCATGCCGTCGCGGGCGAAGCGCAGGCTGCGCGTGCGCGGGTCGAGGATCAGGTTCTGCCAGCCGATGGCGGCGCGGCCGCGCTCGAGCTGCTCGGCCGTCGGCGCGGTGCCGGCACGGTAGTCGTAGAGGTTGCCGACGCTGGCGAAGGTGATGTCGAAGGCGCCGTCGGAGAAGCGCGAAAACTCGATCGCACGCTCGATCAGGCGGTACATCTCGGCCGACAGCGGCACGGCCGCGCGGGCGGCGTCGCGGTTGATGCGCGACAGCTCCGACGCCGGCTTGTGCGGGCTCATCGCGTGGTCGATGCGGTGCATCTCGTCCATCACGGCGGTGATGGCGCTCTGCGCGCCGCGCGCGTCATCGGCCCACAACTCGACGCGGATGGCCGTGCCCATGATGGCTTCGTCGCGGTGGTGCCAGGCACCCTGCGGTGCGGCAATGGCCATGGGCGGCGCCGTATGCGCCGTGGACCGCTTGCCGAACGTCAAGCCGAAAAAGGACAAGACCCGCTCCCTGTTGTGATGCGGGCGGATCTTCCTGCCTTGACGCCGTCAATTTGCGTCAAAACTTGGCAAACTGCGATGACCTTACAACCGGTCGCACAAGAAACCCTGGCAGGCGGTCGGCGCCTGATTCCGGATGTTTCAGATGCGTACAGACGCTGCCGAAGTGACGCGTGGGCGCCACAAAAGCCGGTTCAGCGCGTGATCTCCTTGCGGCTGATCAGCGAGCGAATTCGGTCAGCAACTGACCCGCCAGCGGCGCCTGGTCGATCAGGCCGTTCGCATCGGCCACCTGGCGGCCGTTGACCCACACGCCGTGCACGCCACGCGCGTCGGTGTGCAGGCGCGCGGCGCCGCCGGGCAGGTCGTGCACGCGGCGAGTCGCTGCGCGGCCCACCGTCGCCGGGTCGAACAGCAGCAGGTCGGCGGCGTGGCCCTCGCGCAGCAGGCCGCGGTCGGTCAGGCCGAAGATCTGCGCGCTCTGCAGCGTCAGCCGGCGCACCGCCTCGCTCAGGCTCATCACGCCGCGGTCGCGCGACCAGTGGCCCATCAGGTGCAGGCCGAAGCCGGCATCGTTGAAGAAGGTCAGGTGCGCACCGGCGTCGGACAGCGAGACCAGGCTGTGCGGGTGCGTCAGCAGCTTCGCCACCGCGGCTTCGTCGCTGTTGAGCAGCTGCGCGGTGAAGATGGTGGTCAGGTCCTCGTCGAGCGCGAGGTCGAGCATGAAGTCCAGCGGGTCCTTGCCGGCGTGTGCGGCCAGCGCGGCGATGCTCTTCTGCTCCAGCGCGCGGTGCCGCTCCTGCGACACCTGCACCACGTGCACCTTCTGCCATTCGCCATTGAAGAGGCGGAAGGTCGCCGGCGCGGCCAGCTCGGCGCGTACGCGGGCGCGGAACTGCGGGTCGGCCAGCAGCGCCTCCAGCGCCGCGCCTTTCAGGGCCAGCGCCGGCTGCCAGCTCTGCAGGCCTTCGACCGGGTAGGGCGAGGCGAGCGTGAACTCCATGGTCAGCGGGCAGCACGAGACCTGGCCGATCAATTGGCGGCCACGGGTGTTGGCGGCGCTGATCGCGTCGAGGTCGGCGAACACCGCGCCCGGGTTGGTGCCGTTGTGCAGCAGCGCGGCGATCATCACCGGCCGCTGGGCCCGCGCCGCCATCTCCTCGAGCAGCGCCACCGGCATCTGCCCGCCCTTGGTGACCATGTAGACGCCGCCGCCGCGGTGCGCCATCGCCTCGATCAGCGCCAGGTGCTCGGCGTCGCTGGCCAGCCGCGAAGGCATCGGGATGCCCGCCTCGCCGTTGTGGGCCGGGCTGGTCGAGCTCGCGAAGCCGACGGCGCCGGCGTCCATCGCCTCGCGGATCACCGCGGCCATGCGCTCGATCTCATCGGGCGTGGCCTCGCGCTGCACGGCCGCCTCGCCCATCACCCAGGTGCGCACCGACGAATGGCCGACGTAGCAGGCCAGGTTCACCGCGCTGCCGCTGCGGCGCAGTTGCGCCAGGTACTCGGCGAAGGTCTCGAACTCCCAGCGGATGCCCTGGCGCAGCACGTCCAGCGACATGCCCTCGACCTGCGTCAGGTTGCGCATCGTGCGCTCGCGGTCGGCCGGCCGGCACGGTGCGATGGTGAAGCCGCAGTTGCCGATCGCCGCGGTGGTCACGCCCAGCGCCGGCGAGGGCCGCACGTACGGGTCCCAGGTGACCTGAGCGTCGAAGTGGGTGTGGCTGTCGATGATGCCGGGCATCAGCGCCAGGCCACCGGCGTCGACCACCTGTGCCGCATCCGCCGGCAGCGAGGGCGCGATAGCGCGGATGCGCCCGGCGCGCACCGCCAGGTCGGCGCGGAAGGGCTCGCCGCCGCTGCCATCGAACAGCGTCGCGCCGCGGATCAGAAGGTCGTCGCTCATGGGGGGTCCTCAGCGGTTGCGGCGCGCGACCCAGTAGGTCGCGCCCTCGGCACCATAACGCTCGGCGTGCGGCACGTCGGCATCGAGCACGAACGGGTCGCCCGGTCGAAGGTGCTGCATGACGTCGCCGACGCTGAGCCACATCTCGCCCTGAACCACCAGGGCCTCGACAGCAAAGGGATGCGTGTGCGTGTCCAGCACCGTGCCCGGCTCCCAGCGGCGCTCGAGGACCTCGTCGAATCCGCGCGCCTGCGCCTGCGCCGCGAACTGCTCGAAGCCGGCCGTGCTCATGACGCTCAGGCCGCGCGCCGCTGCGCCGGCGCGAACAGGTCTTCCATCGCACGGCGAGTGCGGTACGCATGCGTGGTGGTGTCCATCGCCACGTCGGCCCAGCTCAGGCTCTGGCCCTTCTTCACCGGGCGCACCACCTTGACGTTGTGCGCCAGGCCGAGCGGCAGGCCACCTTCACCGTGGTTGAGGGCCGCCGAGGTGGCGGCCGGCAGCAGCCTGCCCCACACCGTGTAGCCGCCTTCGCCGTCGAGCATCTCGCCAGGGGCGAGGTCGCGCTTGGCAGTGGCCACCACGTCGGCGTTCCAGCCCATCGCCACGCCCGTCGGCTCGTGGCGCAGCGCCACGCTGGCCACCGACACGCCGACCTCCAGCCCGATCAGGTGCCAGCGCTTGTACAGCGTGAAGTAGCGCCCGCTCGGGTCGGTGTGCGCGTTGTATTCCTCGAAGCAGTTCTTGATGTACTCGGTCTCCGCCTCGACGGTGACCCACACGCCCATGCGGATGTCGTAGGGGATCTTGCGGCCGTCGGTCTCGAGCGACGAGATCACCTCTACCATGCCCTTCTTCTCGAGCACGCCGCCTTCGCTCTTCGGGCGGGTGACGTACGGGATGTCCTCGACGCTGGCCGGCGGGTACAGCAGCCCGTTGCTCGGCACCGCGAGGCCGGTGGCGTTGGAGACCGCGGTCGACTCGATCGACGGCTTGGAGCCGTCGAGGAAGCTGTTGAACATCTTCGGGTTCAGACCGCCGCGCGCGGCCTGCTCGGGCGTCAGGCCATAGTGGCCCCACACCGTCTCGGGCGTCGACTCGCAGAAGTGCGGCAGCCACTTGTGGCCGCGGCCGGCGGCGACGACGGGGAAGCCGCAGGTCCGTGCCCAGTCGACCAGGTCGCAGATCAGCGCCGGCTGGTCGCCGAAGGCCATCGAGTAGACGACGCCGGCATCGACCGCCTTCCTGGCCAGCAGCGCGCCGCAGAAGGCGTCGGCTTCCACCGTCACGTTGACGACGTGCTTCTTCTGATTGAAGGCCTCGAGGCAGTGGTCGACGGCAGCGATCGGGTTGCCGGTGCATTCGACGATCACGTCGATGGCCGGGTGGCGCACCAGGGCCATCCAGTCGTCGCCGACGTGGGTGGCGCCGGTCTTGATCGCCTCGTCGAGCGAGCCGGCCTGCGTTCTTGCAGCCTCCCAGCCGACGCGAGCCAGGTTGGTCTGTGCGGCTGCCGGCGACAGGTCGGCAATGCCGATCAGGTGCACGCCCGGCGTGCGCGGCACCTGCGCGAGGTACATGGAGCCGAACTTGCCGGCGCCGATCAGGCCGATGCGCACCGGCCGGCCTTCGGCCTGGCGCTGCAGTAGCTTGGCGTGGAGATTCATCTCAGGCCGCCTTCTTCGTGTCGTCGATCGGCTCGGAAGAGGTGACCAGCGCGCTGCCCGGCATGCCGTTCTTCCACGGCAGCTCGAGCGGGTAGTCACGGCGCAGGCAGTCGTCGGGCAGGCACTCGATCGCATCGAACTGGCGGTGCGCGATGAACTCCGGCCGCTTGAAGCGGCGGATGTGATTGCTGACCGCACACAGGCTCAGGTAGACGCTGACGCGGTTCCACGGGCTCAGGTTGCTGGTCGACGCGTGCACCAGGCAGGAGTGGAACAGGATCATCGATCCCGCCGGCCCCTTGGGCGAGACGATGCCACCGTTCTTGCCGCCGGCGCGCGCCACCAGCTGGCGGATCAGCTCGTTGTCGACCGTCCACAGCGGGTAGCTGGTGGTCGTCAGGTCGTGCTTCGCATCGACCACGCCCTTCTTGTGGCTGCCCGGGATGAACATCAGCGGGCCGTTGTACTCGTTGACGTCGTCCAGGAAGATGGCCACGTTCATCGCCCGCTCGGTGGGCATCAGGTCGTCGTTCTTCCAGGTGCCGTAGTCCTGGTGCCACTGCCAGACGTCGCCCTCGAAGGCCATCTTGCCGTTGATCTTGAACTGGTGCATGTACAGCTTCTCGCCGAACAGGTCCTGCACCGGCTCGATCATGCGCGGGTGGCGCGCCAGCTTGGCGAAGGGTTCGCTGTACAGGTGGGCGGCGAAGTTCGTGCGCACGGCGTCCGAGCCCTTCTCGCGCACGTTGTAGGCCTCGCGGCGCGCATACAGGTCGGGCACCGCGTCGGTCAGCGACTTCGTCTCTTCGGGCGTGAACAGGCCGGGGAAGAAGAGGTAGCCCTCGCGGTCGAATTCGGCGATCTGCTCGGGGGTGAGTCTCATGGTGTGTCTCCTTGGGCAATGGGGGCCCCGCGGTCGCGCATCGCGGCGTCGAGGTGGCGGGTGATGTGTTCGCTGGCGCGCTCGTCGTGGTCGCGCATCAGGCGTTCGGCGCGCGTGGCGTCGCCGGCGGCGATGGCCTCGGCGATCGCCGCGTGTTCGTCCCAGACCGCCTCGCGCAGTGTCGAGGCCTGCAGCACGGCGCCCATGGCGCGGCGGATGTGCGCCCAGTGCAGGTGGGCGCTGCGCACGATCAGCGGGTTGCGGGCGGCGGCGTAGACGGCGTTGTGGAAGGCGGCGTCGGCTTCGATCATGGCCCTCACGTCGCGGCCACGTGCCGCGGCGCGGCCGTGCTCGATCAGCGCTGGATCCAGCGGCGTGCCGTGCAGCGCCGCCAGGCGTGCGGCCAGCGCATCGAGCGCGCCGCGCACCTGGTAGACGGCGGCGGTGCCGGCGGCGTCCAGCGGCGCCACCTGCACGCCGCGGCCGGGCGCGTCGAGCACCAGGCCATCCTGCTTGAGCAGGCGCAGCGCCTGCAGCACCGGCTGGCGCGACACCGCCAACTGGTGGGCGATCTCTTCCTGCGTGATGCGCGCGCCGGGCGCCAGGCTGCCGTCGCTGATGGCGCCGAGCAGAGCCTGATAGACCCGATCGACGAGGTCCGGCGCGGCCAGCAGCTTCAGCAAGGGGGTGGACATCGTCGGCATTGGCGTACTCTGTATACAGAATACATGAAGCCCGATGCGAATCAAGTGGGGGTTGCCGCTATCCTGCGGCGCGAACCGGTCCCAGCCTCGCCCGTCGCCATGCCCGAAGCCCTGCTCCTGCCCCGCACGTCCTTGCTCGATCGGCTGTGGCAGTGGCTGCGCCGGACCTCAGGCGGCGGTGGCCGGCCGCCGTACGTCGAGGCGATCGATGCCATGGATGCCGGCATCGTGCTGTTCGATGCGCAAGACCGTCTGGTGCTGTGCAACCGCAATTTCCGCGTGCTCTACCCCGGTCTGGCGGCGCAGCTGCGGCCGGGGCGGACCTTCGAGGCGCTGCTGCGCGACGCCATCGCGCAGGGCCTCGTGCCCGAGGCGCTGGCCGATGTCGAAGCCTTCGTGGCCGAGCGCGTGCGGCGCCACCGCCAGCCCGGGCCGCCGCTGCTGCGCCAGATGCCCGGTGGCCGCTGGCGGCGCATCAGCGAGCAGCGCCTGGCCGACGGCAGCCTGCTCGCCTTCAGCATCGACGTGACCGAGGTGGTGGAGAAGGAGCGAGCGCTGGAGATCGCCCGCGCCGAAGCGGCGCAGGCGCGCGAGCGGCTGGAGGCCGCGGTCGAGGCCCTGCCCGATGGATTCGCGCTGTACGACGCCGACGACCGGCTGGTCGTCTGCAACCAGCGCTACCGCGAGATCTACGATGCTTCGGCACCGGCGATGCGCGCCGGCACCTCTTTCGAGGACATCCTGCGCTACGGCCTGGCCCACGGCCAGTACCCGGCCGCCGAGGGCCAGGAGCTGACCTGGCTGGAGGAACGCCTGTACCGCCACCGCCATGCCGACCAGCCGATCCTGCAGGAGCTGCCCGGCAACCGCTGGCTGCGCATCGAGGAGCGACCGACGCGGCTGGGCGGCGTGGCCGGCGTGCGGGTCGACGTCACCGAGCTGGTGCAGCAGGGCCAGCAGCTCAAGCAGGTCAATGCGCGGCTGACCGAGAGCCGCGCGCAGCTCAACGCGGTGATCGGCACCGCGATGGCGGCGATCGTGACGATCGACGCTCGTGGCGAGGTGCTGTCGGCCAACCCGGCGACGACCACGATCTTCGGCTGGCCCGAGCACGAGCTGATCGGCCGCAGCATCGGCGTGCTGGTGCCCGAGCCCGGCGAAGGCGAGCCGGACCCGCTGGCGCTGATCGCGCAGCGCGGCGCCTCGACTCGCGCCGCGCCACAGGACATCCGCGCGCTCCGCCGCGACGGCCATGGCGTCACCGTGCAACTCGCGCTGTCGCGGCTGGAGATCCCCGGCCCGGCGCGCTACGTGGCGCTGTTCACCGACCTGTCCGAACGCGAGGCGTATGCGCAGGCGCTGCGCGATGCCAATGCGCAGCTGGCCTACCTGTCGGAGACCGACGCGCTGACGGGCATTGCCAACCGGCGACGGCTGGACCGGGCACTGCACGAAGAATGGCAGCGCAGCGGGCGGCATGGCCAGCCGGTCGGGCTGCTGATCGTCGACGTCGACCACTTCAAGCGCTACAACGACAGCCTGGGCCACCCGATGGGCGACGAATGCCTGCGGGCGATCGCGCAGATCCTGCGCCAGTGCGTGCGCCGCACCGGCGACCTGGTGGCGCGCTACGGTGGCGAGGAGTTCGCGCTGCTGCTGCCGCACACCGGCCCCTCGGAGGCGCTGGCCGTTGCGCTGGCCTGCATCGAGGCGGTCGAATCAGCCGCCTTGCCGCATCCCGACTCGCCGCTGGCCGCCCACGTGACGCTGAGCATCGGCGTGGCCACCGCGCTGGCCGGCGCCGAGACCTCGCCGGCGTCGCTGGTGGAGGCCGCCGACACGGCCGTCTACGCCGCCAAGCGCGCCGGCCGGCGCCGCGCGATGCCAGCCGGCTGAGCGCGCCGCCCGGGCCGCCGCGGCGGTCTCGGCAAAAGGCCTGAAAATACGCGCTTCGCCCAGTCCGGACCCGCCGGGCGGCGCGCACCTCCCAGACCATGGCAACCATCCTCCAACACCTTCCCGCCGGCCAGAAGGTCGGCATCGCCTTCTCCGGCGGCCTGGACACCAGCGCCGCGCTGCACTGGATGAAGCTCAAGGGCGCGCTGCCCTATGCCTACACCGCCAACCTGGGGCAGCCCGACGAGCCGGACTACGACGAGATCCCGCGCAAGGCGATGCAGTACGGCGCCGAGAAGGCCCGCCTGATCGACTGCCGCGCGCAGCTGGTGGCCGAGGGCATCGCGGCGCTGCAGTGCGGCGCCTTCCACATCTCCACCGCCGGCGTGACCTACTTCAACACCACGCCGATCGGCCGTGCCGTCACCGGCACGATGCTGGTCACCGCGATGAAGGAGGACGACGTCAACATCTGGGGCGACGGCAGTACCTTCAAGGGCAACGACATCGAGCGCTTCTACCGCTACGGCCTGCTCGCCAACCCGTCGCTGAAGATCTACAAGCCCTGGCTCGACCAGGCCTTCATCGACGAACTCGGCGGCCGCGCCGAGATGTCGGCGTTCATGACCCAGGCCGGCTTCGGCTACAAGATGTCGGCCGAGAAGGCCTACTCGACCGACTCGAACATGCTCGGCGCCACGCACGAGGCGAAGGACCTCGAGCACCTGAACAGCGGCATCAAGATCGTCAACCCGATCATGGGCGTGGCCTTCTGGCGCGACGACGTCGAGGTCAAGCGAGAAGAGGTCACCGTGCGCTTCGAGGAAGGCCAGCCGGTGGCGCTGAACGGCAAGACCTTCGCCAGCCCGATCGAGCTGATGATGGAGGCCAACCGCATCGGCGGCCGGCACGGCCTGGGCATGAGCGACCAGATCGAGAACCGCATCATCGAGGCCAAGAGCCGCGGCATCTACGAGGCCCCGGGCCTGGCGCTGCTGTTCATCGCCTACGAGCGCCTCGTCACCGGCATCCACAACGAAGACACCATCGAGCAGTATCGCGACAACGGCCGGCGCCTCGGCCGGCTGCTCTACCAGGGCCGCTGGTTCGACCCGCAGGCGCTGATGCTGCGCGAGACCGCGCAGCGCTGGGTGGCGCGAGCGATCACCGGTGAAGTGACGCTGGAGCTGCGCCGCGGCAACGACTACTCGCTGCTCAACACCGAGTCGGCCAACCTGACCTACAAGCCCGAGCGGCTGACGATGGAGAAGGGCGAGTCGATGTTCTCGCCGCAGGACCGCATCGGCCAGCTGACCATGCGCAACCTCGACATCGTCGACACCCGCGACAAGCTGGCGACGTACTCGAAGGTCGGCCTGCTGCCTTCGGGTGGTTCGGACCTGCTGCCGCTGCTGAAGAACGACTGAGCCGACTTCGCTGTCTGCTTTCGTGCCTTGATCTGCGCGTCGCGGCAGGCGCTGCCCGCTGGGGGCTCATGCGTCGGCGGTCGGCGCTGCGCGCCGACTCCACTGCGATGCTCGCGCCAGGGGGCAGCCGCCCAACTCACTGCGTTCGCTGCGCTCACTCCGTTCAGACAGCCGGCGGCAAGTCAGTTCACGAAGCGCGCTTGCGCGCGCCGCCCCCTGACGCTGCGCTTCTCGTCGCCGCCCAAATCGCCCCCAGCGGGCAGCGCCTGCCGCGAAGTCCATCACTGGAGTTCTTCGACCAACGGGCCACCACGGTTCAGCAAAGGCGCGTGCGGGCAGGCTGGAGCGCGCCTGTTCGGCGCTGAGCAGCGCAGGGCTTGCGGCAGGCGCGCGTTAGCGCGCTTCGTAGACTGACTTGCCGCCGGCTGTCTGAGCGCAGCGAACGCAGTGAGCGAAGCGAGTTGGGCGGCCTGCCGTAAGGCCGAGCAGCGCAAGGGAGTCGGCCCATCGGGCCGACCGTCGAAGCGGCGCGCGCCAGCCTGCCCGCACGCGCCTTTGCCGCTCCAATCTCAACGCGTCAAACCAACGCAGAACGACAGCTCTGGGCCGTTAGCCGTCCCCGGCTCAGCCCCGCGCGTCAAACGCCGTGATCGCGCCCGCCACGCGGGACAGCGGCATGATCTCGTCGACCCCGCCGGAGGCAATGGCTTCCTTGGGCATGCCGAAGACGACGCAGCTCTGTTCGTCCTGCGCGATGGTGCGTGCGCCGCGATCGTGCATCACCTTCATGCCGCGCGCGCCGTCGTCGCCCATGCCGGTCAGGATGATGGCCAGGGCGTCGCGCCCGGCGCATTCCGCCGCCGAACGGAACAGCACGTCGACCGAAGGCTTGTGGCGGTTCACCGGCGGCCCGTCGGCGATCGACACGTAGTACTGGCCGCCGTTCTTCTTCAGCTGCATGTGGCGCCCGCCCGGGGCGATCAGCACGACACCGCGCTCCAGGCGGTCGCCGTCCTTCGCCTCGCGCACGTTCATCGCGCACAGGCCGTCCAGGCGCTGCGCGTACATGGCGGTGAACTTCTCCGGCATGTGCTGCACGATGGCGATGCCCGGCGCGTCGCCAGGCAGCTGCAGCAGCACGCTCTCGATGGCCTGCGTGCCACCGGTCGAACTGCCCAGCACCACCGGCTTGTTGACCGACAGCGCATGCAGCCCGCTGACCACCGGGCGCGCCGCTGCACGCGCAGCAGGTGCAACCGGTGCCGCGCTGCGCACGCCGGCCTTGGGCCGCGAGCGGGCCGCCGTCTTCAGCGCCTGCAGCAGCTCGCGACGCGATTCCTCGAGGAACTGCTTGAGCCCCAGCCGCGGCTTGGCCACCACGGCCACCGCGCCGGCGGCCAGCGCTTCCAGCGCGGCCTTGCTGCCGTCGGTGGTCAGCGTCGAGCAGATCACCGTCGGGATCGGGTCGGTTTCCATCACCTGGCGCAGGAAGGTCAGGCCGTCCATGCCGGGCATCTCGATGTCCAGCAGCAGCACGTCTGGACGGTTCTTGCGGATCGCGGGGCCGGCCAGCAGCGGGTTGGGGGCGCTGCCCGCGAGACGGATCTCGGGGTCGCCCTGCAGCAGGTGCTGCAAGGTCTGCCGCACCACGGCCGAATCGTCGACGACATAGACCTGGATGGTCATCAGGACTCCTCAGACGGAGACGGCCGTGACGCTGGGCGCGTCGGGGCCGATGGTCCAGCGCAGGCGCCGGTAGGTGTTGCCGCCGACGTCCTCGTGAACCAGGTTCACGCCGGTCGCGGCGATCATGTCGAGCACCCATCGCACGTTGCGCTCGCCGATCGTGTCGCGGCCGTACAGGCCCGGGAACATGTTGCCGCCACCGTAGACGTAGGCGTCGCACAGCGTGGGCTCGATGGCGCGGGCACGCAGACGTGCGTGCATCGACGCCAGCGCGGCATCGGCGTAGTGCGTGTCCGTGCGTGCGTGCCGGGGCGCCGGCGACGCGTGCACGATGTGGCACATCGCGCCGACGGTGCGCCGCGGGTCGGTCAGGATCACCGCCACGCAGGAGCCGAGCAGCGTCTCGAACTGCTCGTCGCGGTTGCCACAGGCCACGTCGCCCGGGTGCAGCAGGTGCAGCATCCCTGGCTCCGCGATGCCCGTGTCGTGCCCGCTCATGATCCGACCTTGCGGAAGGCGCCCGGTGCCAGTGGCTGCAGCGGCGTCTTGCAGGGCACCCGGCCCTCGGCCGTGCCGAGGAACAGGATGCCGCCCGGGCGCAGCTGCGTCAGCACGCGGTCGACCACCTGCACCTTGGTCGGCGGGTCGAAGTAGATCAGCACGTTGCGCAGGAAGGCGACGTCGAAGGGGCCGACCTTCTCGATCGGCACGCACAGGTTCAGCTGCCCGAAGCGCACACGCTCGCGCAGCTTGGGCTGGATCTGGCTCAGCCCCTCGGCCTCGCCCTCGCCGCGCAGGCAATAGCGCTTCAGCCGCTCCGGCGAGACGTGGCGCAGCCGCTCGTTCGGGTAGATGGCCTGCGTGGCACTGCGCAGCACGCGGTCGCTGATGTCGGTGCCGAGGATCGACCACTCCGCACCGATGCGGCCCTGCTGCTGCAGGTCCGACAGCAGCATCGCGATGCTGTAAGCCTCGTCGCCGAAGGAGCTCGCCGCGCTCCACACGCGCAGCGCCTTCGGGCGCTCGCGTGACAGTTCTCGCTCGAGCAGATCGAAGTGGGCCGACTCGCGGAAGAAGTAGGTCTCGTTGGTGGTCAGCAGGTCCACCGCGACCTGGAACTCGCCCTGATCCTCGTGGCCGGCGATCAGCGCGTAGTAGTCCTCGAAGGTCGGCAGGCCAAGGCGCTGCATGCGCGGTGCCAGCCGCGAGGCGACCAGCGGTTTCTTGTGCGGGGCGAAGGACAGGCCGATCGCCGAGTGCATCAGGTCGGCAATGGCGCGGAAGGTGGTGTCGTGCAGCGCGGTGCTCATCGGTATGTCGTGGTCGCTCAGGCGGCCAGCGCCTCCTGCGAGCGGGCGCACAGCTGCGCCATGTCGTCCACGTCGAACGCACGATCCGGTTCCAGCACGATCACGAAGCGTTCGCCACGCTTGGCGATGGCCCGGATGAAGTCGCGCCGCACCGAGGTGCCGAAGTTGGGAGGAGGCTCGATCGCGTCGGCAGCGATGTCGACCACCTCGCTGACCGCATCGACCATCAGGCCCAGCTCGGTGCGCTCGCCGTCGCGCAGCGAGTCGAAGATGACCACGCAGGTCTTCTTGCCGATGCCGGCCGGCCGGCGGCCGAAGCGGGCGTGCAGGTCGATCACCGGCACCACGGCGCCGCGCAGGTTGATGACGCCGCGCACGAACTCGGGCATCAGCGGCACCGTGGTCATCGGTGCGTACTGGATGATCTCGCGCACGCTGCGGATGTCCAGCGCGAAGACCTCCTCGCCGAGCAGGAAGGTGAGGTACTGGGCAGCGCTGACGTCGGCCATGGGGCGCTCCTC
The DNA here is from genome assembly GCA_943370595.1 of Chitinophaga pinensis. GTDB lineage: Bacteria > Pseudomonadota > Gammaproteobacteria > Burkholderiales > Burkholderiaceae_C > Piscinibacter. The sequence goes on from CALRRO020000011.1 coordinate 196,991, forward strand.
AGTACGGGCGGAAGTTGCCGTGCGTGCCGGTCGCGCCGGCGCGCATCGGCGCGGCCGCCACCGGGCGCGGCGTGGTGCCACGAACCGGCGAGTTCGGGGCGCGGCGCTCGACCACCGGCTCGCTGCGGCCGCCGGCGGCGAAGAAGCTCACCGACTGCTGCAGCTGTTCGGCCTGGCCGGAGAGCTCTTCCGACGTCGCCGCCAGTTCCTCGGAGGCCGAGGCGTTCTGCTGCGTAGCCTTGCTGAGCTGGCCCATCGCCCCGCCGATCTGCGTGACCGACTGGCTCTGCTCGCTGGAGGCCGCGGCGATCTCCTGAACCAGCTCGCTGGTCTTCTGGATCGACGGCACGATCTCGTCGAGCAGCTTGCCTGCGCGCTCGGCGGTCGACACGCT
>CALRRO020000012.1:0-196755 GCA_943370595.1 Chitinophaga pinensis
TGCGCTGCTCGGTCTCGCGGCAGGCCGCCCAACTCGCTTCGCTCACTGCGTTCGCTGCGCTCAGACAGCCGGCGGCAAGTCAGTCTACGAAGCGCGCTGACGCGCGCCTGCCGCAAGCCCTGCGCTGCTCAGCGCCGAACAGGCGCGCGCCAGCCTGCCCGCACGCGCCTTTGCTGAACCGTGGTGGCATGCCGGCCGACGGACTCCACTGGTGGACTTCGCGGCGGGCGCTGCCTGCTGGGGGCGATTTGGGCGGCGACGAGAAGCGCAGCGTCAGGGGGCAGCGCGCGAACGCGCGCTTCGTAGACTGACTTGCCGCCGGCTGTCTGAACGAAGTGAGCGCAGCGAACGCAGTGAGTTGGGCGGCCTGCCCCCTGGCGTGAGCATCGCAGTGGAGTCGGCCTGCAAGGCCGACCGCCGCCGCATGAGCCCCCAGCGGGCAGCGCCTGCCGCGATGCTCAATGCAAGCACGAATGCAGACCCCCGCAAACTTCAGCAAAGGGCAGCAAGCCGCCAGGCGTTCACCAATCTGTCTGCGTCAGAAGCGCGAGCCCGGTTGTTCCAGGAATGCCAGTTCCTCGGCCGTGCTGGTGCGGCCCAGGATGGCATTGCGGTGCGGGAAGCGGCCGAAGCGTCGGATGACTTCGCGGTGCTTCAACGCGTAGTCGAACATCGACTCGAACTGCGGCGAGACCTTGAGCAGGGCCTCGAAGCAGGCGACTGCACGGTCCTGCAGGGCCGGATCTTCGGCATGCTCGAAGGGCAGGTAGGCGAAGGCGCGCTGCCACACCGGAAGCCGCAGGTCGTCGCCTTGCTCGCACAAGGCCAGCGCCAGGGCCTGGGCCTGCGGATCGCCGGCGAAGGCGCGTGGCGTGTCGCGGAAGATGTTGCGGGTGAACTGGTCGAGCACGAGGATGCGCGCCAGCCGTTCGGAAGCCGAATCACCCAAGCTTGCGCCAGAGAGCCCGGCCTCGACGATCGCTCCGAAGCGATCGCGGATCTGCGCGTCGAAGGCCGGGTCCTTGCGGAACCACTCGGGTCGCGCCGACGGTTCGTTGCCGAACCAGAAATCGAGCACCGCGCGGGCGTCGGCTTGCATGCAGCTCAGTCCTCGCGCGCCAGCCGCTGCCACAGGTAGGTGAACTCGATCGCCTGCAGCGTGGCGCGCTGTTCGTTGTCGGCCGCGCCGCCGTGGCCGCCTTCGATGTTCTCGTGGTACAGCACCGGGTGGCCGAACTCGCGCAGACGCGCCACCATCTTGCGCGCATGGCCGGGGTGCACACGGTCGTCGCGCGTCGAGGTGGTGAACAGCAGCGTCGGGTACTTGGCCTCGCGCCGGACGTTCTGGTACGGGCTGTACTTCGAGATCCACGCCCACTCGGCCGGCAGCTCGGGGTTGCCGTACTCGGCCACCCAGCTGGCACCGGCCAGCAGCTTGTGGAAGCGCTTCATGTCCAGCAGCGGCACCTGGCAGACCATCGCGTTGAACAGATCGGGCCGCTGCATCATCACCGCGCCGACCAGCAGGCCGCCGTTGCTGCCGCCCTCGATGCCGAGGTGGCGCGGGCTGGTGATCTTCTGTGCGATCAGGTCTTCCGCCACCGCGATGAAGTCGTCGTAGCTGCGCTGCTTGTTCTCCTTCATCGCCGCCTGGTGCCAGCGCGGTCCGAACTCGCCGCCCCCGCGGATGTTGGCCACCACCAGCACGCCGCCACGTCCGTACCACGCGGCGCCGAAGCCACGCGAGTACCAGGGCTCGAGCGAGACCTGGAAGCCGCCGTAGCCGTACAGCAGCGTCGGGTTGGTGCCGTCGGCCTTGGCGCCACGTGGCCAGACCACGAAGTAGGGCACGCGGGTGCCGTCGCGGCTGGTCGCGAAGCGCTGCTCGGCACGCATGCCGCTGGCGTCGAACGAGGCCGGCAGCGTCTTCAGCGTGTCGCGCTTGTCGCCGCCGGTGCGGCCGAGCAGCAGCGAATCGGGCGTCAGGAAGTCGGTGTAGCTCAGCAGGTAGCTCTCGGCCAGCGGGTCGTCGCGGCGCAGTGGGTCGTGCAGCGCGCTGACGCCCAGGTTGCCCGGCGAAGGTGCATCGACGCTGCGCTTGTTGAAGCGGCCGGCGTCGTCGCGCTTCCACTCCTCGAGCTTGCCGATCACGTTGTCGTTGATGTTGACCAGCACATGGCTGCGCGTGAGCGCGGTGCCGGCCAGTGAGCGGGTGTCGGTCGGCTCGAACAGCACCTGGACCTTCCGCTCCCCCTTTAGCCACGACGGGAAGTCGGCGGCCAGCAGCGAGCCCTTGGGATGGATGCGCTCGCCGATGCGCAGGTCGCTGCGAAGCTCGAGCAGCAGCGTGTCGGCGGCGACGCCGGCGCTGTGCATGAAGGACAGGCGGGCATCGTCGGGCACGTCGAGCCGCACCAGCCTGTCGCCTTCGAGCAGCAGCGTCTCCTGGTGGAAGAAGTCGGTGGCGCGCACGATCAGCGTGCGCTCGTGGCCGGGGGTGGGGTCGACGCTGACGCCGACCCAGACGTCCTCCTTGCGGCCCTCGTAGACCGTCTTCGCATCGCTCAGCGGCGTGCCGCGCTTCCAGCGCTTGAGGATGCGCGGGTAGCCCGAGTCGGTCATCGAGCCGGGGCCCCAGTCGGTGCCGACGTACAGCGTGTCGGCATCGGCCCAGGCGACGTCGGTCTTCGCCTCGGGCAGCACGAAGCCGCCGTTGACGAAGCGCTTGGCAACGGTGTCGAATTCGCGGATCACCTTGGCGTCGGCGCCGCCGCGCGACAGCGAGACCAGGCAGCGCCGGTAGTCCGGGCCCAGGCATTCAGCGCCGCCCCAGACCCAGTTCTCCTTCTCGGCCGCACCCAGCGCGTCGAGGTCGATCACCGTCTCCCAGGCCGGCTGCGCCTTGCGGTACTCGGCCAGCGTGGTGCGGCGCCACAGGCCGCGCTTGTGCGTGCCGTCCTGCCACAGGTTGTAGAGCCAGTCGCCGCGGCGCGAGACGGCCGGGATGCGGTCGCTCGAGTTCAGCACCTGCAGCAGCTTGGCACGCGTCGGTGCGAAGTCGGCGCGGGCACCGATCTGCTTCATCGTCTCGGCATTGCGCTCGCGCACCCAGGCCAGCGCCTTGTCGCCCTGCACCTCCTCCAGCCAGAGATTCGGGTCGTCGTCGGTCGGCTTGTCTTGGCTCATCGCGAAGGGGGTGAAGGCGATCGTGGCGGCGCACAGCAGCCAGCGGGTCAGGGTGGAAAAGGGAGTGGGCATCGGTTTCGGTCGAATCGTCATCGGCTCAGGTGATCAGGTCCTGCACCTCGGGGTGGCGGCGCACATAGGCCTGCACATAGGAGCACAGCGGGCGCACCTTCAGGCCGCGCTCGCGGGCATGGGCCAGCGCGGTGCGCACCAGCTCGGCGGCGATGCCCTGGCCCTCGAGCTCGGGGGCAACTTCGGTGTGGGTGATGAACATCGTGCCGTCGCGCATCCGGTAGTCGCAGACGCACAGGTGGCCATGGACGCGTGCGCTGAAGCGGCCCGCGGCCTCGTCGTGCTCGATCGTCATCGTCATGGTCGGCTCTCCGTCGATTCAGGGACCGGCGTTCAGACGCTGCGGCGTGACCTCCACCGAGGTCTCGCCGTCGCCCACCCAGGCGGTGCCGTCCTGCACCGTCACCTGCAGGTTCATCGTGCGCTGCGCGAGTGCCGCCAGCGCCTGGCTTTGCGCCGCGTCGACCTGCCAGGCCTCGAGGTTGGCGGCCCGCGCCACCTTGTTCGCGATGCCGTTCCACCAGATCGGCGTGCTTGCCGCGTAGGCGTACACGCTGACGCGGTCGGCGCGGCCGGCCGCTCGCAGCAGCGTCTTGTCGTCGGGCTGGCCGATCTCGATCCAGTGGCGCACCTGGCCGGTCAGGTCGCGGTGCACCAGGTCGGGCTCGTCGGCGTCGGACAGGCCCTTGCCGGACTCCAGCGTGCCGTTGCGGTCGTCGGCCGGCACGTTCAGCGCGAAGGCCAGCACGCGCATCAACAGGCGCTCGTCGGTTTCCGAGGGGTGGCGGGCCAGCGTCAGCGCATGGTCGGCGTAGAGGCCGCGGTCCATGTCGGCGAGCTGCACGCGGGCTTTGAAGATGGTGGCCTTGAGTGCCATGGCAGGGGAGAGTGGCGCCGTGGCGCGAAGCCGCGATTACAGCAGAGCGCCGGCATCGTGCGTCCGGCAGGGCCGCGCTGCAGGGTCAGGGCTTCTCCGCCAGCGCCTTCAGCCCGTTCAGTCCGGCGGCGAAATCCTGGCCGATGAACTTGTCGGCGCCCAGCGCGAACCATCGCATCAGCGGGTTGGCGCCCATGTCGCCATCGATGTTCCAGGTGACACGGCTGCCGCCGCCTTCGGCGGCGACGAGCAGTTCGCCGGTCGAGGTGGTGCCGAAGTCGGGGAAGAACAGCTCGTACGCCACCCGCTGGCCGGGATCGGCCGCGGTGAAGGTCATGCGGCCATCCCCCTCGGTCTTGCTCTGCCACGACCAGCCGGCACCAACGCCGCTGGGCGGGCCGCTGTACTGGATCGCCATCGCCGGGTCGCGGCGGTTCCACACCGTCCACTCCTTCCAGCGGCGCGGTTCGGCGATCAGCGCATAGACCTTGTCGGGCGGGGCCGTGATCACCACGCTGCGCGACACCTTGAACTTCGGCGAGACCAGGTAACCGCCGAGCACCAGCACCGCGGCCAGCACCAGGACGACGGCGAGCAGCCACTTGATCAGCTTCATCGGACCTCCTGCACGGGACGTGAGCCGGCAGTCTGCGCCGATGTCGAAGCGGCCACAAGCAGCGACGGCCCGGCCGCCAGCGCGCGGCCTTCGTGGGCGCTGCGCTGGCCGCGCTCGATCAGCGCCATTACCGCGGCGGCCTGTTCCGGCGGCACCGGGTTGGCGGCCGCGCCGCGCAGGGCGTCGTGCACGGCGGCGTAGTAGGCGCCCTGGCGGCCCGCCATCAGCGGCCAGTGGTCGGTGACCAGCGCCTCGGCGTGTCGCGGGTCGGGCCGGGTGATCAGGCTGGCGCCGCGGTCCGCGCCCCAGCCCGGCGGCGGCGGCCAGGCCGGGCGCGCGCCGGCCTTCAGCGCGTCTTCCTGCGGGTCCAGGCCCAGCTTGGTCCAGCTGCCGGCCGTGCCGTGCACGACGAAGCGCGGCGCCGGCGCGGCCGCCAGCATGCTGGCGCGCAGCACGAAGCGCAGCCCGGGGTAGTGCAGGCGGGCCTGGAACCAGTCGTCGGCGAGGCCGCCGTCGCGCAGCGTGGCCTGGTCGAGCCCGATCGCCTCGGGCCAGCCGAACAGCTGCAGGGCCTGGTCGAGCAGGTGGGGCCCGAGGTCGAACCAGAGTCCGCCGCCGGGCGCGGCCGATTCACGCCAGCGCGCCCGCACGTTGGGGCGGAAGCGGTCGAAGGCGGACTCGACGTGCACGATGCGGCCCAGCGTGCCGGACTCGACCAGCGCACGCAGGGTCAGGAAGTCGCTGTCCCAGCGGCGGTTGTGGAACACCGACAGCAGCCGGCCACGGGCATGGGCCAGCGCACAGAGCTCGCGCGCCTCGGCCAGCGTCAGCGTGAAGGGCTTGTCGACGACGACGTGGCGGCCGGCCGCCAGCGCCGCGCGGGCGAGCGGGAAGTGGCTGTCGTTCGGGCTGGCGATGACGACGAGGTCGATGTCCGAACGCTGCAGCAGCGCGCGGGCGTCGGGCAACACCTCGGCCTCGGGCCAGTCGGCGTGCGCGCGCGCGGCGTCGCGGCTGGACACGGCGGCCAGGCGCAGGCCGGGCACACCGGCGATCAGCGGCGCATGAAAGGTCTTGCCGGCATAGCCATAGCCGATCAGGCCGACGCGCAGCGGGGGAGGGGTCATGGCGGGCTTGCGGCAAGATGAAGGCTGCGCATTGTCGCGCCCGACCCAGGAAACGCCATGAGCGAAGCTCCGTTCGATCTGTTCGTCATCGGCGCCGGCAGTGGCGGCGTGCGTGCCGCGCGCATGGCGGCGCAGCGCGGTGCTCGCGTCGCGGTGGCCGAGAGCGGTGCGCTGGGCGGCACCTGCGTGAACGTCGGCTGCATCCCGAAGAAGCTCTACAGCCAGGCCGCGCACTTTGCCGATGCCTTCGAGCAGTCGCGCGGCTTCGGCTGGTCGCCCGGCGAGGCGCGCTTCGACTGGTCCGTGCTGAAGGCCAACCGCGCGCGCGAGATCCTGCGCCTGAACGGCGTCTACGAAGGGCTGCTGCGTGGCGCCGGCGTGACCCTGCTGCACGGCCGCGCGCGGCTGGTGTCGGCGCGCGAGGTCGAGGTCGGCGGCGTGGTGCACGCAGCGCGGCACATCCTCGTCGCCACCGGCGGGCACCCGGAGCTGCCGGCGCTGCCCGGCATCGAGCTGGCGGTCAGCTCGGACGCCATGTTCGACCTGCCGGTGTTCCCGCGCCGGCTGGTGGTGGTCGGCGGTGGCTACATCGCCTGCGAATTCGCCTCGATCTTCCGCGGCCTGGGTGCGCAGGTCACGCAGCTGGTGCGCGGAGAGCAGGTGCTGCGCGGCTTCGACGACGACGTGCGGGCCTTTCTCGCGCGGCAGATGGCGCAGCATGGGGTCGTGCTGCGTACTGGCGTCCGGCCGTCGGCGATCGAACGCGCCGACGGGGCACTGCGCGTCGTGCTCGACGACGGCAGCGCCGTGCCGGCCGACACCGTGTTGATGGCCACGGGCCGGCGCCCGAACAGCGCCGGGCTGGGACTGGAGGCACTGGGCGTCGAACTCGACGCGCGCGGCGCGGTCGTCGTCGACGACGGCTTCGAGTCCCGCGTGCCGGGCATCCTCGCCCTCGGCGACGTGATCGACCGGATGCAGCTCACGCCGGTCGCGCTGGCCGAGGCGATGGTGGTGGTCGACCGCCTGTTCGGCGAGGGCCGCCGGCGCATCGACTACACGCTGGTGCCCACCGCGGTGTTCACGCATCCGAACGTGGCGACGGTCGGCCTGAACGAAACGCAGGCGCGTGAGCGCTTCGCGCGGGTGAAGGTATTCCGCAGCGAGTTCAAGCCCCTGAAGCACACGCTGTCCGGCAGCCCCGAGCGGGTGCTGATGAAGCTGCTGGTCGACGCCGACAGTGACCGCGTGCTGGGCCTGCACATGGTCGGCGACGACGCCGGCGAGATCGTGCAGGGCTTCGCGACGGCGCTGGTGGCCGGCGCGACCAAGGCGCAGTTCGACGCCACCATCGGCATCCACCCGACCGCGGCCGAGGAGTTCGTGACGATGCGCGAGCCGGTGGCATGATGCGCGCCTGTCCGGATTCGACCCTGCCCGCCATGCACTTGCCCATTGTCCTGTCCCTGAGCCTGATCGCCACCTCGCTGTCCGGCGCCGCCTCTGCCGCCAGTGACAAGCTGCGCCTGGGCATCTTCGGCAGCGGCAAGGGCAGCGGGCCGCTGCTCACGCGTGCCGAGCTGCGCGAATGCCTGACGCTGCAGGAGCGGGTGCGCAGCGGCAGCGAGGTGGCTGTCCGGGACCGTGACCAGCTCGAGCAGGAGAAGAGCTCACTGACGCGAGACCGTGACGACATCAAGGCAGCGCTCGAAAAGCTCGACCTCGCCAACGTCGAGGCGGTCGAACAGCACAAGGTGCGTGCCAAGGCGCACGACCTGGCGATCCAGGACTTTGCTTCACGCAGCGATGCCTTCAACGGTCGCATCGCTTCGCTGGAGGGCGATAGGGCGGCCTTCATGCAACGTTGCGACAACCGCCGCTTCGACGTGGTCGACGAAGAGGCGATTCGCAAGGGCAAGTAACTGCCGGGCGGGATGGCTTTGCTAAGCTGAGCTTCATCCGCGACACCTAGATTGAGACTTTCGGCGCTTCTGCCGGGAGTCGGTCGTGTCGCCCATGTCTCTCACTCGTGAACCTGCCCCGCCTCCGGGGCGCCTTGCCATGGTCACACCGCTGTTCGTGGCCTTCCTGGCGTTGAGCAGCCTGACCCGCCTGGGCCTGACTGTCTTCAACGCCGACGGCAGCCTGTTCGCGCCCTTGTCGCTCGGCCCGGCACTGTTGCTCGGCCTGGGCTACGACACCGCCGTGGCGCTGTGGTGGTGCCTGCCGCTGGTGCTGCTGGGCTGGTGGTGGCCGGCCGGACGCGCGCGTGGGGCCCTGGGCTTCGCCGCCGTCGGCCTGACTGCTGCGCTTCTCGGTGGCCTGGTATTCGTCAGCGTCTCCGAGTTCGTGTTCTGGAACGAGTTCGCCTCGCGCTTCAACTTCATTGCGGTCGACTACCTGCTCTACACCCGCGAGGTCATCGGCAACATCCGCGAGTCGTATGCACTGGCGCCGCTGTTCGGCGGCATCGGCGTGGTCACGCTGGGGCTGACCTGGGCGCTGTCGCGCCGCCTGCGCCAGGCCGCCGTCGCCCCGGCGCCGGGCCTGGCACGCCGCACGGGGCAGGCGCTGGCCTACGTGGCCGTGGCGGCCGCGGTGACTGCCGGCGTTGGAACGGGATGGAAGGACCGACTCGGCCAGCCTCAGCTGGTGCAGGTGGCCGGCAACGGCGTGTGGGAGTTCTTCCACGCGCTGCGCTACAACCAGATCGACTACCAGCGCTTCTATGCGACGCTGCCCGCTTCGCAGGTCGAGCGCATCCTGCAGCGCCGCTTCGCCGACCCGGCGCGCTACCACTTGATGCCGGTGCCGGGCATGCCGATCCGCCGCGAGGTGCTGAGCACGGGCCCGCAGCTCGACATGAACGTGGTGCTGGTGTCGATCGAGAGCATGGGCGCCGAGTTCATCGAGAGCCTGGGCGGGTCGAAGGGCCTGACCCCGAACCTCGAGCGCCTCGGCCGCGAGGGCCTGTTCTTCACGCAGATGTACGCCACCGGCACGCGCACCGTGCGCGGGTTGGAGGCGCTGACCCTGTCCTCCCCTCCGACCCCGGGCCACGCCGTGCCCATGCGGCCGAACAACAGCGGCCTGTTCACGCTCGGCGGCGTGCTGAAGGACAGGGGCTACGAGCCGCTGTACCTGTACGGCGGCTACAGCTACTTCGACAACATGGCCAGCTTCTTCGGCGGCAACGGCTACACGGTGATCGACCGTTCCGCCATCGACAAGAAGGACATCCACAGCGAGAACATCTGGGGCGTTGCCGACGAGGACCTGTTCAATCTGGCGCTGCGCGAGATCGACAGCCGGGCCGCCGCCGGCCGCAAGGTCTTCGCCCATGTGATGACCACCACCAACCACCGGCCGTTCACCTACCCGAGCGGGCGCATCGACATCCCTTCGGGCAGCGGCCGCGACGGCGCGGTGAAGTACACCGACTTCGCAATCGGCCAGTTCATCGAGAAAGCTCGTACGCGGCCCTGGTTCGCCCACACGCTGTTCGTGTTCGTGGCCGACCACACCTCGATCGCGCGGGGCCGCAGCGACCTGCCGATGGAGCGTTATCACATCCCGATGGTGATCTACGCGCCGGGCGAGATCGTGCCGCAGCGGGTCGACGCGCTGTCCTCGCAGATCGACGTGGCGCCCACGCTGCTCGGTCTGCTGAACGTTCCGTACATCTCGGAGTTCTTCGGCCGCGACGTGCTGCACGACCAGAACCTGCCGTCGTCGCTGTTCATGGCCAACTATCAGACGGTCGGCTTCATCGGCGAAGGCACGCAGGTGGAGTTGCGGCCCAAGCGCGGCACGAAGGTCACGCCGGCCGCCGGCAGCGCCCCGGCCCCCGATCACGACCAGGCGGCGCTGGAAGAGGGCATCGCGTTCTACCAGGCTGCGGCGGAACGCTTTTCGTCACATCGCCTGCCGACCCTGATATCACCGCCGGAACACTAGCGCTCCTAGAATCGCCGCTTCTCACCACCCTCGAGAAGCCGCGATGACGACTGCCACCCGCAATCCGCTGCTGCAGCCCTGGGACACCCCCTTCGGACTGCCGCCCTTCGACCAGATTCGCGCCGAGCACTTCGTGCCGGCCTTCGAGGTGGCGTGCGCCGCGCACCTCGCCGACATCGACGCCATCGCGGCGCAGAGCGAGCCGCCGAGCTTCGACAACACGATCGCCGCGCTGGACCGCTGCGGGCGCCAGTACTGGCGCATCGAGGGCGTGTTCCACAACCTCGCGGCCAGCGAGACCTCGCCGGCGCTGCAGCAGGTCGAGCGCGAGATGGCGACCCGGCTCGCGGCCCACACCAGCGCGATCTACATGCACCGCGGCCTGTTCGAACGCATCGACGCGCTGCACGCGCGGCGCGATCAACTCGGCCTGACGGCGGAGCAGGGCCGCCTGCTCGAACGTTTCCACTTCGACTTCGTGCGCGCCGGCGCGCGCCTGGCCGGTGCAGCGCAGCAGCGCTATGCCCAGCTGATGGAGCGCCTGGCCGAGCTGACCACCCGCTTCGGCCAGAACGTGCTGGCCGACGAGTCGTCCTACCGACTGGTGCTGCGCGGCGAGGACGAACTCGCCGGCCTGCCCGACTTCGTGCGCGCCAGCGCGAAACAGGCGGCGATCGACCGCGGCCTGCCCGACGCGCATGTGATCACGCTGTCGCGTTCGCTGATCGTCCCGTTCCTGACCTATTCCGACCGGCGCGACCTGCGCGAGCAGGCCTGGCGCGCCTGGACCGGCCGCGGCGAGCACGACGGCGAGCACGACAACCGACCGGTGGCGCGCGAGATCCTCGCGCTGCGCAACGAGCAGGCGCGTGCCCACGGCTACGCCTGCTACGCCGACTATGCGCTGGCCGACACGATGGCCGGCAGCCGCGCGGCGGTGAACCAGCTGCTCGAGCAGGTGTGGTCGCGCGCGAAGCCGCGCGCCGAGGAGGAGCGTGAGTCGCTGCGCTCGCTGGTGCTGTCGCGCGGCGAGACGCTGCAGATCGAGGCCTGGGACTGGCGCTACTACGCCGAGAAGGTGCGCGCACTGCGCTACGACCTCGACGAGGCGGAGATCAAGGCCTACTTCCCGCTCGAGCGCGTGGTCGACGCGATCTTCGACTGCGCGAAGCGCCTGTTCGGCCTCGACTTCGTGCCGCGGCCGGACCTTCGGGCCTACCACCCGGACGTCAAGGTCTACGAGGTGCGCGGCCGCGACGGTGCGCATATCGGCGTGTTCCTGCAGGACAACTTCGCCCGCGCGACCAAGCGCAGCGGCGCGTGGATGAGCAACTACCGGCACCAGTCGCGCAATGCGCCGGGCGGCGGCGCGATCTCGCCGATCGTCGTCAACAACAACAACTTCGCCAAGGGCTCGCCCGGACAGCCGACGCTGCTGAGCTTCGACGATGCGCGCACCATGTTCCACGAGTTCGGCCACGGGCTGCACGGCCTGCTGTCGAGCGTGACCTACGAGCGCCTGTCGGGCACCAACGTGCTGCGCGACTTCGTCGAGCTTCCATCTCAGCTGTTCGAGCACTGGCTGACCGAGCCATCGGTGCTCAAGGCCCACGCGCGCCACCACCTGACCGGCGAAGCCATTCCCGACGAGCTGGTGCAGCGCCTGCATGCCGCGCGCAAGTTCAACCAGGGCTACGAGACGGTGCGCTACACCGCCTCGGCGATGGTCGACATGGCGGTGCATTCGATGGACTCGGCCGAAGGCCCGGACGTCGTCGCCGCCGAGCGGGCGGAGGTCGAGCGCATCGGCCTGCCGGCCGGCGTCGGCATGAACCACCGCCTGCCGCACTTCCAGCACCTGTTCAGCAGCTCCAGCTATGCCGCGGGCTACTACGTCTACCTGTGGGCCGAGGTGCTCGATGCCGATGGCTTCGACGCCTTCGCCGAGGCCGGCGATCCGTTCGACCCCAGCGTCGCGCAGCGCCTGCAGCAGTTCATCTACGCCGCCGGCGACTCGCTCGAGCCGCGTGCCGCCTACCGCGCCTTCCGCGGCCGCGAGGCGACGGTGGAGCCGATGCTGCGCAAGAAGGGACTGGTCAGCGAGGATGCCTGAGCGCCACGCAGCCTGCGCCGGTCTTCAGCCGGCGAGGCCGCGCACTTCGCCCTGCGGGAAGCGTCGCTCGAGCGCAGCGATGAAGTGGCGGAAGTCGATCGGCTTGGTCCAGTAGTCGTCGAAGCCGGCGGCCATCGCGGTGGCAATGTCCTGCGGCATCGCGTTGGCCGACAAGGCGACGCAGGGGATGGCCGTCGTGTCGGGGTGGGCGCGCAGCTGGCGCAGCACCTCGAAGCCGTCGAAGTCGGGCAGCTGCATGTCGATCAGCACCAGGTCGGGCCGCAGCGCGATGGCCCGCGCCACGCCGTCTGTGCCGGTCGGCTCGCTGGTGATGCGAAGTCCCGACAGGCTGTTGACCAGCTCCTCGACCAGCATCACGTTGACCGGGTTGTCCTCGATGTAGAGCAGCTGGCCGCGTGCGTGCGCCAGCGGCGCCGGCGCCGACTGGGCGGCCGCCGGGCCGGCTTCCATGCACTGTGCGGCGCTGGCGCGCGGCAGCCTCACCTCGAAGCGGCTGCCCGCCCCGAGTCGGCTGTCGACGTCGACGCGCCCGCCCATGCCGCCGACCAGCGCCTTCACGATGGTCAGCCCGATGCCGGTGCCCTCGATTCCTTCGCGTTCCGCACCGAGCCGGTTGAAGGGCTCGAACAGCTGCTGCATCTGCGTGGCGCTCATGCCGCGGCCGGTGTCCTCGACGGCCAGAACGACCGCGTCGGCATCGGCACGTGCGCCGACGCGCACCTCGCCGCCGGGCCGGTTGTACTTGATCGCGTTGGTCAGCAGGTTGACCAGAACCTGCAACGCGCGGGTACGGTCGGCCAGCGCGACCCCGTCGACCTCGCCGCGCAGCAGGCGCACACCGTGGCGCTGCGCCAGCACCGCGACCAGCGGCACCGCCTGATCGACCAGGGCGTGCAGGGGCAGCGGCTGCAGGTCGAGCCGGAGGCTGCCCGATTCGAGGCTGGAGAGGTCGAGCACACTGTCGATCAGCGACAGCAGATGCTCGCCGGCGCCGCGGATGTGGCCGAGCTTGGCGCGGCGGTCGGCGTCGGTGTCCTCGAGCTGCAGCAGCTGCGTGAATCCGAGCACCGCATTCAGCGGCGTGCGCAGCTCGTGGCTCATGCGGGCGAGGAACTGCGACTTGGCCTGGCTGGCCCGCTCGGCCACGGCCGTCGCTTCGCGCGCCGCCTCGGCCTGCTTGGCGTCGGTGACGTCCCAGTTGACACCAAGCCGGCGCTGGGTGCGACCCTGGTCGTCGGTGACGGCGATCGAGCGCGAGGCAAGCCAGCGCACGCTGCCATCGGGCAGCAGCACGCGGAACTCGTAGCGCATCGGCCGGCGGTCGTACATCGACTCGGGGCGTGCGTCCAGGTTGCGCGTACGGTCGTCCGGATGGACCAGCGCCAGGCGTTCGGTGCGCGACGGCGGGCGAGCAGCCGGCTCGAGGCCGCGCAGCCGGAACATCTGCTCGTCCCAGCGTTCGGCGCCGCTGCCGAAGTCGACCTCCCAGGTGCCGATGCCGGCGCTGCGCGCAGCCAGTGCAGCGCGCTGGTCGGCGCTGCGCAGCTTCTGCTCGGCCAGCCGCCACTCGGTCACGTCGATGGTCACGCCGAAGATCATCATGCTGCCGTTCCAGGGCACGCGCCGTGCACGATTGATCAGCCAGCGCACCTCGCCGTCGGGGCGGACGATGCGGTACTCGTGCTCGACCGCGGCGTCGGGTGCTGCGAGCAGTTCATTGCGCGCAGTGCGCATGCGCGGCCGGTCGTCGGGGTGGATGATCTGCTCGATCCACTCGTGCCGGGTCGGCGTGCCCTGCGCCGGCGACATGCCGTTGATGACGAACATCTGCTCGTTCCACTCGCCCTGTTCGGTCACCGGGTCGCGGCTCCAGATGCCCACGCCGCCGGCGTGCGTGGCGATGTCCAGGCGCACCGCCAGTTCGGTGGTCTCGCGCTGGCGCTCGACCTGCTCGGTGAGATCGAGCGCCACGCCGAGGAAGGCCAGCGGCGAGCCGTCGGGTGCGCGCTGTACGACGCGCCGGGTCAGCACGTGGCGCCAGCTGCCATCGATTCGCCGGTAGCGGGCCTGCATGTCGGTCGGCCGGTCGCTGGCGAGTGCGCGCTGCGCCGAGGCGACCACCTCCGGCAGGTCGTCGGGGTGGATGAACGAGCGGACTTCGTCGATCGGAAGACCTTCCGGCCGCGCCGGAATGCCCAGCACCGCGAACGCACGGTCGTTGTAGTACATGCGGTTGCTGCGCAGGTCGTGCCGCCAGATGGCGATGTCCGCGAGATCGACCGCCAGCTTGAGCTGGGCGCTGGCGTCGCCGAGCGAGCGGGCGAGCTCGTAGACCTCGGTGTCGTCCATCATCACGCCGACGATGCGGTCGGGCCGGCCGTCTGCTCCGGCCTTCACCTCCCACTGCGAGTGGAGGCGGCAGACCGTGCCGTCCGGGCGCAGCACGCGGTAGTGCTGGGCATAGCGCCCGGGAGCGTCCATCGAGCGGCCGTAGGTACCACGAAAGTGGTCTTCCGGATGGATGAAGCGCGTGGCCTGCTCCAGGCTGGGCGTGCCGTCGGCAGGGTCGAGCCCCCAGAAGGCGAACACATGGCGGTCCCAGCGGCCCCGCCCGCTGGCGACATCGCGCTCCCAGACGCCGAGCCGCCCGAACTCCTGGGCGATCTCGAGCAGCTCGCGCAGGTGCGCGGCTTCGGCAGCTTCTCGCTCGGCTGCGAGGTTCTCGAACAGCCAGGCGACCCCTTCAGCCGTGCGGCGCGCCTGCACGGCGAACCAGCCGGCGCCGAACTGCCGCTCGATGCGCGGCAGCCCGCCATCTGGGACCATCGCCGGCGTCAGGCCGTCGGGTAGCCGGTCACCGAAGTGCTCGCGGTAGGCCGCGTTGCACGACAGCAGGCGGCCGGTCTCGTCGCTGAGCGCCATCGCGTCGCGCGACATCGCTGCCCATGCGTCGACCGCCTGGGGTGGGGGAGCTGGGTCGGCGCCGCTTTGCACGCGCCGAGTCTAGCGGTGCGCCCGGGCGGGCGACGGCCATCGGCCCGTGCCGCGCGCCAATTCCGTCCTACTCGGCGGCTACCTTCAGGACCAGCTTTCCGAAGTTCTGGCCGCTGAAGAGCTTCAGCAGCGCCGCGGGGAAGCTGGCCAGGCCCTCGACCACGTCTTCCTTGCTCTTCATGCGGCCGTCCTTCAGGTAGCCGGCCATCTCGGCCACCGCCATGGGGTAGCGGTCGGCGTAGTCGAACACCACGATGCCCTCCATGCGCGCGCGGTTGACCAGCAGCGAGAGGTAGTTCTTCGGGCCCTGCACCGCGGTGGTGTTGTTGTACTGGCTGATGGCGCCGCAGATGACGATGCGGGCCTTGCGGTTGATGCGTGTGAGCACGGTGTCGAGGATCTCGCCGCCGACGTTGTCGAAGTAGATGTCGACGCCGTCCGGGCAGTGCTGCTTGAGGCCGTCGCGAACGCTGCCCGACTTGTAGTCGATGCAGGCATCGAAGCCGAGTTCGTCCACCACCCAGCGGCACTTGTCCGGTCCACCGGCGATGCCGACGACGCGGCAGCCCTTGATCTTGGCGAGCTGCCCGACGGTCTGGCCGACGGCACCCGCCGCGCCGGAGACGACCACGGTCTCGCCGGCCTTCGGCTGGCCGACGTCCATCAGACCGAAGTAGCCTGTCATGCCCGGCATGCCCAGCACGTTGAGCCACTGCGTCAGGGAGCCGAGCCGGGTGTCGATCCTGAACATCCCGCTGCGCTTGACCTGGTCGGCCGGGATCAGGCAGTACTCCTGCACGCCGAGACTCGCGCTGACCTTGTCGCCGACGGCGAAGGCCGGATTCTTCGACGCGACCACGACGCCGATGCCGCCCGCGCGCATCACCTCGCCGATGCCCACCGGCGCGATGTAGCTCTTGCCCTCGTTCATCCAGCCGCGCATCGCCGGGTCGAGCGACAGCGACAGCGTGCGCACCAGCACGCCACCGTCGCCGGGCTGGGCCACGGCTTCCTCGGTGAACTGCCAGTCCGAGTCCTTCGGGCTGCCCACCGGCCGGGCGGCAAGGCGGATCTGGTGGTTCACGGCGGTGGCGAGTTCGGTCATGGTTCGACTCCAGTGGGCGGGAGCGCGGATGGTAGGCGCGCCGGCGACGTCGCGTCGTCGCCTCGGTGACTGACGTGCTGCGCGCGAGGCAGGCGAAAAAAAGCCGCGGTCGGTGCCGCGGCTTCCTCCGGCGGGCCGCAAGGCCCGTCCTGCTACATCACAGCGGGCGGATGTTGGCCGCCTGCAGGCCCTTCTGGCCTTGCTTGACTTCGAATTCGACGCGCTGGTTTTCCTGCAGCGTCTTGAAGCCGTTGCCCTGGATGTCACGGAAGTGGGCGAAGAGGTCGGCGCCGCCGGCGTCTTGCGCGATGAAGCCATAGCCCTTGGCTTCGTTGAACCACTTCACGGTACCGGTTTGGGTCGTCATGGACGGTATTCCTATCTATCGATCTAAGAGAACAAAAACGCGCCGCAGTGCCGGCGCACGCAGCACACTCAAGCAACCAGACGGGGATTTCTAGCGATGCCGATCGCGCGTGGCGCGATGGGAAGGATGGAGATCACGAACGAGCTGAGACTTGCGTAGAACTGTGGCCGGTAATGTACACGAGGCCACCACGCGCGCGCCGGCGATTCGTGATCTGCGCCACGGCCGGCGACTGCGCGATGCCGTTGCGCCGTGATCGACACATCCACTCACCGCTGCTCGGGGTTCCGATGTGGGATCCTCACCCATTGAACCGCGGGCGCCGCCCGCACCAGCCATCGAAACCCATGACCCCGTCACTGCGCACTCTGGCCCTGCTGGCCGCCCTGTCGATCACCTCCCTGCAGGCTTTCGCCGGCGAACCCACCATCCATGTCAGCGTGGGCGGCGAGATCGCGCCCGGCGTTTACGGTCGCGTCGACTTCGGCAATGCCGCGCCGCCGCCGGTGGTCTACCAGCAGCCGGTGGTGATCGTTCGTCAGCCGCAGCCGGTGGTCGTCCAGCCCGTCTACCTGCACGTGCCGCCGGGCCACGCGAAGAACTGGTCCAAGCATTGCCGGCGCTACGACGCCTGCGCGCGCCCGGTCTACTTCGTGAAGTCGAGCGAGTACGACGAGCCGCGCAAGGGCAAGGGCCACGGCAAGGGCCATGGCAAGCACGGCCACGACGACTGACCGCCGCTGCAGGACCATCGCCGATGTGACAAGCTCGGGTCTTTGCCGGGCTGTCCATCGCGCATGTCACTGAAACTCTCCGTACTCGATCAATCCGTCGCCCTCGAGGGCCAGGGCGAGGACGCCGCCATCCGCGAGAGCCTCGAACTCGCCGAACAGGCCGAGGCGCTCGGCTACGCGCGCTTCTGGCTGAGCGAACACCACGGCATGCCGACCATCGTCGGTACCGCGCCCGAGGTGCTGCTGGCCGCGGTGGCCGCACGCACGCGGCGCATCCGCATCGGCAGTGCCGGCGTCATGCTGCCGCACTACAGCGCGCTGAAGGTGGCCGAGCAGTTCCGCGTGCTGGAGGCACTCGCGCCCGGTCGTGTCGACCTCGGCGTCGGCCGTGCGCCGGGCAGCGACCGGCGCTTTGCGCAGGCGCTCAACCCGCATGCCTCCGGCGCGGCCGAACACTTCCCCGAGCAGGTGCGCGACCTTCAAGCCTGGACCTCGCTGCCGGTGCACCGCGGGCTCAGCGCCCATCCTGTGGGCCCGCACGCGCCCGAGCTGTGGATCCTCGGCAGTTCCGACTACGGCGCGCAGCTCGCGGCGCATTTCGGCCTGCCTTATGCCTTCGCCTACTTCTTCATGGACGGGCAGGGCGTCGAGCGGGTGCTGGAGCTCTACCGCAGCCTGTACCGGCCCAGCGAGCGCCACCCGCGGCCGCAGGCCACGGTGTGCGTGTCGGCCCTGGTGGCCGAGACGGCGGAGCAGGCGCACCACCATGCGCGCAGCCGCGACCACTGGCGCGCCGAGCGCCTGCATGGCCGGCTGGCGCCGCTGCAGGACCCCGACCGGCTGGCACAGCAAGGGCTCGGTGCGGCGGCGGAGGCCGCGCCCGGCGCTGCGCCGTCGCGGGCCTTCGTCGGCGAACCGGATGAAGTCGGCCGCCGCCTGCGCATGCTCGCCGCGACGCTGGAACTCGACGAACTGGTGATCAACACCTGGGCCTGGCACCCCGGCGTGCGCCGGCGCTCCTACGAACTGCTGGCGCGCGAGTTCGCGCTCGAGGCGGGGGCCGCCTGATGCGCAGCGTCGATTTCGTGCTGCGCGGCGAGTACATCACCCTCGACGCGCTGCTCAAGGCCACCGGCCTGGCCGGCAGCGGCGGCGCCGCCAAGGCGATGGTGGCCGACGGCCTGGTGCAGGTCGACGGCCGCGACGAGCTGCGCAAGACCTGCAAGATCCGCGCAGGTCAGGTCGTCGCAGTGACCGGGGCGCGCGTGCGCGTCATGGCCGATCCCGATGCGCCGCCGGCCTGAAGCGGCGAGCATCGGGGCCTGACCACCTCGACACATCCAACCATGTTCGACACCTGCATCGCGGGCAGCCTGCCCAAGCCGGCCTGGCTGGCCGAGACCGAGAAGCTGTGGCCGCAGTGGCGCGCCAGCGGCCCCGAACTCGACGCCGCCAAGCGCGACGCCACGCTGCTGGCCATCAAGGAGCAGGAAGACGCGGGCCTGGACATCGTCGGCGACGGCGAGCAGGCGCGCCAGCACTTCGTGCACGGCTTCGTCGAGCGGGTCGAGGGCATCGACTTCGAGCACAAGGTGAAGATGGGCATCCGCAACAACCGCTACGACGCGATGGTGCCGCAGGTGGTGGCGCCGCTGCGCCTGAGTGGCCGCGTGCACGCGATGGAGGCGCAACTCGCGCGCGCCCACACGAAGCACAAGCTGAAGTTCACGTTGCCGGGCCCGATGACCATCGTCGACACCGTGGCCGACCGCCACTACGGCGACAAGGTCAAGCTCGCCTTCGCCTTCGCCGAACTGCTCAACCAGGAGGCGCTGGCGCTCGAGGCCGACGGTGTCGACATCGTGCAGTTCGACGAACCCGCCTTCAACGTCTACATGAAGGAGGCGGCCGAGTGGGGCGTGGCCGCGCTCGAGCGTGCCGCGCAGGGCCTGAGGTGCAAGACCGCGGTGCACATCTGCTATGGCTACGGCATCCAGGCCAACGTCGACTGGAAGAACACGCTGGGGCAGGAATGGCGCCAGTACGAACAGGTCTTCCCGGCGCTCGCGAGGAGCCGCATCGACCAGGTCTCGCTGGAGTGCTTCCAGTCGCACGTACCGCCGGAGCTGATGGCGCTGCTGCAGGGCAAGGACGTCATGGTCGGCGTGATCGACGTCGCCTCGCCGGAGATCGAGACACCCGAGCAGGTGGCCGACACCATCGGTCGCGCGCTGCAGTTCGTGCCGAAGGAGCGCCTGTTCCCCTGCACGAACTGCGGCCTCGCGCCGATGTCGCGCGAGGTCGCTGTGAAGAAGCTGGAGGCGCTGGCCCGCGGCGCGGAACTCGCGCGCCAGCGCTATGGCTGAAGCCGGCGGTCAGAACTTGTAGTTCAGGCCCACCGAGTACATGTCGGCGTTGTTCTTGCCGTCCAGCGCGTTGAAGCGGTAGCGCTCCCACTCGCCGCGCACGCCGAGCTTCGGGTCGAAGTCGTACTGCAGGCCGGCGCCGACCTTGTAGCTGGTGCCGCGGTCGCTGCCGGCCAGCGTGCTGTCGAGCTTGCCGTTGAACACGCCGACGCGGCCCAGTGCCGAGAAGCCGTTGCCCAGCGGCAGCGTGCCGACGCCGTCGACGAAGTAGCCGTCGGCCTTGACGCTGCCGGCCGGGCTCTCGAACTTGCCCAGACGCGCATAACCCGCCTCGAGACCGAAGTTCGGGGTGAAGTTCCAGCCGCCGTAGAGCTTGCCGCCGGTGTCGGACTTGTCGGTGGACAGGCCGCCGATGTCGTCGCCCTTCCACTTCGAACTCGACAGGCTGCCGCCGACGGACAGGCCTTCGGCATGCGCGGCGGCGGCGCCGAGCAGGGACACACAGATCAGAGCGTTGGCGATCTTCTTCATGGAGTGACTCCTTTTCCTGAGTGAATGCCGCGGATGCGATGCATCGGCGACAGACGCAGGTTGGCGCCCGTCCGTGAAGCGAGTGCGGTGCTTGGGTGAAGTTGTGTCCTGCGCGGTAACGCCAGGTGAAAGGCGTTGCCCTGGCGACTTGCGCAGGGAACCCGCGCCCGCGATCGGCCTCCAAGGCCGGCACAGGCACGCGGCCTGCACCAGGCCCGAGGCGGTTCAGCGCTTCGGCTTGCCGTCCTTGGACGGTGGCGGCGTGTCGCCCGGCTTGGGCTGGTCGCCGATCGTCGACTTGAGCGGGCAGACCGAGAACGCCGGGCACTTGGCGCAGCCGACGGCCAGTGCAATGGGGCAGAGCGTCATGCGTGTCTCCTGCAAAGGGGGTGGCGCAGCATACGCCTGCCGACTCTTGGCATGATGCGGGGATGACCTCCTTGCTCGCTCCCCCGACCACGGCGCCCGAATCGCTCGATGCCACGCTCTACCGCCAGGGCCACGCGGCCTTGTCGCCGGCCGGTCTGTCCGGACTCTGCGGTGTCGACCTCGCCGCCTTCGACGCCTGGCTGCCCGCGTGGGACCGCCTGCCACCGGATGCCTACCTGAAGGACGGTGGCCGCTACCGGCGCCGGCGCCACGGCAGCTTCGTCGCCAGCCAGGGTGAACTGGCCCACGTGCAGCACCGCGCGCACTGGCAGCCGGTGTCGTACAACGCGCTGCACGGCGGGCTGGAGCGCTGGTTCGAGCCGCTCGAGAACACGCTGGTCGCCGACCCGGCCTGGGCTCGCCTGCTGCTCGCGCTGGCGGCGGCCTGCTCGCGGCGCAAGGGCGAGCAGCCGTGGTACGTCGAGGCACACCAGTTCCGCATCGACACCACCGATGGCATCGGCCGGCCCACTCCCGAAGGCGCGCATCGCGACGGTGTGGACTTCGTCGCGGTGATCCTCGCCGCGCGCGAGGGCGTCAAGGGCGGCGAGACGCGCGTCTTCGAGGCCGAAGGCCCGAGCGGCCTGCGCTTCACGCTGACGCAGCCGTGGACCACCCTGCTGCTCGACGATGAACGCGTGATCCACGAGACCACGCCGATCCAGCCGGCCGCGCCCGGCGGCCACCGCGATACGCTGGTGCTGACCTTCCGCGCGCACGGCTTCCAGGACCCGCAGCACTGAACGGTTGACCCAGCGCAACACACCCCGAGGGGCATCGGGCGGAGACTTCCTGCACGCACAAGAAGGAGGTTTCCATGCATGCGCTCCAGGACTTCTTTTCCACCGACTACGGGCTGCTCAGCGCCGCGGTGATCGCCATCACGCTGGGCATGGGCGTGTTCTACGTGAACTACTTCGTCCGGCACATGCGCGAGGACGAGGCGCGCGAACGCGCCCGGCTCGCCGGCAAGTAGGCGGCGTCACTTCAGCAGCGTCTCGCGCAGGAAGAGGGTCGTCGCCCAGAACTGGTAGTCGGCGTTCTCCTTGCGCTGGAAGCCGTGGCCTTCGTTCTCGGCGCGCAGGTACCAGACCGTCGTGCCGTTGTCGCGCACCTTCTCGACGATCTGCTCCGCTTCGGTCCAGGGCACGCGCGGGTCGTTGCGGCCCTGCACGACGAACAGCGGCTTGACGATCTTCTGCGCCTGGTTGGCCGGCGAGATGCGTTCGAGGAACTCGCGCATCGCTTCGTCGCGCTCGTCGCCGTACTCGACGCGGCGCAGGTCGCGCCGGTAGCTCTCGGTGTTGCGCAGGAAGGTCACGAAGTTCGAGATGCCGACCACGTCGATCGCCCCGGCAATGCGCTGCGGGTAGGTGGCCGCCGTGGCCAGGCTCATGTAGCCGCCATAGCTGCCGCCGCTGACGACGACCCGCGATGCGTCCAACCGCGGCTGGGTGGCAATCCAGTCGAGCAGTGCGCCGATGTCCTTCACCGCGTCCTCGCGCTTGAAGCCGTTGTCCAGCGCGAGGAAGGTCTTGCCGTAGCCGGACGAGCCGCGCACGTTGGGCTGGATGATCGCGATGCCCAGGTCCTCGATGAAGTGGTTGTAGCGGCCCATGAAGCCGACGCGTGCCTGCGCCTCGGGGCCGCCATGGATGTCGATCAGCACCGGCCGCGGCCCGCTGAAGCGATCTGGCGGCAGGTGCAGCCAGCCGGAGATGCTGCGGCCGTCGAAACTCTTCCAGCGCACGATCTGCGCGTCGGCGAAGGCCTGCGGGTCGATGCCTGCCGGCACGTGCGCCTGCGTCCAGCGCTCGGCCGGCTCGGCGCGCGCCGCCTGGCCCTTGCGGCCGGCGCTCGCCGGCATCAGCGTGTACAGCTCGCTCGGGCCCCTGGCCCCGTCGATGGCCAGCGCGATCTCGCCGCGCTGGGGATGCACGCCCAGCGCACGCACGCTGCCCGCCGGCAAGGCCGGGGCAGGGCGCTCCTTCAGCGTGCGGGCGTCGAACAGGCGCAGCTCGGAGCGGCCCTCGACGTTGACCTGCGCCGCGACCAGCCGGCCGTCGCGCGTCGGCACGGCCTGCTCGACGTCCCAGGGGATGTGACGCGACATCGGGATCAGCCGCCCGCGGCGCAGCAGGTGCAGCTGCTGGAACTCGCCGCCGCGGTCGCTGAGCACCCAGATCGCGCCGTCGCTGGCGCGAAAGCCCTGGGCCAGGTAGCGCCCCTTGGTCTTGCTGCCGGGGGCGGGCAGCACCTGCGTGGCGCGGCCGCTGGCCACGTCGAGCAGCCAGACCTGCGATTCGGTGGCGGAGATCCAGCGTGTCAGCACGAGGCGGCGGTCGTCGCGCGAGACGCCGCCCACGTCCCAGCCGGTGCCCGGCAGTTCGGCGAGGCGCCGGCGCTGGGTCGGGGCGGCCGGGTCGAACAGCGTCAGCGTCAGCCGCACCTCGTCGCGCGAGCCGCCCTGCGCGGTGCGGTCCAGCGGCACCGAGCTGGTGATCAGCCGGCTGCTGCGATTCATCCAGGCTTCGATGCCATGGCGCTCGCCCGGCGCGGTCAGCAGCGTGACCTGCCGGCTGTCGAGGTCGAGCCGGTAGAGCTGGGCCGCCTCGTCGCCGCCGTTGCTGCGCTCGAAGACGACGTACTCGCCGTTGCGCGGCTCCCAGGTGGCCCGGCGCACCGGCTCGGCGAAGGCCGTCAGCGGCTCCGGTGCGCCCATCGGCTCGGCAACGTGGAACAGCTGCACCGTGCTGGCGCCCGGCGCGCGGTGGCTGACCAGCAGCTCGCGGCGTGTCGGGTGCCAATCGACCAGGTTGTGGCCGCTGAACTCGGTGTACCGCGCCACCTGCCGCGCCAGCCGCTCGGGCACCGGCGGGATGCCCTGGACGAACAGTTGCGGGTTCGGCGCCACCACGGCTTCGGCCGGCTCGGTGGTCGGGGCCGGCGGCGCGGCAGGCGGCGCCGACGGTGTCGTGCAGGCGGCGACCAGGCCCGCCGTCAGGGCGATCAGCGCGGCGAGGCGGGGCAGTGCGGGGCGGCTCATCGGTGCATTCCGTTCGGGAGTCGGGCGCATTCTGCGGGCAAAGCGGCCGCGCTTCGTCGCCGCGGCCTGCAGTCCGTCCGCGGCATGGTGCAGTCTGTCGCAAGGCGCTCGCAGCCCGGCGAGGCGCTGCCGATACTGCACCCCATCGACACCCGGAGCCCACCATGAACACCACCCGCCACCTGACCCCCGCGCTGATGATCGCCGCCACGCTCGCCGCCGCCTTCAGCATCGGCCACGCCGAAGCCGCCGAGCCGGCGAAGGCCGTGGTGACGCTGCCGCGCGTCGAGGTGCTCGCCAGCCGCAAGGCGATGATGGCCGAGATGCCGGTGGTTCAGCTGCCGCGCGTGACGGTGATCGGCAAGCGGTTGCCTGCCGACGAGCCGACCCGCCTGGCCCAGAAGCCCGCAGCGCCCGCGCCGCGCTCGTGACGTTCGTGAGATCGGACGCTCAGCCGGCGTCGCGCACGTCACCGATCGGTGACTGGCCGAAATCGTCGCGCTCGAGGATCGCCAGCACCCGCTGCGCCGTCGCCTCGGCGCTGACGAGCTGGCCCTCGCGCTGCAGCGCCACGAAGCGCTCACGGTCGGGGAACTGCGCGGCATCCGCATTGCGCAACTGCACCTGCATGTCGGTGTCGATCACCCCGGGCGCCAGCGACAGCACACGGGCGCCGTTGGGCACCAATGCCTCTTCCAGCGCGATGCAGCGCGTCAGGTGGTCCATGCCGGCCTTGGCCGCGCAGTAGGCCGCGCTGCTGGCCATCGGCCGCCGGCCCAGACCCGAGGAGATGTTGAGCACGCGGCGCTGGCCGCTCCAGGCGCGGGTCGCGTCGAGGAAGGCAGCGCACAGCAGTGCCGTCGCCTCCAGGTCCACGCGCAGCGTGATCGCCAGCGCGGCCAGATCGGCGTCGCGCAGCGCCCTTGGCGTGGCCACCACACCGGCGTTGTTGATCAGCACCGCACATTCGTACTGGTCGGGCCGTTGCGCGGCGAGTTCCGCGCGCAGGCGCTGCGCGACCGGCAGCGCCTCGGCCAGGTCGGCCGTCCACTGCGCCATCGTGGCCCCGTGGGCGTCGGCGGCTCGCGCCAGCGCCTCGTTCTGGCGGCGCGAGATGCCGATCACCCGGTGGCCCGGCCGCAGCAGGGCGGCGGTCAGCGCGGCGCCGAGGCCGCGCGAATGGCCGGTGACGATGTACAGCCGGGCGGCCACTGCCTCAGGCGGCCAGCGCCATCTGCTGGATGCCGGCAATGGCCCACTCGCGGCTGCCGTCCGTCGGGCGCACCAGGTGCCAGACTTCGTCGACCGGCGTGGCACCGTCCTCGCGTGCCTCGCGCACCAGGCCGTGGAAGCGCACGCTGACGACCTGGCGCTGATCTTCCTGGGCCACGTCGAGCACCTCGGCATCGATCTGTACCACGTCGGTCTGCTGCGCGGCACCCTGGCGCTCCTGCAGGTCCAGGCGCAGGCTGGCGAACATCTCGGGCGTCGTGAAAGCGCGCAGGTCGTTCAGGTCGCCCGCGTCGTTGGCCGCCTGCATGCGGATGAAGATCATCTTGGCGATGCGTGCGAAACCGGCGGCGTCGAAGTCCGCCGGCAGCGCGTGGGCGCTGGCGGTTTCGGGTTGTGCGGCGAATGCAGGCATCGCGGCGGTCGGGGACGCCGGCTGCGTTGCCGAAGCGGCCGGCCAGTTCGCGGCACTGCGTTGCAGCGGCGCACCTGCGCCGGCCAGGCGCGGTGCCGGCGAGGCGAAGCGGCGCAGCGCCCAGCGCAGCACGACGATGCCGACGATGGCCAGCAGCACGATCATCATGATGTTGGCGAGTTCGTCGCCGAAGCCGAGGTGGCTGGCCAGCGCGGCCAGGCCCAGGCCGGCGGCCAGGCCGGCAATCGGGCCCATCCAAGAACGCTTCGGCGCAGCTGCCGCCGCAGCGGCGCCGGCGGTGGCCGGCGCGGCGGCAGACTGCGTCGGCGTGGCCGGCTTGGCGGGGGTGGCGTCAGGCGCGCTGCGCGCCGGCAGGTCACGCTTCATGCCTGCACTGCCGCCGCCACCGAGACGCTTGGCTTCGGCCTCGACCGGCAGCAGCGCAAGCGAGAACACCGCGAAGAAGAGGGCGAGGGGAAGGGCGAACAGCCAGCGTTTCATGGTCGGTGGTTCCGGTCGGTGCACGACGGGGCGTGCGGGCGCGCGGATCATACGCAGCGGGTCGCCGGCGATTGGCGAAGACCCTGAGCCGACTGCGGGTGGTAGCGCACGAAGGGCCTGCCCGCGGATCGTTGACCCGTATCGCACCGCATGCCACACTGCGCGCCTCATGCGGCCGCGTTCGCGGCCGTCCGATCGACCCCAACCCGCAGGAGGTGCACGATGAAGAAGACTGATCTTGCCTCCACTGCGGCCAGCGCCTGACGCGCCTCGGGTCTTTCTTCCCCGGGCTGTTCCAGCCCACCTCCCGATCCTGACCTGAGCCGCGCGCGCCGCGGCCGCCTCCGTTCGTTCCGTTCCCTGCGTCCTGCGCAGGGCCGGCCGGCGTGTGCTTGCACGCCCCAGGCGATTCACAGGTTCAACGATCCACCATGGTTCATTTCGATTTCGAGCAGCTTCGCTCGATGGGTCTCAACGCCGCGTTGGCCCACCAGGCCGCGGCACTCGCCGCCGAGGCGGCAGATGATCTCGCGCCGCGCCTGATGCGGCTGTCCGTACTGCACCGCGAGACGGTGCGCCTGCACGACGGCGTCTGCGAGGTCGACGCACGTGTGCTGCCGCGGCTGTCACGCCAGCTGGCCGACGACGACGACATGCTCGCCGTCGGCGACTGGGTGCTGGCCGTGGCCGATGCCCATGGCGCGCTGTGGGTGCACGAGCGCGTGCCGCCGCAGACGCACCTGGTACGGCGTGATGCCGATGGCCGGCGCCACCCGGTGGTCAGCAACGTCGACACCGCATTGCTGGTGATGGGGCTGGATGCCGACTTCAACCCGCGGCGGCTGGAGCGCTTCCTGGCGCTGGTGCAGGACAGCGGCGTGGCGCCGGTGATCGTGCTGAGCAAGGCCGACACCGTGCCGGATGCGCGCATGCTGTGGTGCCGCATGCAGGAGCTGCGCGAGCGCATGCCGGCGGGCGTGGAGATCGTCGCCCTCGACACCCGCGACGCGGACGCGGCAGCCCTGCTGGCCGCACACACGCAGCCCGGCCGCACGCTGGCGCTGCTCGGCACGTCCGGTGCCGGCAAGTCGACGCTGACCAACACCTTGCTGGGTGCCGCCCGGCAGGACACCGGCGCGGTGCGCGAGAGCGACGGCCGCGGCCAGCACACGACGACGGCCCGCTCGCTGTTCCGCCTGCCCGGCGGCGCCTGCGTGATCGACACGCCGGGGCTGCGCGCGCTGCGCCCGGACGCCGACGAGGCGCGCGTGGCGGCCACATTCTCCGACGTGGCGGCACTGGCGCCGAGCTGCCGCTTCCGCAACTGCACGCACCGCGAGGAGCCCGGCTGCGCCGTGCGCGAGTCGCTCGACGACGACCGCCTGAGCAACTACCACAAGCTGCTGCGCGAAGCCCGGCGCGACACGATGAGCGCGCTGGAGCGGCAGCGCCAGGTGGCGCAGTGGAAGGCGCGCGGCCGGGCTGGCGCGGCGCGCGCCAAGGCCAAGCGGGAGACCGGGTGATCAGGCCGGGCTGGCCTGTGCTTCGTTTTGCGGCGTGCAGGCCGCCGAGCCGCAGCCGCTGATCTCGTCGCGCGGCAGCGCGTCGGGAAGGTGGACGTCGCCGGTCAACGGGTCGTGGCCGACGCGGCGCAGGTGGAGCGCCAGGCCCGCATCCATGCTCTGCGCATGCTGCGGGAACCACAGCGCCAGTTCGCCGGACATCATGCGCAGGATCTCCGTCTCGCCGGACTCGGCGCGCTTGAGGCCCTCGCGCATCACCTGCAACACGACCTTGTGCTGCACGCTGTGGCAGTTGCCGGCGGCGAAGCGCGTCTCGCGCATCCAGCGGTCTTCCTGGTCGAAGTGGATCTGCGTGTGGTCGATCAGCGCACGCCAGGCCGGCAGCCGGTCGGGCTCGGCGGCAGCGTCGAAAGCGGCGAGCAGGTCGACGAACTCGCGGTGCGTGTCGTCCATCAGGGGCAGGTCGAGCGACAGCGCTTCCGACCATTCGAGCACGGGCATGGGCAGTGTTCCGAGGTGAGGTGGCGGCAAGCCTAGGCAAGGGGCGACGCGGCTGCCTTGAGTCAGGTCAACGACCCTCGGATTCGTGCGTCGCAGAGTGGATGGTTTCGAAGCTTCCACAGGACGAACGCATGGCCCGCAGTCCCGCCCCCGAACGCAGCCCCCGCAGCCCCGCCGCCCGCAAGCGGCCGGCGCGCCCCCGCCCCGCGGTGGACGGCGATGTGATCGAGGCTGCCGACACCGCCGCGCTGGGCGAGATCGTGGCCGGCGAGGCCGTGCAGGCCGCGCAGGGCGCCAAGGTCGCGGCGCTGGACGACATCCTCGCCCGCTCGCAGGACAGCACCGAGACGGCGCGGCAGCTGCGCGCCATCCTCGAAGGCGCCTCTCCCGACGATGCAGCGGCGCTGCGCCGCGAACTGCTGGACGGTGCCGACGCGCTGAAGCGCGCGAAGCTGGTCAAGCCCGACGAGGAACTCGCGGCCGACTGGCGCAGCGGCGGCTACCCGTACAAGAACCTGATGTCGCGCAGGAACTACGAGGCGCAGAAGTACCTGCTGCAGGTCGAACTGCTCAAGCTGCAGGCCTGGGTGAAGGAGACCGGGCAGCGTCTGGTCATCCTCTTCGAGGGCCGCGACGCAGCCGGCAAGGGCGGCGCGATCAAGCGATTCATGGAACACCTGAATCCGCGCGGCGCGCGGGTCGTCGCGCTCGAGAAGCCGAGCGAGACCGAGCGCGGCCAGTGGTACTTCCAGCGCTATGTCGAGCACCTGCCGACCGCGGGCGAGATCGTGATGTTCGACCGTAGCTGGTACAACCGCGCCGGCGTGGAGCGGGTGATGGGCTTCTGCAATGCGCACGAGTACGAGGAGTTCATGCGCCAGGCGCCCGATTTCGAGCGCCACCTGGTGCGCAGCGGCATCCACCTGATCAAGTTCTGGTTCTCGGTCAGTCGCGCCGAACAGCGCCGCCGCTTCAAGGAACGCGAAGCCCACCCGCTCAAGCAGTGGAAGCTGAGTCCGATCGACATGGCCTCGCTCGACAAGTGGGAGGACTACACCAAGGCCAAGGAGGCGATGTTCTTCGAGACCGACACCGCCGATGCGCCGTGGACGGTGATCAAGAGCGATTGCAAGAAGCGCGCGCGGCTGAATGCGATGCGCTACGTGCTGCACAAGCTGCCGTACACGAACAAGGATGTCGATCAGATCAGGGCACTCGACCCCTTGCTGGTGGGGCGCGCGCACGTGGTCTACGAGCGGGGGGAGCGGGCGAGTGGGGCGATTCTGTGATGTTGGTTCACGGCCCGTTGCTGAAGTTCGACGACCGCTTTGCGCGTTGAGGTCGGCGCGGCAAAGGCGCGTGCGGGCAGGCTGGCGCACGCCGCTTCGACGGTCGGCCCGCAGGGCCGACTCCCTTGCGCTGCTCGGTCTCGCGGCAGGCCGCCCAACTCGCTTCGCTCACTGCGTTCGCTGCGCTCAGACAGCCGGCGGCAAGTCAGAAGGGGACGGCACTCGTGTAGACGTGCGGCGTGCGTTCGAACGGATGCATGAACGCGAGCCCGCAGGCGTGCAGCGCGAGCCGCGGCATGGCGGCTTCGATGGCCGGCGGTGCGTAAAGCGGGTCGCCGAGCAGCGGATGGCCGATCGCGGCGAGGTGCACGCGCAACTGGTGCGAGCGCCCGGTGCGCGGTTGCAGCTCGACGCGGGTGTGCGTGCCGTGCCGCTCGAGCACGCGCCAGCGGGTCAGCGCTGCCTTGCCGTGCGCGTGGTCGACCACCTGCCGCGGCCGGGCCAGCCAGTCGGCGGCCAGCGGCAAATCGATCTCGCCATGGTCCGCGGCCAGTTCGCCGGCGGCCAGCGCCACGTAGGTCTTGCCGACGACGCGCTGCTCGAAGGCGCGGCTCAGCGCGCGCTGCGCCTCGATGCCGCGCGCGAACACCACCAGCCCGGAGGTGCCCATGTCGAGCCGGTGAACCACCAGCGCATCGGCATGCACTTCGCGCACGCGGTGCCACAGGCAGTAGTGCAGCTCCACCGGCCGTCCCGGCACGGTCGGCAGGCCGGACGGCTTTTCGGCGATGACGTAGGCCGGGTCGACGTGCAGGATCATGGCCGCTGCACCAGCGCGTCGCGCTGCGCCAGCGCCGGGAACCACCGGACCCACAGCGCGGCGATCGCCATAGAGCCGAGGCCGCCCAGCACCACCGAGCCCACCGGCCCGAGCAGCGCCGCGGTGGCGCCCGACTCGAACTCGCCGAGCTGGTTGGAGGCGCCGATGAACACCGAGTTGACCGCGCTGACGCGGCCGCGCATGTCCTCCGGCGTCTCCAGCTGCACCAGCGACTGGCGGATCACCACGCTGACCATGTCTGCCGCGCCGGAGATGGCCAGCATCAGCATCGACAGCAGCAGCCAGGTCGACAGCGCGAAGCCCAGCGTCGCTGCGCCGTAGACGGCCACCGAGCTAAGCAGCACCACGCCGGCGCGGCGCTGCACCGGCCAGCGCGACAGCACCAGCGCCATCGTCAGTGCGCCGACGGCCGGCGCGGCGCGCAGCAGGCCCAGGCCCCAGGGCCCGACGTGGAGCACGTCCTTGGCGAACATCGGCAGCAGCGCGCTGGCGCCGCCGAGCAGCACCGCGAACAGGTCCAGCGAGATCGCGCCCAGCACCACCGGCCGCTGCCAGACGAAGCGCACGCCGGCCAGCAGCGTCTCCAACGTCACGCCGCGCGGGCCGGAGCTCACGTGTTCGTAGCGCACGGCCAGCACCAGCGTCGCCCCGAGCGCGAACAGCGCGGCGCAGCTCGCGTAGACGGCGGTGGCGCCGGCCACGTAGACGAAGCCGCCGATCGCCGGCCCGGCGATGATCGCGCCCTGCATGCCCGCAGAGCTGAAGGCGAGCGCGCGCGGCAGCATCTGCGGCGGCACCAGCAGCGGCGTGATCGCCTGCTGCGCCGGCAGCTGGAAGGCCTTGGCGGTGCCGATCGCGATCGACAGGCCGAGCAGCAGCTCGCGGCTGGCCCAGCCCTGCGTCGCCGCGAGGCCGAGCACGATCGCCACCATCGCCTGCAGCGCCATGCAGGCGGCCAGGATGCGCGCCCGGTGGTAGCGGTCGAGCACGTGGCCGGCCACCAGCACCAGCAGCAGAGACGGCATGAACTGCATCAGGCCGACCAGGCCCAGGTCCCAGGCGCTGCCGGTCAGGTCGTACATCTGCCAGCCGATGGCCACCATCAGCATCTGGTTGGCGGCGGTGCCGGAAAGACGTGCGAACCAGAAGCGCATGAAGGCGCGCTGGCGCCACAGCGAGTCGCTCAACGCGGGCAGGCTCCCTGCATGCGTGCCGAGCCGAGGTGGTGCACGCCGGGCTTGCCGCTCATCGTCGCGGCGATCAGCGCGGCGGCCACGTCGCGGGCGTCGATCGGGCGGATGCCCTTGGGCACCAGCGGCAGCACCGGGCGAAGCAGGCGCAGCGCCCAGACCTCGCCGGGCCGTTCGCGCTGGCCGAGCGCGGCGCGGTCGCCGACCAGCAGCGAAGGCTGCGCGAAGCTGACCTCGTCATAGCCGAGCGCGGCCGCGTCGGCCTCCATCTCGCCCTTGACGCGGTTGTAGAAGACGCGCGAGCCGCGGTCGGCGCCGAGCGCGGAGACGATCGCCAGACGCGTGGCACCGCTCTCGCGCGCAAGCCGCGCGACGGTGATCACATGGTCGTGGTCGACGAGGCGGAAGGCCTCCTGCGAGCCGGCGGCCTTGATGGTCGTGCCCAGCGCGATGTAGACATCGTCGACCCGCGGCAAGCGCTTGAGGTGCGTGAAGTCGACCTGGTGCAGCTCGAGCTTGGGATGCTCGGCGATGGAGGGTGCCGCCCGTCGCAGCAGCACGTGAACGCGGCCGATGCCGGTGTGCTCGAGCAACTGCGGCAGCAGCGCCCTGCCGACCAGCCCGGTGGCCCCGGCCAGCAGCACGGAGCGGGGCGGGGCGGGCGGGCGGGCCGACATGGCTGCGACTGTACTGTCAGCGCGGCTTCGGCTGGGTCAGCCGGGGTTGCGGCTTGCCGCCGCCACCGTTGCCACCACCGTTGCCGCCACCGCTGCGGTTGCCGTCGGTACGTGCCGGTGCCGGTGCCGCGGCGCGGTTGCCGCCTTGTGCCGGTGCCGCCGCGCGGTTGCCGCCTTGCGCTGGCACGTGGCCGCCATGGGCCGGGCGCGGCGCCGGGGCGCGTGCGTCCTGGCGCGGGCGGTCGTGGTGGCGCTGCGGCTCGCCACGCTTGTCGCCGCCACGCGGGGCGCCGGAGCCGCCGCGCGACGGTGCGTGGTGGCGGTGGCCGCCGCGGCCGGCACCCTCGCCGATCACCATGCGGCCGAGCACGATGGGCTCGGCCTTCTCGCCGCTTGGCGGCTCGAAGCCGGGCACGACTTCCTTCGGGATCTCGCGCTTGATCAGCTTCTCGATGTCGCGCAGGAAGATGTTCTCGTCGACACAGACCAGCGAGACCGCCTCGCCCTGCGCGCCGGCGCGGCCGGTGCGGCCGATGCGGTGCACGTAGTCTTCCGGCACGTTGGGCAGCTCGAAGTTGACGACGTGCGGCAACTGGTCGATGTCGATGCCGCGTGCGGCGATGTCGGTCGCCACCAGGCAGGTCAGGTCACCCGACTTGAAGTCGGCCAGTGCCTTGGTGCGTGCGCCCTGGCTCTTGTTGCCGTGGATCGCCATCGCGCTGATGCCCTGCTTGAGCAGGTGTTCCACCAGGCGGTTGGCGCCATGCTTCATGCGCGTGAAGACCAGCACCTGGTGCCAGTCGTTGCTCTTGATGAGATGGCACAGCAGGTCCTTCTTCATCTCGCGGCCCACCGGGTGGACCTTTTGCGCGATGGTCTCGGCGGTCTGGTTGCGCCGCGCCACCTCGATCAGCGCCGGCTTGTTCAGCAGCCGGTCGGCCAGCGCCTTGATCTCGTCGCTGAAGGTGGCGGAGAAGAGCAGGCTCTGCTTCTTCGCCGGCACGATGGCCAGCACCTTCTTGATGTCGTGGATGAAGCCCATGTCGAGCATGCGGTCGGCTTCGTCGAGCACGAAGATCTCGACGTGGCTCAGGTCCAGCGTGCGCTGGCCGTGGTGGTCGAGCAGGCGGCCGGGCGTGGCGACGAGGATGTCGACGCCGCGCTTGAGGCGGTCGATCTGCGGCTGCATGCCGACGCCGCCGAACATCACCATGCTGGTCAGGCCGCTGTACTTGCCGTAGTGGCGCACGCTCTCCTCGACCTGGGCGGCGAGCTCGCGCGTCGGCGTGAGGATCAGCGCGCGGATCGGCACGCGGCCGCGGGCGTCCTTGGCGGCCGGCTGCGCCATCAGGCGGTGCAGCATCGGCAGCGTGAAGCCGGCGGTCTTGCCGGTGCCCGTCTGGGCGCCGCCGAGCAGGTCGCCGCCTTGCAGCACGACGGGGATCGCCTGCGCCTGGATCGGGGTGGGGGTTTCGTAGCCCTGTTCGCGCACGGCGCGCAGGAGCGGCTCGGCCAGGCCGAGGTCGGTGAAGTTCATTCGGAAGGGGGCTCGCTGTCGAGCCGTTGTCGCGACCTGCTGCGGCCTCGAAGGCTGCACCAGTCGGAAGGCGCGGGGGCGTGGGAACGATGTCGGTACGACGAGCGCTGCGGCGACTGGTCTCGCGGCGCGAAACGGATTCTAACCGGCCTGCGTGGAAGGCATCGCCTGCCGGTCCTTCAGCCGGAGCCAGCCGCGCGCCACGCGGTAGATCGCCCAGACGCCGAGCGCGAACAGGCCGAGCACCCAGGTCGCGATGCCGACCAGCACGACTGCCAGCACGGCCGAGACCGCGGCGATGATCAACGCCCACAGCAGCGCCCACCAGAAGGTGCGGATCTGCCAGTCGAAGTGCGACTCCAGCCAGGTGCCGCGCGCCTCGCTGCGCTTCACGTAGTTGATGATCACCGCCACGATGGACGGCCAGCCGAACAGGAAGGAGCCCAGCACGCTGGCCGCGCCGAAGGCGCCGATGGCCAGCCCCAGCGCGTGCAGCGCGTAGACGATGTGCGCGATGCGCACCAGCGAGGGCGGTGCGTCGAGGGTGGTTCCGTTCATGGCGCGATCATGCCATCAGGCCCGGCTGGGCACCGCAGCTCGGCCCATGCCGGCGCGCAGCGTCAGCCAGCCGGCCACCGCGAACGGCACGCCCACCCAGGCCAGGTGGTCGAAGCCCACACGCAGCGCGGCCGGCCCGCCGATCGCTGCGCCGAGCGCGGTGCCGAGGTAGAGCATCGAGGTGTTCAGTGACAGCAGGATCGGTGCCTGCGCCGGCGCGATCGCCGCCAGGCGCGACTGCTGCGGCGACATCATCCCGAAGCCGGCGATGCCCCAGACCACGAACACCGCGACCATCAGCACATGCTGGCCGCGTGTCAGCGGCACCAGCATCATCATCAGTGCCAGCACGCCGAGCTGTGCAGTCAGCGTGCGGCGCGGGCCGAAGCGGTCGTTGGCCCAGCCGCCGATCAGCGTGCCGGCCACGCCGGACAGGCCGAACAGCATCAGTGTGACGCTCATCGCCACGGTCGACATCGGCACCAGCGCCTGCAGCACCGGGCCGATGTAGGAAAACACGCAGAAGATCGCGGTGAAGTACAGCAGCGTCAGCGCCAGGATCCAGGCGACGTCGCGCCGGCGCAGCAGCCCGCCCAGGCCAGCGAAGCTGGCGCCGGGCGCCGCGATGTCGCGCGGCAGCACCGCCGCCAGCACCACGCTGGCGATGCCGCTCAGCCCGGCCACCAGGGCGATCGGCAACTGCCAGCCGTGGCGGAAGCCCAGCCATGCGCCCAGCGGCAGGCCGATCACGTAGCTCAGGCTGATGCCGATGAAAACCAGCGACAGCGCGCGGCCACGCCGCGCCGGCTCGACCAGCGCCACGGCGATGCCGGCCGCGACCGCGGTGAACACCGCGCCCACGCCCATCAGCACGCGCCCGGCCAGCAGCGCCGGCAGGCTGCTGGCGAACGCGCACAGCGCATTGCCGAGCGCGAACACTGCGAGCGAAACGCACAGCACGCGGCGCCGCGGCCAGGCGCCGGTCGCGATCAGTGCCAGCGGTGCCAGCACGGCGGTGGACAGCGCATAGGCCGTCATCGCCTGCCCGGCGGCTGCGACGCTGACCTGCAGCGAGGCGGCCAGCGGCGCAAGCACGCCACTGAGCACGAAGGCGCCGGTGCCGATCAGCAGGTTGCACAGTGCAAAGAGGTACAGGAGTCGGGGCATGGTGCGGGCGGGGCGAGGGTCGGCACCGTATCAGAAACCCGGGCCCGGCGTCGTCCGCACGCGCTGTGTAATGACGCGCGTGATGGCATGCGCGCCCGCGATGAGCGCCGGGCTCACTCCTGCGATCGAACTTGTGGCCTCGCTGCCATTGCGCTTGCTCCGCCCCGGTGCGAGGGCTACATTGATCCATGTCATGCCGAGCCGATCGGGGCCCCCGATGCAGATGGCGTTGAGTGAACTGCTGGTCGACCATGTGCCGGATGCACTGGTTGCCACGGACACCGCGGGGCGCGTGTGCCTGTGGAATCGTGCGGCTCAGCGGGACTTCGGCTACCGCGCCGACGAAGCCGAAGGCCAGCGGCTGGTGGACCTGATCGTGCCGTCCGACCTGCACGACGATGAGGCTGCCATGCGCTCGGCCGCATTCGACGGCGTGACCTCCCAGCACGAGGTGATGCGCCACCGCAAGGACGGCGTGCCGCTGTACGTCAACTGCAGCACCAGCGCCGTGCGTGATGCGCAGGGGCAGGTCACGCACCTCGTCAGCCACCTCAGCGACGTGACACGCCACCGCGCCCGGCGCGACGCGGAGTTCGTGCATGCGCGCTTCCAGGCGGTGCTCGACCGCGCGCCCGACGCGATCGTGATCGTCAACGGCACGGGCCGCATCGTGCTGTTCAACGCGCAGGCCTGCACCATGTTCGGCCACGAGGCGGTGGCGGTGCTCGGCGAACCGATCGAGATGCTGCTGCCCGAGCGTCTGCAGCGTTCGCACCTCGGCCAGCGTGTCGGCTATCTCGGTGCGCCGCGAATGCGTGCGATGGGCGAGGGCCGTGAACTGCACGGCCTGCGCGCCAACGGCGAGGAGTTCCCGGTCGAGATCAGCCTCAGCCCAGTGGAGACCGAGGCCGGCCGGCTGGTGATGAGCGCGATCCGCGACATCGGCGAGCGCAAGCGCTTCGAGCGTGCACTGCAGGAGAAGAACGTCGAGCTCGAACGGGCCAGCCGGGCCAAGGATCGCTTCCTGGCGACGATGAGCCACGAGCTGCGCACGCCGCTGAACGCGATCATCGGCTTCACTGGTCTGATGCTGATGAAGCTGCCCGGGCCGCTGACGGCCGAACAGGAGAAGCAGCTCGGGCTCGTGCAGTCCAGCGGCAAGCACCTGCTGTCGCTGATCAACGACCTGCTCGACCTGGCCAAGATCGAGTCGGGCCGCGTCGAGCTGGTTCTGCAGTCGGTGGCCTGCGAGGCGGTGCTCGACGAGGTGGTGCAGACGCTGCGCCCGACGGCCGACGCCAAGGGGCTGTGGCTGCGCGTCGAGGCCGATGGTCCGCTGCCCGCGGTGCAGGCCGATCGCCGCGCGCTGCAGCAGATCCTCATCAACCTGACCGGCAATGCACTGAAGTTCACCGTGCAGGGCGGGGTCACGATCGTGCTGCGCGAGGAAGCCGCCCGCGTGAGGATCGACGTGCACGACACCGGCATCGGCATCCGTGCCGAAGACCGGGCCCGGCTGTTCGGCGCGTTCACGCAGGTCGGCGAGTCGCGTGCCCGCCAGGCCGAAGGCACCGGCCTCGGGCTGCACCTGTCGGTCAAGCTGGCCGAGCTGATGGGCGGCCACATCGGTGTCCACAGCGAGCCGGGCCGAGGCAGCGTGTTCTCGCTGGAGCTGGCACGCGGCTGAGGCGGGTCGATCCGCCATGGCACGCATCCTGGTCATCGAAGACAACCCCATCAACATGGAGTTGATGACCTACCTGCTGCGTGCCTGGGGCCACGAGCCTGTCGCGGCGCTCGACGGCGAGGCCGGCGTGGCCCAGGCGCAGCATGAGCGACCGGACCTGATCGTCTGCGACATTCAGCTGCCGGGCATCGATGGCTACGAGGTCGCGCAGCGCCTGAAGGCCGAGCCCGCACTGGCCGGCGTGCCGCTGATCGCGGTGACCGCCTATGCGATGGTCGGTGACCGCGACCGCGCCCTGCGCTCGGGCTTCGACGGGCACTTCGCCAAGCCGATCTATCCCGCCGCCTTCATGGTGGAGTTGTCGCGCTTCCTGCCCGGCGCCAGCACGACGCCGCCGCCGCCCCGCCCGGCGCTGCCGCCGGCCCCCGGCGAAGACCAGCGGCCGCTTCCGGATTCGCTGAAGGCGCCCGCGCCCGGCCTGGTGGTGCTGATGGTCGACGACACCGAGGCCAACCTGTCGTTCAAGCTCAGTCTGTTGGAGCCGGCCGGCTACACGGTGCTCACCGCCAGCGGCGGCGACGAGGCACTGGCGCTGGCCCGCTCGCACCACGTCGACCTCATCCTGGCCGACGTGGTGATGGCCGCCGGCAGCGGCTTCGAGCTGCTGGCGGCGGTGCGCGCCGATCCGGCGCTGACCTCACGACCCTTCGTCTTCCTGACCGCCACCGCGCGCGACGACGGCTCGCGCGAGCGTGGCCTGTCGCTGGGGGCCGATGCCTACCTGCTGCGCCCGATCGAACCCGAGCGCCTGCTCAGCGAGTTGCGCACGCGCCTGGCGCCGCGCTGAGGCCGTGCCGGCGGGCGATGTCGCGCCGTCCGGGATAATCGCCGGAATCCCCGTCACCTGCGCATCACCCGAGACCTCCCATGGCCCAGTACGTCTACACCATGAACCGCGTCGGCAAGATCGTGCCGCCGAAGCGGCAGATCCTGAAGGACATCAGCCTGTCGTTCTTCCCCGGCGCCAAGATCGGCGTGCTGGGCGTCAACGGCTCGGGCAAGTCGACGCTGCTCAAGATCATGGCCGGTCTGGACAAGGACATCGAGGGCGAGGCCGTGCCGATGCCCAACCTGAAGATCGGCTACCTGCCGCAGGAGCCGCAGCTCGACCCGGAGCAGAACGTGCGCGAGGCGGTCGAGCAGGGCATCGGTGGCGTGCTCGCGGCCAAGCAGCGCCTGGACGAGGTCTACGCGGCGTATGCCGAGCCCGACGCCGATTTCGACAAGCTCGCCGCCGAACAGGCTGAACTGGAGGCGGTGATCGCCGCGGCCGGCAGCGAGAACACCGAGCACCAGCTGGAGATCGCCGCCGACGCGTTGCGCCTGCCGCCCTGGGACGCCAAGATCGGCCTGCTCTCCGGCGGCGAGAAGCGCCGCGTCGCGCTGTGCCGGCTGCTTCTCTCGAAGCCCGACATGCTGCTGCTCGACGAGCCGACCAACCACCTCGACGCCGAATCGGTCGAGTGGCTGGAGCATTTCCTGCAGCGCTTCTCCGGCACCGTGGTGGCCATCACCCACGATCGTTACTTCCTCGACAACGCTGCCGAGTGGATCCTCGAACTCGACCGCGGCTTCGGCCACCCGTACAAGGGCAACTACTCCGACTGGCTGGACCAGAAGGAGAAGCGCCTGGAGGTCGAGCAGAAGAAGGAAGACGCGCGCATCAAGGCGATGAAGGAGGAGCTCAAGTGGGTGCGCTCCAACTCGAAGGCGCGCCAGACCAAGAGCAAGGCCCGCCTGGCCCGCTTCGAGGAACTCAGCGACGTCGACTACCAGCGCCGCAACGAGACCAACGAGATCTTCATCCCGGTGGCCGAGCGCCTGGGCAACGACGTGATCGAGTTCAAGGAGGTCAGCAAGAGCTTCGGTGACCGCCTGCTGATCGACAAGCTGAGCTTCAAGATCCCGGCCGGCGCGATCGTCGGCATCATCGGCCCGAACGGCGCCGGCAAGTCGACGCTGTTCCGCATGCTGCAGGGCGTGGAGCAGCCGGACTCGGGCGAGGTGCACATCGGCCAGACCGCCAAGCTGGCCTTCGTCGACCAGAGCCGCGAAAGCCTGTCGGCCGACAAGACCGTGTGGGAAGACGTGTCGGGCGGCCTGGACAACATCGTCGTCGGCCAGTTCGTGATGCCCTCGCGCGCCTATCTCGGCCGCTTCAACTTCAAGGGCAACGACCAGCAGAAGCTGGTCGGCCAGCTCTCCGGCGGCGAGCGCGGCCGCCTGCACCTGGCCAAGACGCTGGCGCGCGGCGGCAACGTGCTGATGCTCGACGAACCGT
This sequence comes from Chitinophaga pinensis, assembly GCA_943370595.1. GTDB lineage: Bacteria > Pseudomonadota > Gammaproteobacteria > Burkholderiales > Burkholderiaceae_C > Piscinibacter. The sequence goes on from CALRRO020000012.1 coordinate 38,999, forward strand.
CGAACGACCTCGACGTGGAAACGCTGCGTGCGCTCGAGGAGGCGCTGCTCGAGTTCGCCGGCAGCGCGATGGTGATCAGCCACGACCGCTGGTTCCTCGACCGCATCTGCACGCACATCCTCGCCGCCGAGGGCGATTCGCAGTGGGTCTTCTTCAACGGCAACTACCAGGAGTACGAGGCCGACAAGAAGAAGCGCCTGGGCGAAGAAGGCGCACGGCCGCACCGGCTGCGCTTCAAGGCGCTGAAGTAAACGGCGCCGCCTCGCCCCTTCACCTCGGGGGGTATGCGGCGCTTTGCCGGGGTGCGGCCCCCGATCGCGGGTGAGCCGCCGCCCCACGGCGGCGAGCCGCTGCTCGAAAATCGGCGCGAACGCACTGCGATGCGCCGACCCATGAACATGCAGCATCCGTCCAAAGTCCTTCGAGCCGTGGTTGGGCCGCGCTCGAACCGCGCGGGGTGCGCCGTCCGATGACGGCGGCTGCCGCGACCCTGCCGCCGGACCACCCCCTCGCGCGCTTCGAGCCCTTGCGCCGCGCCGAGGCCGTGCTGCTGCGCGCCTGCCGTCATGGCGACATCGCCCGCATCGGGCTGCGCCGGCCGCGCGAGGCCAGCCCCGAGGTCACGGTGCGCGCCTCCTTTCTCGCCGCGCTGGCGCTGATCACCGGCGCGCACCGCCAGAGCCGCCGCATCCAGCTGCTCGGTGCCTGGATCGAAGGCCGGCTCGACCTCGGCGAATGCCCGGTGCCGGCCAGCCTGTGGTTCTTCCGCTGCGTGTTCGACACCACGCCGCTGTTCGACGGCGCACGAATCGCCGGCGGCCTGGCCTTTCCCGACTGCGACCTGCCCGGCCTGCTGGCCGAACGCTGCCGCATCGAGCAGGACCTGGCGCTCAACGCCGGCTGCACCATCGCCAGCGAAGTGCGCCTGCAGCAGGCACGCATCGGCGGCGACTTCAATGCGACGCGGCTGACGCTCGGTGGCAACGAAGCCTCGCTGCCCGGCCGGCGCAGCCTGATGGCCGATGGCATCGAGGTCGGTGGCGACCTGCGCATGAGCGAGGGCTTCGACGCCGGCGGCGAGGTGCGGCTGGCCGGTGCGCGGGTGCGTGGCGACCTGCTCGCCGGCGGCGCACGCGTCAACGGCCCGGTCGACGTCTCTGGCGCACGCCGCTGCGCGCTGGTGCTGGACCGCATCCGCGTCGACGGTGACCTGCGCCTGGACGAGGGCTTCGCCGCGGCCGGTCGCGTCAGCGCACGGCGCGCCTGCGTCGGCGGCGACCTCGACTGCAGCGGCGCGGCCTTCGACCGTGTCGGTGACGCCGCCTGGGGCGACGGCATCTCGCTGGTGCTCGACCGCGCCCGCATCGGCGGCGCGCTGCGCCTCGTCGGGCTGCAGGCCCCGTTGCTCGGTGCCTCGTTCTCGGGCACGCGCGTGAAGGCGCTCGTCGACGATGCCGGCACCTGGGGCGAGCGGCTGGTGCTCGACGGCTTCGCCTACTCGCGGTTCGGCGACGGTGCGCCGCTCGATGCCGGCTTCCGGCTCGCCTGGCTAGAGCGCCAGCCCGGGCCGCACCTGGGCGAGGATTTCCGCATGCAGCCCTGGCAGCGGGTGATCGAGGTGCTGCGCCGCATGGGCCACGGCGCCGTGGCCGGCACGCTGGCGCTGCGCCGTGAACAGCGCCTGCGGCGCGCTGGCCGGATAGGCCTGGGCCTGCCGGCCGCGCTGCGCTGGCTGGCACGATCCGGCCACGCACTGTTCGGCCTGCTGGCCGGCTACGGCTGGCGGCCGCAGCGGGTGCTCGGCGGGTGGCTGCTCGCCTGGCTGATGGGCTCCCTGTTCTTCGGACTGGCCTACGACGCGGGGGCACTCAGGCCAGTGACCGCCAGCGCCGCGGCGCCGTTCGCGCCGGTGATGCATGCGCTCGACCTGCTGCTGCCAGGCATCGACCTGGGCGAGCAGGCCGGCTGGACCGCAGCGCCTGGCGCCGCATCGGGCCTGGGCTGGAGCGACGCCGCGCGCGCCGTCGGCTGGACCCTGAGGCTGTTCGGCGTCGGCGCGGCACTGTTGCTGCTGACCTGCCTGGCCGGCTGGGCCGACCGCGACCGGCGCCGCTGATCCCGGGGATCGGCAGTTTCCCGCATGCCACGAGGGGACTGCCCGGATCACCCGGCAGCGGCACCTGCTGCAGAATCCGCCGCAACCGCTGTCGAGCGAATCGCCATCCACCCCATGTCCATGCCTGTCCGTTCTGCCACCCTGACCCTGCTGGCTTCGGCCCTTGCCGGTTGCGCCACCGTGAATGCACCGGCCACGACGGCCGGCGCGGCGCCGGGCGCGGTGGCGGCCCGATCTGCAGCCACCACATCGGCCACACCGGCGGCCAGCGCGCCAGGCACGGCCGCGTCGGCGGCAACACCGGCGCGCCCCGACCCGGCAGCCCCCAAGCTTTTCGCCGAGGTCATCAAGGACGCTAAGCAGCAGTCGGGCTACATCCCGGTCTGGCGCAAGGACGAGAAGACCTGGCTGGAGATTCCCGCCGCCGCCTTCGACAAGCCCTTCCTGCTGTCGGCCAACATCGCGCAGTCGATCGGCGAGCGCGGCCTGTACGGCAGCCAGATGGGGCCGTCGTGGATGGCGACCTGGCGGCGTGTCGGCAACCAGATCCAGCTGGTCGCGCTGAACAGCGAATACGTCGCCAGCTCGCCGGCGATGAAGGCGACGGTGTCGCAGTCGTTCTCGGAGAGCCTGCTGGCGGCGGCGCCGGTGGCCAGCGCGGCGCACCCGGAACGCAAGTCGGTGCTGGTCGATGCGAACTTCCTGCTGGTCGACCTGCCCGGCTACTCGACCATGCTGGAGCAGGCCTTCCGCCTGCCCTATGGGCTGGACCGCAGCAACTCGTCGATCGAGAAGGCCGGCGTGACCGACGACCTGACGACGCTGAACCTGCGCATGCACTTCGCCACGCCGCGCCTGCCGGCGCCGCCGCTGGTGCCGCCGCCGGTGCCGCTGCCGGCGCCGCCCTCGGTGCTGCCCGATGCGCGCAGCCTGTTCGTCGGCTACGTGGTCAACTTCGCGAAGCTGCCCGAGCAGCCGATGCCGGCGCGCGACGTCGACCCGCGCATCGGCCACTTCTTCGACACCGTCACCGACCTGACGACCGACCTGCAGTTCAGCCCCAAGCGCTACCTCGTCAACCGCTGGCGCCTGGAGAAGGCGGACCCGTCGGCCACGCTGTCGTCGCCGAAGCAGCCGATCGTCTTCTGGCTCGACAAGAACATCCCGACCACCTACCGCAAGGCGGTGAGCGACGGTGTGCTCGAGTGGAACAAGGCTTTCGAGCGCATCGGCTTCAAGGACGCGATCGTCGTCAAGCAGCAGGCCGACGACGCCGACTGGGACACGCTGGACGCACGCCATGCGTCGATCCGCTGGTTCGTCGGCGCCGACGTCGGCTTCGCGCGTGGCCCCAGCCACACCGACCCACGCAGCGGCGAGATCATCGATGCCGACATCGCGATGAGCGACGTCTTCGGCCGGGGTGCGCGGCGCTTCCGGGTCGAGAGCGTGGGCAGCACGGCCACGCCGTTCGCCACGCCGATCGCGCTGCCGTGGAGCAAGGGCAGCACGCAGGCCTGCGAGTACGCCGACGCGGCGGCCAACGAGTTCGCCTTCGCGCTCGACCTGCTCGAAGCGCGCGGCGAGCTGAGCAGCGACAGCGCCGAGGCCGAGGCCTTCGCGCAGTCCGTGGTGCGCGACACCATCACACACGAGGTCGGCCATGTGCTCGGCCTGACGCACAACTTCAAGGCATCGACCGTCTACACGCGGGCGCAGCTGCAGGACAAGGACTTCACCGAGAAGAACGGCATCTCCGGCTCGGTGATGGACTACAACGCCTACAACATCGCGCTGGCCGGCGAGCGGCAGGCGAGCTTCAACAACACCGCGCTCGGCCCGTACGACTACTGGGCGATCGAATACGCCTACAAGCCGATCGCCCCGGCCGACGAGAAGACCGAGCTGGCGCGCATCGCCGCGCGCAGCACCGACCCGCTGCTGGCCTTCGCCAACGACCCGGATGCCGGCGGCAGCCCGGCCAACGACGGCATCGACCCGCTGGTCAACCGCTTCGACCTGGGCGACGACCCGCTGGCGTACTACAAGAAGCGGCTGCAGCTGTCGCGCGAGCTGTGGCAGCGGGTGCAGGAGCGCACGCCGAAGGCCGGCGAGGACCCGATCCGCCAGCGCCGCGTGCTGCTGACCGGCTTCACCGCGCTGCGCGATTCGCCCGCGCTGGTGGGCAAGTACGTCGGCGGCATGTACACCACGCGTGCCGTGCCCGGCGCCACCGGCGCACCGGCCTTCGTGCCGGTCGAACCGGCGCGGCAGCGCGAGGCGCTTCAGTTCCTCGCCACCGGGCTGTTCTCGGCCGACAGCTTCCGCTTCAAGCCGGAGTTCCTGGCCAGCCTGGTGCCGGACTACCGCGACTGGAACCGCGCCGGGCTGGTCAGCATCCCGTCGGCGGTGCTGCAGCTGCAGACGACGGCGATGGACCGGCTGCTGTCGCTGGGCACGGCCTCGCGCCTGCTCGACCTGCCGCTGTACGTGGCCGAGAAGGACCGCCGCGACATCATCTCGCTCAACGAGGTCTACGCCACCCTGCAGCGGGCTGTGTGGAGCGAGCTGAAGAGCGGCGGCGACATCGACCGCCTGCGCCGCAACCTGCAGCGCGAGCACCTGCGCCGGCTGCACGCGCTGCTGGTGCGCGTCAGCGCGCCGCTGCCGGCCGATGCGCAAAGCCTGTTGCGTGCCAATGCCAGCGCACTGCGTGACGAGATGCGCCAGGCCCTGGCGCAGCGCCGCTGGGGCGTGGAGTCGCGTGCCCACCTGCAGGAAGGCCTGGCCCTGCTCGACCAGGCGCTGAACGCCTCGATGCTGCGCAACTGAGCGCGCGGCCGTCGCCGTTCGCCCCCGCCGGGCCGTCGTCCGTCGCAGCGGCGGGCTCCTCCCGTGGTGCGACGGCGGCCGGCGCGCTATCGTGGCCGCATGAACCCGGCGCTCGATCGTTTCATCGCCTCGCTGAGCCTGCCGCGCGTGCTGGTCGCGATCGTGCTGGCGGTGCTGGCGGCAACGCTGCTCAGCCCGGCCTTCGTGACGCCGTACCCGGTGCTGCTCGGCCGCATGCTGGTGATCTCGCTGCTGCTGCTGCTGGTGTTCAGCGCCGCCGGCATCTGGCCGGTGCCCTGGGCGCCGCGCTGGCTGGTGCAGGTGATCGCGGTGGTGCTGGCGGCGCCGATCGCCACCTACCTGGTCTACCTGCCCTCGGTGCAGGGCCAGGTCTTCGAGGTCTTCAAGCACGAGGGCCGCATGTCCGGCTTCGTGCTGATCACCGCCACCGTGCTGGTGGTGGCGCCGCTGCTCGCGCTCGGCGCGCTGTACCGGGAGCGTGACGCGCAGGCACGCAACCAGGCCCTGACCTTCGAGCTCGAGCGCAGCCAGCTCGAGCGCCAGGCGCTCGATGCCCGCCTGCGCCTGCTGCATGCGCAGATCGAGCCGCACTTCCTGTTCAACACGCTGGCCAACGTGCAGGCGCTGGTCGAGAGCGGGTCGCCGCAGGCCGGCCCGGTGCTCAAGAGCCTGATCGCCTACCTGCGCGCGGCGATGCCGCGGCTGGACGACCGGCATGCCACGCTGGGCGACGAAGTCGCCCTGGTGCGCGCCTACCTCGAGCTGATGCTGATGCGCATGCCCGATCGCCTGGCCTTCACGATCGATGTGCCCGCCGAACTGCATCGCGAACGCTTTCCGCCGATGGCATTGATCACGCTGGTCGAGAACGCGATCCGCCATGGCATCGACCCGTCGGAGCAGGGCGGCCGCATCGCGCTGCAGGCGTCGCGCGATGCTGACGGCACGCTGTGCCTGCGCGTGGCCGACACTGGCGTGGGCCTGCGCGACAGCGCCGCACCCGGCACCGGCCTGGCCAACCTGCGCGAGCGGCTGGCGATGTTCTTCGGCGCCGGCGCGCGGCTCGAGCTGGCCGAGAACCCGCCGCACGGCGTGGTGGTCACGCTGCATTGCCCGCCGAAGGAGGCCGCATGAAGGCCACCGCCCTGATCGCCGACGACGAACCGCTGCTGCGCGAACGCCTGCGCACGCTGCTCGCGCGGGCCTGGCCGGAGCTGCAGGTGCTGGCCGAGGCCCGCAACGGCCGCGAGGCGGTGGAGCTGTTCGACGAACACTCGCCGCAGATCGTGTTCCTCGACGTGCACATGCCGGGCTTGAACGGCATCGAGGCGGCGAAGGCGATCGCGCGGCGCGCCCAGCTGGTCTTCGTCACCGCCTTCGAGCACTACGCGGTGCAGGCTTTCGAACAGGGCGCGATCGACTACCTGGTCAAGCCCTTCGACGACGAGCGCCTGGCCGACACCGTGCGGCGCCTGCGCGAGCGCCTGGCGGCGCCGGCGCCGGCCGTTCCGGCGGGGCTGGAGTCCGTGCTCGATGGCCTGTCGGCCGAACTGCAGCGGCGCCTGGGCGGCCTGGGTGGCCCGGGTGTTGCACCGGCCTACCTGCAGTGGATCAAGGCCTCGGTGGGCCAGAGCGTGCGGCTGATTCCCGTCGATCAGATCGCCTACCTGAAGGCCGACGAGAAGTACACGCTGGTGGTGTGGGAGGGTGGCGAGGCGCTGATCCGCAAGACGATCCGCGAACTCGCCGACGAGCTGGACCCGTCACGCTTCGTGCAGACGCACCGCTCGGTGATCGTCAACCTGCACCAGGTGCTGCAGGTGACGCGCGGCCCCAACGAGACCGCGGAGGTGCAGCTCAAGGGGCGCCGTGAGCTGCTGCCGGTCAGCCGCAGCTACCTGCACCTGTTCCGGCAGATGTAGCGTCACGGCGCGGTTCACTGCAGGTTGCTGGCGGTCGGCTCGGCCGCGACGTCGTTGCGGGCCAGCGGCGAGTTCGCCGCCTCGCGCTTGCCGATCACCGTGACCGCCGGCAGCACCACCACCGGGGTGGTGGCCTCGGGGGCTTCGTCGACCAGCGCGCTGCCGATCGCGACGGTGCCGCCAGCCAGCAGGCAGAAAGTCAGCAGGGCGGAGAAGATGCGGTCGATCATGGTGGGCTCCTTCGGTTCGCGACAACGTGTCGCGTTGGAATGAACTCTAGGAGCCGGGGGCGCACGCCGACAGCGGAATGCGACGAAACGCGCTGCGGCGGGGATGAACTGCATGGCGTCCGGATGTCTTGCGCGAGCCTGGCGCGATGGGCGAAGGGTTCCGCTCATGTCCCCCGGTCTCGCTGCGCGAGCCCTCCTCCTTGACTTCGCTCCACCCTTCACCCATCGCGCCAGGCCAGAACCGTCCGTGCTCTGCGGCCGGATGCATGTCGCGGTGGTGCCTGAGCGGCGTGCTGGGGGTTGTGTGGAGCGAAGTAAAGGGGGAGGACCCGCGCAGCGGGTCCGGAGGACATGAGCGGAACAGAACCCCCAGTGCGCCGCGACCGCTGCACACGTAATCAACCGCACAGCGCCAAAAAAGAACGCCTGCGGCCCGGAGATCGGTGTGCGGCAGGCGTGGGCGAAGCCGTCGCAGGGTAGGACGGCAGTCGCAGTGTGTGTCGGGTCAGCGCGCTTCGACAGCGGCGTGCGACGAACTGCGGAAACGGCGGGACGGGCTGCGACCCGCCGGGCTCAGACCGGTTCGGTGCGCTGCATCAGCCAGTCGCGCGCCGCGCCGTCGACGAGCGGCGCGAGGCGTTCGCGCACCAGCGCGTGGTACTCGTTCAGCCAGGCGATCTCGTCGGCGCGAAGCAGCGCCTTGTCGAGGCAGCGGGTGTCGATCGGGCACAGCGTCAGCGTCTCGAAGGCGAGGAACTCGCCGAACTCGGTCTCCGCGGCCGGCACGTTCATCACCAGGTTCTCGATGCGGATGCCCCACTGCCCGGGCCGGTACAGCCCCGGCTCGATGCTGGTGATCATGCCGGGCTCCATCGCCATGTGGGCGTCGGGCACGGCCTTGGAGATGCTCTGCGGGCCTTCGTGCACGTTGAGGAAATAGCCCACGCCGTGGCCGGTGCCGTGGCCGTACTCCAGGCCCTGCTCCCACAGCGGCGCGCGCGCGATGGCGTCGAGCATCGGCGACAGCGTGCCGCGCGGGAACGTCGTGCGCGACAGCGCCATCGTGCCCTTGAGCACCAGCGTGTAGTCGCGCCGGTGCGCGTCGGTGATCGTGCCGATCGGCCAGACGCGAGTGATGTCGGTGGTGCCGCCGAGGTACTGGCCGCCCGAGTCGATCAGCAGCAGGCCGTCGCCTTCGATCACTGCATGCGATTCCGGCGTCGCGCGGTAGTGCGGCATCGCGCCGTTGGCGTTGAAGCCTGCGATGGTGGAAAAGCTCAGGCCGACGAAGCCCGGGCGCTTCGCCCGCGCGGCCGAGAGCTTCTCGTCGACCGTCAGCTCGGTGATGCGCTCGCGGCCCAGCGCGGCCTCGAACCAGGCATAGAACTCGCACATCGCCGCGCCGTCCTGGCGCATGGCCTCGCGGATGTGCGCGGCCTCGGCAGCACTCTTGCGGCTCTTCAGCAGCGTGCTCGGGTTGATCGCCTCGACCACTGGCACGCTGACGCGCTCGCGCAGGCCCAGCGTCACGCGGCGCGGGTCGAGCAGCAGTTTTGCATCGGCCGGCAGCGCCGCCAGCGCCGCGGCGGCATCGGCATAGGGTGCCAGCGTGATGCCGTCGGCGGCCAGCGTCGCCGTCAGCGCCGCATCGATCTTGCCTTCGCCGACGAACAGCGTCGCGCCGTCCAGCGACAGCAGCAGGTGGGCGAGGAAAACCGGGTTGTAGGTCACGTCCGAACCGCGCAGGTTCAGCGCCCAGGCGATGTCGTCGACGGTGCTGATCAGGTGCTGCGTCGCGCCGTGGTGCGCCATCGCCTCGCGCAGCTGCTGCAGCTTGGCCGCGCGGGCCAGCGGTGCCTGCGGCGCGCGGTGTTCGTAGACCGGCTCGGCCGGCAGGCCGGGGCGATCGGGCCAGACCTCGGCGAGCAGGTCGAGGTTGGTGCGCAGCGCCACGCCGGCCTTCTGCAGCACGCTGCGCAGCTGCTGCGCCGCGGCCAGGCCGAGCACGTCGCCGTCGACCACCACGCTTTCGCCAGACTTCGCCTCGCGCGCCAGCCAGTCGACATGGTGGGTGGCCGTGCCGGTGGGAATCTTCACCAGCTCGATGCCGCTGCCGGCCAGCTCGGCCTCGGCCTGCACCCAGTAGCGGCTGTCGGCGAACAGCGCCGCCTTGTGGCGAGCCACCACCAGCGTGCCCATCGAGCCGGTGAAGCCGGACAGCCACTGCCGGCCCTGCCAGTGCTCCGGCAGGTATTCCGACAGGTGTGGGTCGGAGGAGGGGACGAGCAGCGCGGCCAGGCCGTGTCGGGCCAGAGCCTCCTGCGTGGTCGCGATGCGGGCCCGGTGGGGCGAGGTGCGTGTGTCCATCGTCGGATTCTAGGAGTGCGGGGCGCTGGCCTGCAGGCGCCGGCGCACCATGTGGATGTGGCTGCGCAGCGAGTACAGCTCGTCGGCATAGGACAGCGGCACGCTGATCTTGCCGGCCTTGTCCTCCATGCCGTCGAGCTCCTGCAGCAGCTCGGGCGTGGGGCGCTCGCCCATCGAGTCCTCCAGCCGGCGCAGCTGGCCGTACCAGCGGAAGATGCGCGAGCGCACACGGAACTCGTACAGCGGCGGCACCACGCGCGACAGCGGGATCAGGATGGCGATGATCGACACCATCACCACCCACATGCGGTCGATCAGGTTGGCCAGCCAGAACGGCAGATAGCGCTGCAGCAGCGGCGGGCCGTTGCGGTAGAAGCGCTCGGCCTCGGCGGCCAGCGGCCGCTCGGTGTTCTCCACCGACGGGAAGGTGCCCTTGCGCTGGAACCAGCCGGCGCCGCCATGGATCTGCTTGGCCGCCTGCACGAACAGCTGCACAAGCGCCGGGTGCAGCGACTCCTTGGCCACCAGCGTCGCGGTCGGCGCGATCATGCGGATGTTCGCCGGCGGCTGGTCGCGCGCCAGGTCGACCACGCCGCGCGGCAGCGTCACCGAACTGAGGAAGGGAAAGCGCCGCGAGTAGGCCTCGGCCTGCGGGAAGTCGAACAGCTTCACGCCCGGCGTCTGCAGCAGCATCTGCACCAGCGCAGACTCCGGCGCCGAGGCGAACACCAGCGCATCGATCTCGCCGGCCAGCAGGCTCACCACCGCCGGCGTCGACGGGTTCTGCACCAGCGTCAGCGACTCCGGCGCGATGCGGTTGGCCTCGAGCAGGCGCTTGACCAGGTTGGGCACGCCGCTGCCGGGCGCACCGATGTTGAGCTTCCAGTCGCCCGGCTTGCCGATGTCGGCCAGCGCCTCCAGCGCGTGCTTGCCCGTCGCGCGCTGGGCCGAGGCCTCGCGGTAGAACAGCCACACCGGCTCGTAGAACAGGCTGCCGAGCGACACCAGGCCGGCGTTGGCCTCCTCGTAGTCGGCGGTGCTGGCGAACTCCTGGTCGGCACCGCCCTGCACGAAGGCCAGGTCGACGCCGGAGTCGGGGTCGCGCAGCAGCTTCAGGTTCTCTGCCGCGCCGGCGGTGCCGCGCAGCTCGACCTGGATGCCGTGCAGTTTCAGCTGCGCCGCGTAGCGCTTGCCGAACTCGGCATAGGCGCCCTGGTCGGCTCCGGTGGCCAGCACGACCTTCTTCGGCGGGTTCGGGTCCAGCACCTTGTAGGCCAGCAGCAGCAGCGCCAGGGCCAGCAGGATGAACGGGCCGGCGGTGGCGAGCAGGTCGCGCACCGAGAGCAGGGTGTGGCGCAGGGCTTGGGGCATGGCGTGGGCGTGGCGTCGGGCGCAGGTTCGCGCGTGGCGCGACGATAGCGCGCCGGGCCCGGCCTGCGTTGCCTGTGTTCACCAACCGTAACGCAGGCCCATGGTCAAATGCGGCCCCCGGAAGCGACCCCCGCCATGACCCGAACGCTGGACACCACCGAACTCAACGACCTGCTGGGCGCGCTGCTGCAGCCCACTGCCCTGGCCGAACTCGGCGTGCTCGCCGGCTGCCTGGGCCTGGCCTGGCTGATCGTGCGGCTGCTGCGCGGCCACGGCCCGGCCACGGGCTCGATCTGGTTCGGCGAACGCATCGTCGACGGCGTGCTGTTCCCGGTGCTGGCGTTGGCGCTGGCCTTCGGCGCGCGGCTGGTGCTGTCCGGCACGCTGAAGATCGCGGTGTTCAAGCTGGCGATTCCGATCCTGCTGTCGCTGCTGGTGATCCGACTGGCGGTGCGCGTGCTGCACGTGACCTTCCCGACCGCCGGCTGGGTGCGGGTGATCGAACGCACCGTGTCGTGGATCGCCTGGCTGGCCGTCGTGCTGTGGATCACCGGCGTGCTGCCGCTGCTGCTGGAGGCGATGGACGAGGTCAGCTGGAAGGTCGGCACGACCAAGCTGACGCTGCGCAACCTCGTCGAAGGCACGCTGACCGCCGGCCTGGTGCTGGTGGTGGCGCTGTGGATCTCGGCGGCGATCGAGAAGCAGCTGCTGCGCGGCAGCGGCGACGACCTGTCGATCCGCAAGATCGCCGCCAACCTGGTGCGCGTGCTGCTGCTGTTCGTCGGCCTGATCTTCGCGATGTCGGCGGTCGGCATCGACCTGACGGCGCTCTCGGTGCTCGGCGGCGCGGTCGGTGTGGGCCTGGGCTTCGGCCTGCAGAAGATCGCCGCCAACTACGTCAGCGGCTTCGTGATCCTGGCCGAGCGGTCGCTGCGCATCGGCGACATGGTGCGCGTCGACAACTTCGACGGCCGCGTCACCGACATCCGCACCCGCTACACTGTGATCCGCGCGCTGTCCGGCCGCGAGGCGATCGTGCCCAACGAGATGCTGATCACGCAGCGTGTCGAGAACCTGTCGCTGGCCGACATGAAGGTGCTGCTGAGCACCAGCGTGCAGGTGGCCTACGGCACCGACGTGCGTGCGCTGCAGGCGAAGGTGGTCGAGGCGGTGACGCAGGTGCCGCGTGTGCTGGCCGACCCGGCGCCGGCCTGCCAGCTCGCCGAATTCGCCGCCGACGGCATGAACCTGACCATCAACTTCTGGATCGCCGACCCGGAGAACGGCCAGGGCAACGTGCGCTCCGACGTCAACCTCGCGGTGCTCGACCTGTTCGACCGCGACGGCATCGAGATCCCGTTCCCGCAGCGGGTGATGCACCACATCGGCGGCGCCGCGGTGGAGAAGGGCAGCGAATGAAGCTGCGGCGCGCCGGCTGCGCGGCGGCGTTCGCGCTGCTGGCGGGGCTGGTGGCGCTGACGCTGGGGTTGGTGGCCTGCACGGCGCCGCCCGCGGCGCCACCGGCGGCCGGCCTGTCCGATGGCCCCGAGGCAGGCAGCGGCTTCACCGACAAGCCAGGCTGGCGCGCAACGAAGCACATGGTGGCCGCCGCCCATCCGCTGGCGGTGCAGGCCGGGCTGCAGATGCTGCGCGAGGGCGGCAGCGCGGTCGATGCGGCGATCGCCGCGCAGATGGTGCTGGGCCTGGTCGAACCGCAGAGCTCGGGCATCGGCGGCGGGCTGTTCCTCGTGCATCACGACGGCACCCGTGTCCAGGCCTACGACGGCCGCGAGACGGCGCCGGCCGAGGCGCAGCCGGGGCTGTTCCTGCGCGACGGGCGACCGATGGGCTTTGCCGAGGCGCAGGTCGGCGGTCGATCGGTGGGCGTGCCCGGGGTGCTGCGGGCGCTGGAGCTCGCCCACCGCCAGCATGGCCGCCTGCCCTGGTCGCGCCTGTTCACGCCGGCGATCGCGCTGGCCGAGGAAGGCGTGCCGGTCGGGCCGCGCCTGGCGATGCTGCTGCGCGAGCCGATGGCCCGGCGCCTGCGCGAGGACCCCGAGGCGGCATCGCTCTTCTTCGACGCCACCGGCCAGCCGCTGCGCGCGGGCAGCCGCTACCGCAATCCGGCACTGGCCGGTGTGATGCGCGCCGTGGCGGCGCAGGGCGCCGACGCCTTGCACCGCGGCGAGACGGCCGCCGCGATCGTGCAGCGTGTGCGCGGCGATGCGCACAACCCCGGCCTGCTGAGCGAGGCGGACCTGGCCGGCTACCGCGCCGTCGAGCGCACGCCGCTGTGCTTTGCCTACCGGCGCTGGCGCCTGTGCGGCATGCCACCGCCGTCCTCCGGCACGCTGGCGGTGGGGCAGATCCTCGGCCTGCTGGAGTCGCGCGACCTCGCCGCATTGCCACCGGTCGCCTCGGCCTGGGGCCTGGAGCCGCCGGCCGAGGCCGTTCATCTGTTCAGCGAGGCCGGCCGGCTGGCCTTTGCCGACCGCGACCGCTACGTGGCCGACCCGGCCTTCGTGCCGCTGCCCGGGCGGGGTGCGATCGACCTGCTCGATGCCGACTACCTGCGCACCCGCGCCGCGCTGATCGGCCCGCGCAGCGCCGGCCGTGCCGCGCCCGGCGAGTGGCCGGCGTTGCCGGTCAGCCTGGCCGACGATGCCAGCCCCGAGCGGCCGTCGACCACGCAGCTCGCGGTCGTCGACGCCTTCGGCAATGCGCTGTCGATGACCAGCACGATCGAGAACGGCTTCGGCGCACAGATCGTGGCGCGAGGCGTGCTGCTCAACAACCAGCTGACCGACTTCTCGTTCGTGCCGGCGGTCGACGGCGTGCCGGTCGCCAACCGTGTGCAAGGCGGCAAGCGGCCGCGCTCCTCGATGGCGCCGCTGCTGGTGTTCGAGCGCGAGACGGGCCGCTTCGTGATGGCCCTCGGCTCGGCCGGCGGCCCGGCGATCATCAACCACGTGGCCAAGACGCTGGTCGCCACGCTCGACTGGCAGCTCGACCTGCAGCAGGCGATCGCGCTGCCGAACTTCGGTTCGCGCAACGGGCCGACCGAGCTCGAGGCCGGGCGCAGCAGCGAGGCGCTCGCACAAGCGCTGCGCGAGCGCGGCCATGCGCTGCGTGTGCTGCCGCAGACCAGCGGCGTGCAGGGCATCGCGCGGCGCGGCGGCGAATGGTTCGGTGCCGCCGATCCGCGGCGCGAAGGCGTGGCCGCCGGCGACTGATGCCGGACGGGCCCGGGGTCGCTAGCCGCGCAGGCAGCCCCCGAGGCTGACCGACTGTCGGCCGGTCAGGATCGTGATGCCGTCGTCGGTTGCCATCACGGGCTCGATGCGCAGCGACTGGCCCGCCGGCACCCGCATGCGGAACAGGCCGTCGGCATCGCTGCTGGCGCTGGCCACCAGGCGGCCGTCGCTGCTGCGTGCCTGCAGCGCTTGCGCCAGCGGCCGGTCACGCGCATCGACGAGGCAGCCTTCGACGCTCACCGAGCCCGATGTCTCGGCGCTCACGCTGGCTGGATCCTTCTCGACGCGGACCGATTCCCAGTTGCCGCCGCCGCAGGCGATCAGCGCCAGGCAGGCGAGCAGGGCGCCCGCGGTGGGGGTCATGATGTGCATGGTGTTCTCCGTGTGCGGGGTCAGTGCGAGCCGGCGCCGACCGGCCCCGGCCTCTTCAGGTAGAGGTACAGCGCCTGCAGGTCGACGTCGCTCATCTCCTTGAGCGCGCCGAACGGCATCACCGGGCTGACGGCGCTGCCGTCCGGGCGCTGGCCGCTGCGCATCATCGAAACGAACTGCGCGGCGTCGGCATAGCGCGGCATCACGCTGCCCTCGCCCGCGGCGAGCTTCGCGGCCGCCGGCCAGTCCGGCGGCGCACCGGGAATGCGCCCGCCCGACAGCGTCGCGCCATGGCAGCCGATGCAGGCATTGGCCACGTAGGCGCCATGCTCGCGCGAGACCGCCTCGGCCACCGGCGCCGACGGCGGCAGCGCGTGGTCGATCTTCTGCGCTGCGTCCTTCAGCATGCCGGCGCCGTACAGCGCACGCACCGGCAGCGGCAGGTCGATCTGCGCTGCACCGCCTTCGGCCGGCGGCATCTGCTTCAGGAAGGCGACCAGTGCCGCGAAGTCGTCGTTGGTCAGCCGGTTGTAGTCCTCGCTGGGCATGATGAACAGCGGCCGGCCGCCCGGCGCGACGCCGTGGCGGATGCTGCGGTCCCAGTCGTCCATGCGGTACGACGCCACCACCGCGCCGCGCGGCGTGATGTTCGGTGCGTGGATGCGCAGTCCCTTGCCGTCGTCGAGGAAGGTGCGGCCGGCCCCGTCGCTGCCGTGGCAGTCGGTGCAGCCGCGCGAGCGGAACAGATAGCCGCCGCGCGCGATGGCTGCGGCGTCGCTGCGCTCGGCCACGCTCTGCAACTGCACCTCGACACGGCGCTCGGCCTTGCGGTGGCCGTTTGCCACCAGCAGCGCCACCGCTGCGGCCAGAAGGATCACGAGGGCGAGCACGGCTGCGCCGGCCCGCACGAGCCAGGTCTTCATGATGGTTCGCTTTCGGGTTGGAGAGGTCAGCGGAAGTCCACCAGGCCGGGCTGCTGCGCCACGCCGAGGGCGCGTGCCAGCTTGTCCCAGGCGGTGTCGTCCAGGTGCGGGCGAACGATGTCCAGCGCGGCCTGGAAGGCCGGCGCCGGCGCGCCCGCCTGCATGCCGCCGAGGATCTGCGCACGCTCGGCCGGCGACGAGGCGGGGATCATCCAGCGCATCACCACCATCGTCTCCTCGGGCGGCAGGCTGGCCAGGATGCGGTGGTGCAGGTCCATCAGCTCGTCGTCGCTGTAGTGCGCCCACAGCGCGGCGTTGTTCTGCGTCTCCTCGACGTTCATGTGCTGGAAGTTGTCGGCGACGAACAGCGCCAGGTGGCGGTACAGGCGCAGCGCCAGCGCCGGGCGGGCGGCGGCGTCGGCCTGGGCGACGCGGCGTGCGTCGCTGCGCAGCGCCTCGATGTAGGCGAAGTGCTCGACGTGGTCGCCGGCGGTGCGGGCCGCGGCGCGCGGCGCGCGGGCCTCGATCGCGGCGTGCACGAAGTGATTCTCGTGGTGGATGTGCTGCTCGCACAGCGCCATCAGGTCCTCGAACTGGCCGAGCGTGCGGGCCATGTCGGCGGCGTCGCCGGTGTCCATGCGGCCGACGCGGTGCAGCGTGTCGGTCATGAAGTGGCGCAGCGCCTTGTGGATGCCGACGTACAGGTCGAGGCGATGGGCGGTGGCGGCTTGCGCGGCGGGGCGGGAGGCGGTGGCGGTGTTCATGGGGCGTTCCTTTCGGTGTCGGGCTTGTCGATGTCGCCGCTTCACGTCGCGGCATGGTTGTCAGTGTTCCGTCGCGGCGCCATCCGGGCATCGCCCGGAGGAGCCATTCGGCGGGCCATGGCCCGTCGGGGTCGGGTCTCAGGCCAGCGAAGGCCCTGCGAAGCTGGCCAGCGTCGGCCTGAGATGAGCCGCCTGCGCTGCGCAATTGCATAGGCGCTTCGCTTCGGCGGCTCAGATGTCCTCGAACTTCCAGCTCAGCTGGGCCTTGAGGGCACCCTCGGTGCGGCCACGGCCGGCCTCGCGGGACGAGACCATCGGCAGCGTCGTGCTGGCGCTGCCGGCACGCGGTGCCTGGCGGGTGCGCTCGGCCATCCACTGCGCCACCTGGGCCAGGCCACCGAGGCGGTCGACACTCTTCGTGCTGCGGCCACGCTCGGTGTGCACCGAGCTGACCAGCGGCTCGGGCAGGCCGAAGCCTGTGTCGGTGGTGATGACGCCGCTGCGCAGGTCCAGCACCAGTTGGAAGCTCATGCACAGCAGGCGGTTCTCGTCGGCGCTCAGCGGCTGGGCGTCACGGCGCACCACGCGCCAGGGCACCGGCCCTTGCACGTCGGCGTAACGGCCTTCGATGACTTCCTCGACCTGCACCTCGAAGGTCGCGTCGCAGCGGTCCACGCCGGCGAAGTTCAGGTACCGGGCGTCCTCATCGTCGTCCTCGGGGCGGGCGGTCTGGGCATGCCGCACCAGTTGCGCCTGGCGGGCCGGGTCGGGCGTCACCTGGGCGGCCACTTGTGGCGCCAGCAGGCGCATCAGACAGTCGCGGTCGGTGCCGCAGGTGGCCTGGGCCTGGCGCGCCATCTCCATCTGGCGGGCCATGTCCATCGGCGGCGGCACGGCGCCCTGCGGCTTGCGTGCCTGGGCCTGTGCCACCTTGGCCTGCACCTGGGCCGACTGCGCCATCATCTTCTGCGCGTAGTCCGGCGCCTTGGTGTTGACCGACATCGGGTCGCCCTCGGCACGCAGGGTCGTCACGACGCGGTAGTGCCGCTTGACCGTCGTCTGGCTGCTGTCGCCGGCATCCTGCCAGCGGCTGCTGCCTTCGAGCTGCAGGTCGATGGTCAGGCGGCCGCGGCGCTCGGCCGCCTGGGCGGGCACGACCAGCATCGACCAGCCCAGCAGGGCCAGCAGCAGCGGGATCAGGATGGACGCCGGCAGCAGCGGGCGCGTGGGTTCACAGGGGTCGTGCTTCATGGCAGGGGCTCCAGGTTTCGGGTTCAAGGCAGAAGGGGGGAGGCAGCGCCGTCCAGCGGCAGCGGGGCCTGGGTGCAGACCCACACCAGGTGCAGCGGCGCGCCGCCGTTGTTGGCGACGCGAAAGCAGCAGCCGGCCGGGATCAGCAGCGAACAGGGCGCCTGGAAGCGTTGCGGCCCGCCATCGACGAGCAGCTTGCCGGCGCCTTCGTGGGCGATTGCCACCAGTTCGCCGGCGTGGCGCATCTCGCGCGTCGCCGCGCCGGGGTCCAGGCGTGTCGTCCAGACCTCGAAGGCGGCAATGCCCTGGTCCCGCCCCACGGCGACCAGGCGGTGCTCGCCGTCGGCGTGCTCGCAGCGCAGGTGGGCGTGGTGGACGATGTGCATTCGGGGCGCGCCGGCAGGCGGCGTGGGTGGCAGTGACGATGGACGTCAGTGTTCCCGTCGCGCGCCGGCGCGGCATCGCCCGATGGAGCCATCCACGGGCCATGTGGCAGGGCGCTGCCCCACAATCGCCGCCCCATGGACCACAGTTTTCTCTCCGCCCTGATCCTGCTGCTGCTGGTGCTCGACCCGCTGGGCAGCCTGCCGATCTTCATTCCGATCATGAACGGCGTGCCGCGCGAGCGGCGGCGCAAGGTGGCCATGCGCGAGGTGGCGATCGCCTTCGCGGTGCTGCTCGGCTTCATGCTGACCGGCGAGGCCTTCCTGCGCGTGATGCACCTGTCGGAGCGTTCGCTGGAGGTGGCCGGCGGCGTGATCCTGCTGATGGTGGCGATCCGTATGATCTTCGGCGCCGAAGGTGGGGTCTACGGCATGCCCGAGGGCAAGGAACCGCTGATCTTCCCGCTGGCCGTGCCGCTGCTGGCCGGGCCGTCGGCGATGGCCACGGTGCTGTTGCTGGCCTCGCGCCAGCCCGAGCGGGTGATGACCTGGGTGGCGGCACTGACGGTCGCGATGGCAGTGTCCGGCGCGGTGCTGCTGCTGTGCGAGCGCATCCGCCGCCTGCTCGGCGACTCGGTGGTCGCGGCGACCGAGAAGCTGATGGGCCTGGTGCTCACCGCCATCGCGGTGGAGATGATTCTGGCGGGCCTGAAGCGCTACTTCCTGGGCTGAGCCCGGACGGGCGGGTGTCCCCGCGGACACCCGCTCGCCTGGCGAAGGACCGCGCGCATGCAAGCGCGCGGGCTGGGACGCGGTGGGCGGGCAAAGAAAAAGGGCCGGTCTTTCGACCGGCCCTTTCAGGTGCTGTGAACTTCTACGATCAGAAGTTGTGGCGCACGCCAGCGGCGATCGACGAGAACTTCGTGCCGGGGACCGACACGACGTACTGCGCGTTGTCCTTGTTGTCCACCTGCGTGTAGAACGCGTAGACCTTGGTGCGCTTGCTCAGGTTGTAGTTGTAGCCCAGGGTGAACTGGGTGGCGTTCGAATTGTCGACCGTCGCGCCACCGACCTTCAGCTTGCCAGCCACGCCGAGGTTGGCGTGGAACTCGTTCGCGCCCATGGCGTACATGCCCGAGACGCGCATCAGGTTGCGCTTCTCTTCGACACCCGACACTTCGACCTTGTTGGCGATGTAGTACGCGCCAACGGTGAACGCGCCCAGTTCGTACAGGGCACGGACGCCGAATTCGGTCGCCTTGTCGTCCTTGGTCGGGCCGCCCGGGGCCGACACGTAGCCCACGCCGAGGTGCAGCGGGCCGCCGACGTAATTGCCGGCCAGCACGATCGTCTTGCGCGGCTGGGTGGTTTCCGCCAGGCCCACCTGCGCCTCGCCGGTGAAGCCGCCGATGGTCGGCGACGTGTAGGCGATGGTGTTGCGCACGTCGCCCGGGTACGCGTAGAACTTGTCTTCCGACGTACCGGTGTCGTGGTTGTGCATGCTGATGTAGTCAGCAGTGGCGAAGTAGGCTGCGGTCGGGCCCATGTTGCCCAGGCGAACCTTGCCGAAGCCGCCTTCCAGGGCAACCCAGCTCTCACGAGCCCAGAACGCCGACTGCGATTGCGAGCCGGTGTCGGGGTTGAAGCCATGCTCCAGCAGGAACGAAGCCTTCAGGCCACCGCCGAGGTCTTCGGTGCCCTTGAAGCCGATGCGCGAGGCGCTGTTCTGCAGCGCGAAGATGCTGGTGTCGCCGTCCTTCTGACGCTCGACCGACACGTTCAGGCGGCCATAGATGGTCACGCTGCTTTGGGCCAGGGCGGTACCGCTGGCGACGGTGGCCACGGCGGCCAGGATGAGAGAGCGCTTCATGAAGTTCCTTTTGGTCTTGAAACACAACCGGTCGACACATGTCACCGGGCCGGAAGCCTGCATCTTAATGAGTGATCGAGGAAAACCCGCGGGTTCGTTGCTGCAGCGCGACAATCAAGTGAACGGCGGTCACCGGCCTCGCAGATGGGACGGCGCCTCCAGTCGCCTGGCCAGCATCGACAGGGTCAGCGTCAGCACGAGGTACACCACGGAGATCGCCAGGTACGGCTCCCAGTAGCGGGAATAGGCGCCGGCCACGGTACGCGCCGCCAGGGCCAGTTCGGCCAGGCCGATCGCCGAAACCAGCGACGAGTCCTTGATCAGGGTGACGCCCTCGTTGACCAGCGCCGGGATCATGCGGCGGAAGGCCTGCGGCAACACCACGAGGCGCATCGCCTGCGGGTGCGTCAGGCCGAGGCTGTAGGCCGCCTGGGTCTGCCCGGTGTGGATGCTCTGGATGCCGGCGCGGAAGATCTCGGAGATGTAGGCGCCGGCGTTGAGCGTCATCGCCAGCGCGCCGGAGAAGAAGGCACCGTGCGACTGGCGGAACTCGCGGGCGGCGTCACCGGCGAGCAGCAGGCCGGTGTCCGGGTGCACCAGCGCCGGCATCAGCGCGAAGTGCACCAGCAGGATCTGCACGAACAGCGGCGTGCCGCGGAAGAAGGTGACGTAGGCCACCGTCAACGCCCGCGCCGCCTTCAGCAGCCAGGCGAGCGGGGCGGATTTCGGGGGCGGGGCGTCGCGTGAACTGCTGACCAGCCCGAGCAGCACGCCGAGCAGCAGCCCGGCGCCGATCGAGACGATCGTCAGCTGGATCGTCATCCACAAGCCGTTGAGGAACAACGGCCCGTAGCCGGCGAGGATCTCCCAGCGCAGGTCCACGCGCGCCCCGCGCGGCTTACTTCGAGGCGGCCGAAGCCGGGGCTGCAGCGGCGGCCGGTGCCGCGCCGAAGTACTTGGCGTAGATCTTGTCGTAGGTGCCGTCGGCCTTGATGTCGGCCAGGCCCTTGTTCAGCTTCTCGAGCAGCTCGGTGTTGCCCTTCTTCACCGCGAAGCCGTACTGCTCGGGCGCGAAGGCCTTGTCGCTGACGGTCTTGAACTTGGCGCCCGGGTTGTTGGTCACGTAGTTGATGACCACGCCGTTGTCGGCCACGACCGCGTCCACGCCGCCGGCTTCCAGTTCCTTCAGCGCCAGCGGGGTCGACTCGAAGCGCTTGATGTTGGCGCTGTTCTTGCCCTGCTGCTTGGTGACGACTTCGTCGCCCGTGGTGCCGGTCTGCACGCCGACCTTGAGCTTCTTCAGGTCGTCGAACTTGGTCACCTTCGACGTTGCCTTCACCGCGATCAGCTGGTAGGCGTCGAAGTAGGGGTTGGTGAAGTCCATCGTCTGCTTGCGCTCGTCGGTGATCGTGATCGACGAGGCCAGCATGTCGCGGTCGCCCTGCGCCAGCGAGTTGAAGATGCCTTCCCACGGGGTGTTGACGAACTTGACCTCGATGCCGGCCTTCTGGGCCACGGCGGTCACCACGTCGACGGTCAGGCCGACGATCTCGCCCTTCTCGTTCTGCGACTCGAACGGCGCGTAGGCGGCGTCGGTGCCGACCGCGTAGACCTTGGCCGGCGGCGGGGCGGCGGCAACGGAGGCGGCCGGCGCCGGCTCCGAGGCGGCGGGCGCCGCGGCTTCGGGGGCCTTCTTGCCGCAGGCGGCGAGCAGCACGCCTGCGAACAGCAGGCCGGTGGTTTGCAGGAAACGACGGGTGGTGATGGTGGTCATGAAGTCCTCGGTGAAGGATTGTCGGGAGCCCGGACGGATCGGTCTTCGGGCGTGGCGCGCAGTGTAAGCGGGAGGCGTGCCAGCCCCGGGCACCGGCGGCCCGGGGAATGCCCTCGTGTCGTCAGCCGACCGCCCGCGTCAGGTAGGCGATCTCGTCGTCGCTGAAGCCGGCGGCGCGGCGTGCTTCGTCGTTGAACGGCGGGCGCAGGCGCGGGGCGGCATAGCGCTCGACCAGGCCGGGGTAGATGGCCACCGGGTCGAGCCCGGCGCGCTCGCAGCAGAAGCGGTACCAGCGGTTGCCGACCGCGACGTGGCCGATCTCGTCGCGCAGGATCACGGCCAGGATCTCCACCGCGCGGGCGTCGCCGGCCTTCGCCAGCTTGGCCTGCAGCGGCGGCGTGGCGTCCAGCCCGCGTGCTTCCAGCGTGCGCGGCACCAGCGCCATGCGGGCGACGAGGTCGTGCGCAGTGCGTGCGGTCATCGTCCACAGCCCGTCGTGGGCGTCGAAGTCGCCGTAGTCGTGGCCGAGGCTCTGCAGGTGCTCGCGCAGCAGCGTGAAGTGAAGCGATTCCTCGGCGGCAACGCGCCACCAGTCGCGGTAGTAGGCCTCGGGCAGGCCGGGAAAACGCCAGACGGCGTCGAGTGCGAGGTTGATCGCATTGAACTCGATGTGCGCGATCGAGTGCAGCAGCGCGGCGCGCCCTTCGAGCGTGAACGGCGAGCGGGTCGGCACGTCCTTGGGGGCGACGAGCCTCGGGCGGTCCGGGCGGCCGGGCAGGCCAGCGGGTTCGGCCAGCGATGCCCCGGTGTCCACCGCAAGCTCCGAACCGCCGAACAGCGCACGCACCGCGCCCGCCTTCGTCGCCGGATCGGCGATCTGCAGCAGCCTCAGCGCCTCGTGTCGCAGTTCCATCGGCCGATTATCGGCGGGCCCCTGCGCTGCACTTGCTAAGCTCGCGCCCATGTCCCGTCCGCACAGCCATGTCCTCATCGTCCTGGCCGACGCCAGCTTTCGCCGCCAGTTGCTCAAGGGCCTCACGGCCGCCGCCAAGAGCCTGCCCAACCCCTGTGGCCTGACCTTCACCGGCACCGACTGCGCCGAGGAAGCGCTGCGCATCGCCCGCGAAGACGGCGACCTGCAGAGCGTGCTCGTCGACGGCGTCGGCGATGGGCAGGGCGAGCGCCCCTGGCAGGCCGAGGCGCTGGTGCAGGCGCTGCATGCCTTGCGCCCCGAGCTCGACCTGTACGTGCTGGTCGACAGTGCCCGCGACGAAGAGACTGTCGGCGCGCTGACCCGCGAGGCGATCGACGGTTTCTTCATCCGCGACGAGTCCGACCCGCGCGGCTGGTTCCGCATCCTGCAGGCGGAGATCCAGGAGAAGTCGCGCACGCCGTTCTTCGACGCGCTGCGCGAGTACGTGCTGATGGCCAAGGACGCCTGGCACACGCCGGGCCACTCCTCGGGCGACAGCCTGCGCGGCAGCCCGTGGTCGGCGGCCTTCCACGAGTTCCTCGGCGAGAACATGCTGCGCGCCGACCTGTCGGTGTCGGTCGACATGCTCGACTCGCTGCTCGACCCCAAGGGCGTGATCTTGCAGGCGCAGGACATGGCGGCGCGTGCCTTCGGTGCGCAGCGCACCTTCTTCGCCACCAACGGCACCTCGACCGCCAACAAGGTGATCTTCCAGACCCTGCTGGCGCCGGGCGACACGCTGCTGCTGGACCGCAACTGCCACAAGTCGGTGCACCACGGCGTGGTGCTGTCGGGCGCAAAGCCGGTCTACCTGAACAGCTCGGTGAACCGCACCTACGGCCTGTTCGGCCCGGTGCCGAAGAAGACGCTGTTCGAGGCGATCGAGGCGAACCCGCATGCCAAGGCGCTGATCCTGACCTCCTGCACCTACGACGGGCTGCGCTACGACCTGCCGCCGATCATCGCGGCGGCGCACGCCAAGGGCATCAAGGTGATCATCGACGAGGCCTGGTACGCGCATGCGCGCTTCCACCCGGCCTTCCGGCCGACGGCGATGGAGGCCGGGGCGGACTACGCGACGCAGTCGACCCACAAGGTGCTGTCGGCGCTCAGCCAGGCCAGCATGATCCACGTGAACGACCCGGACTTCGACGCGCACCTGTTTCGCGAGAACTTCAACATGCACGCGTCGACCAGCCCGCAGTACGGGATCATCGCCAGCCTCGACGTCGGCCGCCAGCAGGCGGTGATGGAAGGCTACAAGCTGCTGCAGCGCACGCTGGAGCTGGCCGCCGAACTGCGCGAGGCAATCGACGCGACCAACGTCTTCCTGGCGCTGACGCTGACCGACCTGCTGCCCGATTCGGTGAAGGACGACGGCATCCAGCTCGACCCGACCAAGATCACCGTCGACATTACCAAGTCGGGCTACACCGTCGACGAGTTTCAGCAGGTGCTGTTCGAGCGCTTCAACATCCAGGTCGAGAAGTCGACCTTCAACACGGTGACGCTGCTGCTGACCATCGGCACCACGCGCAGCAAGGTGTCGCGCCTGCACGATGCGCTGCTGCGCCTGGCGCGCGAGGCCAAGGCGCCGCGCCGGCTGGTCAAGGCGCCGGAGATCGCCGGCTTCACCTCGCTGCGCTTCCTGCCGCGAGACGCGTTCTACTGCGAGGGCGAACTGCTGCCGCTGCTCGACGACGACGAACACGCCAACGCCGCGCTCGACGGGCGAGTGTGCGCCGACCAGATCGTCCCGTATCCGCCGGGCATCCCGGCGCTGGTGCCGGGGCAGGTGATCACCCGCGAGACGGTGCAGTTCCTGCTGAGCCTGATGCGCTCGCACAAGCGCACCGACCTGCACGGCGTGGTGCACGACGGCTACACCCCTTGCATCCGCGTGATGACGCTGGCCGAGGAGCGCAGCAACCGCGCGCTGTGACTACACTTCGCGCCTTTCCCGAAAGCTCCGCATGGCGATCTACCAGCTCGACGACGACATCCCCCGCATCTCGGACACCGCCTGGGTGGCCGACAGCGCCCAGGTGATCGGCCGCGTCGAGCTGCAGGAGGGCGCCAACGTGTGGTTCGGCGCCGTGCTGCGCGGCGACAACGAGTGGATCACCGTCGGCCGCGGCTCCAACGTGCAGGACGGCAGCGTGCTGCACACCGACATAGGCTGCCCGCTGGTGATCGGGCAGGACGTGACCATCGGCCACCAGGTCATGCTGCACGGATGCACGATCGGCGACGGTTCGCTGGTCGGCATCCAGGCGGTGGTGCTGAACAACGCGAAGATCGGCCGCAACTGCCTGGTTGGCGCCGGCGCGCTGGTCACCGAGGGCAAGGAGTTCCCCGACGGCTCGCTGATCATGGGCTCGCCGGCCAAGGTGGTGAAGCAGCTCTCGCCCGAGCAGTTCGAGCGGATCCGGCAGGGCGCGTTGCATTACACCGAGAAGTCGGAGCGTTATCGCAAGGGCTTGAAGAAGATTGCCTGATGTCGGAATTGCACAAGTTCATCTTCGAAGGCCTGCCGGTGCGCGGCATGCTGGTGCGGCTGACCGAGTCGTGGCAGGAACTGCTGGCGCGGCGCGAGAAATCCAACGATGCGTTCCCGGCCCCGGTTCGCACGCTGCTCGGCGAGATGGCCGCCGCCGGCGCGCTGATGCAGGCCAACATCAAGTTCAACGGGGCGCTGATCCTGCAGGTGTTCGGCGACGGGCCGGTGCGCCTGGCGGTCGCCGAGGTCCAGCCCGACCTGGCCTTCCGGGCCACCGCCAAGGTGGTCGGCGAGGTCATGGCAGACGCGAAGCTGGAAGCGATGCTGAACGTCAGCGGCAAGGGCCGCTGCGCGATCACGCTGGACCCCAAGGACAAGCTCCCCGGCCAGCAGCCCTACCAGGGCGTGGTGCCGCTGCATGGCGACCAGCGCGAGCCGCTGCAGGAGCTGTCGCAGGTGCTGGAGCACTACATGCTGCAGTCCGAGCAGCTCGACACCCGGCTGGTGCTCGCCGCCGACGACCGCATCGCCGCCGGGCTGCTGATCCAGCGCCTGCCGGTGGAAGGAGCCGGCAACCTCGGCGGCAGGCGAAACGAGGAGGAGATCGGCCTGAACGAATCCTTCAACCGCATCGCCCACCTCGCCGCGACGCTCAAGCGCGAGGAACTGCTGACCCTGGATGCCGACACCATCCTGCGCCGCCTGTTCTGGGAGGAACAACTGCGCCGCTTCGAGCCGATGGCCGGTGCGCTGGGGCCGCGCTTCGAGTGCAGCTGCTCGCGCGATCGTGTGGGCAGCATGCTGCGCAGCCTGGGCCGCGACGAGATCGAGAGCATCCTCGCCGAGCAGGGCCGGGTGGAGATCGGCTGCGACTTCTGCGGCCTCAAGTACCACTTCGATCCGGTCGATGCGGCCGGGCTGTTCATGCCGGCCGGCTCGCAACCGCCGGGCAGCAGCACGCTCAACTGAGTGGCACGACCCGAGCTCGAGCCGCGCAGCTCAGGCCGGGTTCACTGCTGGAACAGGCGCCGCTGCTCGGCGTCCTTCAGCCTAGCGCAGACCGGGTCGTTCGCATGCTCGCCGCGGCGGCACTCGCGTTGCTCGCAGAAGCCGCGCGTGATCAGGTTGCCGGAAGCGCACAGCTCGGCCACCGTCTTCGGCCGCTCGGGCGCCGCGACGGGTGCAGCGACCGGTTCGGGGGTCGGCGGTGGCGCAGCAGGAACCATCGGGCTCGATGCGGCCGGCGGGGCGGCCAGCGCGCGCTTGCGCGCCACTGGCTCGGGGATGCGCTTGCGGGCATCGGAGGCAGGCGATGCCACCGACGCCGGGCTCGCTGCGGGCGGCGCGGCGCTCGCGGCCGGCATGGCGGCCTGCGGCGCGGATGCCGGCGCGACGATGAGCGGCAACGCAGCGGCCGACGCCGCAGCCTCGGGCGTCGTGGCCGCCACCGAGGCGGACGGCGCGGCGCTGGCCACGGAAGAGGCTGCCGGCGCCGCCGCGGCGGGAAGGGGCGGCGCCAACTCGCCCGGTCGCAGCAGCCAGGCACCTGCCGCCACCAGCACGACCAGGCCCGCCACACCCAGCATCAGCCGACGGCCGCCGCCGCCACCGGGAGGCATCGGCACCGCCGTCTCCTCGATCGGCGGCAGGGTGGCGGGCGCCGTGTGCTGCATCACCAGCGTCGGCGCCGACAAGGGGTCGAAGTGATCGTCCTCGGGCAGCAGCGAACGGCTCCACGAGGCCGGCGGCGGCAGCGCCGCGCCACAGCCGCGGCACACGAGCGCGCCATCGGCGTTCTCGGTACTGCACTTGGAGCAGGCTAGGGCCATGGGCGGGGCGGCTGACGGGACGAGGAACGATATCAGAGCGTCGGCAGCCAGTGGCGTTCGCAATCGGCGTCGCCGCAGCGTTCGCAGACCCACTGCCAGCGGCGGCCGGGTGCCGGCGGCTGGCGGGCCCGCTCGATGGCGGCCAGCGCATGGGCCAGCCGTGTCCCGCCCTGGCCGAATACCACGGACCACTCGAGCGGAACGCGGGCCAGTGCCGCGCGCACCTTCACGTCGACCGGCTCGCGAACGTGCGGGCCGTCGCGCTGCAGGCCGTCGGCCTGCCAGGGCAGGTCGAGTGCGGTGAGCAGGGTGAGGTCGCTGCGCGCGTGGGCGGCCAGCGCCTCGTCGTAGAGGCTGGTGTCGCCGAACACCTGATCGCTGTAGACGGCGATCATCAGCGCACTGGTGTCGGCGACCACGATGTCGTGCTGCGCGGCAGCGGCTGCGATGCGCCGCGTCTGCTCGGCGGCGATGCCGCGCTGCTCGTCGATGCGCGGCGTGCGCTGTTCGCGGTCGCAGAACTCGCGCAGGTACTCGGCCACCACCGCGACGCCGTGGCCCTGGGTGGCGAGCGTGTCGGCCAGCTCTCGCGCCAGCGTCGTCTTGCCGGTGCTCTCGGCGCCGAGCAGGGTGACGACGAAAGCGCGCTTCATCGCGCTGCGGCCAGCGCCCGCCAGGCGCGCCAGCCGGCCACCGACAGCACGGCGAAGATCGCGTAGAGCAGCACCGTCAACCACAGCCCCTTGACGGCGAAGAGCGCCACGCTGACGACGTTCACGATCAGCCAGACCGCCCAGTTCTCGACGTACTTGCGCCCGAGCAGCCACTGGCCGACCAGGCTGGCCGCGGTCGGGAAGGCATCGAACCAGGGCACGTCGGAGTCGGTCACGTGGTCGAGGAACAGGGCCAGCGCCGGCCAGGCCAGGCCCAGCGCGGCCAGGCAGGCCATGGCCTCGCGCCGTGGCAGGGGGCGCACGCGAAGCGCACTGCCGTCGTCCAGCGTGCCGCGCAGCCATTGCCACCAGCCCCAGCCGGCGAGCACCACGAAGACGATCTGCAAGCCGGCTTCGCCGTAGAGCCTGCTGTCCCAGAACAGCAGGAAGTACAGCAGCGAGGAGGCGATCGCCAGTGGCCAGCCCAGCGGGTTGACGCGCATGTTGTAGCCGACCATGGCCAGCGCCAACACGAAGGCGACCAGTTCCAGCCAGGTGGCCGGCGAACCCCACAGCGTGAAGGCGGGCGCGAACAGCGGCCGCAGCGCCTGCAGCAGCGCGTCCATCAGCGGGCGCGCCGCGGATTCAGCGCTTCGACGAGATCTGCACGAAGATCTCGTCGGGCTTGACCATGCCGAGGTCGAAGCGGGCCTTCTCCTCGACCATCTCCAGGCCTTCCTTCAGGTCGCTGACCTCGGCGAGCAGCTGCGCGTTGCGCTGCTTCGCTGCGTCGTTGACTGCCTTCTGCGTTACCAGCTTGCCCGACAGCTCCATCACGCGCGGCACCCCGCCCTTGCCGAACCACAGTTCGGCATGCACCAGTGCCAGCAGCACCAGCAGGGCGATGGTGACGATGCGCATGCCCGCAGGCTCAGCGCAGGTTGTAGAAGGCCGCGCGGCCCGGGTAGGTGGCGACGTCGCCGAGGTCTTCCTCGATGCGCAGCAGCTGGTTGTACTTGGCGATGCGGTCGCTGCGGCTCATCGAGCCGGTCTTGATCTGGCCGGCGTTGCTGCCCACCGCGATGTCGGCGATCGTGCTGTCCTCGGTCTCGCCCGAGCGGTGCGAGATGACGGCCGTCCAGCCGGCGCGCTTGGCCATCTCGATGGCGGCGAAGGTCTCGGTCAGCGTGCCGATCTGGTTGATCTTGATGAGGATCGAGTTGGCGACGCGCTTCTCGATGCCTTCCTTCAGGATGCGGGTGTTGGTGACGAACAGGTCGTCGCCAACCAGCTGCACCTTCTGGCCGAGGCGCTCGTTGAGGTGCTTCCAGCCGTCCCAGTCGCCCTCGTGCATGCCGTCTTCGATCGAGACGATCGGGTACTTGTCGACCCAGGTGGCGAGGATGTCGGTCCACTCCGGCGCGGTCAGCGTCAGGCCTTCGCCCTCGAGGTGGTACTTGCCGTCCTTGTAGAACTCGCTGGCGGCGCAGTCCAGGCCGATGGCGATCTGCCGGCCGGCTTCGTAGCCGGCCTTGTCGATGGCTTCCAGGATCATCTGGATCGCAGCCTCATGGCTGGCGACGTTGGGCGCGAAGCCGCCCTCATCGCCGACGGCGGTCGTCATGCCCTTGCTGTCGATGATCTTCTTCAGCGCATGGAAGACCTCGGCGCCGTAGCGGACGGCCTCCCGGAACGACGGCGCGCCCACGGGGATGATCATCAGTTCCTGCAGGTCGAGGTTGTTGTTGGCGTGCGCGCCGCCGTTGATGACGTTCATCATCGGCACGGGCATCTGCATGCCGCCCGAGCCGCCGAAGTAGCGGTACAGGGGCAGGCCGGATTCCTCGGCCGCGGCGCGCGCCACGGCCATGCTGACGGCCAGCGTCGCGTTGGCGCCCAGGCGGCTCTTGTTGTCGGTGCCGTCCAGGTCGATCAGCGTGCGGTCGAGGAAGGCCTGCTCGGAGGCATCGAGGCCCAGCACGGCCTCGCTGATCTCGGTGTTGACGTGTTCGACGGCCTTCAGCACGCCCTTGCCGAGGTAGCGCGACTTGTCGCCGTCGCGCAGCTCGATGGCCTCGCGCGAGCCGGTCGACGCGCCCGAAGGCACCGCCGCGCGGCCCATGGTGCCCGACTCCAGCAGCACGTCGCACTCGACGGTCGGGTTGCCGCGGCTGTCGAGGATTTCTCTTCCGACGATGTCGACGATGGCGCTCATGGTCTTGTCTTTCCAGGCAGAGGATGTTGTAGGAATCGGGTGGGCGAAGCCGTCAGCAGGAGAAGTTGTTCTCCAGCAGCGGTTGCGTCTTGATCACGCGGTCGAGCGCGACGAGCTGCTCGAGCAGGGCCTTCATGTGCTTCAGCGGCACGGCGTTGGGGCCGTCGCTCATCGCGTTGGCCGGGTCGGGGTGCGTCTCCATGAACACACCGGCCACGCCCACGGCGATGGCCGCGCGAGACAGCACCGGCACGAACTCGCGCTGGCCACCGCTGCTGGTGCCTTGCCCGCCGGGCAACTGCACCGAGTGCGTGGCGTCGAAGACGACCGGGGCACCGGTCTCGCGCATGATCGCCAGGCTGCGCATGTCGGAGACGAGGTTGTTGTAGCCGAAGCTCGCGCCGCGCTCGCAGGCGAGGAAGCTGTCTTCCGGCAGGCCCTTCTCGCGAGCGGCCGCACGCGCCTTGTCGATCACGTTCTTCATGTCGTGCGGCGCGAGGAACTGGCCCTTCTTGATGTTGACGGGCTTGCCGCTTTGCGCCACTGCGCGGATGAAGTCGGTCTGGCGGCAGAGGAACGCCGGCGTCTGCAGCACGTCGACCACCGACGCGACCGCCGGGATCTCGGCCTCGCTGTGCACGTCGGTCAGGATCGGCACCTTCAGCTCGCGCTTCACCTTGGCCAGGATCTCCAGGCCCTTGTCCATGCCCGGGCCGCGGAAGGACGCGCCGCTGGAGCGATTCGCCTTGTCGTAGCTCGACTTGAAGATGAACGGGATGCCGAGTGCCGAGGTGATCTCCTTCAGCCGGCCGGCCACGTCCATCTGCAGCTGCTCGCTCTCGACCACGCAGGGGCCGGAGATCAGGAAGAAGGGCTTGTCCAGCCCGGCCTCAAAGCCGCACAGCTTCATGCCGTCTCCTTGGCGCGTTGGATGGCGTGCTGGGCCAGCGCCGCCTGCACGAAGGAGGTGAACAACGGGTGTCCGCCCCAGGGGGTCGACTTGAACTCGGGGTGGAACTGCACGCCCATGAACCAGGGGTGCACGCTCTTCGGCAGCTCGACGATCTCGGTCAGCTTCTCGCGCTGCGTCAGCGCCGAGATGACCAGGCCAGCCTCGTTGAGCTTGTCGAGGTAGTTGACGTTGGCCTCGTAGCGGTGGCGGTGGCGCTCGGTCACCACGTTGCCGTAGATCTCATGGGCCAGAGTGCCGGGCTTGACGTCGGAGCTCTGCGCGCCCAGGCGCATCGTGCCGCCGAGGTCGGAGTTGGCGTCGCGCTTCTGGATGCTGCCGTCGCGGTCCTGCCACTCGTCGATCAGCGCGATGACGGGGTGCGGCGTCGCCGGATCGAACTCGGTGCTGTTGGCGTTCGCGAGACCCGCCTTGTGGCGCGCGAACTCGATCGTCGCGACCTGCATGCCCAGGCAGATGCCCAGGTAGGGGATCTTCTTCTCGCGCGCCAGCCGGGCCGCGCAGATCTTGCCCTCGATGCCGCGCTTGCCGAAGCCGCCGGGCACCAGGATGGCGTCGAACTCGGTCAGGCGGTCGACGTTGTCGGGCGTGATCGTCTCCGAGTCGACGTACTCGATGTGCACCTTGGCATGATTGTGGATGCCGGCGTGGCGCAGTGCCTCGTTGAGCGACTTGTAGGAGTCGGACAGGTCGGTGTACTTGCCGACCATCGCGATCTTCACCGCCGACTTCGGGTGCTCGACCTCGTTTACCAGGTCGTCCCAGCGCTTCAGGTTGGCCGGTGGCGTGGCCAGGCGCAGCTTGTCGCAGATCAGCCCGTCGAGCCCCTGCTCGTGGAGCATGCGCGGCACCTTGTAGATGGTGTCGACGTCCCACATCGAGATCACGCCCCACTCAGGCACGTTGGTGAACAGCGAGATCTTCTCGCGCTCCTCCTCGGGCACGCGGCGGTCGGCGCGGCACAGCAGCGCGTCGGGCTGCACGCCGATCTCGCGCATCTTCTGCACGGTGTGCTGGGTCGGCTTGGTCTTCAGTTCGCCGGCGGCGGCGATCCAGGGCACATAGGTGAGGTGCACGAACGCGCACTGGTTCGGGCCGGCCTTCAGGCTCAGCTGGCGGGCGGCCTCGAGGAAGGGCAGCGACTCGATGTCGCCCACCGTGCCGCCGACCTCGACGATGGCCACGTCGACCGCGTGGTCGGTACCGATGCCGGCACCGCGCTTGATGAACTCCTGGATCTCGTTGGTGACGTGCGGGATCACCTGCACCGTCTTGCCGAGGTAGTCGCCGCGGCGCTCTTTCTCGAGCACGCTCTTGTAGATCTGGCCGGTGGTGAAGTTGTTGGCCTTGCGCATGCGCGTCGTGATGAAGCGCTCGTAGTGGCCCAGGTCGAGGTCGGTCTCGGCACCGTCGTCGGTCACGAACACCTCGCCATGCTGGAACGGCGACATCGTGCCCGGATCCACGTTGAGGTACGGGTCGAGCTTGATGAGGGTGACCTTGAGGCCGCGCGATTCGAGGATCGCGGCGAGAGACGCAGACGCGATGCCCTTGCCCAGCGAGGACACCACACCGCCGGTGACAAAGACGAACTTGGTCATTGCGTGCGGCATGCGTTGCTCACGAATGCCGTGGTGGTAAAGCGCGATTATAGGCGCGTCGACATGTCGGCCCCTCGGCCGACGGGTACGTCGCCCGATCCCCCATGGGGATGCGGGCCGGCTTGGGAGCGGCCCGGCGCTCGGCCCGAGCTAAGCCATCGACTCCACCCACTGCAGCACCGCGGCCGCAGTCTCGTCGGGTTTCTCCATCGGGAACAGGTGGCCACCCTCGATCATCGCGAAGCGGCCATGGGCCAGCGCGCGGGACGGTGCCATGCCGACCTGGCGCATCTCCGCCGACTGCGTACCGGCGATGAAGGCCACCGGGCACTTCGGCGGATGACGGTGCAGCAGCGCGCCCAGGTGGTGCGGCAGGGTGTCGTAGATGCGCGTCTCGATCGCGCGGTCGAAGCCGAGCACGACCCGGCCGTCGCGCTCGTCGAAGCCGCTTTGCACGTAGTCCTCGAGCACGCGCGGGTCCCAGCGCGCGAACACCGCCTTGGCGGCAAAGTGCTGGCGCACCGCGTCGCGGCTGGGCCATTCATGGCGGCGTGTGCGCGACACCCGACCCGGCGAGACGCGCTTGACCAGCCCGGTCGCCTTGATCACCTGCAGGCTGTGGGCACGCCAGCCGGTGATCACCGGCGAATCGATCAGCACCAGGCCGGCCGCCAGATCGGGCCGCCGGCAGGCCGCCAGCAGGCTGAGCAGCCCGCCGAGCGAGTGCCCGACCAGCACCGCCGGCTGCTTCACTTCCCGCTCGATGAAGTGGATCAGCTGGTCGCGCAGCTTCGGCCAGTTGCTCGTGACCGGATAGGCCGGGTCGTGGCCGAAGCGCTCCACGGCAAGCACCTCGTGGCCGGCCGCCCGCCAGGCCTCGAACAGCACGCGGTAGGTCCCGGCCGGGAAGCCGTTGGCATGGCTGAAGACGATGGGCAGTCGGATGTTCAAACGATCTTTTCCCCGGCATGGGTGATCTTGCGCATCGGCTCGAAGCGCGACGCCGCGCCGTGCAGCGGGTGCGTCGTCGAGCCGCCGTTCCACTGCGGGTCCTCGATCGACTCGAACACCTGGCGCAGCTTCTGGCCCCAGGTGCTGCGGATCATGTGGAAGTACGGGTTGTGCTCGTCGATGCAGACCAGCTTGTCGGTCGCATAGCGGTCGCGCTCGTAGACCAGCAGGTCCAGCGGCAGGCCGACCGAGAGGTTGGACTTCAGCGTCGAGTCCATCGACACCAGCGCGCACTTGGCGGCCTCGTCCAGCGGCGTGGCCGGCGTGATCATGCGGTCGAGCACCGGCTTGCCGTACTTGCTCTCGCCGATCTGGAAGTAGCAGGTCTCGCGCGTCGCCTCGATGAAGTTGCCGGCCGAGTAGACGAGGAACAGGCGCATCGCCTCGCCGGCGATCTGGCCGCCGAAGATCATCGATGCATTGAAGTCGATGCCGGCCTGCTTGAGCGACGGGCCGTCCTGGTCGTAGACGCGCCGCACCGCGCTGCCGAGCACACGCACCGCGTCGAACATGCTGGTTGCGTTCCAGATGGTGATCGGCTCGCCGCCCGGGTTGTCGATCTTCTCGACCTGCAGGATCTCGCGCACCGACTGGCTGATCGACAGGTTGCCGGCCGAGAGCATCACCATGAAGCGGTCGCCCGGCTTCTCGTAGACCATCATCTTGCGGTAGGTGCTGATCTGGTCCAGGCCCGCGTTGGTGCGCGAGTCGGACAGGAACACGAGGCCGGCATCGAGCTTGATGCCCACGCAGTACGTCATGGTGACTCCTTTTGCGAGGTCTGCAAGGCCTTGAGCCGGTAGAGCGCGTCCAGCGCTTCCTTGGGGCTGAGGGTGTCGGGGTCGATGCCCGCGAGCGCCTCCTCCACCTCGGAGGCCGGTGTCTCGGCGAGCGCGGGCGGCGGCGCGAACAGGTCGAACTGCGAGTCGTGCGAGCGCTGCTGCGTCTCCAGGCTCTCCAGCGTGTGGCGGGCCTGGCGGATCAGCCCGGCCGGCATGCCGGCCAGCCGCGCCACCTGCACGCCGTAGCTGCGGCTCGCGGGGCCGGGCTGGATGTCGTGCAGGAAGACG
The DNA here is from genome assembly GCA_943370595.1 of Chitinophaga pinensis. Taxonomy (GTDB): domain Bacteria; phylum Pseudomonadota; class Gammaproteobacteria; order Burkholderiales; family Burkholderiaceae_C; genus Piscinibacter. The sequence goes on from CALRRO020000012.1 coordinate 73,271, forward strand.
ATCTCGTCGCCGCTCTCCACCGCCGAGACGTGCACGTTCAGCGCGCGCTCGTGCTTCGTCGGGAACTCGGTCAGCTCGAAGTAGTGCGTCGCGAAGAGCGTGAACGAGCGGTTGCGGTCGTGCAGCTGCGTTGCGATCGCACCGGCCAGCGCCAGGCCGTCGAAGGTCGAGGTACCGCGGCCGATCTCGTCCATCAGCACCAGCGACTGTTCGGTGGCGCCATGCACGATCGCCGCCGCTTCGGTCATCTCGAGCATGAAGGTCGACTGCGCATTGGCCAGGTCGTCGGCGGCGCCGATGCGGGTGTGGATCGCGTCGATCGGCCCGAGCCGGCAGGCCTTGGCCGGCACGTAGGAGCCCATCGCCGCGAGCAGCGCGATCAGCGCCACCTGGCGCATGAAGGTGCTCTTGCCGCCCATGTTCGGGCCGGTGATGACCAGCATGCGGCGGTTGGCGTCGAGCCGGCAATCGTTGGCCATGAAGTTGCCGGCGCCGGTCTCGGCCAGTCGCGCCTCGACCACTGGGTGACGGCCGCCCTCGATGTCGATGCACGGCTCCTTGACGAAGGACGGCCGCGTCCAGCCGAGTGTTCGTGCTCGTTCGGCCAGGGCCGCCAGTGCGTCCAGGCTGGCCAGGCCGCGGGCCAGGGCGGTCAGCGGCTCCAGGTGCGTCTGCAACTGGTCGAGCAGTTGTTCGTAGAGCAGCTTCTCGCGTGCCAGCGCGCGGTCCTGCGCCGACAGCGCCTTGTCCTCGAAGCTCTTCAGCTCCGGCGTGATGAAGCGCTCGGCGTTCTTCAGCGTCTGGCGGCGCAGGTAGTCGCCGGGCACCTTGTCGAGTTGACCCTGCGTGACCTCGATGTAGAAGCCATGCACCTTGTTGAACTGCACGCGCAGGTTGGCGATGCCGGTGCGGGTGCGTTCGCGCGACTCCAGGTCGAGCAGGAAGGCTTCGCAGTTGGCGCCGATGCCGCGCAGCTCGTCGAGCGTGGGGTCAAAGCCCGGCGCGATCACGCCGCCGTCTCGCAGCAGCACGGCCGGCTCCTCGGCGATGGCGGCCAGCAGCAACTGCTCGATCTCCACCGGCGGGTGCAGCGCTTCCCACAGCATGTCCAGCAGCGTCGTGGCGCCGTGCGGCACGCGGGCCAGCAGGTTCGGCAGCGACTGCAGCGTGCTGCGCAGCCCGGCCAGCTCGCGCGGGCGCACCTGGCGCAGCGCGACACGCGCCGTCGTGCGCTCGACGTCGCTGATGCCGCGCAGCGCCTCGCGCAGCGCATCGAGGTCGGTATGCAGCAGCGTCTCGATCGCGTCGTGGCGCTGCCCGGCCACGCGCCGTTCGCGCAGCGGCTGCGTCAGACACTGGCGCAGCGCGCGGCTGCCCATGCCGGTGCGGCAGCTGTCGAGCAGCGAGAACAGGGTGGGCGCGTCTTCGCCGCGCAGCGTCTGCGTCAGCTCCAGGTTGCGGTGCGTCGACGGCGGCAGTTCCAGCAGCTCGCTCGAGCGCCGCACGACCAGCGTGCGCACATGGGCCAGCGACTGGCCCTGCGTGTGTTCGGCGAAGGCGAGCAGCGCCGCGGCGGCGGCGTGTGCGGCGGGCAGCTCCTGGGCATTGAAGCCGGCCAGGTTGGCGACACGCAACTGCTCGCACAGCTTCCGGCTGCCCAGCGCCGGATCGAACTGCCAGCCGGGGCGCGTCGTCAGCGGCGCGCGCGACTGCGCCAGCGTGTCGCTGCCATGCTCGCGGTCGACCAGCACCTCGCTGGGCTGCAGCCGGGCGAGCCAGGTGGCCAGTTCGCGCTCGTCGCACTCGGTCAGACCGAGCTCGCCTTGCGTCAGCGACAGCCAGGCGAGGCCGAAGTGCCTGCCTTGCCGGGCCACGGCCAGCAGCACCGAGTCGGTCTTGTCGGCCAGCAGTTCGGTGTCGGTCACCGTGCCGGGCGTGACCACGCGCACCACCTTGCGCTCGACCGGCCCCTTGGCGGTGGCCACGTCGCCGACCTGCTCGCAGATCGCCACCGCCTCGCCCATGCGGATCAGCTTGGCGAGGTAGCTCTCCACCGAATGCACCGGCACGCCGGCCATCACCACCGGCTCGCCGGCGCTCTGGCCGCGGCTGGTCAGCGTGATGTCGAGCAGGCGGTTGGCGCGGCGGGCGTCCTCGAAGAAGAGCTCGTAGAAGTCGCCCATCCGGTAGAAGACGAGCGTGTCGGGGAAGTCGGCCTTGATGCGCAGGTACTGCTGCATCATCGGCGTGTGGCCGTCGAACGCGGCCGTCACGGGCTGGTCCACGCGTGCGCGCTCCAGCCGGTCAGAAGGGGGCGTCTTCGTCGCGCGCCGCGTCCGCCTTGCGGATGCGCACCGGGCCTCGCTTCTTCGCCGGTTCGGCTGCTGCCGCCGGGGCCGTGCCGGCCAGGGCCTGCTCCGGCGTGAGCCCGGCCGGGGCCGCGGCGGCGGCTGGCTCGTCGGCCTTGATGACGCGGCTGTAGGGGCCGAGGATCTGCACCAGCTGCGCGTAGACCTTCGGGTTGCCCGCCACCACCTCGCGCTGGTAGAGGTAGTCGGCCTCGCCGGTGAAGTTGCCGATCAGGCCGCCGGCCTCGGTGATGATCAGCGAACCGGCAGCGATGTCCCACGGGTTCAGGCCGGTCTCGAAGAAGCCGTCGTAGTAGCCGGCGGCCACGTAGCACAGGTCCAGCGCGGCGGCGCCCGGGCGGCGCAGGCCGGCGCAGTGCTGCATGACCTCCTCGAACATCTGCACGTAACGCTTGAAGTTGTCACCCTTGCGGAAGGGGAAGCCGGTGCCGATCAGCGAGTCCGACAGGCGCGTGCGCTTGGAGGCGCGCAGCCGCTTGTCGTTGAGGAAGGCGCCACGCCCCTTGGACGCGTAGAACATGTCGTTGCGCGTCGGGTCGTAGACCACCGCCTGCTGCACCTGGCCGCGGAAGGCCAGCGCGATCGACACTGCGTAGACCGGGAAGCCGTGCAGGAAGTTGGTGGTGCCGTCCAGCGGGTCGATGATCCAGACGTAGTCGCTGTCGCGCGCGCCGTGGGTGCGGCCGGACTCTTCGGCCAGGATGCCGTGGCCCGGGTAGGCGGTCAGCAACGTCTCGATGATGGCCTGTTCGGCCGCCTGGTCGACCTCGCTGACGAAGTCGTTCGGTCCCTTGGTGTTGATCTTCAGCAGGTCCAGGTCGAGCGAGGCGCGGTTGATGATGGCCCCGGCGCTGCGTGCCGCCTTGATGGCGATGTTGAGCATGGGGTGAAGCGCTTGCGACATGGGGCAACCTGGAAGGAGAGAGGGACCGGCGGGGAGGAAAGAGCGGTGCGGCGCACGAGAGCGCTGCGGATAATCGACATTTTACCCGGCCCCCCATGCCAGCATCGCAAGCAACGCACGCACCGGACCCGACGCGCTTCATCCTCATCGGCACCAGCCACCCGGGCAATGTCGGCGCCGCGGCGCGGGCGATCAAGGTGATGGGCTTTTCCGAGCTGTGGCTGGTCGCGCCACGCGACCCGCTCGCCGCGGCCCGCGACGAGGCAGTGGCCATGGCCAGCGGCGCGACCGACGTGCTGGCCACGACCCGCGTGGTGGCCACGCTGGCCGAGGCGCTGGACGGTGTCGACACCCTATGCGCCACCGCGATGACGCCACGCGACTTCGGCCCGCCGACCTACGCGCCGCGCGAGCTGTTCGCGACGCTGGCGCCCTCGGCGCAGCGCGTCGCCTTCCTGTTTGGCTCGGAGCGCTTCGGCATGTCCAACGAGGACGTCTACCGCTGCCACGCCTGCCTGAGCATCCCGACACGGGCCGACTACGGATCGCTGAACCTCGCCCAGGCGGTGCAGCTGATCGCCTACGACTGGCGCGAGGCCCTGGGTGGCTTCGACGTCGAGCCGCGCACCAGCGATCCGATCCTGGCCGACGCGGCCTCGGTGCAGGGCCTGCTCGATCACTGGCAGCGCTCGCTGGTCGACATCGGCTTCCTCGACCCGTCGGCGCCGAAGAAGCTGATGCCACGCCTGAACCAGCTGATCAACCGGGCGCAGCTCAGCCGCGAGGAGGTCGACATCCTGCGCGGCATCGCCCGCTTCGTCGGCCAGGCCAAGCCTCGCGAGTGACCCCTGCAAGGTCGTTCGGGCGCCGGTACACTGGCCGCTCACCTCCTCGAGAACTGCCATGTTCCAGCGCCTGCGCGAAGACATCGACTGCATCCTCGAGCGCGACCCGGCGGCGCGCTCGCGCTGGGAGGTGCTGACCTGTTACCCGGGCTTGCATGCGCTGGTGATCCAGCGCTGGGCGCACCGTGCCTGGAAGGCGAACTGGTTCTGGCTGGGCCGCTTCCTGTCGCACCTGGGGCGCTTCCTGACCGGCATCGAGATCCACCCCGGCGCCACCATCGGTCGGCGGGTCTTCATCGACCACGGCATGGGCATCGTGATCGGCGAGATGGCCGAGATCCACGACGAATGCACGATCTACCAGGGCGTGACGCTCGGCGGTACCTCGCTCGTGCGCGGCGCCAAGCGGCACCCCACGCTGGAGCGCGGCGTGATCGTCGGCGCCAATGCCTGCGTGCTGGGTGGCTTCACGGTCGGCGAGGGTGCGCGCATCGGCTCCGGCGCGGTGGTCACCAAGCCGGTGCCGGCGGGTGCCACCGCGGTGGGCAACCCGGCGCGCATCATCGAGGCCCGGGCCGACGCGGTGCGCGAGGAAGCCTCCGCGCGCATGGGCTTCTCGGCCTATGGCGTGACGCAGGGCGACGACCCGGTGGCGCAGGCGATGAAGGGGCTGATCGACAACGCCTCCGGCCACGAGCACCAGATCGCACTCCTCTGGCAGGCGATCGAGAAGCTGTCGCAGCGTTCGCGCGAACTGCCCACGCCCGACTGCGTGCCCGACGAGGCCCACACCACCGAGCAGTTCGACGCCGAACGCCTGAACCGGCTCGTCAAGTAACCTGGCTCGGCGGCTCGATCAGAGCAGCAACAGCAGCGGCGTCAGCAGCCACAGGTAGCGCCAGTCGCGCGGCACCTCGATGACCAGCGGCGAGCTGTAGGGCCCGACGAAGCCGTCGGGCTCGATGCTGCGGTAGCGGAAATAGTAGGTGCCGCTGCTGGACGGGCGCGGCAGCGTCCACTCCGGTGCGCTGAGGTCGGCCTGCGCGACGATCTCCTTGAACGCCGGGTCACGCGCCAGTTCGACGTGCTGGGTGTCTTCGGGCCGGCCGCTCCAGGCCAGCGTCAGCGACTTTCCGTCTTCGCCGAGGCCGCCCTTCGGCGGCTCGGGCAGCGGGCGCAGCTCGAAGCGCTGCGGGTCGCCAAAGGGACCCTTGTCGCCGTCGGCGCGGGTGCTGGCCAGGCGCCAGAAGTAGACCCCGGCGCCGCCCAGGTCGAGCGTCAGCCGCGTGCCGTCCAGTCCCTCGCGGTCGGCAACGAGATCCTTGAACGCTTCGTCGCGCGCGACCTGCAGCCGTGCGGTCTTCGAGTCGATGTTGGGCGACCACTGGAACTCCACCGGGCCGAGCGACTGCTTACCCCCGGCGCGCGGCGTGTTCGAGGCCGGCGGTTCGGGCCGCGCCTTCAGCACGAAAGGGCGCACCGCGTCGTAGCCTTCGATGCCCTGGCCGTCGAGCCGGCGTGCGCGCAGGTACCAGCGTGCGTCGTCCAGCCCGGCGATGCGCACGTCGCTGCCGGCGACCACCTTGCTGTCGTTGACGATGCGTTCGAAGGCCTCGTCCTGCGCGACCTGCACGCGCACGGTGTCCTTCTCGGTCGGCAGCGCAAAGCGCACCAGCGGCCGCTCGAAGCGCTCGGGCATCGCGGCGAGATCGGGTGCCGGCAGCAGCCTGACCGGTTCGGGCTTCTTCGCCGCGGCGTCGATCGCCGCGCCGAAGCCGGCAGCGAGCTCGGTGCCGACGCTGCGCTGCGCCGACTCGAACTTCACCCGGCCGTCCAGCACCTCGCTGCGCGTCGCGTTCGTCTCGCCGTCGAGCGAGACGCGGTACTGCGTGCCGCGAACGCCGACCACTGCCGTGGGCGTGGTCACCTCGAGCGGCTGGCTGCGCTTGATCTTGGCCGCCAGCACCTCCACCGAGCCGCGCAGCATGCGCAGCGCACCGGTGAACCAGCCGTCGCCGGCGAGCTTCGCGGCCTGCGCATCGGTCGCGCCCGGCCCGCGGCTGGCAACGATCTCCGCCAGGCTCGAGGGCGGCACGCGCACGCGCGAGCCGTCGGCCAGCGCCAGCACGGCCGAGCCGTTGGCGCCGGTCTCGAGCTGCTGGCCTTCGACCAGTGCCGCCCCCGCGGCGGCGGCAGTACCGGCCACTGTCACCTCACCCACGCTGCTCGTCAGCGTGGCCGGCAGCGGCCGCATGCGCATCAGCCGCGCCGGCACTCGCAGCACCTGGCCGGGTCGGATGCGGTTCGGGTCGGGCAGCCGATTCAGGCGGGCGATCTCGCGCCAGGCCTGAGGGCTGACGAACACCGTCTGCGACAGGCCGATCAGCGTGTCGCGCTCGCTGACTCGATACTCGACGATCGGCTCCTGCGCCGCGGCGCCCGCCATCACGGCCAGGCTGGCAAGGGCGACGGCGTGGCGCAGCAGGCAGGGTGTCATCAGCGGGGCGGGCGGATCGCGGATTTCGGGCGGAAGGCCTTGCAGACGCTGTCGTCGGTCTCGAGGTAGGGGCCGCCGATCAGGTCGATGCAGTAGGGCACGGCAGCGAAGATGCCATGCACGCCGCGGTCCTTCAATCCCTCGAGTGTCTCGGCGATCGACTTCGGTTGCCCGGGTAGGTTGATGATCAACGCCTTGCCGCGAATCACCGCCACCTGGCGCGACAGGATCGCGGTGGGCACGAAGTTCAGGCTGATCTGGCGCATCTGCTCGCCGAAGCCCGGCATGACCTTGTCCGCCACCGCCAGCGTCGCCTCGGGCGTGACGTCGCGCGGCGCCGGGCCGGTGCCGCCGGTGGTCAGCACCAGGTCACAGTGCGCCACGTCGACCAGTTCGCGCAGTGCCGCACTTATGCCGTCCTGCTCATCGGGGATCAGCCGCGTCTCCCAGGTGATCGGGTTGCGCAGCGCACGCTGCAGCCAGTCCTGCAATGCCGGGATGCCCTTGTCCTCGTAGACGCCGGTCGAGGCGCGGTCGCTGACGGAGACCACGCCGATGCGCACGGGGTCGAAGCTCGATTCACTCATGGCTGTCGCGGGCCTGCTTGATGAACTGGAACAGCTCGCGGAAGGCGCGACCGCTGCGTTGCTCGGGGGCTTGCGACGCGTCCTTGCGCGCGGCGCGGATCAGGCTGCGCAGCTGCTGGGTGTCGGTCGCCGGGTGCTCGGCAAGGAAGCCGGTCACGGCATCGTCGCTGGCCACCAGCTCGGCGCGCCAGCGTTCGGCCTCGTGCAGGGCCAGCGAGTCCTTGGCGCGGCCGAGTTGCATGTCGATCACCGCCTGGCGGATCGGGTCGGTGTCCACGCCACGCATCAGCTTGCCGATGTACTGCATCTGCCGGCGCCGGCCTTCGTGCGTCTTGGTGCGGCGGTACTGGTGCACCGCGTCGCGCAGGTTCTCGGGGATGGCCAGGTCCTTGACCCGTGACTCCGGCAGGTCGACCAGCGCCTGCCCGAGGTCCTGCAGTTCGTGCGAGGCCTTCTTGCGCTGCGTCTTGCTCGGGCGGTCGTCGGGGTCGACGGCGTCGCTGGCGTCGTGGAATGGGTCGTGGCTGGGCATGAGGAGCGTGGCGCCGCGGGGCGCGAGGGGGGCATGGTTATGATAGCCCGCGACTCCTTCTGCGCCTGCTGCCACACCACTCCATGACCGACAAGAACTCCCGCGGATTTGCCTACACGCGCGACCAGTTCCAGCAACTCGCCGAGGACGCGCTGGCGGTGGCGAAGTCGCTCGGGGCGAGCGAGGCCGGCGTCGAGGTGTCCGAAGGCGTCGGCCTGTCGGTCAGCGTGCGCAAGGGCGAGGTCGAGAACGTCGAGCGCAACCGCGACAAGTCGCTGGGCGTGACGGTCTACGTCGGCAAGCGGCGCGGCAACGCCAGCACCTCCGACTTCTCGCGCAGCGCGCTCGAGCAGACGGTGCGCGCCGCGCACGACATCGCCCGCTTCACCGCCGAAGACCCGGCCGCCGGCCTTCCCGAGATGGAAGACCTGGCCTTCGGTGCCGTCGCCGAACGCGACCTGGACCTGTTCCACCCCTGGGCCATCGTCGCCGAGCAGGCGGTGGAGATCGCGCAGCGCTGCGAGGCGGCGGCGCTGGAGGTCGACCGCCGCATCACCAACTCCGACGGCGCCGGCGTGTCGGCGCAGCAGTCGCACTTCTTCATGGCCAACAGCCGCGGCTTCCGCGGTGGCTATCCGAGCTCGCGCCACTCGCTGTCGGTCGCGCCGATCGCCTCGCTGCCCGGCAAACGCGGCGACGACATGCAGCGCGACGCCTGGTACAGCTCCATGCGTTCTCCCGACGACCTGGCCGCGCCCGAGGCGATCGGCCGCTATGCCGCCGAACGCGCGCTGTCACGCCTGGCCAGCCGCAAGGTGGCCACGGCCGAGGTGCCGGTGCTGTTCGAGTCGACCGTGGCCTCCGGCCTGCTGGGCTCGCTGGTCGGCGCCGTCAGTGGCGGTGCGCTGTACCGCAAGTCCAGCTTCCTGCTCGACAGCCTGGGCAAGGCGGTGATGGCGCCGCACCTCGACGTGCGCGAAGACCCGCACGTGCTGCGCGGCAAGGGCAGCGCACCCTTCGACGACGAAGGCGTGGTCACGCGCTCGCGCGAGGTGGTCCAGGGCGGCGTGCTGCAGGGCTACTTCCTGTCGAGCTACTCGGCGCGCAAGCTCGGCATGCGCACCACCGGCCACGCCGGCGGCTCGCAGAACCTCACGCTGAGCAGCCGCCTCACGCAGCCCGGTGACGACCTCGATGCGATGCTGAAGAAGCTGCACCGCGGCCTGTTCGTGATCGAGCTGATGGGACAGGGCGTCAACCAGGTGACCGGCGACTACTCGCGCGGCGCCGCCGGCTTCTGGGTCGAGGGCGGTCGCATCGCCTACCCGGTGCACGAGATCACCATCGCCGGCAACCTGCGCGACATGCTCAAGGGCATCGTCGCGGTGGGTTCCGACACCTACACGGCCGGCAGCCGCACCCTCGGTTCGGTGCTGGTCGAACGCATGAAGCTGGCCGGCAGTTGACCGCCTCCCGCGACCGCGGGGCACGTAGTTTCGCGGAGGGGTAAACACCGGGCGGGGGGGTATGGCGCCCCTCCTAGAATTTCCGCGCTCAAACCCTCTCTCACGCGTATCCACCACAGGAGAACACGCATGGAACGTCGCTCATTCGTTCAAGGTGCCGGCCTCGCCGGCGTGCTCGCGGCCGGCATGGCGCCGGCCATCGTCCATGCCCAGGCCAACATCCGCTGGCGCCTGGCCTCGAGCTTCCCGAAGGCGCTGGACACCATCTACGGCGCGGCCGAAGTCATGGCCAAGAAGGTCGGCGAAATGTCCGGCGGCAAGTTCCAGATCTCGGTGCATGCCGGCGGCGAACTGATGCCTCCGTTCGGCGTGCTCGACGGCGTGGCCAACGCCACCGTCGAGATGGCCCACACCGCGCCGTACTACTTCTTCGGCAAGGACCCGACCTACGCGCTGGACTGCGCCATCCCGTTCGGCCTGAACAGCCGCCAGATGACGGCCTGGATGTACGAAGGCAACGGCCTGAAGCTGACGCGGGAGTTCTACGCCAAGTCGAACATCATCAACTTCCCGATGGGCAACACCGGCGCCCAGATGGGCGGCTGGTACCGCAAGGAGATCAAGTCGCTGGCCGACATCAAGGGCCTGAAGATGCGCATCGGCGGCTTCGGCGGCAAGGTGCTCGAACGCATCGGCGGTGTGCCGCAGAACATCCCCGGCGGCGAGATCTACCAGGCGCTGGAGAAGGGCACGATCGACGCCGCCGAGTGGGTGGGTCCGTACGACGACCTGAAGCTCGGCTTCAACAAGGTCGCCCCGAACTACTACTACCCCGGTTGGTGGGAAGGCGGCCCGCAGCTGTCGCTGTACGTCAACAGCAAGGCCTACGAAGGCCTGTCGGCCGAGTACAAGGCCATCATCGAGAGCGCCGCGGCCTATGCCCACGTCGAGATGCAGGCGCGCTACGACGCTCGCAACCCGGCGGCGCTGAAGACGCTGGTCGGCCAGGGCACCAAGCTGTTCCGATTCCCGAAGGACGTGATGGAAGGTGCGTTCAAGGGCGCGATGGAGGTGTACTCCGAACTGAACGCCAGCAACCCGGCCTGGAAGAAGATCTACGAGGACTACTCGAACTTCCGCCGCGACGCCAACCTCTGGTTCCGCTTCACCGAGGCGGGCTTCGACGACTTCATGCAATCGCAGAAGCTCTGATCGGTTCGCTCCGGCCAGAAGAAAGCCCCGCCTCGGCGGGGCTTTTTCATGGGCCGGTGGCGTCGGCTCGACGCCGTGCCGCACTCGCTACTTCTTCTTGTCGTCCTTCATCGATTCGAGCAGGCCCTTCATCGGATCTTCCTTGGCCGGCTCGGCGTTGCTGGCCGGGGCGCCGCTGCCACTCTCGGCACCCGATGCACCGGGCATGGTCGGCTCGGGCTTCTGCTCAGCCGCCTCTTCGCGCATCTGCAACTGCTCGAGCGCCTTGTCGGCATCGATGGTGACGGTCTTCTCGATGCCGCCGGTGACCAGCGTCGGGAAGATGATCACCGCGGCGACCATGACCAGCTGCAGCAGGATGAAGGCGATCGAGCCCTTGTAGATCTGCGCGGTGGTGACGGCGGGAATGGTTTCGCCGGTGATGCGATCCTTGTAGTCCTTTTTCGCGGCCACGCTGCGCAGGTAGAAGAGGGCGAAGCCGAATGGCGGCGTCAGGAACGAGGTCTGCAGGTTCATCGCGATGACCACGCCGAACCAGATCAGCGTCATCTCCGGCGGCGTGCCGGGCGGCAGCAGCTCGGGCAGGATCTTGTCGGCCACCGGCGCCAGGATCGGGATCACGATGAAGGCGATCTCGAAGAAGTCGATGAAGCAGCCGAGGATGAACACCAGGATGTTCACCACGATCAGGAAGCCCATCGCGCCGCCGGGCATGTTGTCGAACAGGTGCTCGACCCAGATGTGGCCATCGGCGGCATTGAAGGTGAAGCTGAACACCGTCGAGCCGATCAGGATGAACAGCACGAACACCGACAGCCGCGACGTGCTGTCCAGCGCCTGGATCAGCAGCTTGCCGTTGATGCGGCCGCGCCCGAGCGCCATCACCAGCGCGCCCAGGGCACCCATGGCGCCGCCTTCGGTCGGCGTGGCGATGCCCAGGAAGATGGTGCCCAGCACGAGGAAGATCAGCACCAGCGGCGGGATTAGCACGAAGGTGACCTGCTCGGTCAGGCGCGACAGCAGGCCGATCTTCAGCCCCTTGTTGAGCAGCGCCAGCGCCAGCGCGAGCAGCGAGGCGACGGTCATCGACATGATCAGGATCTCGTCGCCGGGGGCCGGCAGCTGCCGGTCGATAAGCGGGTTGATGACCGACTGGTGCACCCGCGACCAGGCCCAGCCCGCCGCGCCGCACAGCGCCAGCAGTGCCAGCAGCGACATGTGACCGCTCGAGCCGTTGGCCTCGCGGTAGATGCGCGCCTCGGCCGGCAGCGCCGGCACCCACGAGGGCTTGACGATGGCAATGACCACCACGAAGGCCAGGTACAGGCCGACCAGCAACAGGCCGGGGATCAGCGCGCCGGAGTACATGTCGCCGACCGAGCGGCCGAGCTGGTCGGCCAGCACGATCAGCACCAGCGACGGCGGGATGGCCTGGGCCAGCGTGCCCGAGGCGGTGATGGTGCCGGTGGCGATGGTGCGGTTGTAGCCGTAACGCAGCATGATGGGCAGCGAGATCAGGCCCATGCTGATCACCGCGGCGGCAACCACGCCGGTGGTGGCGGCGAGCAGCGCACCGACCAGGATCACCGCTACCGCCAGGCCGCCGCGCAGCGGGCCGAACACCTGGCCGACGGTCTCGAGCAGATCCTCGGCCATGCCGGAGCGCTCGAGGATGATGCCCATGAAGGTGAAGAACGGGATCGCCAGCAGGGTGTCGTTCTGCATGATGCCGAACACCCGTTGCGGCAGCGCCTGGAACAGGTTGGCGCCGAACAAGCCGGCCTCCATGCCGATGAAGCCGAACAGCAGGCCGGTGGCGGCCAGGCCGAAGGCGACTGGAATGCCGGAGAGCAGGAAGACGAACAGCCCCGCGAACATCAGCGGGACGAAGTTGTGGGTGATGAACTCGACCATTCAGCGCCCCTTGGCGTTGTCGTTGTTGTTGGCAGTGCCGGCAGCAGCCTGCGCCGCGGCCAGGTCGCGCTCGTGTTTTTCGGCCTCGGCGGCCAGTTCCTCGGCGAGCAGTTCCTCGTCGGACTTGTGCTGCTCGACGCTGAACGGTTCCGGGATCGCTCCCTGCAGGAAGGCGATGCGCTTGATCAGCTCGGAGATGCCCTGCGCCAGCAGGATGCTGAAGCCCACCGGGATCAGCAGGTAGGCCGGCCAGCGGATCAGGCCCCCGGCGTTCTGCGACATCTCGCCGCTGTTCCAGGCGTTGACGAAGAACGGCCAGCTCAGCGTGATCAGGATCAGGCACAGCGGGATCAGGAAGACCACGATACCCAGCGAGTCGATGATCGCGTTGGTGCGCTTGGACAGCTTGGACGAGATGAAGTCGATGCGTACGTGCACGTTGCGCAGGAAGGCATAACCTGCGCCGAGCATGAACACCCCGGCGAACAGGTACCACTGCACCTCGAGAAAGGCGTTCGAGCTGATGTTGAAGGCCTTGCGGACGATGGCGTTGAGGGCGCTGATCAGCACGGCGGCAAGCACCAGCCAGCGGATCAGCTGGCCGATCCGGTTGTTGATCCGGTCGATCAGGCCCGACAGGGGCAGGAGGGCGTTCAAGGGTGTCTCCGGAGGTCGCGCGGCAAGGGCCGCATTGTGCCGATCAGACCGCGTCGGCCCCGGCTTCGCAACGGGTGAAACCGGTACGTGGAATTACGCAGGACCGACGCCGCAGCGTTCGACGGCGTACTTGATCAGCTCGGCCTGGCCGCCCAGGTTGAGCTTGCGGCGGATGTTCTGGCGGTGCGTCTCGACGGTGCGCACGCTCATTCCCAGCACCTCGGCGATCTGCTTGCTCGACTGGCCGCGCGCCAGGCCGCGCAGGATTTCGCTCTCGCGCTGCGACAGCATCGGCCGGGCCGGCTCGTCGCGGTGGCGCCGCGCCGCCAGGCCGGTGCCGAGGAACTGGCGTCCGGCAGCCACCTCGAGGATGGCCGCGACGATCTCCTCCGACGGCGCCTCCTTCAGCACGTAACCCATCGCCCCGGCGTCCAGCGCCCGGTGCACGTACTCGGGGTTGTCGTACATGCTGAGCATCAGCACCCGCAGTGTGGGGTGCCGCTGGCGCAGCCGGGTCGTCAGCTCGATGCCGTTGACCTGCTTCATGCCGACGTCCATCAGCACCAGGTCTGGACGCAGCATGTCGACCCGCACGAAGGCTTCGTCGGCGTCGCCGGCCTCGCCGACGACGCTAATGCCCGGCACGTCGGCCAGCCGCGCACGCAGGCCTTCACGCACCAGCGGGTGGTCGTCCACCAGCAGGACTCGGGTGGTCATGCGGCCTCCTGCTGCGGCACACGGCGCAGCCGTGCGACGGCCTCGCCGCGCAGGATGGCCAGCACGGCGGTGCGGCCGGGGCGTGAATCGATGGTGAAGCTGCCGCCGATCGACTCGACCCGCTCGCGCATGTTGCGCAGGCCAATACCGCGGCGTGGGTCGACGCGGATGGCCGGCACGTCGAAGCCGATGCCGTCGTCGACGATGCGCAGCCGCAGGCCGCCGCCGTGGAAGATCAGCCGCACTTGGACGCGGCTGGCGCGGGCATGCTTCTCGATGTTGGTCAGCGACTCCTGCACCACGCGGAACAGCACCGTGTTGACCTCGTCGGGCAGCGGGTCGGCCTCGCCCCACAGGCGCAGCACCACGCGCACCCGGCCATGCTGGTTGAACTCCTCGGCCAGGTCGTCCAGCGCGGCGGGCAGGCCCAGCGTGTCGAGTTCCGCCGGGCGCAGCCGGTGCGAGATGCGACGCACCTCCTGCAGCGCGTCGCCCAGGCGCTGTACCGCGCGATGCAGCGCAGCGGGCGTGTTCTCGCGGCCGAGCTGGCTGGCGGCGGACTCGAGCAGCAGCTTGATCGACACCAGCGTCTGGCTGGTGCTGTCGTGCAGCTCGCGCGACAGGTGGGCGCGCTCGTCCTCCTGCGACTTGACCACCTGGCGGGCCAGGTTGCGCAGCTTGCCGTCGGCCACACGCGCGTCGCTCAGGTTGAGCAGCATGCCGCTCGCCCCGATCAGCACCACGCCGAGCACGGCGATGGCCGCCAGCCACCACATGCTGGCGGAGACGTTCTCGTCGACCTGTGCGTCCAGCCGGGCCAGCGTGGCCTGCATGTCGTCGAGGTAGACGCCGGTCCCGATCACCATGTTCCAGCGCGGCAGCGAGATCGAGTAGCCCAGCTTGGGCGTCACGGTGCGGGTCGAGGGCTTGTCCCACAGGTAGCGCACGAAGCCGCCACCTTCGTGGGCGCGGGCGATCAGCTCGCGGATCACCGGTACGCCGGCGGCGTCGCGCAGGTCCCAGAGGTCCTGGTCCTGCAGTTCGGGCTGGCGCGGGTGCAGCAGGTTGCGGCCGCCGGTGTCGAAAGCGAAGAAATAGCCGTCCAGGCCGTAGTCCATCTCGGCCAGCAGTCGCAGCGCCTGCCGCAGGGTCTCGGGGTCGTCGCGGCGCGTGTCGTACAGCGGCGCCAGCACGCTGCGCGCCATACCGACGAGATTCAGCAGCTCCGCTTCCTTGGCCGCCACCGTGGCCGATTCGATCAGCTGCCGTTCGCGTCGCAGCAGGTCCTGCTGCTGCTGGTGCATGGCCAGCGCGATCAGCGCCAGGGTCAGCAGCAGCGGCAGGATCGCCAGCAGCAGGACCTTGGCGCGAGGGCGCATGGCCGGGGCGAGGTCAGGCTGCGCGGCGCGCCGGTGTCAGAGCGACTGGGCGGCCTGGTAGAGCTTGCCCGAGCGCGTGCCGCTGCGGCAGAAGGCCACCAGCGGGCGCGGCAGGCTGGCCAGCAGTTCGGCCATGCGTGCGATCTCTTCGGGCGACTGGTACGCCGGTTGCACCGGCAGGTAGGCGTAGGCGAGGCCGGCCGCCTGGGCGGCCGCCTCGACCTGCGCGCTGGTCGGCTGGTGCGGGCCTTCCTCGAAGTCGGGACGGTTGTTGACGACGCTCTTGAACCCCATGGCGGCCAGCTCGGCCATGGCCGCGGGTTCGAGTTGCGGGGCGACGCAGACGTCGGCGGCGATCTGGCGCAGCAGTTGGCGGGTCGGGATCATGCGTGCCTCACTTCAGCGGGACAGGGCCTGCTTGACCGCTGCCGAGACCTGGCCCATGTCGGCCTTGCCGGCGAGCTTCGCCTTCGCGGCGCCCATCACCTTGCCCATGTCGCCCGGGCCGGCGGCGCCCAGCTCGGCGACGATCGCGGCCACCTGCGCAGCCACTTCCTCGGCCGACAGGCGCGCGGGCAGGTAGCCCTCGAGCACCTGCAGCTCGGCGGTTTCCTTGTCGACCAGGTCGGTGCGGCCGGCCGCTGCGAACTGCGAGATCGAGTCCTTGCGCTGCTTGATCAGCTTGTCGACGATGCCGACGATGGCCACGTCGTCGAGCTCGATGCGCTCGTCGACCTCCTTCTGCTTCATCGCCGCCAGCAGGCCGCGGATGGTCAGCAGCCGGGCGGCTTCCTTGGCGCGCATGGCGGCCTTCATGTCTTCGGTGATGCGCTCTTTCAGGCTCATTGGGTAACCTCCGTGCTTCGCACTGCGGTGCGAGCCCCTTCGGGCGGCCGTGCGGGGCTCATGCTCGTCTCCAGAAGCGACAAAGCCCGCAAGGGTGCGGGCTTCGGTGATGCGGCCGGAAGCTCAGTACAGCTTCTTGGGCAGCTGCATGCTGCGAACGCGCTTGAAATGGCGCTTGACGGCCGCGGCCTTCTTGCGCTTGCGCTCGGCGGTGGGCTTCTCGTAGAACTCGCGGGCGCGCAGGTCGGTCAGCAGCCCGAGTTTCTCGATGGTGCGCTTGAAGCGGCGCAGTGCCACGTCGAACGGCTCGTTTTCTTTGACGCGAATCGTAGTCATGTACAGATGAAGGGGTTGAATTGCGCTCGGTGTTGCGACGCGTTCCTGGCCGGAGGGTCCGGAGTTCCTGCCAGGATCTGTCGCCGCAATCGCGGCGCGGGTTTGCCAGCAAAGACGTCGATTATATGTCGGAAACTCAGGCGTGCAAGCTGGGGCCCAACGCCCGGGCACAGGCGGCGGCGCTGGCCCAGGCCCACTGGAAGTTGTAACCGCCGAGCCAGCCGGTGACGTCGACCACCTCGCCGATGAAGTGCAGGCCGGGCACGAGCCGGCTTTCCATCGTCTGCGAGCTGAGTTCCCGGGTGTCGACGCCGCCCAGCGTCACCTCCGCCTTGCGGTAACCCTCGCTGCCATCGGGCCGGATCTCCCAGCCTTGAAGGCCGGCGGCCAGCTCGCGCAGGTCGGCGTCGCGCATCTCGGCCACCGGCCGGGCGGCCCAGCCGGGGCGGGCCGCCAACCAGGCCTCGGCCAGCCGGCGCGGCAGCAGTTCGGCCAGTTCGTTGCCGAGCTGGCGGCGCGAGCTGCGCTTGGCGGCCAACAGCTGTTCGGCGAGGTCGTGGCCCTGGGCCAGGTCGATACGCAACGGCTCGCCGTCGTGCCAGTAGCTCGAGGCCTGCAGTACTGCCGGGCCGGACAGGCCGCGGTGGGTGAACAGCAGGTCTTCGAGGAAGCGGCCGCGCGCCTTGCCGTGGCCGGCCTCGATGCCGACTTCCAGCGAGATACCGGCCAGCGGCACGAAGGGCGCCCAGACGGCGCCGTCGAAGGTCAGCGGCACCAGGCCCGGGCGGGTTTCGACGATGCGGTGGCCGAGGCGCCGGGCCAGGCGGTGGCCGAAGTCGGTCGCGCCGATCTTGGGGATGGAGAGGCCGCCGGTGGCGATGACCAGCCGGGCCGCCGAGACCGGCCCGCCGTCCGTGTCGAGCTCGAAGCCGACGCTGGCGCGGCGCACGTCGTGCACCGCACAGGGCTGGCGCCGCTGCACGCCGCCGGCATCGCACTCGGCCAGCAGCATCGTGATGATGTCTTCCGCCGAGCGGTCGCAGAACAGCTGGCCCTTGTGTTTCTCGTGCCAGCGGATGCCGTGGCGCTCGACCAGCGCGATGAAGTCCGCCGGCGTGTAGCGCGCCAGCGCCGAGCGGCAGAAGTGCGGGTTCTCGGAGAGGAACTGGGCCGGCGTGGCCTCACGGTTGGTGAAGTTGCAGCGCCCGCCGCCGGAGATGCGGATCTTCTCCGCCACCTTGGGCGCATGGTCGAGCAGCAGCACCTTCGCGCCCAGCTGCCCGGCCACCGCCGCGCAGTGAAGGCCGGCCGCGCCCGCGCCGACGATCACCGCATCGAAGCGTTCCGCGCTCAGGGCTGGTACTTCCAGGCGCCGTTCTGGATTTTCACCATCACGTAGGCGCGTTGGTCCAGGCCCAGGTGGTCCTTCTCGGACATGCTGAAGATGCCGTGTGCGCCCGGCACGTCCTTGACCTGCTCGAGTGCATCGCGCAGCGCCGCTCGGAACTCGGCGGTGCCCGGCTTGGCCTTCTTCAGCGCGGCCGGGACGGCGGCGGCCATCAGCAGGCCGGTGTCCCAGGCGTGGGCGCCGAAGGTCGACACCGTGCCCTTGCCGTGCGCGGCCTCGTAGGCCTGCACGTAGGCCATGGCCGACTTCTTCACCGGGTGCGAGGCGGGCAACTGCTCGGCCACCAGCACCGGGCCGGAGGGCAGGTAGGTGTCGTCGACGTCCTTGCCGCCGACGCGCAGGAAGTCGGCATTCGCGACGCCGTGCGTCTGGTAGTACTTGCCTGCGTAGCCACGCTCCTTCAGCGTCTTCTGCGGCAGCGCGGCCGGCGTGCCCGAGCCGGCGACCAGCACCGCGTCGGGCTTGGCGGCCATGATCTTCAGCACCTGGCCGGTGACGGCGGTGTCGGTGCGTGCATAGCGTTCGTTGGCGACGATCTGCAGGCCCTTGATCGCGGCGACCTTGGAGAACTCGCCGTACCAGCCTTCGCCGTAGGCGTCGGCGAAGCCGATGAAGCCGACCGTCTTGACGCCGTTGTTGGCCATGTGGGTGACGATGGCCAGCGACATCATGATGTCGTTCTGCGGCGTCTTGAAGACCCAGCGCTTCTTGCCCTCGACCGGCTCGACGATGCGCGCCGAGGCGGCCATCGAGATCATCGGCACCTGCGCCTCGGCGACCACGTCGATCATCGCCAGCGAGTTCGGCGTCGTGGTCGAGCCGAGCACGATGTCGACCTTGTCCTCGGTGATCAGCTTGCGCGTGTTGGCCACCGCCTTGGTGGTGTCGGAGCCGTCGTCGAGCACGATGTACTCGACCTTCTGCCCGGCAATCGTCTTGGGCATCAGCTCGACGGTGTTCTTCTCGGGGATGCCCAGCGAGGCGGCCGGCCCGGTGGCCGAGACGGTGACGCCGACCTTGATCTGGGCCTGGGCGATGCCCGCCAGGCCGAGGGCGGCGACGAGCAGCAGTCGCTTCAGTTTCATCGGGTGTCTCCTGAAAGAGGGTGACGGAATTATCGACTGATCGGTCAACGAATCAGTTCGGGGCTAACACGGTGGTGGGTGTCTTCACGGCACCCAGCCCGCCGAGGAACAGGTCGGCAACGATCGGTGCCATGTCGTCGTGGCCCAGCGGGCCCTCCGGCTTCAGCCAGGTGAACATCCAGTTGATCATGCCGAACAGCAGCATGGTCAGCGGCTTGGACAAGGCGGCCTCGGCCAGGTCCGGCCGCGCCTGGCCGATGGTGGCGGCAAAGGCGGCCACCACCGCGCGTTCCTTGCGCAGCACGCGGCTGCGGTCCTTCGGTTCGAGGAACTTGACGTCCTGCGTCAGCACGCCGTGGTCGTGGCGAGCCTGTGCGTACTCGTGCACGAAGCGGCGGATCAGCTCGCGCAGCCGCGCCGGCGGCGCCAGCTGCAGCGCCTCGACCTCGCCGACCAGCGCCTCCAGCCGCGTCACGTGGCCGTCGGTGATCTCGCGCAGCAGCTCGTACTTGTCGCTGACGTAGTGGTACAGCAGCGGCTTGGAGATGCCGCAGGCCTTGGCCAGGTCGCTCATCGAGGTGCCGGGATAGCCCTGCTGCGCGAACAGCCGCGTGGCGGTGCGCACGATGGTCTCGCGGTTCAGGTCGTAGTCGGCGGAGCGTCCGCGGGCCATGCGATGTTCAGCGCTCGTCGAGTGTGATGGTGACCGACGGCGTCGTCGGGTGCGCCTGGCAGCACAGCACGAAGCCCTGCGCCACCTCGGCCGCGTTGAGCGCGAGGTTTCGGTCCATGCGGACCTGGCCGTCGAGCACCTTGCCCTTGCAGGTGGAGCACACACCCGCCTTGCAGGCATAGGGCACGTCCAGGCCGGTGCGCCGCGCGGCGTCGAGGATGGACAGGTCGCTGAGGCGGAACTCCACCTGGCGCTGCAGGCCGTCGATCACCAGCGTGACCTTGGCGTGGTCGGCATCGCCTTCCTCGACGTGATGGGCCGTGGCGGCGTTGACGTCGCCGAAGCGTTCGACGTGGATGCGCTCCGCGGCCAGCCCGGACGCCGACAAAGCCGCCACCGCGCCGTCGAGCATGCCGGCGGGGCCGCAGACGAAGGCCTCGTCGATGCTGTCGGCCGGCACCAGCGTGCGCAGGAACTCGGCGATGCGTGGCTCGTCGAGCCGGCCGTTGAACAGCGGCGCGTCCTGCGCCTCGCGCGAGAACACCGGCAGCAGCACGAAGCGCTGCAGGTAGCGGTCCTTCAGGTCTTCCAGCTCTTCCTTGAACATCATCGTCGCGACGCGCCGGTTGCCGTAGACCAGCGTGCAGCGCGCCTGCGGCTCGCGGCCGAGCAGCGTCTTGATCAGCGACAGCATCGGCGTGATGCCGCTGCCGGCGGCGATGAACAGCAAGTGGCGCTGCTTCGCCGCGTCGGGGGCGATCGTGAAGCGGCCTTGCGGCGGCATCACTTGCAGCGACTGGCCCTCGCGCAGGTGTTCCGCCGCCCAGCCGGAGAACTGCCCGCCGGGCAGCAGCCGGATGCCCACGCGCAGCGCGCCGTCGTCCAGCCCGCTGCAGATCGAGTAGGAGCGGCGCAGGTCCTGACCATTCAGCTCGGTGCGCAGCGTCAGGTACTGACCGGGCGTGTAGGCAAAGGTCTCGCGCAGCGAGTCGGGCACGCCGAAGCCGACGACCAGGGCATCGGCGTCGCGCGACACGCTCTTGACCGGCAGCGAATGGAACTGGAGGCTCATGGCATCAGATCGGCTTGAAGTGTTCGAACGGTTCCAGGCAGTCCAGGCAGCGGTACAGCGCCTTGCAGGCGGTGGAGCCGAAGGCCGACAGGCGCTGCGTGTTGGCACTCGCGCAGCGCGGGCAGGCGATGCCTTTCGGGTGGAAGCGCAGCGGCTGCGCGTCAGCCGCCTTGAGGTGCGGCGGCGCGATGCCGTAGGCACGCAGCTTCTCGGCGGCCTCGGGCGAAATCCAGTCGCTGGTCCAGGCCGGGTCGAGCCGCGTCGTCACCGTCACCGTGCGCGCGCCGGCGGCACGCAGGGCCTGCACCACTGAGTCGTGGATGACCTCGGTGGCCGGGCAGCCGGAGTAAGTCGGCGTCAGCGTCACGCTCACCGCGTCGTCGTCAGCGACATCGAGCGTGCGCACGATGCCCAGGTCGACCACCGACAGCACCGGCACCTCGGGGTCCGGCACCATCGCCAGCGTCGCCCAGGCCTGCGCGTTGTTCACCACACCGCCCCGGGGAAGGCGCGCGGCAGCGTCTGCATCTCGGCGAGCAGGAAGCCCATGTGCTCGCTGTGCACGCCGCGCTTGCCGGTGGAGCGGAAGGGGGTGTCGGCCAGCGGCACCAGGCCCGCCTCGCCGAACACCGTCTGCACCTCCGCCATCCAGGCGTTCTTCAGCGAACCCCAGGCCGGCCCCAGACCGCTGGCCTGCGCCTGCGCGTCGACGGCATCGTCGACGAACCACTCGGCGGTGTAGGGCCACAGCTGGGCGAGCGCCTCGCGCATGCGGCGCATCGACTCCTCGCTGCCGTCGCCCAGCCGCACCACCCAGTCGCCGGCATGCTGCTGGTGGTAGCGCACCTCCTTCAGCGACTTGGCGGCGATGGCGGCCAGCTGCGCATTCGTCGACGAGGCCAGTGCCTGACACAGCAGCTTCATGAAGCTGGCCCACAGGAAGGCGCGCAGCACGGTGTGCGCGAAGTCGCCGGTCGGCAGCTCGAGCAGGGTCGGGTTGCGGTAGTCGCGCTCCTCGCGCAGGAATGCCAGCGCGTCTTCATCGCGGCCACGGCCTTCCAGCTCGGCGGCCAGCGTCAGCAGTGCACGCGCCTGGCCGATGTGGTCGAGCGCGACGTTGGTCAGCGCGATGTCTTCTTCCAGCACCGGCGCGTGGCCGCACCACTCGGCCAGGCGCTGGCCGTGGATCAGGCAGGCGTCCGCGATGCGGAGAACGTACTCGGTCTTCGCATCCATCACATGTGGTCCACGTCGGCGGGCAGCTGGTAGAAGGTCGGGTGGCGGTAGACCTTGTCTTCGGCCGGCCCGAAGAACATGTCCTTGGTGTCCGGGTCGCTGGCGACGATCTGGTCGGAGCGCACCACCCACACGCTCGCGCCTTCCTGGCGGCGCGTATAGACGTCGCGCGCCATCTGCAGCGCCATTGCCGGGTCGCTCGCGTGCAGGCTGCCGCAGTGCTTGTGGTCCAGCCCGCTCTTGCTGCGCACGAACACTTCCCACAGGGGCCACTCGTTCTTCGTGCTCATCTCATGCCGCCTTTGCCTTGAGTTGCTTCTTGCGTTCGTGCGCCAACGCAGCTTCGCGCACCCAGGCGCCGTCATCCCAGGCCTTGACGCGTGCGGCCAGGCGCTCGCGGTTGCAGGGGCCGTGGCCGTTGACGACGTTCCAGAACTCGCTCCAGTCGATCGCGCCGAAGTCGTACGACTTGCGCTCTTCGTTCCAGCGCAGATCGGGGTCGGGCAGGGTGACGCCCAGCACCCTGGCCTGCTCGACGGTGGCGTCGACGAACTTCTGGCGCAGTTCGTCGTTGCTGTTGCGCTTGATGCCCCAGCGCATCGACTGCGTGCTGTGGGTGGATTCCGAATCCGGCGGGCCGAACATCATCAGGCTGGGCCACCACCAGCGGTTCACCGCGTCCTGCACCATCGCGCGCTGCGCCTCGGTGCCCTGCGTCATCATCACGTTCAGCGCGTCGAAGCCCTGGCGCTGGTGGAATGACTCCTCCTTGCACACCCGCACCATGGCGCGGGCATAGGGGCCGTAGGAGCAACGGCACAGCGGCACCTGGTTCATGATCGCCGCGCCGTCGACCAGCCAGCCGATCACGCCGACGTCGGCCCAGGTCAGCGTCGGGTAGTTGAAGATCGAGCTGTACTTGGCGCGGCCGCTGTGCAGCGCGTCGAGCAGCTCGTCGCGCGACACGCCCAGCGTCTCGGCCGCGGCGTACAGGTACAGGCCGTGGCCGCCTTCGTCCTGCACCTTGGCCAGCAGGATGGCCTTGCGCTTGAGCGTCGGCGCGCGGGTGATCCAGTTGCCCTCGGGCAGCATGCCGACGATCTCGGAGTGCGCGTGCTGGCTGATCTGCCGCACCAGCGTCTTGCGGTAGTGCTCGGGCATCCAGTCCTTCGCCTCGATGAACTCGCCGGCGTCGATGCGCGCCTCGAAGGCGGCCTCGCGTGCCAGTTCCTCGGGCGACTTGACCGCCTGCACCTGGCCCTTGGCCTCGCGGGCCAGGGTGTCCATGGCTTGGGTGTACATGCTTTGCTCCTTATCCCTTGGGGCGCTGGTCAATCACGCGGCGCGCCTTGCCGACTAGCGTGCGCTCGATGGAGTCGGGCAGGCCGACCTCGACCTCCGCGCTCACGCCCACCAGCGTCTTGATGCGGTGCTGCAGCCATTCGCCGAGTTCGCGCCGGTCGGCGGTGCCCGCGGCGCCGGCTTCGGGGCGCACCTCGCAGCGCACCGTCACGTGGTCGAGGTGGCCGTTGCGCGTCACGACCAGCTGGTACTGGCCACTGAGCCTGTCGTTCTGCAGGATCAGTTCCTCGATCTGCGTCGGGAACACGTTGACGCCGCGGATGATCAGCATGTCGTCGCTGCGGCCGACGATCTTGCCGATGCGGCGCATGCTGCGCGCGGTGGGCGGCAAGAGGCGCGTCAGGTCCCGCGTGCGGTAGCGCACCACCGGCAGCGCTTCCTTGGTCAGCGTGGTGAAGACCAGTTCGCCTTCCGAGCCGTCGGGCAGCACCTCGCCGGTGTCGGGGTCGATGATCTCGGGGTAGAAGTGGTCCTCCCAGATCACTGGGCCGTCCTTGGCCTCAATGCACTCGTTGGCCACGCCCGGGCCCATCACCTCCGACAGGCCGTAGATGTCGACGGCGTCGATACCGGCCGCCGCCTCGATGTCGCGGCGCATCGCCTCGGTCCAGGGCTCGGCGCCGAAGATGCCGACCTTCACCGACATCTCGCGCGGGTCCAGCGCCTGGCGGCGGAACTCCTCGATGATCACCTGCATGTAGCTGGGCGTGACCATGATGATGTCGGGCTTGAAGTCGACGATCAGCTGCACCTGCTTCTCGGTCTGACCGCCGGACATCGGGATCACCGTGCAGCCGAGCCTCTCGGCGCCGTAGTGCGCGCCCAGCCCGCCGGTGAACAGGCCGTAGCCGTAGGCGACGTGGACCATGTCGCCGCGGCGGCCACCTGAGGCGCGGATCGATCGCGCCACCAGATCGGCCCAGCGATCGATGTCGCCCTGCGTGTAGCCGACCACTGTCGGCTTGCCGGTCGTGCCGGACGAGGCATGCACGCGCACCACCTGCTCGCGCGGCACGGCGAACATGCCGAAGGGGTAGTTCTCGCGCAGTTCCTTCTTGGTGGTGAAGGGGAACTTCGAGAGATCGGCCAGCGACTTCAGGTCGTCCGGGTGCACGCCCTTGGCGTCGAAAGCGCGGCGGTAGTGCGCCACGTTGTCGTAGGCGTGGCGCAGCGACCACTTCAGCCGCTGCAGCTGCAGCGCCTGCAGTTCATCGCGGCTGGCGGTCTCGATGGGCTCGAGATCGCCGGGGGCAGGGTGCTTGACGGGCATGGGTGCTTGTCTCCTCGAGGCTGCTCAGGTCGTGACGACCTGCTTGCCCTTCATGCGGTACGAACGGCCACGGAACACCGCGATGCGCTCGCCGCCCTGGTTGGTCACCTCGATGTCGTAGACGCCCATGCGCGAGCCCTGCGAGACCACGCGGCCGCTGGCGGTGAGCGTGTCGCCGAGCCGGCCCGGCCCGAGCAGGTCGACGTCGAAGCCCGAGGCGACGGTCATCTCGTTGTACGAGTTGCAGGCGTAGGCGAAGGCCATGTCGGCCAGCGTGGCGATCAGGCCGCCCTGGCAGCTGCCGAAGCCGTTGAGCATGTCCTCGCGCACCGTCATCGTCACGCTGGCGTGGCCGGGCGAAATGGAGGCCACCGCCATGCCGAGGGCGTGGGCTGCCTTGTCGGTGGCGAACATGGTGTCGCGCACGCGCTCGGCAAGGTGCTGCGCGTCGCTGTAGCTGGTGTCCTTCATCGGCTCAGCGGTCCTTGAACGTCGGCGCGCGCTTGGCGAAGAAGGCCGACACGCCTTCGAGGTAGTCGTGGCTCATGCCGAGCCGGCGCTGCACCTCGCCCTCCATGCTCAGCGCAGTCGATAGGTCCATGTGATCGGCGGCCGAGAAGGCGCGGCGCGTCTCGGCCAGCGCCTTGCTCGGCATCGCGGCCAGGCGCTCGGCCAGAGCCTTCGTCTCTGCAGCCAGCACCGCGTCGTCGATGCAGCGCCAGATCATGCCGATGCGCTGCGCCTCTTCGGCGCTGCACTTGTCGCCCAGCAGCGCCAGCGCCATCGCATTGGCGCGGCCGACCAGGCGCGGCAGCAACCAGGTGCCACCGCAGTCGGGCACCAGGCCGATCTTCGAGAAGGCCTGGATGAAGCTGGCCGAGCGCGCGGCCAGCACGATGTCGCAGTTCAGCGCCAGGTTGGCGCCGGCGCCGGCGGCCACGCCGTTGACCGCGGCGATCACCGGCACCGGGAAGTGGTGGATCAGCATCGCCAGCGGCTTGTAGCGTGCCTCGATCAGGTTGCCGATGTCGCGCGGCTCGGCGCCGGGCGTGAGGTCGGGCGCGATGGCCGGGTCGGACAGGTCCTGCCCGGCGCAGAAGCCGCGGCCTGCGCCCGTGATGACGACGCAGCGAACCTGCGGGTCGGCCGCGGCGGCCTTGAGGCCGGCGGTCAAGGCATCGTGCATTTCCCCGTTGAAGCTGTTCAGCGCCTGCGGGCGGTTCAGCGTCAGGGTCTGCACCGCGCCGTCGCGGTGGCTCAGCACGGGAGCGGCATCGTCGGCCATCGGCACCTCGGGATCGTGTTGACCAATTCATTGACCGATCGGTCAATGAATATTAATGTAGGTCAATGGGGAGGCGGCGGCAAGCTGGCGATGGGGTGGGTTATCACTGAGCGCTGAGCGAGCCCATGCCACTGGGTGGCCGATTCCGCTCATGTCCCCCGGCCAGGGCTGCGCCCAGGCCTCCTCCTTTACTTCGCTCCATCGGCCACCCAGCGCCCTGGGCCAGCACCGTTGGTGGCACGCGCGTCTTGGCATGCCGCGCGTGGTGCAGGAACGGGCTGGTGGGGCGCTCTGCAGAGCGAAGTAAAGGAGGAGCCGCTGGCCGAAGGCCAGCGGCGGGGGACATGAGCGGCGCAGAGTGCCGCGCCGGCCCGTTCCCGCTCAGACAAGCAGCGAGAGAAAGACTCTCAGGTCTTCTTCCAGACGAAGGGGAAGGCCAGCTGCCTGAGGAAGCCGTCAGGCACGTAGTCGCCCTGCACGCCGTAGCGGTCCGGCCACTTGCGGTCGGACTGCACCGCGGTGCCGAACAGGTGGTCGAGGAAGGCGAAGTGCGCCGCGTAGTTGCGGTCGATCGCCTCGTCGTCCTGCGAGTGGTGCCAGTGGTGGAAGTTGGGCGTGACGATCAGGTAGCGCAGTGGCCCGAGCCGCACGCTCACGTTGGCATGGTTGAACACCGCCTGGAAGCCGACGATCACGATGTAGGCATCGATCACTTCCTTGCTGAAGCCCAGCACGTAGATCGGCGCCAGCACCAGCGTGCGCGTGATCAGCAGCTCGACGATGTGCTGCCGCGAGCCGGCCAGCCAGTCCATGTGCTTGGCGCTGTGGTGCACCGCATGCAGGCGCCACAGCAGCGGCACCTCGTGGTACGCGCGGTGCGTCCAGTACTGCACCAGGTCGGCCACCAGCACGATCAGGAACAGCGCGACGAAGAAGTTCAGGTCCTGCACCCAGAAGCGGATGCCGTCCTTGGCCGCCCAGCCGAACAGCTTGTGCACCAGCAGGTTGGTCGCCAGCAGCACGAAGCCGACCACCATGTGGTTGACGATGAAGTGGTGGAAGTCGGTCTGCCACTCGGCACGGAACACCGGCTGGTTCTTGCGCAGCGCGAACAGCTTCTCGATGAAGATGAAGATCAGCGAGGAGCCGAGCAGGTCGAGGATGAACCAGTCCAGGCCGATGTAGGGCGTGTTGTCGGCGAAGTCGTTGACCGGCACCTTGTGGCCGCCGAGCAGCGCGGTCAGCGCCACCAGCACGAAGGCGGCGGCGGCCAGCCAGCGGGCGCGGCCGAAGATGATGTTGACCAGCGCGATGCCGCCGGCGATCACCATCGCCACGAACATGACCACCCGCAGCACCTCGACGTTGTACGACTGGCGCAGCTGCGGCGTGGTCAGGTACTCGGGGAAGTGGAAGGCGAGCACGCCCAGGAAACACAGGATCGCCAGCGACAGCGCGATCACGCCCGAGATCAGGCCCTTGCCCGGCTGCAAGCTGCCGTGCGATTCGGTCAGCTGATTGAGTTTGTCGAGTTCCTGCATCTGCGTGCGCCTCCCTGGTCGCGCGGGATGATACGGGCCCGACACGGTCTCAGGCGGCGCGTTCTTGTTGCATCCGTTGCGTCACCGCGGGCTGATCGATACCGGCGTGACACAGTCCACGCAGCACGTCGCCGACCACGATGACAGCCGGGCTGCCCAGCCCGTGCTCGCGCACCAGAGCGGCCAGGCCGGCGAGCGTGCCGACCGCCTGGCGCTGCTGCGGCAGGCTGGCGTGCTGCACCACCGCCACCGGCGTGTGCGCGGGCAGCGCGGCGAGCAGCCCGGCCTGCAGCTCGGTCACCGTCGACACGCCCATGTAGATCACCAGCGTCAGTCCCTGCGCCGCCGCGGCGGCCAGCGTCGGCCAGTGCAGCGACGCGTCTTCGCCACGGGCATGGCCGGTGACCAGCATCACGCCGTGGGCGTGGGCGCGGTGCGTCAGCGGCACGCCCAGCGCCGTGGTGGCGGCCAGGCCAGCGGTGATGCCGTTGACCACCTCGACGGCGATGCCCTGCGCGCGCAGGTGCTCGGCCTCCTCGCCGCCGCGGCCGAAGACGAAGGGGTCGCCGCCCTTCAGGCGCACGACACGTTCGCCCTTGCCCGCTTCGGCGGCCATCAGCTTCTCGATGAAGGCCTGCGGTGTGCTCGCACAGCCGCCTCGCTTGCCGACGTGGACGATGCGCGCCGAGCGCCGTGCAAAGCGCAGCACGCCGTCGCCGACCAGGTCGTCGACCATCAGCACGGTGGCGCGGCGGATCGCGCGGACGGCCTTCAGCGTCAGCAGCTCGGGGTCGCCCGGGCCCGCGCCCACCAGCGTGACGGAACCGGAACTCATGCGGTCTTCTCCTGGGGCAGACCGTGCTGGATCGCCGCCAGGGCAGCGACGATCGCGTCGACCTGCTGCGCCAGCGGCGCCGGCGCCGGCTTCTCGCCGCTGACCACCGACTGGATGTACAGCGCGGTGGTGGCGGCGTCGTTGCTGCGCGGCAGCACCGGCAGTTCGGTCAGCACGCCTTCCTGCGCGGCACGCGACAGGTCGGCACGCAGCTGCCCGCCGATGAACACATCGAGCCGCGGCAGGCGGCGCGGGTCGGCCACCGGCTCGCCCTCGGTGCCGCGCATCAGCATCGCGTCGGCCTGGGTCTGCGCGAGAAACTGCGTGAGCGTCTGGCCGTACTCCGGGTGCGTGTAGTTCACCACCCGCAGCGAAGGCGTCTGCAGGCAGGGCGTCAGCAGCTTGGCGACGGTGTGCGCCGGGTTGCGCAGGCCGATGACACGGCGCGCCTCGAGCAGCTTCGCCAGCGGCGGGCACAGCGCCTCGGTGCGCATGAACACCGGCTCGCGGCGCTGCCAGGCGGCGTGGATGTCACCCACGTCGCTGGCGCAGGGCAGGCCCAGGGTCTGGAAGATCTCGGCGGTGGTCACGCGGCCAGGGTCGTGTTCGGGGCCGTGCACCAGCACCGGCACGCCTTCCTGCGCCA
Source organism: Chitinophaga pinensis (assembly GCA_943370595.1). GTDB lineage: Bacteria > Pseudomonadota > Gammaproteobacteria > Burkholderiales > Burkholderiaceae_C > Piscinibacter. The sequence goes on from CALRRO020000012.1 coordinate 101,945, forward strand.
GCAGCAGCGCCAGCAGCGCGGTCAGGTTGGGCAGCTTGCGCGCGCCGTTGTAGGACGGCAGCACCACGGCGGCCTGGGTGGGGTGCAGCGGGATGCAGCGGTCGTGCGCGGCGCGCAGGAAGCCGGCCAGTTCATCGACCGTTTCGCCCTTGATGCGCATCGCGATCGCGAAGGCGCCGATCTCCAGGTCGGTCACCTGGCCGTCGAGCACCTGGCTCATCAGGTCGTGCGCCTGATCCTGCGTCAAGGCACGGGCGCCTTCCTTGCCGCGGCCGATCTCCTTGATGTAGTGGGCGATGGTCATGTTCGTCTCCGCTTCCTGTTCCGCAAGCTTCATGCCGCCTGCTGTCGGAGTCGAACCATGCGCTTGAGTTCAGGGATGCAGGACCCGCAGTTGGTGCCGCATCGGAGCTCGGTTTGGAGTTGTGCCAGTTGCGCATCGGGCGTGCCGCTGCAATGTGACAGCGTCTCGTGTATCGCCACTTCGGCGACGTCGAAACAACTGCACACCTGACGCCCGCGTTCGGGCAGTGACACCGGTGCCCGCGCACCGGGCTGCAGCAGCGCACGGCCGAAGGCTCGTGCATCGGCACCGTCGCGAAGCAGTGGCAGCACCCAGGCCTCGGCGCTGGTGTCGCCGGCGAGCAGGAAGGCTTCGAGCCGAGCCTCGCCGCTGCCTGCGGTGTCGAGCTTCATGCAGCGGTGCTGGCCGCGGCGCCGATCGGCATAACGCAGCACGCCGGGGCGGTCCAGGCCGAGCACCGCCTCGATCTGCGCCAGCAGTTCGCCCGGTGCCGGCTCGTAGGCCGCGGCGCGAAACAGCACACCGCTGCGCTCGCGGCCGAAGGGCACGGCGCTGGCAAAGGCGAACGCGCCCATCAGTGCACGCAGCCGCGACTGCACACGCAGCGATTCGTCCTCTGGCAGCCAGGCCATGGCCAGCAGTCGCCAGGGCAGCTCGGCCTTGAGGATCTTCACCGCCGCATGCTTCAGCTCGGGTTGTTTCGAGCTGGGGCAGAACGCCGGGACCGTCAGCGCGTTGACGCCGGTCAATCGTGTGCCGGTGCCGCCCCTGCCGGACAGGTACTCCTCGCCCCAGTGCATGGCGATGAAACTCTGCGCCGGTGCCAGCTGCGCGCTGCTGCGTGCCGGCAGCACCAGCGAGCCGCGGCGCGAGGTGACGTGCACCAGGTCGCCCTCGGCCAGCTTCAGCCGCGCCATGTCCTGCCCGTGCATCTCGATCGCCGGCTCGGCGACATGGCCGAACAGCCGACCCACCGTGCCGGTGCGGCTCATGCCATGCCACTGGTCGCGCAGCCGGCCGGTGTTCAGCGAGAACGGGTAGCGCGCATCGCGTGGCTCGGCCAGCGGCACGTGGCGGGTGTCGGCGAAGCGGGCGCGGCCGTCGGCGGTGGGGAACACGCCGTCTTCGTACAGGCGCACACGGCCGGTGTGGGCACCGGCCGGGAAGGGCCATTGCTGCGGCGCCGCCTCCAGCTGCGGGTAGCTCAGACCGGTGATGTCGAGGTCGCGGCCGCGCGTGGTCTCGCGGTGTTCGTTCCACACCGACTCCGGCGTGGCGTAGGCGAACAGCGTCGGCCGCTCCGGGCGCAGCCGCGCTTCGAGCCGCTGCGCGAAGGCGGTGGCGATGGCCCAGTCGTGGCGGGCTTCGCCGGCGGCCCAGACCGCGGGGCGCACGCGGCTGATGCGGCGCTCGCTGTTGGTGACGGTGCCATCCTTCTCGCCCCAGGTGCTGGCTGGCAGCAGCAGGTCGGCGAACTGGCAGGTGGCGGTGGTCGCGAAGGCTTCCTGCACGACGACGAACTCGGCACGCTCGAGCGCTCGCCGCACGGTGGCCTGGTCGGGCAGCGACTGGGCCGGGTTCGTGCACGCGATCCACAGCGCCTTGATCTGCCCGTCGGCGGCGGCCTCGAACATCTCCACCGCGGTTTTTCCGGGAGCAGCGGGCACGTCGTCCACGCCCCACAGCCGCGCCACTTCGGCGCGGTGTTCCGCATTGCCCATGTCGCGGTGGGCCGGTAGCAGGTTGGCCAGGCCGCCGACCTCGCGCCCGCCCATCGCGTTGGGCTGGCCGGTCAGAGAGAACGGGCCGGCACCCGGCTTGCCGATCTGCCCGGTGGCCAGGTGCAGGTTGATCAGCGCGGCGTTCTTCGCCGTGCCGTTGGCGCTCTGGTTGAGGCCCTGGCAGTACAGCGACAGCGTCGGCCGGCGCACGCCGGCACCGCCGATGCCGCCGCCATCCAGCCCGGCGAACCAGCGCGCCGCGGTGACCAGGTCGGCCTCGGCGATGCCGCACAGCACAGCCGTCTCCTTCGGCGTGAACTCGCGCACCCGGTCGCGCAGCGCCTCGAAGCCACTGGTGTGCACGGCGATGTACGCATGGTCGACGAGGCCTTCCCACAGCATCAGGTGCAGCAGGCCGTTGAAGAGCGCGACGTCGGTGCCCGGCAGGATCTGCAGGAACAGGTCGGCGGCCTCGGCGGTCTCGGTGCGGCGCGGGTCGACGACGATCAGGCGCAGCGCCGGGTTCGCGCGCTTGGCGTCTTCGATGCGGCGGAACAGGATGGGGTGCGCGAAGGCGGCATTCGAGCCGGCGATGAAGAGGGTGTGGGCCAGGCCCAGGTCGTCGAAGCAGGCTGGTGGTGCGTCGGCACCCAGCGTCGCCTTGTAGCCCGACACCGCCGAGCTCATGCACAGCCGCGAGTTGGTGTCGAGGTTGTTGGTGCCGAGCAAGCCCTTGGCCAGCTTGTTGAAGACGTAGTAGTCCTCGGTCAGCAACTGACCGGAGAGGTAGAAGCCGACCGCGTCCGGCCCGTGCTCGCGCACGATGGCGGCGAAGCGGTCGGCCGCCAGGTCGAGCGCGCCGTCCCAGCCGAGGCGATCCGGCTCGGCGCCGCGCTGCGTGCGCCGCATCGGGTGCAGCAGCCGCGTCTGCAGCGTCACCGCCGCGCTGGCGGTCAGGTGCAGCGTGCTGCCCTTGCTGCACAGCCGGCCGAAGTTGGCCGGGTGGTCGGGGTCGCCACGCACGCCGGTGATCTGCCGGCCCTGCGACTCGATGATCACGCCGCAGCCCACACCGCAGTACGGGCAGGTGGAGCGGGTCTCGGTCACCTCAGGCTGCCTGTTGCGTGGTGTCGAGCGCAATCGAGTTCAGCTCGTCCAGGTCCAGCGACACCTGGCCGTTCTCGACCTGGACGCTGAAGCGCGGCGTGCAGCCTTCGTCCGGCGCTTTCGCGCAGCCGTCGGCGAGGCCGATGGTCCAGTTGTGCAGCGGGCAGGCCACGCTCTCGCCGAACACGATGCCCTGGCTCAGCGGCCCGCCCTTGTGCGGGCAGCGGTCGAGCAGCGCGAACACCTTGTCCTCGGCGTTGCGGAACACCGCCACCTCGGGGCCGTTGGCGCGTGCGACGCGGCGTGCGCCGAGCACCGGGATCTCGTCGATGCGGCAGATCGATTTCCACTGCGCCATCAGAGCGCTCCCACGGGCGTGAACTGGCGCGTGTCGACCGCGGCCTTGTCGAACTCGAACCACGGGTCGGGCTCGCCGTCGAGGCTGAACTGCAGCCGCTCCCACAGCGCCTGGCGGCCAGGGGCGTCATCGAGGATCTTCTTCTTCACGTGGTCCAGCCCGACGCGGCTGACGTAGTGGCAGGTGCGCTCCAGGTACCAGCCCTCCTCGCGGTAGAGCTGGAGGAAGGCGCCGCTGTACTCCAGCACTTCCTCGGGGGTCTTCAGCTTGCAGAGGAACTGCGCCACCTCGGTCTTGATGCCGCCATTGCCGGCGACGTAGATCTCCCAGCCGGAGTCGACGCCGATCACGCCGACGTCCTTGATGCCGGCCTCGGCGCAATTGCGCGGGCAGCCGCTGACGGCCAGCTTGACCTTGTGCGGCGCGTACATGCGCCAGAGGGCCCGCTCCAGGTCCTTGCCCATCTGCGTGCTGTCCTGCGTGCCGAAGCGGCACCACTCGGAGCCGACGCAGGTCTTCACCGTGCGCAGTGCCTTGGCGTACGCATGGCCGGAGGCCATGCCGATGTCCTTCCAGACATGGACCAGGTCTTCCTTCTTCACGCCGAGCAGGTCGATGCGCTGGCCGCCGGTGACCTTGACGGTCGGGATCTTGTACTTGTCGACCGCGTCGGCGATGCGGCGCAGTTCGTCGGCGGTGGTCTCGCCGCCCCACATGCGCGGGATCACCGAGTAGGTTCCATCCTTCTGGATGTTGGCGTGGCTGCGCTCGTTGATGTAGCGGCTCTGCGGGTCGTCCTTGGCCTCCTTGGGCCAGGTGCTGATCAGGTAGTAGTTGATCGCCGGCCGGCACGAGGCGCAGCCATTCGGCGTGCGCCAGCCGAGGCGCTTGTAGACGCTGTCGATGGTCAGCAGGTGGTCGGCCTTGATCGCCTCGCGCGTTTCCTGGTGGCTGGCGTCGGTGCAGCCGCACATCGCCTTCTTGGTCGGCGCCTTGGAGTAGTCGCCGCCGGCGGTGAACATCAGCAGCTGTTCGACCAGACCCGTGCAGGAGCCGCAGCTCGCGCTCGCCTTGGTCTGCTTGCGCACCTCGTCGAGCGTGAACAGGCCCTTGTCCTTGATGGCCTTGCAGATCGTGCCCTTGTTGACGCCGTTGCAGCCGCAGACCTCGTCGCTGTCGGCCATCGCGGCGGCCTTGTGGTGGCCCTCGTGGCCGACGTCGCCGATGTTGCTCTCGCCGAACATCAGCTTGTCGCGGATGTCGGCGATCTTGCGGCCTTCGCGCAGCAGCTTGAAGTACCAGCTGCCGTCGACGGTGTCGCCGTACAGGCAGGCGCCGACCAGCTTGTCGTCCTTGATCACCAGCTTCTTGTAGACGCCGCCGAAGGGATCGCTCATCACGATCTCCTCGTACTCCGGCCCGCCGGTGAAGTTGCCGGCGGAGAACAGGTCGATGCCGGTGACCTTCAGCTTGGTGCTGGTCTGGCTGCCGGTGTAGCGGCCGATGCCGAACTCGGCCAGGTGCGTGGCGCACACCTTGCCCTGCTCGAAGAGGGGCGCCACCAGGCCGTAGGCGATGCCGCGGTGCGTGGCACATTCGCCGACCGCGTAGATGCGCGGGTCGGTGACGGTCTGCATGGTGTCGCTGACGACGATGCCGCCGCGACCGTCGTTGAAGCAGTGCAGGCCGATCTTCAGCGCCAGCTCCGTGTTCGGGCGGATGCCTGCGGCCATCACCACCAGGTCGGCCGGGATCTCGTTGCCGTCCTTGAACCGGACCGCGCGGACACGGCCGTCATCGTTGCCGAGCAGTTCCTGCGTCTGCGCGCCGATCATGAACTTCAGGCCGCGGTCCTCGAGCGACTTCTGCAGCAGGCGGCCAGCGGTGTCGTCGAGCTGGCGCTCCATCAGCCACGGCATGATGTGCACCACCGTGACCTGCATGCCGCGCAGCATCAGGCCGTTGGCGGCCTCGAGCCCGAGCAGCCCACCACCGATGACGACGGCATGCTTGTGCGTCTTCGCCGTCTCGATCATCGTGTTGGTGTCGGCGATGTCGCGGTAGGCGATCACGCCGGTCAGGTCCTTGCCCGGCACCGGCAGGATGAACGGGTTGGAGCCGGTGGCGATCAGCAGCCGGTCGTACGCTTCCTCGGTACCGTCGGCAGCGCGAACGATGCGGCGGCGACGGTCCACCTCGATCACCTTCTTGCCCAGGTGCAGGCGGATGCCATGTTCCTCGTACCACGACAGCGGGTTGAGGATGATCTCGTCGATCGTCTGTTCACCGGCCAGTACCGGGCTGAGCAGGATGCGGTTGTAGTTCGGATGAGGCTCGGCGCCGAAGACCGTGATGTCGTACAGGTCGGGTGCGATCTTCAGCAGCTCCTCGAGGGTTCGGACACCGGCCATGCCGTTGCCGACCATCACGAGTTTCATCTTCTTCATGCATGCCTCCGAGGGGCGTTGATAGCAAGAGGGGTGCCACGGCGGCCATCGAGAATGGCGCCATCAGCGTCGAGGTGGAGACCTTCCATGGCAGCCGGCGCGGCTTGCATGAGGTCGACGAAGATTTCGCTGCGCCCGGGGCAATCTCGTGCGCAGCGTGATCGCGGCAACGAAGGCCGGCGGCGCGTGCGCCCGTTGCACTCGGCCCACGTTCGCGTGAAGCGGATCTGCGACCCCGCCTGGACGATCGGGCTCATGGCACCGCTGATCGTCCGGATCGCAAAGAAGTCGACAGAGCGAAAGGACGCGAGCAGCCTCGACCGGCGTGCCGAGGCGCGGAACGCATGGGTGCTGGAGGAAGGGACAAGGAGAGGGCGGGCGACGCTCATGACGGGCTCCATGCGGCCCCACCGGCGATGCCGGAGGGACGGAGATACATCACCGCACACTTCAGCGTGTGCGCGGCCCGCGGTATCGGGGCAGGCCGGGTGCGTCGTTACACCCGCGCTGCTTGATGCAAGCGGTGGGCCAGGGCTCCTTGTGCAGTCGGTCGATCGGGCGCCAGGCCGCGCCAGCGCTCGCTCTTCGCGATCACGGACAGCTCGTGTCGCCACCCGATGGCACCGCGCTGCAGGCCCGAACAGCCCCAGCTTGGTGCGTTGCAGTATGGCAACCTGGTGCAGTGACTGCGACGGCGGAGGCCATGGCGCCCACCGCGTATGCTTGGATCGATCGACACCCTGCCGCCGATGCCCACCTCCGTCCTGCTCCTGTCCACGCCCGACGCGCCCGCCATCGAGGCCGATCTGTCGGCGTTCGGCGTCCAAGTGGTCGGGCGCAGTGCGGCCGGCACGCTGCTGCGCGACGCCGTGCGCAGCCATTGCCAGGCGGTGCTGGCCTGGGACCCGTACCCGGCCAGCGGACTGCTCAAGGCCTTCGAGGCGCTGCAGCAACACGCGCCGCTGCCGGTGCTGCTGTTCACCAGCGATGCCGAAGCGGCCACGCTCGACGAGGCGCTTCGAAGCGGCGTGCATGCCTACGTGGTCAACGGCTACGCACCAGCGCGACTGCGCCCGCTGCTGCAGCTGGCACGGGCGCGCTTCGAGCGCGAGGCGGCGCTGCGCAATGCGCACGACGAGCTGGCGCACCGCTTCGAGGAGCGCAAGCTGGTCGACCGCGCCAAGGGCATCCTGATGCGCTCGCTACAGGTCTCTGAGGACGAGGCCTTCCGCCTGCTGCGCCGCGCCTCGATGCAGGACCAGCAGCGTGTCGGGCTGGTGTCGCGCCGGGTGATCGATGCTGCGCGGGACGCCGAGGCCATCAACCGCGCCGGCCAGCTGCGCATGCTGTCGCAGCGCATCGTCAAGCTGTGGGCGCTGCGACGCGCCGGCGAGGGTGCTGGCTTGGGCGTCGAGGCGGTACAGCGCGGGCTCGACGAGTCGGTTGTACGCGCCAACGAGAACCTGGCTCAGCTCGGACGCACGGTGTCGCGCGAGACCTTCGGCGACCTGCTCGACGCCGTTGCCCAGGGCTGGCGCGCCCTGGCGCCGCTGCTGGGTGCCGGCGACGAAGCGGCGGTGCTGGCGCAGATCGACGAGGCGGCCGAGAACCTGCTGGCCTCGGCGGAGGCGCTGACGGCGGCGCTCGAAGCGGCCAGCCCGTCGACCACGCTGGCGATCGTCAACCGTGCCGGGCGCCAGCGCATGCTGTCGCAGCGCCTGGCCAAGCAGGCCCTGCTGAGCACGCTGTTCGACAGCGCCGCCGCCCAGTCCGTGGCCGAGGAGGCCGCGCGCAGCATGCAGGCCTTCGAGGCGACGCTGGGCGAACTCGAGCGTTCACCGCTGAGCACACCGCTGATCCGCGAGGAACTGGCCCGGGCCGTCGACCTCTGGCGGCGCCTGGCCGGCGGCCTGCGCAGTGCGCACACCGCCGCGGGGCGCGAGGTGATCGCCGCCGACAGCGAAGCGCTGCTGGCAGCCTTCGAGCGGCTGACCGAGCTCTACAGCCGTGGCGCGCAACAGCTGTTCGAGGCGATCTGAGCCCATGTTCACCCCCCATTCGAGCGGTGCCGCCCGCGAGCCCGCCGCTATGATCGACTCGAACCTAGGGGGTGCGTGGGCGTCTGCGAAGGGCCGTCGTCCTTGCAAAGCGCAGCCTCCGAGAACAAGATTGTTGGGGCGGGCCCGAACCTGCGGGTCACGCTTGAGAGAGCATCCATGAGCGAAGCTGCACCGTCGACGACCGTGTCGCCGTCCGAGTCCGATGCCGGACGCGCCGCGGCATGGCCGATCGGAGGCGATGCCCTGGCGGGTGCGCTGCTCGAACTGGTCGAACGCTTCGACCTGTGCTTTGCGGTGAAGGACGCCGCCTCGCTGCAGTACCGCTATGTCAATGGTCGCATGGCTGCGTTGTTCGGCGCCTCGCCCGAGGCCATGGTCGGCACCGCGGATGCCCAATGGCTGGAAGCCGCCCAGTGGCCGGCGCTGCGTACCGCCGAGCACGCGGCCATGGCCATGCCGCGCGGCGCGTTGACCGAGCACAAGCTGGACATTGCCGGCGCCCGGCGCGAGTTCGGCGTGGCCCGCGTGCCGGTGCGCTCGGCCGATGGCACGCCGCTGGCGCTGTGCAGCCTGTGGTCCGAGCTCACCGTGCAGCGCCAGGCCGATGCCAAGCTCCAGCTGGCGCTGGCCCAGCTCGAGCAGCAGCAGCAGGCCACCGAGGCACTGCGCCGCGAGACGCAGGACCAGAGCCTGCGCGACACCGTCACCGGCCTGTACCAGAAGATCCATTTCGAGGACCAGTTGCGCCGCGAGGTCGACCTGTCCTCGCGCGAGCACCGCGAGTTTTCGCTCGTCTCCATCGAGCTCGACCCGCCCGGTGCCGACGTGGCTGCGCTCGGCATGGCGGCGCGCACCCGCATCCTCGAGGCGCTCGGCCGCCTGCTGCGCGGCAACACCCGGGCGATGGACGCGTCCTGCCGGCTCGACGAGAGCCGCTTTGCCGTGCTGCTGTCCGGCGTGGGCTTGGCCACGGCGCATTCCCGCATGGAGGGGCTGCGGCGCCAGTGCGCCACGCAGATGGTCGTCCTCGAAGGGCGCAACTTCGGCTTCACCGTATCGATGGGTGTGGCCAGCTTCCCGCACACCGCGCACTCGCAGGATGCGCTGGTCGAAGCTGCCGAGACGGCACTGACCGAGGCACGCAAGCGCGGCGGCAACCACGTCACGCTGGCCAGCATCCGCTTCTCGGCAGAGTAGCCCTCCGCGCCCCCGGCGGCTCAGCCCGCCAGCCCCTTCCAGACCATGTACGCCGCCAGTGCGTAGAGCATCAGCGCGAACACACGCTTCAGGCGCTTGACGTCCAGGCTGTGGGCGACGCGGGCGCCCAGCGGCGCGGTGCTCACGCTGGCCGCGGCGATGCACACCAGCGCCGGCAGGTACAGGTAGCCAAGCGAGCCGGGCAGGGCCGTCGGCAGATTCCAGCCGCCGATCACGTAGCCGACCGTGCTGGCCAGCGCGATCGGAAAGCCCAGTGCGGCGCTGGTGGCGACGGCGTTGTGGATCGGTACGTTGCACCAGGTCATGAACGGCACCGATACGAAGGCGCCGCCCGCACCGACCAGTCCCGAGAGAAAGCCGATACCGGCGCCCGCCGCGCCCTGGCCGAGCCGCCCCGGCATGCCGCGCGAAGGCGCCGGCTTGCGGTCGAGCAGCATCTGCGTGGCCGAGAAGCCGACGAACAGCGCGAACAGCACGGCCAGCACGGCGCCCTTGATCAGCGCGAAGGCACCGGCGCCTGCGGCCAGCGAGCCCAGCACGATGCCCGGTGCGATGCCGCGCACCAGGTCCCAGCGCACTGCACCGCGCTTGTGGTGCGCGCGCAGGCTGGAAACCGACGTGAACAGAATGGTCGACATCGAGGTGGCGATGGCCATCTTGACCGACAGATCCGGACCCACGCCGCGTGACGAGATGATGTAGGTGACGAAGGGCACCATCAGCATGCCGCCGCCGATGCCCAGCAGGCCGGCGAGAAAGCCGGTGCAGGCACCGAGCACGAGAAACTCGATCAGCAGGGTCGGCGAGGGAAGCGGCATCGCGTCGGCGCTCGCGACGGCGACCGTTGCGTGCATCATGATGTGGGGAAGACCATGAATTGTGCCCTGCTGGGGTTCGCGTTATAAAAAGCACGCTTGCGCTCTGGGCCTGCATCGAGGCCTGTGCATCGTGCCGGCCAACAGCCGGTCATCGGGCGCTAGGCATTCCCCGCCCTTGTCCCTGCTGACGCCGAATGACGACGCCGGCCGTTTGCCATTTATCGATTCGAGGAGATCCATGTCGCGCACCCTGAGGGACCTGCTGGCGCAAGGCGCCGAGTCCGCCGCCGCCGTCTCCGCGCCCGGGCGCCCGGCGCTGAGCCACGGTGAGTTGCGCCGCCTCATCGAGTCCACGCTGGCGCGGCTGAACGGCCTCGGCCTCGGCCGCAACGATCGCGTGGCGATCGTGCTCGACAACGGCCCCGAGATGGCCACCTGCTTCATGGCCTGCGCCAGCGGCGTGGCCAGTGCGCCGCTGAACCCGGCCTATCGTGCCGACGAATTCGAGTTCTACCTCGCCGACCTGAACGCGAAGGCGCTGATCGTTGCGCGGGCCAGCACCTCGCCGGCGGTCGAGGTTGCGCAGAAGCTGGGCGTGCCGGTGGTCGATCTGGTGTTCGACGCTGCCCAGCCCGCCGGCAGCTTCACGCTCGAGCCTCGCGAAGCGCGGGCTGCCCAGCCCGCCGCGAATGGCGGCTTTGCCCAGCCGGAAGACATCTCGATGGTGCTGCACACCTCGGGCACCACCTCGCGGCCGAAGATCGTCCCGCTGTCGCAGGGCAACCTGGCGGCTTCGGCGACGCACATCGCACGTACGCTGCAGTTCACCGCCAAGGATTGCGGGCTGAACATCATGCCGCTGTTCCACATCCACGGCCTCATCGCCGGCGTGCTGGCGCCACTGTCGGCCGGCTCGCAGGTGTTCTGCACGCCGGGCTTCAACGCGCTCAAGTTCTTCGGCTGGATGGATGAAGCGAAGCCCACCTGGTACACCGCCGTGCCGACCATGCACCAGGCCATTCTCGGCCGCGCGTCGCGCAGTGCGGACGTGATCGCGCGTCACCCGCTGCGCTTCCTGCGCTCGTCTTCGTCTTCGATCCCGCCGCAGGTGATCCGCGAACTGGAAGAAGTGTTCAAGGCGCCGCTGATCGAGGCCTACGGCATGACCGAGGCCACCCACCAGATGTGCTCCAACCCGCTGCCGCCGGCCGTGCGCAAGCCGGGCACCGTGGGCCAGGCGGGCGGCCCGGAAGTGGCCATCATGGCCGAGGACGGCACGCTGCTGGCGCGAGGCGAGACCGGCGAGATCGTCATCCGCGGCCCGAACGTCACCGCGGGCTACGAGAGCAACCCCAAGGCCAATGCCGAAGCCTTCGTGAACGGCTGGTTCCGCACCGGCGATCAGGGCGTGATGGACGCCGACGGCTACGTCTCGATCACCGGGCGCCTGAAGGAGATCATCAACCGCGGCGGCGAGAAGATCAGCCCGCGCGAGGTCGACGAGATCCTGATGGACCACCCGGCGGTGGCCCAGGTGGTCTGCTTCGGCATGCCGCATCCCAAGCTCGGCGAAGAAGTGGCCGCCGTGGTGGTGCTGCGCGACGGCCAGCAGGCCAGCGTACGCGAATTGCAGGAGTTCGTGGCGCAGCGCGCCGCCGACTTCAAGGTGCCGAAGAAAGTGCTGTTCATGGCCGAGATCCCCAAGGGCGCGACCGGCAAGCTGCAGCGCATCGGCCTGGCCGCCAAGCTCGGCCTGGGTTGAGCACCCACAGGATTCGTTTCACAGGAGAACTCGCATGAAGACCAGCCATCCCTTGAAAGCCCTGCGTCGCGGCCTGCTGGCCGTGGCGGCAGCCAGCGTCAGCTTCGCGGCGTCGGCGTGGGAGCCGAGCAAGCCGATCGAGTTCGTCGTGCCGGCCGGCACCGGTGGCGGTGCCGACCAGATGGCACGCTTCATCCAGGGCGTCGTCGCGAAGAACAAGCTGGCCGCGCAGCCCATCGTCGTGGTCAACAAGTCCGGCGGCGCCGGCGCCGAGGGCTTCCTCGACGTCAAGGGCGACAAGGGCAACGGCCACAAGATCATCATCACGCTGTCCAACCTGTTCACCACGCCGCTGGCCACCGGCGTGCCGTTCAACTGGCGCGACCTGACGCCGGTGCAGATGCTGGCGCTCGACCAGTTCGTGCTGTGGGTCAACGAGGAGTCGCCGCACAAGACGGCCAAGGCCTACTTCGATGCCGTCAAGGCCGGCACGCCGAACCAGTTCAAGATGGGCGGCACGGGCTCCAAGCAGGAAGACCAGATCATCACGGTCATGCTGGAGAAGGCCGCCGGCAAGAAGCTGACCTACATCCCCTTCAAGGGCGGTGGCGACGTGGCGGTGCAACTGGTGGGCAAGCACATCGACTCGACGGTCAACAACCCGATCGAGGCCGAGTCGCACTGGCGCGCCGGCAAACTGCGCGCGCTGTGCGTGATGGACAAGGAACCGCTGCCCTACAAGGACAAGGTGACCGCCACGCAGTCCTGGGCCGACCTGCCGACCTGCGCCTCCGCCGGCATCCCGGTCGAGTACGTGATGCTGCGCGGCATCTTCATGCCGCCCGGCGTGACGCCCGACCAGGTCAAGTACTACACCGACCTGTTCGCCAAGGTGCGTGCGCTGCCCGAGTGGAAGGACTTCATGAACAAGGGCGCCTTCCGCCAGACCGCGCTGTCCGGCCAGGAGTACTTCGACTGGCTCGGCCGCAACGAGCAGATGCACCGGGTGCTGATGAAGGAAGCCGGCTTCATCGCCAACTGATCGAGGCCCAGCGATCGCCCAGCCGGCCCCCGTGGCCGGCCGACAGGAGTACCCATGGCGGATGAAAACCAACCCGGCGCCGAGCGCGCCGTAGGCAATCTCGGTCCGGAGATCGGCGTGGCCGTGCTGCTGCTGGCCATTGGCGCGCTGGTCGTCGCCGACAGCCTGCGCGTGGGCATCGGCTGGGCGGACGACGGCCCGCGCTCCGGCTACTTTCCCTTCTACATCGGGCTGATGCTGATCGGTGCCAGCGGGTGGACGCTGGTCCGCGCGCTGCTCGGCCGCATGGCGTTGAAGGGAGACTTCGCGACGCGCGAGCAGATCAGCCTGGTGTTCGCGGTGCTGGTGCCGATGGTGGTGTATGTCGGGCTGATCGCCGGGCTGGGCATCTACGTGGCGTCGTTCGTGCTGATCACCTACTTCATGAAGCGCCACGGCAAGTACGGCTGGCCGCTCACGGTGGCCGTGGCGGCAGCGGTGCCGATCGCCTTCTTCCTGCTGTTCGAGCGCTGGTTCCTCGTTCTGCTGCCCAAGGGGCCGCTCGAGCGGGCCCTGGGCTTCTGAGGCGCGGCGATGGAAGAACTCGGCAACCTCATCAACGGCTTCGGCGTCGCGCTGTCCGGGCCCAACCTGCTGTACATGCTGGTGGGCATCGTGCTGGGCGTGCTGATCGGCGTGCTGCCCGGTCTGGGCGGCGCCAACGGCGTGGCCATCCTGCTGCCGCTGACCTTCAGCATGAACCCGACCTCGGCGATCATCATGCTGAGCTGCATCTACTGGGGCGCGCTGTTCGGCGGGGCAATCACCTCGATCCTGTTCAACATCCCCGGCGAGCCCTGGTCGGTGGCCACCACCTTCGACGGCTTCCCGATGGCGCAGCAGGGCAAGGCGGCGCAGGCATTGACGGCGGCGTTCACCTCGTCGTTCGTCGGCGCGTTCTTCGCGGTGGTGCTGATCACCTTCCTCGCGCCGTGGCTGGCCAAGTTCGCGCTGCAGTTCGGCCCGGCGGAGTTCTTCGCGGTGCAGCTGCTGACCTTCTGCAGCTTCGTCGGCATGAGCAAGGAGCCGCCGGCCAAGACCATCGCGGCGATGATGCTCGGTTTCGCGCTGGCCGCAGTGGGCATGGATTCCGTCACCGGGCAGCTGCGCATGACCTACGGCGTGCCCGAGCTGCTCAAGGGCTTCGACTTCCTTATCGCGGTGATCGGCCTGTTCGGCATCGGCGAGATCCTGCTCACGATGGAGGAGGGCCTGGCCTTCAAGGGCAAGAGCGCGCGCATCAGCCCCAAGGTGGTGTGGCAGACCTGGGGCCAGATCATTAAGCACTGGCGCGTGTTCCTGCGCTCGACCGCCATCGGCTGCTGGATGGGCATCACCCCCGGCGGCGCGACACCGGCCTCGTTCATGGGCTACGGCGTGGCGCAGCGCTTCTCGAAGGAGCCGCAGAACTTCGGCAAGGGCGCGATCGAGGGCGTGATCGCGCCTGAGACCGCCGCGCATGCCGCCGGCACGTCGGCCCTGCTGCCGATGCTGACGCTGGGCATTCCCGGCTCGCCGACCGCCGCGGTGCTGCTCGGTGGCCTGCTGATCTGGGGCCTGCAGCCCGGGCCGATGCTGTTCGTCGAGCAGAAGGACTTCGTCTGGGGCTTGATCGCCTCGATGTACCTTGGCAACCTGGTCGGCCTGTTCGTCGTGCTGACCACGGTGCCGTGGTGGGCGGCGCTGCTGCGCATCCCGTTCTCGGTGATCGCGCCGGTGATCATCGTCATCTGCGCGATCGGCGCCTACACGGTGCACAGCTCGATGTTCGACGTGTGGATGATGCTGGTGTTCGGCGTGCTCGGCTACCTGTTCAAGAAGCTCAAGTACCCGCTGGCGCCGCTGGTGCTGGCGCTGGTGCTGGGCGACATGGCCGAGGCCAGCTTCCGCCAGGCGATGCTGCTGTCGCAGGGCGAGCTGGCGATCTTCTGGTCGAATCCGCTGGTCGGCAGCATCGTGGCGCTGGCCCTGGCCATGCTGGTGTGGCCGCTGTGGACCTTCGCGCGCAAGACGCTGCGCTCGCGCGAATACAGTCAGGCGAAGTGAGGATCGAAGCATGAAGATCGCGGTGGTCGGCGCCGGAGCCATCGGCGGCTACCTGGGGGCCAAACTGGCCCGCTCGGGCGAGGACGTCACCTTCATCGCGCGCAATCGCAACCTCGAGGCGATCAATGCGCGCGGCTTCCGGCTGATCCTGGAGGACGGCACTGAAGAGCATGCGCCGACGGCGAAGGCCGTTCAGCACATGGCCGACGCCGGCCCGCAGGACGCGGTGCTGCTGACGCTGAAGGCGCACCAGGTGAAGGACGTGCTGCCCGGCCTGCGCGAGCTGTTCGGCCCGCAGACCATGGTCGTGACGATGATCAACGGCATTCCCTGGTGGTACTTCCACAAGCTCGGCGGCGACTACGAAGGCCGGCGGCTGGACAGCGTCGACCCGGGCGGCCTGATCGACCAGCACATCGAGCGCGAACGCATCATCGGCAGCGTGGTCTACCCGGCCAGCGAGCTGGTGGAGCCTGGCGTGGTGAAGGTGATCGAGGGCAACCGCTTCACACTGGGCGAACTCGATGGCGAGCGCAGCGAGCGGGTCGATGCGCTGTCGCAGGCGATGATGCGTGCCGGCTTCAAGGCGCCGGTCAGCCGCGACATCCGCAGCGAGCTGTGGATCAAGCTGTGGGGCAACCTGAGCTTCAACCCGATCTCGGCGCTGACCCATGCGACGCTGGAGCAGATCTGCCGCTTCGGCCCGACGCGCGCGCTGGCCGCATCGATGATGCGCGAGGCCCAGGCTGTCGCCGAGAAGCTCGGCGTGCGCTTCAAGATTTCGCTCGAGCAGCGCATCGCCGGAGCCGAGGCCGTCGGCGCGCACAAGACCTCGATGCTGCAGGACGTGGAGCATGGCCGCGCGCTCGAGCTCGAGGCGCTGATCGGTTCGGTGGTCGAGCTCGGCCGCATCACTGAGACGCCGACGCCGACGATCGACGCCATCTACGCCGCAACCAGCCTGCTGGCGCAGACGCTGGCGGTGCAGAAGGGCCGGCTGGAAGTGCAGCCGCTGGCCTGATCAGCCGTAGGTGTTGACGAGGCGGCCGATGCCGTCGATCTCCACTTCGACGGTCGTGCCCGGCTTCATCGGCAGCACGCCGAGCGAGGTGCCGCACAGGATCACGTCACCGGGTTGCAGTGTCATGTCGTGCGAGATGCGCGACACCAGTTCGTGCGGCGGGAAGATCATGTCTGCCAGCGGGTAGTTCTGCCGCTCGCGGTCGCCGACGAACGTGCGCACCGAGGCGGTGGCGGCATCGAAGTCGGTCTCGATCACCGGCCCGATCACGCCGAAGCCGTCGAACCCCTTGGCGCGGGTCCACTGCGCAAACGACGCGTCGCGGTTCAGCAGCTCGATCGCCGTGAGGTCGTTGGCGCAGGCATAGCCGAGGATGTGGGCGGCGGCGGCGTCCGGGCTCACGCCTATGGCGCGCCGGCCGATCACGATAGCGAGTTCGCCTTCGTAGGCCACACGGCCGACGGGCGCTTCCACGGCAGCGATCGCCTGGCCATGGGCTGCGTGGCTGTTTGGCGTCTTGACGAAGTACAGCGGCTCCGCCGGCGTCGCCCAGCCGTTCTTCTCGGCGGCCGCGCGAAAGTTGTTCCACAGCGCCAGCATGGTGCCGACGCGGCAGGGCGTCAGCCACTCGACGCCGGCCACCGCAATGCGCTCGCCCGTGGCGCGGTGCGCGCCGAACAGGTCACCCTCGTGCACCGTCAGATGATCGTCCTCGAGCACGCCGAACAACTCGCGGCCCTGGTGGCGGCAGCGCATCCACTTCATGTCGTCTCCTGTCTAGTTCTTGGATTCGAGCAGCTTGAGAACCGCCTGCCATTCGGCGTCGGTGACCGGCGTGATCGACAGCCGGCTGCCCGGGCGCAGCAGCAGCATCGTCTGCAACTGCGGCAGCTCGCGCATGCGCTTGAGTGGCAGCAGGGCGGTCTTGCGGCGCAGCCTCACGTCGACCAGCAGCCAGCGGGGCGCCTCGCGGGCCGACTTCGGATCGAAGTACGGGCTCTTCGGATCGAACTGCGTCTCGTCGGGGTAGGGCGCGCTGGCCACTTCGGCCAGGCCGGCGATGCCGGGCTCGGCGCAGGACGAGTGGTAGAACAGCACGCCATCGCCGACGTGCATGTCGTCGCGCAAGAAGTTGCGCGCCTGGTAATTCCGCACGCCGAACCAGGGCACCGTCTGGCGTGATGCTGCCGCGAGGTCGTCGATCGAGCACTCGGCAGGCTCGCTCTTCATCAGCCAGTAGGACATCGCGGCCAGCCTGTGCGCTGCAGGGGGAAGGAAAGGGTGTCCGCCACGAACCGGGAGCCGCATTCCTGAACCCAGGGGATTCAGGTGGGCGAGGTCAGCAAGGCTTCGGGTTCATCTGACGCGAGACGATCACACCTGCCAAGCGATGTTCCAAGCCCTTGCTCGCAAGAGCATCGGTTCAAGGAAATATAAGACTCACGCGAACGCGACGGACAGGTCCATTCTACGACCCGCGCCGCGCCGGGTCAGAGCAATTGACCATCGGCGCCGAGGGTCTGATCGATGCGCTTGATGAGCGCGTCGACATCGACTTCGCCCTCGCGCGCCACCGGTGCGCTCGGCCGCTCTGCTAGCGCGAAGGCGAGGTTGAGCGCCGCCAGCACGGCGATGCGTTCGCGGGCCTTTACCTTGCCAGCGTCGCGGATCGCGCTCATCTCGCGGTCGACGTTGCCGACCGCCTCCAGCAGCGAGGTCTCGCCGCCCTCGGGGCAGCCGAGGATGTAGCTCTGCCCCATGATCGTCACTTCGATCTGCTTCACGGTGCGCTCCCCGCGCCGTTGCCGGCTTCGGCAGGCAGACGCTCCAGCAAGGCATCGATGCGGCCTCGCGCCGCGTTCAGCCGCGAGCGCAGGCTGTCACGCTCCTGGGTGACGGCGGCGAGCTGTTGGTCGAGCAATTGCTGGGTGCGCTGCAGTTCCTGGTGCCGCAGCAGCAGGCGTTCGACCCGATCCGCAAGATCCTGGAGTTGGGACATGGCGCACGAAGAGGTGGGCGAAGCCGGAATTGTAGGCCTCGAGACCCGCGCGGCCCGTTGGCCGCGCGTGCAGCGCGTCACGCGCGATCAGCTGGGATCCCGTCGCTTCGTGTCTTCATCCGGATCGAGCGGCGCCGGCATGGTCAGCAGCCGGTTCGGCGAACTCGGCTCCCATAGCGATGCCGGCTGCGTCTCGGGGTTCGCCGTCGCGGCATGCAGCAGCGCGAGGCTGGCCCGCGAACCGACCTGCCGCAGCACTTGCAGCTGGCGCTGGGTCCAGACCAGCGGCGAACCGGCCTGTTCGCAGCTGAAGGTGCCGAAGGGCACGCCGTTGACCGAGAAACAGACGTCGAGCACCGAGTACAGATCGAGGGGACGAAGATAGTTCTCGACGAAACCCGCCGTGGCCGGATGATTCCGGGCGTCGGAAGCATTGACGCACCCTTCGCTGACCAGCGCGTCGAAGTAGGGGCCGGACGCGGCGTTGAGCATGTCGCTGGCGCCGACGATGCGATCGACCCGACGGTCGTACATGGCCATGCAGCGCAGTGCCCGACCCTCAGCCGTGTCGATGAAGATCCACACGCCGCACCGGGTGCAGCCGATCAGGTCTGCCACGGAACGTGTCAGCAATTCGAAGAACTGGTCGCGATCGATCTCCCCACGGTCGAGGCGGCCGCAGATCTCCTGGATGTCCTTGACATCGGGCATGGGCGGATTCTGGGCAGATTTCCCAGCCCAGGGACACTGCAAGGTCTTGCAGGGTCCCCGTGAACGTGGGGGTCAGGACGAGGTCGGGCGGGAGTCGCAGAACCTGGCCACGCTGCATTCGCCGCAGCGGGGCTGGCGCGCCTGGCAGACATAGCGGCCGTGCAGGATGAGCCAGTGATGGGCGTCGACGAGGTAGGCCGGTGGAATGCGCTTCATCAGCCCGTCTTCCACGGCACGGACGTCGCGGCCGGGCGCGAGGCCGGTGCGGTTGGCGACGCGGAAGATGTGCGTGTCGACGGCCATCGTCGGCTCACCGAAGGCGACGTTGAGCACCACGTTGGCGGTCTTGCGGCCGACGCCGGGCAAGGCCTCGAGCGCCTTGCGCGAACGAGGCACCTCGCCGCCGTGGCGCTCGACGAGCAGGCGGCAGGTCTCGTACAGGTTGCGCGCCTTGGTGCGGAACAGGCCGATGGTGCGGATCTGCTCGGTCAGCGCCGGCAGGCCCAGCGCGAGCATGCGCTGCGGCGTGTTCGCGATCGGGAACAGGCGTCGCGTGGCCTTGTTGACGCCGACGTCGGTGGCCTGCGCCGACAGCAGCACCGCGGCGAGCAGTTCGAAGACGTTGGTGTACTCCAGCTCGGTCACCGGGTTCGGATTGGCGGCCTTCAGCGTCGCGAAGAAGGGCTCGATCAGGCGTGGGTTCATCGGGCGATGGCTCAGTCGGACGACGGCTGGCGGGCCCGGGCGCGCGCCAGGGCGGCCTCGATGATGGCGCGTTTGCGCTCGATCACGGCCGGGTCGGTGTGTTGCGTGTGGCTTGGGAGGTCGGCCAGCTTGGCCTCGGCCTTGGCGGCCAGACGCAGATCGTTGTCAAGCGCGGCCCGTTCGAGGCGGACCTTGCGGAACTCGTAGCGCTCGCGCGCCGCCTGGGCCTGTTTCTCGCCCCAGGCGGCCCAGCCAGTGCGGCCCGGGTCCACCGCGACCATCGAGATGCAATCGACCGGGCAGGCCGGAACACACAACTCGCAGCCGGTGCATTGCGGTTCGATGACCGTGTGCATCACCTTCGCGGCGCCGACGATGCAGTCCACCGGGCAGGCCTTGATGCACAGTGTGCAGCCGATGCACCAGGCCTCGTCGATCAGCGCCAGGCGCAGCGGGCCTTCGGTGCCGTGCACGGGATTCAGCGGCACGACCGGTCGGCCGGTGAGCTCGGCGAGCCGGGCAATGCCTTCTGCACCGCCCGGGGGGCACTGGTCGATGCCGGCGTCGCCGGCGGAGACGGCCTGCGCATAGGCCGCGCAATCGGGGTAGCCGCAGCGCGTGCACTGCGTCTGCGGCAGCGCGCCGTCGATGCGCCGGGCGAGTGGATCGGTCAGTGGCACGCGCCGATTATCGGGCGCGGGTGCGCGCCTTCTTCGCCGGTGCGGCCTTGGGCTGGTCCGTCTGGTGTGAGGCAATGAAGCTGCGCACCTCCGGGTACACCTTCTCGCGCCAGCGGCGACCGGAGAAGATGCCGTAGTGGCCGGCGCCGACCACGTCGTAGTGGAACTGGCGCGATTTCGGGATGCCGGTGCACAGGTCGTGCGCGGCGCGCGTCTGGCCGGCGCCGGAGATGTCGTCGAGTTCTCCTTCGATGGTCAGCAGCGCGGTCCCGCGGATGTCCTGCGGGCGTACCAGCTGGCCATGGACCTTCCAGGTGCCGTTGACCAGCGCGAAGTCCTGGAACACGGTCTTGATGGTGTCGAGGTAGTACTCGGCTGGCATGTCCAGCACGGCGTTGTACTCGTCGTAGAACTCGCGGTGCGAGTCGGCGCTGTCGCCATCGCCGCGCACCAGGTCGAGGAAGTAGTCGTAGTGCGAGCTGAGGTGGCGGTCGGGGTTCATCGCCACGAAGCCGGTGTGCTGAAGGAACCCCGGATAGACGGCGCGCCCGGAGCCCGGGTAGTTGACCGGTACACGGTAGATGACGTTGTGCTCGAACCAGTTGTGGCTCTTGTTCATCGCCAGGTTGTTCACCGCGGTCGGGCTCTTGCGGGCGTCGATCGGGCCGCCCATCATCGTCATCGTGCGCGGCGTGACCTCACCGTTGCTGGCCATCAGCGAAATCGCGGCGAGCACCGGCACGGTGGGCTGGCACACCGAGATCACGTTCACGTCCGGGCCGATGTGGCGGATGAACTCCTGCACGTAGGCGACGTAGTCGTCGAGGTGGAACGGGCCGGCCTCGAGCGAGACCATGCGCGCGTCGGTCCAGTCGGTGATGAAGACCTTGTGGTCGCGCAGCAGCGCGCGCACCGTGTCGCGCAGCAGCGTGGAGTGGTGGCCGGACAGCGGTGCGACGACCAGCACCGTCGGGTGGTCCTTCATCTGCGCCAGCACCTTGGGATCGTCGGTGAATCGCTTGAAGCGCAGCAGCCGGCAGAACGGCTTGTTCAGCGCGGTCTGCTGCTGGACGGCGACGTCCACCCCATCGACCTTGGCGGAGATGATGTTGAACTCCGGCTTCTCGTACTCCTTCGAGAGGCGGTGCATCAGGTCCAGGCCGGCGGAGACGCGGTCCGCCATCGGCGTGTGAGCGAATGGCGATAGGGGGTGGCTGTACAGCTTGGACGACGCGCTCGCGAATTCGGCGAACGGGCTGAGCAGGGCGCGCTGGGTCTCGTACAACTGGTAGAGCATGGTCACTGACCCTTCTTGGTGCGATGCAGCATTCTAGGAACAATGCTTGCATGGTGCTGTCGCAGCAGGTATGTAGAAACCCCGATCGGGCAGCAAAAAGGGGCGCAAATCGCGCCCCTTGATGTCGCAGGAGTGACAGGCTCGCGTGTCAGGATACCCTGGCGATCGCCGAAACCACCGCGTCGATGTTCTTGCTGTTCAGCGCCGCGACACAGATCCGCCCGGAATCGACGCCATAGATGCCGTATTCGCCGCGAAGACGCTGCATCTGCTCCTTGTTCAGCCCGGAGTAGCTGAACATGCCGCGCTGGCGGGTGATGAAGCTGATGTCCTGCTTGACCCCCGCGGCGGCGAGCTTCTCCTGCAGCGCCTGGCGCATCTGCTTGATGCGGACGCGCATGCCGGCCAGTTCGTCTTCCCACATGGCACGCAGGGCGGGGGTGGTCAGTACCATCGCGACCACCTGGGCGCCGTGGATCGGCGGGTTCGAATAGTTGGTGCGGACGACGCGCTTGAGTTGGCTCAGCACGCGGTCCGCCTCGTCCTTCGATTCGCACACCACGCTCAGCGCGCCGACCCGCTCACCGTACAGCGAGAAGCTCTTCGAGAAGCTGGTCGAGACGAAGAAGTCCAGCCCGGCGGCCATGAACTGGCCGATCACCGCGCCGTCCTCGGCGATGCCGTCGCCGAAGCCCTGGTAGGCCATGTCGAGGAAGGCGACCAGCTGGCGGGCCTTCACCGCCTCGATGACCTGCGCCCACTGCGCGCCCGTGATGTCGTAGCCGGTCGGGTTGTGGCAGCAGGCGTGCAGCACGACGACGGTACCGGCCGGCGCGGCATTCAGCGCAGCCAGCATGCCGGCGAAGTTCACGCCCTTGGCCGCGGCGTCGTAGTACGGGTAGTTCTCGACCACGAAGCCGGCGCTTTCGAACAGCGCACGGTGGTTCTCCCAGCTCGGATCGCTGATCAGCACCTTGGCGCTCGGGCGCAGGCGCTTGAGGAAGTCGGCACCGAGCTTCAGGCCGCCGGTGCCGCCGAGCGCCTGCACGGTGGCGATGCGGCCAGCCTTGACGGCGGCGCTGTCGGCGCCGAACACCAGGCCCTGCACGGCCTTGTCGTAGGCAGCGATGCCGTCGATCGGCAGGTAGCCGCGCGCCTTCGGCGCCTCCATCATCAGCTTCTCGGCTTCCTGCACGCACTTCAGCAGGGGCAGCTTGCCGTCGTCGTCGTAGTAGACGCCGACGCCGAGGTTGACCTTCGCCGGGTTGGTGTCCGCCGCGAACTGCTCGTTCAGGCCGAGGATGGGGTCGCGCGGTGCCATTTCCACAGCGGCGAACAGCGACGGGGTGGGCGAAGACATGGTCAGTCCTTGTCAGTAGAGCGTGGGGGCGATTTCCGTTAACCTGTTCGATTGCCTTGCAATCATGCGAGGTGGGTTAACCCGGAGATTTTATCCGCCATGGCCGACCTTCCCGAAGTTCGCGATCTCCGCCCTGTCGACGCGCCCGAGGTGCCACCGGCAGGCGAGTTCGCCAGCTTTCCCGACTCGCCGTTCCAGCTGTTCATGCCGTATCCGCCGGCGGGCGACCAGCCAGGGGCAATCGCGCAACTCGTCGAAGGCATCGAGGACGGCCTGAGCTACCAGACGCTGCTGGGCGTCACCGGCTCGGGCAAGACCTTCACGATGGCCAACGTGATCGCCCGGCTGGGTCGGCCGGCGATCGTCTTCGCGCCGAACAAGACGCTGGCCGCGCAGCTCTACGCAGAGTTTCGCGAGTTCTTCCCGAAGAACGCGGTCGAGTACTTCGTCAGCTACTACGACTACTACCAGCCCGAGGCCTACGTGCCGCAGCGCGACCTGTTCATCGAGAAGGACAGCTCGATCAACGAACAGATCGAGCAGATGCGGCTGTCGGCCACCAAGAGCCTGCTCGAGCGGCGCGACGTCGTCATCGTCGCCAGCGTCAGCGCGATCTACGGCATCGGCAACCCGGCCGACTACCACCGCATGGTGATGACGATGCGCGTGGGCGACAAGTTCGGCCAGCGCGACGTCATCGCGCACCTGATCCGCATGCAGTACCAGCGCAATGAGACCGACTTCTCGCGCGGCACCTTCCGCGTGCGCGGCGACACCATCGACGTGTTCCCTGCGGAACACTCGGAGCTGGCGATCCGCATCGAGCTGTTCGACGACGAGGTCGAGTCGCTGCAGCTGTTCGACCCGCTGACCGGCCGCATCCGCCAGAAGATCCCGCGCTTCACCGTCTACCCGTCGAGCCACTACGTGACGCCGCGCGACCGCGTGGTGGCGGCCATCGAGACCATCAAGGCCGAGCTGCGCCAGCGACTCGACGAACTCGTCAAGGCGGGCAAGCTGGTGGAGGCACAGCGCCTCGAGCAGCGCACCCGCTTCGACCTCGAGATGCTGCAGGAGGTCGGCCACTGCAAGGGCATCGAGAACTACACGCGGCATCTGTCGGGCGCGGCACCCGGCGAGCCGCCGGCCACGCTGGTCGACTACCTGCCCGCCGACGCGCTGATGTTCCTCGACGAAAGCCACGTGCTGATCGGCCAGTTCGGCGGCATGTTCAACGGCGACCGGGCGCGCAAGACGGTGCTGGTCGAATACGGCTTCCGCCTGCCCAGCGCGCTGGACAACCGGCCGCTGAAGTTCGAGGAGTTCGAGAAGAAGATGCGCCAGGCGGTGTTCGTCTCGGCGACGCCGGCCGACTACGAAAAGACGCACGCCGGCCAGGTGGTGGAGCAACTGGTGCGGCCCACCGGCCTGATCGACCCGGAGGTCGAGGTGCGGCCGGCCACGCACCAGGTCGACGATGTATTGCAGGAGATCCGCGAGCGGGTGAAGATCAACGAGCGTGTGCTGATCACCACGCTGACCAAGCGCATGGCCGAGCAGCTCACCGATTACCTGAGCGACAACGGCGTCAAGGTGCGCTACCTGCACAGCGATGTCGACAACATCGAGCGCGTCGAGATCCTGCGTGACCTGCGCCTGGGCACCTTCGATGTGCTGGTCGGCATCAACCTTCTGCGCGAGGGCCTCGACATTCCCGAGGTGTCGCTGGTAGCCATCCTCGACGCCGACAAGGAAGGCTTCCTGCGTGCCGAACGCAGCCTGGTGCAGACGATCGGCCGCGCTGCGCGCAACCTCAACGGCCGCGCCATTCTGTACGCCGACAAGATCACCGAGTCGATGCGCAAGGCCATCGGCGAGACCGAGCGCCGCCGCGCAAGGCAGATCACCTTCAACACCGAGAACGGCATCGTGCCGCGCAGCATCAACAAGCGCATCAAGGACTTGATCGACGGTGTCTACAGCGAGAAGAGCGCCAAGGACGACCTGAAGTCGGCCACCGAAGCCGCGGCCGTCGAGGCGATGAGCGAGAAGGACCTGGCCAAACGCATCAAGCTGCTCGAGAAGCAGATGCTCGACCACGCGAAGAACCTCGAGTTCGAGAAGGCGGCGCGGGTGCGCGACCAGCTGGCGCTGCTGCGCGAGCAGGCCTTCGGTGCGGCGGGGCACGACGTCAATGTCGTGCCGCTGGTGCCGGGCGCTTCTTCAGGTCGCTGAGGCCGTGCGCCCTCAGCGGCTCTTGCCGCAATCCCCGCCCAGGGAGACCGTGCCGTCCTTGCACTCGGTGAGGATGGGCGGGTGCGACCGGGCAGGGGCGCTGGCGGCACTCTGATAGACGATCTTCTGCCGGCCCAGGTCACATTGGCCAACGACCTTGCCCGCCATCGGCTTGTCAATGGGCACCGTGACCAGGGTCCAGCCGGTGGCGCCAGAGGCGTGGATGCGCGCCTCGATCTGCTTCTGGATGGTTTCACAGTTGCTGGCCAGGCCCACGGCGGGCATGAGCGCGGCGGCCAAGGCCCAGGCGTACCGGGCGGCCGTTGCGGGTTGAGTCGTCAATCGCATTGTTCCTCCGCGTCGATGCGCAATTGCCGGCGCACGGCCCGGCCGACCCGGGTCAGCGCGCGGACGCGCAGCCCCGAGCCGGCGGGCAGGTCGATCTCGCACTGGTAGTCGAGGCTGTCGGCCTGGCCGGGGTTGCTGGTGGGAATCTGTCGCGCCCAGGCGCGCCGGCCATCCAGTTCGACGGTCAGGGCGTGCCAGGCATCGGCGGTGGGCGCCGGACAGGCGACCACGAAGCGCACGTCGACAAGGAAGCGCCGTTCGCGGGTCAGGGCGGGCGGAACGTCGAGCGTGGCGATGTCGGCATCGCCGGCATCGACGGTCCAGCGTTCGGGTCGGGTTGCAGCCATGCGATAGCTTGCCATGACCATGGCCGCGACGACCTGTGGCGGGCGCTGCGACAATTCTCTGGTGAAAGCCGGCGTCTCCATGATCACCAGCGTTCTCTTCGTTTGCATGGGCAACATCTGCCGCTCGCCAACGGCCGAGGCGGTGCTGCGCCACAAGCTGCGGGCCGCCGGCCTGGACGATCGAGTGCGTGTGGACTCGGCGGGCACTCACGCCTGGCACGCTGGCGCACCGCCGGACGAGCGCTCGATCGCCCATGCCGCCCGGCGCGGCTACGACCTGAGCCCCTTGCGCGCGCGCGAAGTGGTCGATGCCGACTTCGACCAGTTCGACCTCATCCTGGCCATGGACTGGGACAACCTGGCCCTGCTCGAGGATCGCTGCCCGCCGCCGTATCGCCGCAAGCTCGGGCGCCTGACGGAACACTGCCGTCACCATGACAGCCCGGTGGTCCCCGACCCGTATGCCGGTGGTGCCCGAGGGTTCGAAGACGTGCTCGATCTGGTCGAGGATGCCTGCGACGGACTGGTGCATCTGCTGTCGCGGCCGACCCTGTCGACTTGAGGGGAACTTCCGGGCCCGATCCCGACCAAAACAGTTGGTTTCAGCTATACTCGACCAAACCGCTCGGGAATGTTCGATCGGTGGGCGGGAGCCGACTGCCTGGACAGTTTCCAGAACCCCGTGCCGTTGCCGGCTTTAGGAGATGTGAGATGCGACTGACCACCAAGGGCCGTTTCGCCGTGACCGCCATGATCGACCTGGCTCTGCGTGAGCACACCGGTCCCGTGGCGCTGGCGGCCATCAGTTCCCGCCAGCAGATCTCGCTGTCCTATCTGGAGCAGCTGTTCGGCAAGCTGCGCCGCCATGAGCTCGTCGAGAGCACCCGCGGGCCGGGCGGTGGCTACTCGCTGGGCCGCAAGGCCGAGGAGATCACCGTGGCCGACATCATCGTCGCCGTCGACGAACCGCTGGACGCCACCGGCTGCGGCGGCAAGGGCGACTGCATGGGCGAAGAGAGCGGCAAGTGCATGACGCACGACCTGTGGGCCGGGTTGAACGCCAAGATGATCGAGTTCCTCGACTCGGTGTCGCTGAAGAAACTGGTCGACGAGCAGATCGCCAAGGGCGTCTCGATCGAGGAGCACCCGGTCAAGCGCGCGATCTCGTCGCAGCCGGTCGTCAAGCCGATCAAGGTCACGGCGCCGAATTCGGTGTTCGCGCTCGGAAACGCCTTCAACAAGTAATCCAGGTTCGCTTCGCGCTGTTTCTCATGGACATGACACCGCATTTCCCGATCTACATGGACTACGGCGCCACCAACCCGGTGGACCAGCGCGTGGTCGACGCGATGATCCCCTGGCTGCGCGAGCACTTCGGCAACCCGGCCTCGCGCAGTCACGCCTGGGGCTGGGAAGCGGAAGCCGCGGTCGAGAAGGCGCGCGAGCAAGTGGCAGCGCTGATCGGCGCCGACCCGCGCGAGATCGTCTGGACGTCCGGCGCCACCGAGTCGAACAACCTCGCGCTCAAGGGCGCGGCGCAGTTCTACAAGGGGCGCGGCAAGCACATCATCACCGTCAAGACCGAGCACAAGGCGGTGCTCGATACGGTGCGCGAACTGGAGCGCCAGGGCTTCGAGGCGACCTACCTCGACGTGCAGGAAGACGGCCTGCTCGACCTGGACAAGCTCAAGGCGGCCATCCGCCCCGACACCATCCTGATCTCGGTGATGTTCGTCAACAACGAGATCGGCGTGATCCAGGACATCCCGGCCATCGGCGCCTTGTGCCGTGAGCGCGGCATCGTCTTCCACGTCGACGCGGCGCAGGCCACCGGCAAGGTGGCGATCGACCTGGCCACGCTGCCTGTCGACCTGATGAGCCTGGCCTCGCACAAGACCTACGGCCCGAAGGGCATCGGGGCGCTGTACGTGCGGCGCAAGCCGCGCGTGCGCATCGAGGCGCAGATGCACGGTGGCGGCCACGAGCGCGGCATGCGCTCGGGCACGCTGCCCACGCACCAGATCATCGGCATGGGCGAGGCCTTCCGAATCGCCCGCGAGGAAATGGGTACCGAGAGCGAGCGCATCCGCGCGTTGCAGCAGCGCCTGCTGCGCGGCCTGTCGGACATCGAGCAGACCTTCCTCAACGGCCACCCCGAGAAGCGTGTTCCGCATAACGTGAACATCAGCTTCAACTTCGTCGAGGGCGAGTCGTTGATCATGGGCATCAAGGGCATCGCGGTGTCCTCGGGCTCGGCCTGTACGTCGGCCAGCCTGGAACCGAGCTACGTGCTGCGTGCGCTCGGCCGCTCCGACGAGCTGGCGCACTCGAGCCTGCGCATGACGATCGGCCGCTTCACGACCGAGGAAGAGATCGACTACGTGGTCAGCACGCTGAAAGACCGCGTCGCCAAACTGCGCGAGCTGTCCCCGCTGTGGGAGATGTACCAGGACGGTGTGGATATCAGCACCATCCAGTGGACGGCACACTGAAGAACGAGTTGTTGGAGCAGCACCATGGCATACAGCGAAAAGGTCGTCGACCACTACGAGAATCCGCGCAACGTCGGTTCCTTCGAAAAGGGTGACGACACGGTCGGCACCGGCATGGTCGGCGCGCCGGCCTGCGGCGACGTGATGAAGCTGCAGATCAAGGTCAACCCGGCCACCGGACTGATCGAGGACGCGAAGTTCAAGACCTATGGCTGCGGCTCGGCGATCGCGTCGAGCTCGCTGGTCACCGAGTGGGTCAAGGGCAAGTCGCTCGACGAGGCACTGACCATCAAGAACACCCACATCGCCGAGGAACTGGCGTTGCCGCCGGTGAAGATCCACTGCTCGATCCTCGCCGAGGATGCGATCAAGGCGGCGGTCAACGACTACAAGGCCAAGACGGGCCAGCCCGCCAGCCAGGCGCAGTGAACGACTCCATGGCTGTCACCCTGACCGAACGTGCGGCCAAGCACGTGACGCGCTACCTCACCAAACGGGGCAAGGGCGTGGGCGTGCGCCTGGGCGTGAAGACCACCGGCTGCTCGGGCCTGGCCTACAAGCTCGAGTACGCCGACGAACTGGCCCCCGAGGACATCGTCTTCGAAGGCCATGGCGTGAAGGTGCTGGTCGACCCGAAAAGCCTGCCCTACATCGACGGCACCGAGCTCGACTTCGTGCGCGAAGGCCTGAACGAAGGTTTCAAGTTTCACAATCCGCGCGAGAAGGACCGCTGCGGTTGCGGCGAGTCGTTCCGCGTCTGACCGCTCCACACTCCTGCGAAGGCGCGGCGTCAGGCCGCGTTTTCGTTTCTCCGCCCGCTGCAGCCACCATGAAGCTGGACGACAACGACTTCGACCTGTTCGGCGTGCCGCAGCGCTTCGCGCAGGAGCGCGCCGAGCTCGACGCCCGCTGGCGCGCTCTGCAGGCCGAGGTGCACCCCGACCGGTTCGCGTCCGAAGGCGCAGCGGCGCAGCGCATCGCGGTGCAGTGGGCTGTGCGCGTCAACGAGGCCTACCAGCGGCTGAAGGATCCACTCAAGCGAGCCGCCAATCTGTGTGAACTGGCAGGCCAGCGCATCGATGCCGAGAACAACACGGCAATGCCTGGTGCCTTCCTGATGCAGCAGATGGAATGGCGTGAAGCGCTCGACGAAGCGAAGACCGTGACCGATGTCGAAGCACTGGCCGGGCAGGTCGCGGCCGCGCGTGGTGACGCACTGCAGCGCCTGCAGCGCCTGTTCGACGACGACCATGATGCCGCCGCTGCGGCACAGCAGGTCAGAGCCCTGATGTTCATCGAGCGCTTTGCCGAGGACGTCGATCGCCGCCTCGAGGCGCTGGGACAATAGCGACATGGCCCTGCTCCAGATCTCCGAGCCCGGCGGCTCGCCCGACCCGCACCAGCGGCGCATCGCCGTCGGCATCGACCTCGGCACCACGCATTCGCTGGTGGCCGCGGTTCGCCACGGCGTGGCCGAGTGCCTGCCGGACGAACACGGCAAGGTGATCCTGCCGTCGGCCGTGCGCTACCTGCCGCAAGGCGGCCGGCAGATCGGCGCCGCAGCGCTGGCCGGTGCGGCGCGCGACCCGAAGAACACGATCGTGTCGGTCAAGCGCTTCATGGGCCGCGGCCTGGCCGACATCGCCGGCCGCGACAAGCTGCCTTACGACTTCGTCGATGCGCCGGGCATGCTCAAGCTGCGCACCATCGATGGCGAGAAGTCGCCAGTCGAGGTGTCCGCCGAGATTCTGGCCACCTTGCGCCAGCGGGCCGAGGACAGCTTCGACGACGACCTGTTCGGCGCCGTGATCACGGTGCCGGCCTACTTCGACGACGCGCAGCGCCAGGCCACCAAGGACGCGGCGCAGCTCGCCGGCCTGAACGTGCTGCGCCTGATCAGCGAACCGACGGCAGCCGCGATCGCCTACGGGCTGGAGCATGGCTCGGAGGGGCTGTACGCCGTCTACGACCTGGGCGGCGGCACCTTCGACATCTCGCTGCTGCGCCTGTCGGCCGGCGTGTTCGAGGTGGTGGCCACGGGCGGCGACTCGGCGCTCGGCGGTGATGACTTCGACTCGCTGCTGGCAGCGCGTGCGCTCGAGCGCGCCGGCCTCGCCGCGACCACGCCGGAAGACAAGCGTGCCATCCTCGCCGCGGCACGGGCGGCGAAGGAGAAACTGTCGGGTGCGGACCACGCCAGCCTCGCCTGCCCGCTGGCGGCCGGCGATCTCGACGTGCGCATGACTCGCGACGAATTCATCGCGCTGACCGAGCCGCTCGTTGCGCGGACGCTGACCGCCGTGCGCAAGGTGTTGCGCGACGCGAAGGTCGGCAAGGACGAAGTCCAGGGCGTGGTGATGGTCGGCGGGTCGACGCGCATGCCGCGTGTGCAGGCGGCCGTCGGCGAGCTGTTCGGTCGTGCGCCCTTGACCAACCTCAATCCCGACGAGGTGGTGGCGCTCGGCGCGGCCATCCAGGCCAATGCGCTGGCCGGCAATGCCGGTGCCGACGAGCTGCTGCTGCTCGATGTGATCCCGCTGTCGCTCGGCCTCGAGACCATGGGCGGGCTGGTCGAACGCGTCATCCCGCGCAACTCGACCATCCCGACGGCCGCGGCACAGGACTTCACCACCTTCAAGGACGGCCAGACCGCCATGGCCATCCATGTGCTGCAGGGCGAGCGTGAGCTGGTGTCCGACTGCCGATCGCTGGCACGCTTCGAGCTGCGCGGCATTCCGCCGATGGTGGCCGGCGCTGCGCGCATCCGCGTCACCTTCCAGGTCGATGCCGACGGGTTGCTGAGCGTCTCGGCGCGCGAGGAGGC
The DNA here is from genome assembly GCA_943370595.1 of Chitinophaga pinensis. Taxonomy (GTDB): domain Bacteria; phylum Pseudomonadota; class Gammaproteobacteria; order Burkholderiales; family Burkholderiaceae_C; genus Piscinibacter. Next base: position 132,886 of record CALRRO020000012.1, read on the forward strand.
CTCGGGCGTCGAGTCGGCGATCACCGTCAAGCCGAGCTACGGGCTGTCGGACGACGACATCGCGCGAATGCTCACTGAGAGTTTCGCCACCGCCGAGCAGGACATGCACGAACGCAGCCTGCGCGAGTCGCGCGTCGAGGCCGAGAGGTTGCTGCTGGCCACGCGAGCCGCGCTGGCAGCCGACGGCGACCTGCTCGCCGCCGCCGATCGCGCGGCCATCGATGCCCAGCTGACCGCTCTCGAAGCGGCCCGCGAAGCCTCTGACCACCACCAGATCGACGCAGCCGTCGAGGCGCTCGCCAAGAGCACCGAGGCATTTGCCGCCGAACGCATGAACCGCGGCATCCGCCAGGCCCTGGCCGGAAAGCGCGTCGAGGAAGTCTGATATGAAGCCCCCAAGCTCACTTCGTTCGCTGCCCCCCCGCGGGGGCGCTCAGTCCCTTCGGAACGGCCGGGCGGTACTGACATGCCCGTGATCCGCATCCTGCCGCACCCCGAGTACTGCCCGAACGGCGCCGAGATCACGGCGCCGTCCGGCACCTCGCTGTGCGAAGCCATGCTCGAGCACGACGTCGAGATCGAACACGCCTGCGAACTGAGCTGCGCGTGCACCACCTGCCACGTGGTGGTGCGCGAAGGGTTCGCCTCGCTGGGCGAGATGGACGAAAGCGAAGAAGACCTGCTCGACCGTGCCTGGGGCCTGGAGCCGACCTCGCGCCTGTCCTGCCAGGCGATCCTGTCCAATCAGGATGTGACGATCGAGATCCCGAAGTACTCGATCAATCACGCCAAGGAAAAGCACTGAAAGTTCGTCCGGCGAGGCTCATGTCGCGCAGCGACGTGATGCAGGAGCCGCAAGCTCTAAAAAAGAACCCCCGGGCCGTCAGGCGCGGGGGTTGCTCGAAAGGGACGAAGCCCTGCTGAGGAGACAGCGATGGTTGCTCTGCCAACCATCACTCCATCTCTAGCAAGCCGCGTGCCGCATGAGGCTGTTTAGGCGGCTTGAGCCTCCACATGGCCGTGGCGGGTGTACAGGAAGTCCAGCACCTCCTTGCGGCAGTGCATGTAGCGGGCGTCTTCGGCCAGCTCGACGCGATGCCGCGGCCGCGGCAGGTCGACGGTGAGGATCTCGCCGATCGTCGCCGCCGGGCCGTTGGTCATCATCACGATGCGGTCGGACAGCAGCACCGCTTCGTCGACGTCGTGCGTGACCATCACCACGGTGCTCTTCGTGCGTGCGACGATCCTTAGCAACTCGTCCTGCAGCCGCGCGCGGGTGAGGGCATCGAGCGCGCCGAAGGGCTCGTCCATCAAGAGCACCTTTGGCTCCATCGCCAGCGCCCGGGCGATGCCCACGCGTTGCTTCATGCCGCCGGAGATCTCGTGCGGGCGCTTCGCGCTGGCGTGCCCCATGCCGACCAGTTCGAGCGCCGCCTGGGTGCGCTGCTTCAGTTCGGTGCGTGATTCCAGGTCGCCGAATACACGCTCGACCGCGAGGTGAACGTTCTCGAAGCAGGTCAGCCAGGGCAGAAGCGAGTGGTTCTGGAACACCACGGCACGTTCCGGCCCCGGCGCGGCGATCTCGCGGTTGTCGCACAGCAGCACGCCGCTGCTGGGCTTGAGCAGTCCGGCGATCAGGTTCAGCAGCGTCGACTTGCCGCAGCCCGAATGGCCGATCAGCGTGACGAACTCGCCCTGGGCCACGTCGAGGTTGATCTCGCGCAGCGCGTGGAAGCGGCCCTTCTTCGTGGTGAACACCATCTCGGCGTTCTGGACCTGGATGAAGCTGTTCATGGTGCGGTGCTCCCGGTTCAGTGGTGTTCGTCGTAGCTGAAGCGCTTGGCGATGCTGATCAGCAGCGCCTCGAGCAGCAGGCCGACGACGCCGATCACGACGATGGCGATCAGGATGTTCTTGACGTTGAGGTTGTTCCACTCGTCCCACACCCAGAAGCCGATGCCCACGCCGCCGGTCAGCATCTCGGCGGCGACGATCACCAGCCAGGCCGTGCCCACCGACAGGCGCACGCCGGTCAGCATGTAGGGCAGAACGGCCGGGAAGAGGATCTTGGTGATCACCTTCCACTCGCTCAGGTTGAGCACCTTGGCGACGTTGAGGTAGTCGGCCGGCACGCGTTGCACACCCACCGCGGTGTTGATGATCATCGGCCAGATCGAGCAGATGAAGATCGTCCAGATCGCCGCCGGGTTGGCCGCCTTGAAGACCAGCAGGCCGATCGGCAGCCAGGCCAGCGGTGACACCGGCCGAAGCAGGCTGATCAGCGGTGAGACCATTCGGTTGAGCACCTCGAAGCGCCCGATCATGAAGCCCAGCGGGATGCCGGCCAGCGCCGCCATGCCGAAGCCGATGGCCACGCGCTCCAGCGAGAACAGGATGTTCCAGCCGATGCCCTGGTCGTTCGGGCCATTGCGGTAGAACGGGTCGGAGAACAGCTTGACCGCCTCGGCAAAGGTCTCCGCCGGCGTCGGAAAGCTGCCGCCCTTGATCGTCAGCAGCGCCCAGATGCCGATCACCAGGCCGAGGCCGAAGACCGGCGGCAGCACCGCGAGCCACAGCGCGCGCCAGTCGAATGGCGCGCGGGCAGGGCGCTTCGGTGCGGGCTCGGCCGGCTCTTGCGAGGAACGCACCGGCGATGCGGTGGTCGAGACGGGCGCGGCGGTGGCAAGCGACTCGGCACGCGAGGCCTGCAACTCGTCGCGGGCCTGCAGGGGCGAATGGAACACGGCACTGACCATGGCGTTCTCCTGGTGTGGAAGTTCAGGCCTTGACCTTGAAACCGTCGGCGTACTTGGCAGGGTCCTTGCCGTCCCAGACCACGCCGTCGATCAGCTTGCTGCTGCGCATCGGGCTCGCAGGAATGCTGACCTTCAGTGCGCCTGCGGCCTGCTTGTAGAGCTCGATCTGGTTGACCTGCTTGGCCACGGCCAGGTAGTCCGGGTGTTCCTTCAGAAGGCCCCAGCGCTTGTGCTGGGTCAGGAACCACATGCCGTCCGACAGGTACGGGAACGTCACCGTGCCGTCGTTGAAGAACTTCATGTAGTTGGGATCGTCCCAGGTCTTGCCCAGGCCATTCTGGTAGCGGCCAAGGATGCGCTGGTTGATCACGTCGACGCTGGTGTTGACATAGGCCTTGTCGGCCACCGTCTCGGCCATCTTGTTCTTGTTCTGCAGGCCGGCGTCGATCCACTTGCCGGCTTCGATGATGGCCATCATCACCGCGCGCGCTGTGTTGGGGTACTTCTTGACGAACTCGCCGGTGGTGCCCAGCACCTTCTCCGGATGGTCCTTCCAGATGTCCTGCGTGGTCACCGCGGTGATGCCGATGCCATCGGCGATGGCGCGGTGGCCCCAGGGCTCGCCGACGCAGTAGCCGTCCATGTTGCCGACGCGCATGTTGGCCACCATCTGCGGCGGCGGCACGGTGATCACCTTGGCGTCCTTCATCGGGTTCACGCCCACGCTGGCCAGCCAGTAGTACAGCCACATGGCGTGCGTGCCGGTCGGGAAGGTCTGCGCGAAGGTGTACTCGCGCTTGTCGGTGGACATCAGCTTGGCCAGGCTGGTGCCGTCGACCGCGCCTTTCTCGGCCAGCTTCTTGGACAGCGTGATCGCCTGGCCGTTGTGGTTCAGCGTCATCAGCACGGCCATGTCCTTCTTCGGACCGCCGACACCCAGGTGCACGCCATAGATCAGGCCGTAGAGCACATGCGCCATGTCGAGCTCGCCGTTGACCAGCTTGTCGCGCACGCCGGCCCAGGAGGCTTCCTTGGTCGGGATGATCTTGACGCCGTACTTCTTGTCGAAGCCCAGCACCGAGGCCATCACCACCGAGGCGCAGTCGGTCAGCGGGATGAAGCCGATGCGGACTTCTTCCTTCTCGGGCTTGTCCGAGCCCTGCGCGTACACGGCGCTCTGCAGTCCGGGCACCATGCCCGTGGCGCCGGTGGCGGCGGCGGCCTTGATCAAGGTTCTGCGGCTCATGAGGATCTTCCGTGTCGTCAGGTGATTCATGGCGGATGGCAAGGCGAACAGTCGAAAAAAAACGTCCACACGTCATCTGCCCACGCGGGGCGGAGTTCGTGCGGACGTCGTCGTCCCACCGTGGCGCGTCGGCCTTGACGCGCTGCGGTGTTCACTGCCGGGTCGTCCTTGACCTGGCATCCCTACCCACGCAATCCGTGTGCCAGTGTTTTTCGGCTGAATCGATGCTGCTGTGCACCATCGAAGTGGCACGGGCTGCCTCCGCGCACCTGCCTTGTGCGGCTTGATTCAGATCAGCAGGTCGGCCACGTCGACGATGCGCTGCGCCACGTCCGCGAGCTTCATGCCGCGGTCCATCGCCGTCTTGCGCAGCTTCGAGTACGCCTGATCTTCTGTCAGCTGGTGGCGGGCCATCAGGATGCCTTTGGCGCGATCGATCGTCTTGCGCTCGCTGAGCTGCGTGCGTGCGTCGGCCAGTTCGCGGCGCATCGACTCCTCGTGCTGGAAGCGCGCCAGGGCCACTTCCAGCACCGGCCGGATGCGCTCGGCAGCCAGGCCGGCGACGACGTAGGCCGACACGCCCGCCGCGATCGCTGCACCCACCTGGCTGGTGTCTTCGTCGTTGGTGAACAGCACGATCGGGCGCCGTTCGTCGCGGGTGGCCATGACCACGTGCTCGAGCGTGTCGCGCGCCTGGCTCTCGGCGTCGACGATGATCATGTCCGGGGCGATCTGCGCGAGCCGCTCCGGCAGGAAGGGATCGGCCGGCAGCACGGCGACGATGTTGTAGCCGCTTTCCAGCAGCCCGATGCGCAGGCTGCGCGACCGTTCCATCTCGCCGGCGCTTTGCGCATCGGCCAGATCATGGTCAGGGGCCTCCGGAGCCACGATGACGATGCGGAGCAGGGGCGCGGACGGCATGGCCTGCTCGTGCAACATTCGCGCCAACGGCGCTCGGCGCCGTCAACGAAGCGCCACTCAGGCGCGGCGGGTGGAGGGCTTGACTCTCAGCGTGCGGCGAAGCCAGGAACCCAGCGGGGCCAGCGACAGAGGCAGCGGCAGGCGGGTGGCGTCGCGTTCGACCACGAGGCCCCGCTCGGCCAGCAAGGCGATGAACTGCATCACCTCGTGGCGCGCCAAGCCGCTGCGCGCGCGCAACTGGGCGAGCGTGACGTGGCGCTGCGACATGTCGCTGAGCATGCGGCGATATGCCGTGCGCTCGTAAGACGCACCGAGTTCGGGCCAGGAGGAGAGTCGATACTCTTTCATGAGTCCAACGACATTGAGGGTCACGCGGCAATACTTCGTTGCCGCTATGATCGACAGCGTAGTCTTCTGGCAACGCGGCGGGAAGTGCGCGCCGCTGCCTTTCGGGGTTTTCCTGACGCTGTTTTGGTAACGAGTTGCTCTACCCGCGCCAATCAGGCGTCGAGGTGATGCAGCGCTCGCTGGACTTCGGACTGCCAGGGCAAGGCATGCACCAATCCATTCAGATGAACCGCGACCTCGAAGTCGCTGAGGGCTTTGCCGCTCGCATCGAGCAGCTTGAGGTTGGTCACGAGGCCGAGCGGATCGGCCAGCGCCACCACACCTTCCTCCACCTCGATCCAGTCCCATGCGACGCCGGCCGAGTGGTCATTGGAGGCTTCTCCCCACAGCGTCTGACCACTGCAGGGGCAGGCACTGTCACCATAATGCAGCACCCGCGTGCCGAGGTGGACGAGATGCAGGTCCGCGGCCGAGGACACCGGCCACAATACAGTGGGCCACGCGTAAACAATCCAGGCGGGCGTCATGGTTGAATTCATTCGATGGGCTGCCATCGTTATGGAACCGATGGACCCGAGTGTGGCAAGCCAGCGCCGGCCTGCCATCTGTAAGACCTTGCAGGAAATCCGCGTGGTTCGCTAGAGATCCGCAACGGCGAGGCTCAGGGAGAGCATGCTTCAGGACGGTTATCTGTCGGTGCTGGAAGCGAGGGACCGCGAGGAGTTCCTGGGGCAGGTCGTGCGCTTCGCGCAGCGGCTCGGCTTCGAGACGGTGACCGCGACGACCATCATCGACCATTTCCTGGGCGAGCCCGAGTTCATCAGCGTCGACAACGCGCCCGAGAGTTTCCGCGACGTCTACGAGAGCATGGAGCAGGGCCGGCAGGACCCGGTGATGCAGCACTGCAAGCGCCAGAGCGTGCCCATCATCTGGAACCGTGACACCTACATCGGCGTCGGCCAGGCCGACCTCTGGGACGCGCAGGCGCGCTTCGGCTACCACACGGGCATCGCCCTGGCGCTGCACCTGCCGGAAGGGCGGCACTTCTTCCTCGGCGTCGACCGTGATCAGTCGCTGCCCAGCGATCGGTCCGAGCTGACGCGCATGGTGGCCGACCTGCAGCTGTTCGCCGTGCATGCGCAGGAGGCGGCCATGCGCATCATGCTGCCGCCGGCACGGGATCCCGGTGTGCCGTCGCTGACGCCACGCGAGATCGAAAGCCTGCGCTGGACCATGGACGGCAAGACCGCCTGGGAAGTCGGCAACATCCTGGGCATCAGCGAGCGCACCGCGGTGCTGCATGTCAACAACGCGATGCACAAGCTCGGCTGCATCAACAAGCATCAGGCCGTGCTGAAGGCGCTGCGGCTGGGCCTGATCCGCTGATCGACGGCTTTGTCGCCGCGCGTCGGGCGGGCCGGACCTGTAAGAGCTGACAGTTACGCCTGCCGCATTGGGCTGCTGAAATCAATCCCGCGCATCGATGGAATGCGCGAACGAATCAGCACAGGAGCCCTCGATGCAAACCCAAAAGCGCACGCCTTCGAACACCGCCCCGGTCGCCAAGGCGGCCTCCCCGCTGACGATCAAGCCGAACGCACCGCGCAGCAAGCCGGTGGAGATCGACGCCCAGACGCTGCGTCACGTGGCCGGCGGCACCGAAGGCCCCAAGAAGTACTGGTGAACCCGGCCCGCACCCTGCGGGCGGCCGGCAGTGCTTCGCCATGAGCGGCCTGTTCCGTCCCGAAGTCATCGAGAGCCGCCAGCGGCAGTGGCTGGGCAGCATCCAGTTGCTGCGGCCGCTGTCTCTGCACGTTCTCACCGCGCTGGCGCTCGGCGCCGTCGTGGTCGTCGCGTGCTACCTCTGGTTCGGCGAGTACACGCGCAAGGCGCGTGTCACCGGCGTGCTGGCCCCAGAGCGCGGCCTGATCCGGCTCGTGGCGCCGCAGCGTGGCACCGTGCTCGAGAGCCGCGTGGCCGAGGGCGTGACAGTGCGTCGGGGCGACGTGCTCTACGTGCTGTCGCTGGATGCGGCCGACGTGTCCGGGAACATCCGCGAAACGCTGAGCGCGCGCGAGCGCAGCCTGCGTGGTGCCGCCCAGCAGCAGGCCGATCTGGAGCGCGAGCGGGTGGCGGCGGTCGACCGCCAGATCGACACCTCGGCCCATGAACTGGCGCAGATCGACGCCGAGGCGCGCTTGCACGAGCAGCGCCTGGCGCTAGCGCAGCAGGCGTTGACGCGGCTCGAATCGTTGCGTGCCGACAACTTCATCTCCTCCGCGCAGGTGCAGGCCAAGCATGAAGAGCTGCTCGGCCTGCGCGCTCAGGCCCAGGCGCTGCAGCGCCAGCGGTCGGCGCAGCAGCGCGAGATCGAGCAGCTCAAGGCGCGGCGCCGCGAGCTGCCGCTGCAGACCCAGGTGGTGCAGGGCGAGCTCGAGCGCGACCTGGCCGAGATCGCCCAGCTGCAGGCCGAGAACAGCTCGCGCCAGCGCATCGAGATCCGTGCGCCGCAGGACGGCGTGGTCACCGGCGTCGTGGCCCAGCCGGGGCAGTCGGTGAGCGAGAGCGTCGCGCTGGCCAGCCTGCTGCCGGCGGGCGCCAAGCTGCAGGCGCACCTGTTCGCCCCGTCCAGTGCCGTCGGTTTCGTGCGGCCAGACCAGGCCGTGCTGCTGCGCTACCAGGCCTTCCCGTACCAGAAGTTCGGCCTGCAGGCCGGGCAGGTCGCGCAGGTGGCGCGCTCGCCGCTGCAGGCCAGTGAACTCGCCGGCGTCTCGCTGCCGAAGTCGGCCGGCGAGGGCGAACCGCTGTACCGCATCACCGTCACGCTCGACCGCCAGGCGGTGGCCGCCTATGGCCGCGACCAGGCCCTGGCGCCCGGCATGCAGCTCGAGGCCGATGTGCTGCTCGACCGCCGCCGCTTGATCGAGTGGCTGTTCGAGCCGCTGTTCGGCCTGGCGCAGCGCGTCTGACGCCATGACCGGTGCCTTGCCATTCGGCCTCGGTGGCGATCGACTGCCGATGATCCTGCAGACCGAGGCCGCGGAATGCGGGCTGGCCTGCCTGGCGATGGTGGCCTCGCACCACGGCATGCAGACCGATCTTCAGGTGCTTCGGCAGCGGTTCTCGCTGTCGCTGAAGGGCGCCACCATGGTCGACATGGTGCGCATGGCCGGCCAGATGCACCTGCATGCGCGGCCGCTGCGTGCCGAGATGGAACACCTCGACCAGCTCGCCGTGCCCTGCGTGCTGCACTGGGACCTGAACCACTTCGTCGTGCTGAAGGAAGTGCGGCGCGGCCAGGCGGTCATCCACGACCCGGCGCGCGGCATGCGGCGCATGCCGCTGGCCGAGGTGTCGCGCCACTTCACTGGCGTCGTGCTCGAGCTGGCGCCGCAGGCCGACTTCCAGCCGGTGCGCGAGCGCCAGCCGCTGAGCCTGCGCCAGCTGCTCGGCCGCGTCACCGGGCTGAAGCGCTCGCTGCTGCAGATCTTCGCGCTGGCGCTCGCGCTCGAAGCCTTCGTGCTGCTCACGCCCTTCTTCATGCAGTGGGTGGTCGACGGCGTGCTGGTCAGCGCCGACCGTGACCTGCTGGTGACGCTGGGCATCGGCTTCGCGCTGCTGGTGCTGCTGCAGGTCGCCACCGGGGCGGCGCGATCCTGGGCGGTGCTGCACCTGTCGAGCACGCTGAACCTGCAATGGCTCAACAACGTCTTCGCCCACTTGATGCGCCTGCCGGTGGACTGGTTCGAGAAGCGCCACACCGGCGACGTGCTGTCGCGCTTCGGCGCGGTGCAGGAGATCCAGAAGACACTGACCACCAGCTTCATCGAAGTGGTCCTCGACGGCACGCTGGTGATCGTCACGCTGACGATGATGTTCATCTACAGCCCGACGCTGAGCGCGATCGCACTGGGCTGCGTGGCCGTCTATGCGCTGCTGCGCTGGGCTTTCTTCCGCCCGCTGCGCGATGCCACCGAAGAGGCCATCGTGCACGACGCCAAGCGCGCCAGCCACTTCCTCGAGTCGCTGCGTGGCGTGCAGGCCATCAAGCTGGCCAATCGCCAGGAAGATCGACAGGCGCGCTTCATGAACCTCGTGGTCGACGCGATGAATGCCGACCTGTCCACGCGCAAGCTCGAACTGGTGTTCGGTGTCCTGCACAAGCTGGTGTTCGGGCTCGAGCGCGTGGCGGTGATCTGGGTCGGCGCGCTGCTGGTGATGGACCAGCGCTTCTCAGTCGGCATGCTGTTCGCGTTCTTCGCCTACAAGGAGCAGTTCGCGCTGCGCATCAGCGGCCTGATCGACAAGGTGGTCGAGCTGAAGATGCTGCGCCTGCAGGGCGAGCGCCTGGCCGACATCGTGTTGACCGCCCCGGAGGCGCAGGCCGAGACGGCCGCGTCGCGCGTCGAGCCTGCGGCGCGTCTGGAGTTGCGCGACGTCCGCTTCGCCTACGCCGATGGCGAACCTCCGGTGATCGACGGTCTGGACCTGGCCATCGAGCCCGGCGAGTCGGTGGCCATCGTCGGCCCGTCCGGCTGCGGCAAGACGACGCTCCTCAAGCTGATGCTGGGCATTCACGCGCCGCAGTCCGGCGAGGTGGTGGTGGGCGGCGTGCCGCTGCGCCACCTGGGCCTGCGCGCTTGGCGCGAGATGATCGCTACCGTGATGCAGGACGACCAGCTGTTCGCTGGGTCGATCGCCGACAACATCGCCTTCTTCGATGCCCGTTCCGACACGGCCTGGATCGAGCAGTGCGCACGCTTCGCTGCGGTGCACGACGAGATCGAGGCCATGCCGATGGGCTACCACACGCTGATCGGCGACATGGGCGCGAGCATCTCCGGCGGCCAGAAGCAGCGCATCCTGCTGGCGCGCGCGTTGTACCGGCGGCCGAAGATCCTCTTCCTCGACGAGGCGACCAGCGCGCTGGACGTCGACCGCGAGCGCCAGGTCAACCAGGCGATCCGCCAGCTCGAGATCACCCGCGTCGTGGTGGCGCACCGGCCGGAGACCATTGCCGCGGCCTCGCGCGTGGTCGTGCTGGCCAACGGCCGCGTCGCGCAGGACCTGCGCAGCGTGCCGCCGCAATCCCAGCAGCGCTGAGGGCTGACGCCCGCGCCGTAGACTCGGCGCATGAACGTTCTCGGCATCGAATCGTCCTGCGACGAGACCGGCGTGGCGCTGGTCCGGATCGACGGCGAGGGCACACCGGCGCTGCGCGCCCATGCGCTGCACACCCAGATCGACATGCACCAGGCCTATGGCGGCGTGGTGCCCGAGCTCGCCTCGCGCGACCACATCCGCCGTGTCGTGCCGCTGGTGCGGCAGGTGATGGCCGAGGCCGGCGGCACGCTGGCCGACGTCGACGTGGTGGCCTACACGCAGGGGCCCGGGCTGGCCGGCGCGCTGCTGGTCGGCGCCGGCGTGGCCTGTGCGCTGGCCGCTTCGCTGGGCAAGCCGACGCTGCCCATCCACCACCTCGAAGGGCACCTGCTGTCGCCCTTCCTGTCGGCCGACCCGCCGCAGTTCCCCTTCGTTGCGCTGCTGGTGTCCGGAGGGCACACGCAGCTGATGCGCGTCGACGGTGTGGCCCGCTACGAACTGCTCGGCGAGACCATCGACGACGCGGCCGGTGAGGCCTTCGACAAGTCGGCCAAGCTGATGGGCCTGGGCTACCCCGGTGGGCCGGCGCTGGCGCGGCTGGCCGAGTTCGGCGATCCGTCGACCTTCGATCTGCCGCGGCCACTGCTGCACAGCGGCAACCTCGACTTCTCCTTCGCCGGGCTGAAGACGGCGGTGCGCATCAAGCTCGGCAAGCTGGGTGCCGATGTCTGCCAGCAGGATCTGGCGCACCTGGCCGCCTCCACGCAGCAGGCGATCGTCGAGGTGCTGGTGCGCAAATCCATGAACGCGCTGCGCGAGACCGCGCTGAACCGTCTGGTGGTGGCCGGCGGTGTCGGCGCCAATGCCTCGCTGCGCCGGCAACTGAACGAGGCCTGTGGCAAGCGAGGCGTGCGCGTGCACTACCCGGAGCTGGCGCTATGCACCGACAACGGCGCGATGATCGCGCTGGCCGCGGCGCTACGCCTGCAAAGCGGTGCGCAGGTCGCATCGGCCGACTACGCATTCAGCGTCCGGCCGCGCTGGCCGTTGGCCGACGTGGTCCGGGCCGCCGCCTAGAATCCGCGGCCCTTCACAGGACCTCGGCGCCGCGGCGCCGCTTCGCCTCGATGATCCGACGCCTTCCACTCGTTGCCGGCCTGCTTGGCGCGGCGCTGACCTGTCTGTCGGCACTGCCTGCGCGTGCTGCCGCTGAGCCGATCCCGATCGCGCTGGTCGAAGGGCTGTCGGGCCCCTTCGCCAATGCCGGCGAGGCGGTGTACAGAAACCTGCTGCTCGCGGTCGAGCGGGTGAACGCCCGCGGCGGTGTGAAGCTGCCTGGCGGTGCACGGCCGCTCGAACTGCAGCGCTACGACGGCAAGGGCGGCACCGAGGAGTCGCTGGCCATGCTGCGCGCCGCGCTGGACCGTCGCGTGGCTTTCGTCACCCAGGGCAACAGCTCGGCAGTGGCTGCTGCGCTGGTGGAGGCACTGAACAAGCACAACCAGCGGTCGCCCGATGCACGCGCACTGCTGCTCAACTACTCGGCCGTCGATCCGGCGCTGACCAACGAGAAGTGCAGCTTCTGGCACTTCCGCTTCGATGCCCACGCCGACATGCGCCTGGCCGCACTGGTCGAGGTGCTGCGCGACGACGCGGCGGTGAAGAAGGTCTACCTGATCGGCCAGGACTACAGCTTCGGCCAGCACGTGGTGCGCGCCGCACGCACGCGCATCGCGGCGACCCGGCCCGACGTCGAGTTCGTCGGCGAGGAACTGCACCCGATCGGCCGCGTGAAGGACTTCCTGCCCTATGCGATGAAGATCAAGGCCAGCGGCGCGCAGGCGGTGCTGACCGGCAACTGGGGCAACGACCTGACGCTGCTGGTCAAGGCCATGCGCGAGGTCGGTGTCGACGCGCGCATCTACAGCTTCTACGGCAACGCGCTGGGCGCGCCGGCGGCGATCGGCGAGGCCGGCGTGGGCCGTGTGCTGGCGGTGGCCGAATGGCATCCGAACGTCGACACGGCGGCATCGCGCGACTTCCACGCCGCCTTCCGCGCGCGCTTCCCGAAGCCCGAGGAGGACTACCAGCATGCACGCATGCAGGTGATGGTCGAGATGCTCGTCGCCGCCATCGAGCGCGCCGGCAGCACCGAGGCCACCGCCGTGGCGCGCGCCCTCGAAGGGCTGCGCTACGACGGCCGCACGCTCGGCGGTCTGCACACCGGTACCATGCGAGCGGCCGACCACCAGTTCATGCAGCCGCTGCTGGTCAGCGTGATGGACAAGGTCGGCGCGCCGGGCGTGCGGGTCGACAACGAAGGCTCGGGCTATGGTTTCCGCACGCTGCGTGCCTTCGACGCCCGCCAGACCGAACAACCTCACACCTGCACGATGGAGCGTCCATGAGATCGGTGATTGCGGAACTGCCCGGCTCGAAGATCCGCGAGGTGGCCAACGCCGGCCTCGGCCGCAGCGACGTGCTGGCCTTCTGGTTCGGCGAAAGCGACGAGGTCACGCCCGGCTTCGTGCGCGAGGCGGCGCAACAGTCGATTGCCGCCGGCGAGACCTTCTATTCGCACAACCTCGGCCTGCCGGAACTGCGCGAGGCGCTGGCGCGGTACACGAGTGCGCTGCACGCGCCTGTGGGAACGGAGCGCATCGCGGTGACGTCCTCGGGCGTCAACGCGTTGATGCTGGCCATGCAGGCGCTGGCCGGTGCCGGCGACGAAGTGGTGGCGGTGGTGCCGGTCTGGCCCAACCTGACGGCGCAGCCGCAGATCCTGGGCGCGAGGGTCACGCGCGTTCCGCTGAAGGTGGTCGGCGGCGCTTGGCGGCTCGACCTGGACGCTCTGCTGGCCGCCGTCACGCCCAGCACCCGCGTGCTGCTGGTCAACGCCCCGAACAACCCGACCGGCTGGACGCTGGAACGCGCCGAGCAGCAGACGCTGCTCGACCACTGCCGCCGCACCGGCACCTGGATCGTTGCCGACGAGGTCTACGAGCGGGTCTACTTCCGCGACGGCGCCCGCTGTGCACCGAGTTTCCTCGACATTGCCACGTCCGACGACCGGCTCGTCGTGGTGCACAGCTTCTCCAAGAGTTTCCTGATGACCGGCTGGCGGCTGGGCTGGATCGTCGCGCCGGCGCCGATGGTTGAGGCCCTGGGCAAGCTGATCGAGTTCAACACCTCCTGTGCGCCGGTGTTCATCCAGCGCGCGGGCGTGGCCGCGCTGGCGGGCGCCGATGACTTCGTGCCCGGGTTGATCGGCCGCCTGAAGACTTGCCGCGACACGCTGCTGCCCGCGCTGGCGGCGTTGCCGGGTGTGTCGGTCGCGACGCCGGACGGCGGCATGTATGCCTTCTTCCGCGTCGACGGCCAGGACGACTCGCTGGCCTTCGCCAAGCGCCTGGTGGCCGAGGCCGGCCTCGGCCTGGCGCCGGGCGTGGCCTTCGGTCCGGAGGCCGAAGGCTGGCTGCGCTGGTGCTTTGCGTCACGCGACCCGGCGCGGCTCACCGAGGGGGTGGGCCGGCTGGCCCGGGCGCTCGGGCTATAATCTTCGGGTTTTGCGGCCCAAGGCGGCTGCAAGGCAGGCACGGCACCGGTCGGTTTCACCGGTGACCGCAAGTGAAACCGGAAACCGTGGCAGGTCGCACCCGACTCTCAGCAGGGGTGCCGAAGCTCGGTTTCATGAACAGGAAACGAGCACCATGACCGCCATCAACAAGGCCGAGATCGTCAAGGCCAACGCCCGCGGCGCCAACGACACCGGCTCCCCCGAAGTGCAAGTTGCGCTGCTGACCGCGCGCATCAATGAACTGACCCCGCACTTCAAGACCCACGCCAAGGACCACCACGGTCGCCGCGGCCTGCTCAAGCTGGTGAACCAGCGCAAGAGCCTGCTGGCCTACCTGAAGGACCGCGACGCGGACCGCTACACCGCGCTGATCGCCAAGCTGGGCCTGCGCAAGTAAGCACACGATGAGATCGAAGAGCCTGTCTGGACCTGCCAGCACAGGCTCTTTGCGTTTGGAGTCGGGCCACCACCGATGACGATGTGTCATTCCAGGGACGTTTCGCAGGCGAACGCCGCTGGAATGGCATCGCGCCAGGTTGCCGCAGCTCCGGGGACAAGGGCGACACCCCACGAGTCGCCGAACACCAGGATTTGGAGAACCCAATGAGCATGTTCAACAAAGTCACCAAGACCTTCCAATGGGGCCAGCACAGCGTCACGCTGGAGACCGGCGAGATCGCCCGCCAGTCCAGCGGCGCGGTGCTCGTCAACGTCGAGGACACCGTGATCCTCGCCACCGTGGTCGCCAAGACCGAGGCCAAGCCGGGCCAGGACTTCTTCCCGCTGACGGTCGACTACGTCGAGAAGACCTACGCCGCCGGCAAGATCCCGGGCAGCTTCTTCAAGCGTGAAGGCCGCCCGAGCGAGCTCGAGACGCTGACCTCGCGACTGATCGACCGCCCGCTGCGCCCGCTGTTCCCGGACGGCTTCTTCAACGAAGTCCAGGTCATCATCCACGTGCTGTCGCTGAACCCCGAGGTGTCGGCCGACATCCCGTCGCTGATCGGCGCGAGCGCTGCGCTGGCGATCTCCGGCATCCCGTTCAACGGCCCGATCGGTGCTGCGCGCGTGGGCTACATCAACGGCGAGTACGTGCTGAACCCGGGCAAGACCCAACTGCTCGACTCGAAGATGGACCTGGTCGTCGCCGGCACCGAAGCCGCCGTGCTGATGGTCGAGTCCGAGGCGCAGCAGCTGTCCGAAGAGATCATGCTCGGCGGCGTGGTGTTCGGCCATGAGCAGGGCAACATCGCGATCAACGCGATCCACGAACTGGTGCGCGACGCCGGCAAGCCGGCCTGGGACTGGCAGCCGCCGGCCAAGGACGAGGCCTTCATCGCCAAGATCGCCACGCTGGCTGAATCGAAGCTGGCCGCGGCCTACCAGATCCGTTCCAAGCAGGCCCGCACCCAGGCCTGCCGCGAGGCCTACGCGTCGGTGATCGGCACGCTGGTGGAAGAGGGCGCCGCCTTCGACAAGGTCAAGGTCGAGGCGCTGCTGTTCGACATCGAGGCGCGCATCGTGCGCAGCCAGATCCTCGCCGGCGAGCCGCGCATCGACGGCCGCGACACCCGCACCGTGCGCCCGATCGAGATCCGCAACGGCGTGCTGCCGCGCGTTCACGGCTCGGCGCTGTTCACCCGGGGCGAGACGCAGGCGCTGGTCGCCGCGACGCTGGGCACCGACCGTGACTCGCAGAAGATCGACGCGCTGGCCGGCGAGTTCAGCGAGCACTTCATGCTGCACTACAACATGCCCCCGTTCGCCACCGGCGAGACGGGCCGCGTGGGCAGCCCGAAGCGCCGCGAGATCGGCCACGGCCGCCTGGCCAAGCGCGCGCTGGTCGCCTGCCTGCCGGACCGCACCGAGTTCCCGTACTCTATGCGCGTGGTCTCGGAGATCACCGAATCGAACGGCTCCTCGTCGATGGCCTCGGTGTGCGGCGGCTGCCTCGCGCTGATGGACGCCGGCGTGCCGATGAAGGCCCACGTGGCCGGCATCGCGATGGGCCTGATCAAGGACGGCAACCGCTTCGCCGTGCTGACCGACATCCTCGGTGACGAGGACCACCTCGGCGACATGGACTTCAAGGTGGCCGGCACGACCACCGGCGTGACTGCCCTGCAGATGGACATCAAGATCCAGGGCATCACCAAGGAGATCATGCAGGTCGCCCTGGCGCAGGCCAAGGAAGCCCGCATGCACATCCTCGGCAAGATGGTCGAGGCGATGGGCGGCGCGAAGACCGAGGTCTCGCAGTTCGCGCCGCGCCTGTACACCATGAAGATCAACCCGGAGAAGATCCGCGACGTGATCGGCAAGGGCGGCGCCACCATCCGCGCGCTGACCGAGGAGACCGGCACGACGATCGACATCGGCGAAGACGGCACCATCACCATCGCGTCGACCGATGCCGAGAAGGCAGAGTACGCGAAGAAGCGCATCGCCGAGATCACCGCCGAGGTGGAAGTGGGCAAGGTCTACGAAGGCCCTGTCACCAAGATCCTCGACTTCGGTGCGCTGGTGAACCTGCTGCCCGGCAAGGACGGCCTGCTGCACATCAGCCAGATCGCGCACCAGCGCGTCGAGAAGGTCACCGACTTCCTCAAGGAAGGCCAGATCGTCAAGGTTAAGGTGCTCGAGACCGACGAGAAGGGCCGCGTCAAGCTGTCGATGAAGGCGCTGCTCGAGCGCGAACAGCAGCCTGCCGCGCCGGCGCAGGAGTGAGGCAGGAGCCGACCCGCGCATGAAGGCGATCGAGATCCGCCAGAGCGGCGCCCCCGAGGTGCTGCAGCTCACCGACCGGCCCGACCCCGTGGCCGGCGCGGGTGAGTTGCTGATCCGCGTGGCTGCCGCCGGGGTCAACCGACCCGACGTGCTGCAGCGCAAGGGCGTCTATCCGCCGCCGCCGGGCGCGCCGGACCTTCCGGGCCTGGAGGTGGCGGGCACCATCGTCGGTGGCGACACCTCGGCGATGGCCGCGGCCGGCTTCAAGCTCGGCGACCGTGTCTGTGCGCTGGTCGCCGGTGGAGGCTACGCGCAGCTGTGCGTGGCGCCGGTCGGCCAGTGCCTGCCCATTCCCGGTGGGTTGAGCGACGTCGAGGCGGCCAGCCTGCCCGAGACGTTCTTCACCGTCTGGTCGAACGTGTTCGACCGCGCGAAGCTGCAGGCCGGCGAGACGCTGCTGGTGCAAGGCGGCACGAGCGGCATCGGCGTCACCGCGATCCAGCTCGCCAAGGCGGCGGGCGCGACGGTGATCGTCACCGCCGGCAGCGACGACAAGTGCGCCGCGTGCGTTGCGCTCGGCGCCGACCATGCGATCAACTACCGCACGCACGACTTCGTCGCGGAGGTGAAGCGGCTGACCGAGGGCCAGGGCGCCAACGTCATCCTCGACATGGTCGCGGGCGACTACGTGGCGCGCGAGCTGAACTGCCTGGCCGACGACGGCCGGCTGGTGATCATCGCGGTGCAGGGCGGGGTCGATTCGAAGATCGACGCCGGCTCGGTGCTGCGCCGCCGGCTGACCATCACCGGCTCGACCCTGCGTCCGCGGCCGCTGGCCTTCAAGGCGGCGATCGCGCAGGCCTTGCGCAGCAATGTCTGGCCGTGGATCGACGCCGGGCGCATCAAGCCGGTGATCTTCAAGGTGTTCCCGGCGGCCGACGCGGCGCAGGCGCACACGCTGATGGAATCGAACCAGCACATCGGCAAGCTGGTCCTGAGCTGGTGAGGCCACGAGGAAACCCACGATGACAAGTCGCAAGCTGGTGGTCGGCAACTGGAAGATGAACGGCACGCGCGTCGGCAACATCGAGTTGCTGGCCGCGATCCGCGAGGCCGGGCCGTACTCGGCCGAGGTGGCGGTGTGTGCGCCGTTCCCCTACCTGGCCGACGTGGCGCTGTCTCTGCAAGGCTCGGCCATCGCCTCCGGCGCGCAGGACTGTTCTGCACACGAAAGCGGCGCCTACACCGGCGAGGTCAGCGCGGCGATGCTGGCCGAGTACGGCTGCCGCTTCGTGATCGTCGGCCACTCGGAGCGTCGTGCCTACCACTTCGAGAGCGACCAGCTCGTCGCCGACAAGGCGAAGATCGCGCTGGCCCGCGGCCTCACGCCCATCGTCTGCGTCGGCGAGACGCTGGCCGAGCGCGAGGCAGGCCAGACCGACGCGGTGGTCAAGCGCCAGATGTCGGCGGTGATCCACACGCTGGGCCATTGCATCTCGCAGGCCGTGGTGGCCTATGAGCCGGTGTGGGCCATCGGCACCGGCAAGACCGCGTCGCCCGAGCAGGCGCAGGCGGTGCACGCGCTGCTGCGCATGCAGCTCGAAGCGGCCAGCGCCAAGGCTGGCGAGATGAAGATCCTCTACGGCGGCAGCGTCAAGGCCGACAACGCGGCCACGCTGTTCGCGCAGGCCGACATCGACGGCGGCCTGATCGGCGGCGCCTCGTTGAAGGCGAGCGACTTCGTCGCCATCTGTCGCGCCGGGACCTGAGTGTCTGCGGCGACTGTATTTTCGGAGTTCCCTCAAAAATGAACCTGTTGCACAACCTGCTCGTGGCCGTCCAGATCATCTCGGCCCTGGTGATGATCGGCCTCGTGCTCATCCAGCATGGCAAGGGCGCCGACATGGGTGCGTCCTTCGGCAGCGGCGCCTCGGGCAGCCTGTTCGGTGCCACCGGCAGCGCGAACTTCCTGTCGCGCTCGACGGCGGTGTGCGCCGCGGTGTTCTTCGCCTGCACGCTGACGCTTGCCTTCTTCGCCAACGACCGTGCCTCGCGTCCGGCGGGTGGCAGCAGCGTGCTCGAAGGTGCTGCTGCACCCGCGGCCAGCGTGCCGAGCACCGGCGCTGCGCTGGTGCCGGGCTCCGCCAGTGCACCGGCGGCGGCCGCTCCGGCGCCGGCGCCGACGGCATCGTCGGGCGCGGGTGCCGTGCCCGCGAAATGACCACGAAAGCGGTGCGCGCTGTGCCACGTGCGCCAGCGCAAATCGCGCTGCGCCGGTGCAGCGCGAGGGTGGGTTTACGCGGAGATTGAGGTTAGAATGCGCGGCTGTCCGGTGAGCCATTCCTCATGCAATCCGAGACAACCGTGAGTACACCGTAAGTACGCGGCCGACGTGGTGAAATTGGTAGACACGCTATCTTGAGGGGGTAGTGGCGAAAGCTGTGCGAGTTCGAGTCTCGCCGTCGGCACCAGACATCCGCCCCTCATGAATCTGGAACCCTACCTCCCCGTCATCCTGTTCATCCTGGTCGGCGTGGGGGTCGGGGTCGCTCCCCAGGTTCTCGGCTTCCTGCTCGGGCCGCGCCGGCCCGATACCGCGAAGAACTCCCCGTACGAATGCGGCTTCGAGGCCTTCGAAGACGCGCGCATGAAATTCGACGTGCGCTACTACCTCGTCGCGATCCTCTTCATCCTGTTCGACCTGGAGATCGCGTTCCTCTTCCCGTGGGCCGTGTCGCTGAATGAAATCGGCGCGTCAGGCTTCTGGGCCATGATGATCTTCCTGGGCATCCTCGTCGTCGGCTTCGCCTACGAGTGGAAAAAGGGCGCCCTCGACTGGGAATGAGCTGAGAGCACCGACATGGGCATCGA
Source organism: Chitinophaga pinensis (assembly GCA_943370595.1). Taxonomy (GTDB): domain Bacteria; phylum Pseudomonadota; class Gammaproteobacteria; order Burkholderiales; family Burkholderiaceae_C; genus Piscinibacter. The sequence goes on from CALRRO020000012.1 coordinate 152,435, forward strand.
AGGCGTACTGAAAGAAGGCTTCGTCACGACGAGCCTGGATGCGGTCATCAACTGGTCCAAGACCGGCTCGCTGTGGCCGATGACCTTCGGCCTGGCCTGCTGCGCGGTGGAGATGATGCACGCCGGTGCGGCGCGTTACGACATCGACCGCTTCGGCATGCTGTTCCGCCCCAGCCCGCGGCAGAGCGACCTGATGATCGTCGCCGGCACGCTGTGCAACAAGATGGCGCCGGCGCTGCGCAAGGTCTACGACCAGATGGCCGAGCCGCGCTGGGTGCTGTCTATGGGCTCCTGCGCCAACGGCGGCGGCTACTACCACTACAGCTACTCGGTGGTGCGCGGCTGCGACCGCATCGTGCCGGTTGACGTCTACGTGCCCGGCTGCCCGCCCACCGCCGAGGCGCTGCTGTACGGCGTGCTGCAGCTGCAGGCCAAGATCCGGCGCGAGAACACCATCGCACGCTGACCCCGACATGAGCAAACTCGACACGCTCCAGGCGGCCCTGGAATCCGCGCTCGGCGCACGGCTGCACAAGCTGGTGCGCGACCGCGGCGAGATCACCGTCACCGTCAGCGCGATCGACTACCCCGAGGCGGCGCGCACGCTGCGCGACCACCCCGAGCTGAAGTTCGAGCAGCTGATCGACCTGTGCGGCGTCGACTACGCGAACTGGAAGGACCAGCCCTGGGAAGGCCCGCGCTTCTGCGTGGTGTCGCACCTGCTGTCGGTGAGCAAGAACTGGCGCGTGCGCCTCAAGGTCTTCGCGGCCGACGACGACGTGCCGATGGTCAAGTCCCTGAACGAGGTCTGGAGTTCGGCCAACTGGTTCGAGCGCGAGGCCTTCGACCTGTACGGGATCATCTTCGACGGCCACCTCGACCTGCGCCGCATCCTCACCGACTACGGCTTCATCGGGCATCCGTTCCGCAAGGACTTCCCGACCAGCGGTCACGTCGAGATGCGCTACGACCCCGAGCAGAAGCGCGTGATCTACCAGCCGGTGACCATCGAGCCGCGCGAGATCACGCCGCGCATCATCCGCGAAGACAACTACGGCGGACTGCACTGAGATGGCCGAGATCAAGAACTACACCCTGAACTTCGGTCCGCAGCACCCGGCCGCGCACGGCGTGCTGCGCCTGGTGCTGGAGCTCGACGGCGAAGTGATCCAGCGCGCCGACCCGCACATCGGCCTGCTGCACCGCGCCACCGAGAAGCTGGCCGAAAGCAAGACCTTCATCCAGTCGCTGCCGTACATGGACCGTCTCGACTACGTGTCGATGATGTGCAACGAGCACGCGTACTGCCTGGCCATCGAAAAGCTCATGGGCATCGAGGTGCCCGAGCGTGCGCAGTACATCCGCGTGATGTACAGCGAGATCACCCGGCTGCTGAACCACCTGATGTGGCTGGGTGCGCACGGCCTGGACTGCGGTGCGATGAACATCTTCATCTACTGCTTCCGCGAGCGTGAAGACCTGTTCGACATGTACGAGGCGGCCTCGGGCGCGCGCATGCATGCGGCCTACTTCCGCCCGGGCGGCGTCTACCGCGACCTGCCCGACACGATGCCGCAGTACAAGGCGTCGAAGATCCGCAATGCGAAGGCGATCACGCGGCTGAACGACAACCGCCAGGGCTCGCTGCTCGACTTCATCGACGATTTCGTGCGCCGCTTTCCGACCTACGTCGACGAGTACGAGACGCTGCTGACCGACAACCGCATCTGGAAGCAGCGCACCGTCGGCATCGGCGTGGTCAGCCCAGAGCGCGCACTGAACCTGGGCTTCACCGGCCCGATGCTGCGCGGCTCGGGCATCGAGTGGGACCTGCGCAAGACGCAGCCCTACGACGTCTACGCCAAGCTCGACTTCGACATCCCGGTCGGCGTCAACGGCGACACCTACGACCGCTACCTGGTGCGTGTCGAGGAGATGCGCCAGAGCAACCGCATCATCAAGCAGTGCGTCGACTGGCTGCGCGCGAACCCCGGCCCGGTGATCACCGACAACCACAAGGTGGCACCGCCGTCGCGGCTCGAGATGAAGTCGAGCATGGAAGAGCTGATCCACCACTTCAAGCTCTTCACCGAAGGCTTCCACGTGCCAGAGGGCGAGGCCTATGCGGCGGTGGAGCACCCGAAGGGCGAGTTCGGCATCTACCTGGTCAGCGACGGCGCCAACAAGCCGTACCGGCTGAAGATCCGCCCGCCCGGCTTCGCGCACCTGGCCGCACTCGACGAGATGTCGCGCGGCCACATGATCGCCGACGCCGTCGCGATCATCGGCACCATGGACATCGTGTTTGGCGAGATCGATCGATGAGCTTCTCCGACACCACGCTGGCTCGCTTCGCGAAGGAAGTCGCCAAGTACCCTGCGGACCAGAAGCAGTCCGCCGTGATGGCCTGCCTGGCCATCGTGCAGCAGGAGCAGGGCTTCGTCTCCGCCGAGAGCGAGAAGGCCGTCGCGGCCTACCTCGGCATGCCGCCGATCGCGGTGCACGAGGTCACGACCTTCTACAACATGTACAACCAGCAGCCGGTCGGCAAGTTCAAGCTGAACGTCTGCACCAACCTGCCGTGCCAGCTGCGCGACGGCCAGACGGCGCTGGACCATGTCTGCAGCCGCCTGGGCGTGGAGAAGGGCGGCACGACGGCCGACGGCGTGTTCACCGTGCAGGAAAGCGAATGCCTCGGTGCCTGCGCCGATGCGCCGGTGCTGCTGGTCAACGACCGCCAGATGTGCAGCTTCATGAGCGAATCGCGGCTCGACGACCTGATCGACACGCTGCGGAAGGCCTGACCATGACGCTCGACCTTTCCAAGTTCCAGTCCTCCGGCGCCGAGACCTGCTTCCACGGCCGCCACCTCGGCGCGCAGATCTATGCCGATCTGAACGGCCGCAACTGGTTGCTGAAGGATTACGAGGCGCGCGGCGGCTACCAAGCGCTGCGCAAGATCCTCGGCCAGGACGGCGGCCCGGGCATGACGCCCGAGCAGGTGATCGCCGAGGTCAAGCTCTCCGGCCTGCGCGGCCGCGGCGGCGCGGGCTTCCCGACCGGCCTGAAGTGGAGCTTCATGCCGCGCGCCTTCCCGGGCCCGAAGTACCTCGTCTGCAACTCCGACGAAGGCGAGCCGGGCACCTGCAAGGACCGCGACATCCTGATGTTCAACCCGCACATCGTCATCGAAGGCATGGCGATCGCGGCGTATGCGATGGGCATCTCGACCGGCTACAACTACATCCACGGCGAGATCTTCGAGGTCTACGACCGCTTCGAGGCGGCGCTCGATGAAGCCCGTGCCGCCGGCTACCTCGGCAACGGCATCATGGGCTCGGGCTTCAACTTCCAGCTGCATGCCTCGCACGGCTTCGGCGCCTACATCTGCGGCGAAGAGACGGCGCTGCTCGAATCGCTCGAAGGCAAGAAGGGCCAGCCGCGCTTCAAGCCGCCGTTCCCGGCCAGCTTCGGCCTGTACGGCAAGCCGACGACGATCAACAACACCGAGACCTTCGGCGCGGTGCCCTGGATCATCCGCAACGGCGGCCAGGCCTATCTCGAGGTCGGCAAGCCGAACAACGGTGGCACCAAGATCTACTCGGTGTCGGGCGACGTGGAGCGCCCCGGCAACTACGAGATCCCGATGGGCACGCCGTTCTCGAAACTGCTCGAACTCGCCGGCGGCGTCCGCAAGGGGCGCACGCTGAAGGCGGTCATTCCGGGCGGTTCGTCGGCGCCGGTGCTGCCGGCCTCCATCATGATGCAGTGCACGATGGACTACGACAGCATCGCCAAGGCCGGCTCGATGCTGGGCTCGGGCGCCGTCATCGTGATGGACGACACCCGCTGCATGGTGAACTCGCTGCTGCGCCTGTCCTACTTCTACGCCCACGAGAGCTGCGGCCAGTGCACGCCCTGCCGCGAAGGCACCGGCTGGATGCACCGCGTGATCGAGCGCATCGCCCACGGCCAGGGCCGCAAGGAAGACATCGACCTGCTCAACTCGGTGGCCGACAACATCCAGGGCCGCACCATCTGCGCGCTGGGCGATGCCGCCGCGATGCCGGTGCGCGCGATGATCAAGCACTTCCGCGATGAGTTCGTGCATCTCATCGAGCACAAGACCCGCAAGGTCGCGGCCACTGCCTGAGCGACCGGGGCACAGACATGATCGAAATCGAACTCGACGGCAAGAAGGTGGAGGTGCTCGAGGGCAGCATGGTGATGCATGCCGCCGAGAAGGCCGGCACCTACATCCCGCACTTCTGTTATCACAAGAAGCTGTCCATCGCGGCCAACTGCCGCATGTGCCTGGTCGACGTGGAGAAGGCGCCCAAGCCGATGCCGGCCTGCGCCACGCCCGTCACGCAGGGCATGATCGTCCGCACCAAGAGCGACAAGGCGATCAAGGCGCAGCAGTCGGTGATGGAGTTCCTGCTCATCAACCACCCGCTGGACTGCCCGATCTGCGACCAGGGTGGCGAATGCCAGCTGCAGGACCTGGCGGTCGGCTACGGTGGCTCGTCCTCGCGCTATCAGGAAGAGAAGCGCGTCGTCTTCCACAAGAACGTCGGCCCGCTGATCTCGATGGAAGAGATGAGCCGCTGCATCCACTGCACGCGCTGCGTGCGCTTCGGCCAGGAAGTGGCCGGGGTGATGGAGCTCGGCATGATCCACCGCGGCGAGCATTCCGAGATCACCACCGTGCTCGGCGAGACGGTGGACTCCGAACTGTCGGGCAACATGATCGACCTGTGCCCGGTCGGTGCGCTGACCAGCAAGCCCTTCCGCTACAGCGCCCGCACCTGGGAGCTGTCGCGCCGCAAGAGCGTCAGCCCGCACGACAGCACCGGCGCGAACCTGATCGTGCAGGTGAAGAGCAACAAGGTGATGCGCGTCGTTCCGCTCGAGAACGAAGACGTCAACGAGTGCTGGATCGCCGACCGCGACCGCTTCTCGTACGAAGCCGTCAACAGCGGCGAGCGCCTGACCACGCCGATGCTCAAGCAGGGCGGGCAGTGGAAGGCGGTCGACTGGACCACCGCACTGGAGTACGTGGCCCGCGCCCTCACGCAGATCAAGGTCGACCACGGCGCGGCTGCCATCGGCGCGCTGGGCTCGGCCCATGCCACCGTCGAGGAACTGCACCTGCTGGCCAAGCTGGTGCGTGGCCTGGGCAGCGAGAACATCGATCACCGCAGCCGCCACGCCGACTTTGCCAACGTGGCGCCTACGGCCAAGGCACGCTGGCTGGGCCTGCCCATCGCCGCGCTGTCGAACCTGCAGCGGGTGCTGGTGGTGGGTTCGTTCCTGCGCAAGGACCACCCGCTGTTCGCAGCACGGATCCGCCACGCGGCCCGCAAGGGCGCGCAGGTGCACAGCCTGCACGCGCTGGCCGACGACTGGCTGATGCCCATGGGCACGCAACTGATCGCCGCACCGTCGGCCTGGCTGCAGTCGCTGGTCGACATCGCCACCGCCATCGGTGCTGCCAAGGGCATCAGCGCGCCGATGGCCGGCAACGCCACGGTCGAAGCCAAGGTCATCGCCGACTCGCTGCTGTCCGGCGAGCGCAAGGCCGTGCTGCTCGGCAACGCCGCGGCCCAGCACCCTCAGGCCGGTGCGCTGCTCTCGCTGGCGAACTGGATCGCCGCGCAGACCGGCGCCGCGGTCGGCTACCTGACCGAAGCCGCCAACACCGTCGGCGCGCAACTCGTCGGCGCGCAGCCGGGCGCGGGCGGCCTGAACGCCGGCCAGATGCTCGGCAGCGCGCAGCTCAAGGCCGTGCTGCTGCTCGACGTCGAGCCGGCCTTCGATGCCGCCGACCCCAGCGCCGCGCTGGCCGCGCTGCAGGGCGCCGAGACGGTCGTCGCGCTCAGCGCCTTCAAGTCCGCTGCGCTCGACGTGGCCGACGTGCTGCTGCCGATCGCGCCGTTCACCGAGACCTCGGGCACCTTCGTCAACGCCGAGGGCCGCGTGCAGAGCTTCCACGGCGTCGTCAAGCCGGCGGGCGAGGCGCGGCCGGCCTGGAAGGTGCTGCGCGTGCTCGGCAACATGCTGGGCCTGGCCGGTTTCGACTTCGAAACCTCGGAAGACGTGCGTGCGCAGGCGCTGGGTGATGCGACGGCGATCGCTGCACGCCTGGACAATGGTTCGAGCGCCGCGCCGACCGCTGGCTCGGCGTCCGCCGGCCTGCAGCGCATTGCCGACGTGCCGATCTACTGCGCCGACTCGCTGGTGCGCCGCGCCCCCGCGCTGCAGGCCACCGCCGACGCGCGTGCGCCGCAGGCCAGCCTGCCGGCGGCCCTGTGGTCGCAGCTCGGTCTGGCTGCCGGCGACCGGGTGCGCGTAGTGCAGGGCGCCGCCAGCGCCGTGCTGCCGGCACGGCTGGATGCGACGCTGGCCGATAACACCGTGCGTGTACCGGCCGGCCATGCCGACACCGCCACGCTGGGCGCCGCCTTCGGCGCCATCACGGTCGAGAAAGCCTGAGGCGCACGATGCTCGACACCGTCACCACCTACGGCAGTTCGCTCCTCGGCCCGGTCTGGCCGGTCGTCTGGACGCTGGTCAAGATCGTCGCGCTGGTGCTGCCGCTGATGATCTGCGTCGCCTACCTCACGCTCTGGGAGCGCAAGGCCATCGGCTGGAGCCAGATCCGCCCGGGTCCCAATCGCGTCGGCCCGAAGGGCCTGCTGCAGCCGATCGCCGATGCGGTGAAGCTGATCTTCAAGGAGATCATCCTGCCGACCGCGGCCAACAAGCCGCTGTTCCTGCTCGGCCCGGTGATGACCATCATGCCGGCGCTGGCCGCCTGGGCGGTCGTGCCCTTCGGCCCCGAGGTCGCGCTGGCCAACGTCAATGCCGGCCTGTTGTTCCTGATGGCCATCACCTCGATGGAGGTCTACGGCGTGATCATCGCCGGCTGGGCCTCCAACTCGAAGTACGCCTTCCTCGGCGCGCTGCGCGCCTCGGCGCAGATGGTCTCCTACGAAATCGCGATGGGCTTCGCGCTGGTCGTCGTGCTGATGGTCTCGGCCTCGCTGAACATGACCGACATCGTGATGGGGCAGGCCAAGGGCCAGTTCGCGCAGATGGGACTGACCTTCCTGTCCTGGAACTGGTTGCCGCTGCTGCCCATCTTCGTCGTCTACGTGATCGCCGGCATCGCCGAGACCAACCGCCACCCGTTCGACGTGGTCGAAGGCGAGTCGGAGATCGTCGCCGGCCACATGGTCGAGTACTCGGGCATGTCCTTCGCGATGTTCTTCCTCGCCGAGTACGCCAACATCATCCTGATCTCGACCCTGGCCTCGTTGCTGTTCCTCGGCGGCTGGTTGCCGCCGATCGACAGCGCGGTGTTCAACTGGATCCCCGGCTGGATCTGGCTGGGCCTGAAGGTCTTCTGCATCTGCACGCTGTTCCTCTGGGTGCGTGCCAGCTTCCCGCGCTACCGCTACGACCAGATCATGCGCCTGGGCTGGAAGATCTTCATCCCGGTGACGCTGGTCTGGCTGGTCGTGGTCGGCCTGTGGATCCAGTCGCCCTGGAACATCTGGAAGTAAGGACCGCGCCATGGCATCGGCCTCCACCCTCAAGGACTTCGTCTCCAGCTTCTTCCTGCTGGAACTGCTCAAGGGCTTCAAGCTCACGGGCAGGCACTTCTTCCAGCGCAAGATCACCGTGCAGTTCCCGGAAGAGAAGACGCCGCTGTCGCCGCGTTTCCGCGGCCTGCACGCGCTGCGCCGCTACGAGAACGGCGAGGAGCGCTGCATCGCCTGCAAGCTGTGCGAGGCGGTGTGCCCGGCGATGGCGATCACCATCGAGTCCGACGTGCGCGACGACGGCTCGCGCCGCACCACGCGCTACGACATCGACCTGACCAAGTGCATCTTCTGCGGCTTCTGCGAGGAGAGCTGCCCGGTCGACTCGATCGTCGAGACGCACATCTTCGAGTACCACGGCGAGAAGCGCGGCGACCTGTACTTCACCAAGGACATGCTGCTCGCGGTGGGTGACCGCTACGAGCGCGAGATCGCGGCCACCAAGGAGGCGGACGCCAAGTACCGCTGACCGCCCCGGCGGCCGGCCTTCGCGCCTGCAAGAACAACATGGACATGCAAACCGCGCTCTTCTACATCTTCTCGGCCGTGCTGCTGTTCGCGGCCTTCCGCGTCATCACGGCCCGCACGCCGGTGTACGCGGCGCTCTACCTCGTGCTCGCCTTCTTCAACGCGGCCTGCGTGTGGATGCTGCTGCGCGCCGAGTTCCTCGCCATCTCGCTGGTGCTCGTCTACGTCGGCGCGGTGATGGTGCTGTTCCTGTTCGTCGTGATGATGCTCGACATGAACACCGACGCGCTGCGCGAGGGTTTCTGGAAGCACTTCCCGCTCGCCGGGCTGATCGGCGTGGTGATCGCGCTGGAGATGGCGCTGGTGCTGATCCCCGGCTTCGATGTCCGCAAGGCACCGGTGCCCGACGCGGCCGCGCTGAAGATGGGCAACACCAAGCTGCTGGGCATCGAGATGTACACGCGGTATCTCTACCCGCTGCAGATTGCCGCCGTGATCCTGCTGGTGGCGATCATCGCGGCCATCGCGCTGACGCTGCGCCGTCGCAAGGACTCGAAGTACATCGACCCGGCCGAGCAGGTGCGGGCGAAGAAGGCGGACCGCGTCCGCCTGGTCAGCATGAAGGCGGAGGTGGAAGTCCCGGCACCGGCCGCGCCCGCAGCAGGAGACGTCAAATGATCGGCCCGGTGACCCTTGGCCACTACCTCACGCTCGGCGCGATCCTGTTCGCGCTGTCGGTGATCGGCATCTTCCTGAACCGCAAGAACCTGATCGTGCTGCTGATGGCCATCGAGCTGATGTTGCTGGCGGTCAACCTGAACTTCGTCGCCTTCTCGCATTACCTCGGCGACATGGCGGGGCAGGTGTTCGTGTTCTTCATCCTGACCGTCGCCGCGGCCGAGTCGGCCATCGGCCTGGCGATCCTGGTGGTGCTGTTCCGCAACCGCGCCTCGATCAACGTCGACGAGCTCGACTCGCTCAAGGGTTGAGGCCGCCATGTCCGCATCTCTGAACCCCAACCTCCTGCTGGCCATCCCGCTGGCGCCGCTGGTCGGCGCGGTGGTCGCCGGCCTGTTCGGCAAGACCGTCGGCCGCCGCGGTGCGCACAGCATCACCATCCTCGGCGTGCTGGTCTCCTTCATCCTGTCGGCGATGGTACTGAAAGCCGTCGCCGTCGACAGCGCACGCTTCAACGCCACCGTCTACGAGTGGATGGTGCTCGGCGGCCTGAAGATGGAGATCGGCTTCCTGATCGACGGCCTCTCGGCGATGATGATGTGCGTGGTGACCTTCGTGTCGCTGATGGTGCACATCTACACCATCGGCTACATGGAAGAGGACCCGGGCTACCAGCGCTTCTTCAGCTATATCTCGCTGTTCACCTTCTCGATGTTGATGCTCGTGATGAGCAACAACTTCCTGCAGCTGTTCTTCGGCTGGGAGGCGGTGGGCCTGGTGTCCTACCTGCTGATCGGCTTCTGGTACACCAAGCCGACGGCGATCTTCGCCAACATGAAGGCCTTCCTGGTCAACCGGGTCGGTGACTTCGGCTTCATCCTCGGCATCGGGTTGATCGTCACCTACGCCGGCACGTTGAACTACGGCGAAGCGTTCGCCAAGGGCCCGGAACTCGCCAAGCTGATGCTGCCCGGCACCGGCTGGATGCTGATCACCGTGACCTGCATCTGCCTGTTCATCGGTGCGATGGGCAAGAGTGCGCAGTTCCCGCTGCACGTGTGGCTGCCCGACTCGATGGAAGGCCCGACGCCGATCTCCGCGTTGATCCACGCGGCGACCATGGTGACGGCCGGCATCTTCATGGTGGCGCGCATGTCGCCGTTGTTCGAACTGTCCGACACCGCGCTGAGCTTCATCCTCGTCATCGGCGCCATCACCGCGCTGTTCATGGGCTTCCTGGGCATCATCCAGAACGACATCAAGCGCGTCGTCGCGTACTCCACGCTGTCGCAGCTCGGCTACATGACGGTGGCGCTCGGTGCCTCGGCCTACTCGGTGGCGGTGTTCCACCTGATGACGCACGCCTTCTTCAAGGCGCTGCTGTTCCTGGCCGCCGGCTCGGTGATCATCGGCATGCACCACGACCAGGACATCCGCAACATGGGCGGCCTGCGCAAGTACATGCCCATCACCTGGATCACCTCGCTGCTGGGCTCGCTGGCGCTGATCGGCACGCCGCTGTTCGCCGGCTTCTACAGCAAGGACAGCATCATCGAGGCGGTGCATGCGTCGAACCTGCCGGGTTCGGGCTTCGCCTACTTCGCGGTGATCGCCGGCGTGTTCGTCACCGCGTTCTACTCGTTCCGGATGTACTTCCTGGTCTTCCATGGCAAGGAGCGCTTCCGCCACAAGCCGTTCCCCGGCGAGCACGACCATCACGACGACCATGGCGACCACGGCCATGCCCACGAGCCGCACGAATCGCCCTGGGTGGTGACGGCACCGCTGCTGCTGCTGGCCGTGCCGTCGGTGGTGATCGGCTACCTGACGATCCAGCCGATGCTCTACGGCGAGCTGTTCTCCGATGCCATCTTCGTCAACCTCGAGAAGCACCCCGCAATGGAGGAACTCGCCAAGGGCTTCCATGGCGCGCTGGCGATGGCGATCCACGGCCTGAGCACGCTGCCGTTCTGGCTGGCGCTGGGCGGCGTGCTCACGGCCTACGTGTTCTACATGCTCAAGCCGGAGATCCCGGCGGCCTTCGCACGCATCTTCAGCCCGGTCGTGCGGGTGCTCGAGAACAAGTACTACATGGACTGGATCAACGAGAACCTGGTGGCGCCGGCGGCGCGCGGCCTGGGCCGTGGCCTGTGGAAGGGCGGTGATGTCGGCTTCATCGACAACATCGTGATCGACGGTTCGGCGCGTACGGTCGGCGTGATCGCGGCGTTCGCGCGGCGTGCGCAGACCGGCATGCTGTACCTCTATGCGCTGGTGATGGCGCTCGGCGTCATCGGCCTGATGACCTGGCAGTTGTGGCCCTACCTGGGCAGCCTGGGCGGCAAGTAGCGAACGGGACGGAGAAGAAGAACATGGGTTTGCTCAGCTTGGCCATCTGGCTGCCGATCGCCTGCGGCGTGCTGCTGCTCGCGCTCGGCCGCGACACGCACGCCAGCGCCGTGCGCTGGACCGCGCTGATCGGTTCGTTGATCAGTTTCCTGGTCACGCTGCCGTTGATCGGCGGCTTCGACACCAGCACCGCGGCGATGCAGTTCACCGAATCGCTGCCCTGGATCGAGCGTTTCAACGTCAAGTACGCACTCGGCGTCGACGGCCTGTCGATGTGGTTCGTGCCGCTGACCGCCTTCGTGACCGTGATCGTCGTGATCTCGGCCTGGGAGGTCATCACCGACCGCGTCAACCAGTACATGGGCGCGTTCATGATCCTCTCCGGCCTGATGGTCGGCGTGTTCAGCGCGCTCGACGGCCTCCTCTTCTACGTGTTCTTCGAGGCCACGCTGATCCCGATGTACATCATCATCGGCATCTGGGGCGGCCCGCGGCGCGTCTACGCGGCCTTCAAGTTCTTCCTCTACACGCTGGCCGGCTCGCTGCTGATGCTGGTGGCGCTGGTCTACCTGTACTACAAGTCCGGCGGCAGCTTCGACATCCTCGCCTGGCACAAGCTGCCGCTGTCGGCGACGGCGCAGACCCTGCTGTTCTTCGCCTTCTTCGCGGCTTTCGCGGTGAAGGTGCCGATGTGGCCGGTGCACACCTGGCTGCCCGACGCGCACGTGGAGGCACCGACCGGCGGCTCCGTCGTGCTGGCGGCGATCATGCTGAAGCTGGGTGCCTACGGCTTCCTGCGCTTCTCGATGCCGATCGCGCCCGACGCCAGCCGCGAATGGGCCTGGTTCATCATCGCGCTGAGCCTCATCGCGGTGATCTACATCGGCCTGGTCGCGCTGGTGCAACAGGACATGAAGAAGCTGGTGGCCTACTCGTCCATCGCGCACATGGGCTTCTGCACGCTGGGCTTCTTCATCTTCAGCGAGCTGGGCGTGTCCGGCGGCATCGTGCAGATGGTCTCGCACGGCTTCATCTCCGGCGCAATGTTCCTGTGCATCGGGGTTCTCTACGACCGGGTTCACTCGCGCGAGATCGCGGCCTATGGCGGCGTGGTCAACACCATGCCCAAGTTCGCTGCCTTCGCCGTCTTCTTCGCGATGGCCAACAGCGGCCTGCCCGGCACCAGCGGCTTCATCGGCGAGTGGATGGTCATCCTCGGCACGGTGAAGGCCGGCTTCTGGCTGGCCTTCCTGGCTGCCACCGCGCTGGTCTTCGGCGCGGCCTACAACCTGTGGATGGTCAAGCGTGTCTACTTCGGCCCGGTCGGCAATGACAACGTCAAGGCGCTGACCGACCTGAACAGCCGCGAGTTCCTGATGATGGCGATCCTGGCGATCGCGGTGCTGTGGATGGGCGTCTACCCCAAGCCCTTCACCGACGTGATGCACGTCTCGGTGACCGAGCTGCTCAAGCACGTGGCGCAATCCAAGCTGGTGCCCTGACATGAACGAGATGAACTGGCTGGCGATCGCGCCCGAAGTCCTGCTGCTGGTCGCGGCCCTGGTGGTCGCGATGGTCGACCTGTGGGTCACCGACCCGCGCCGCACGCCCACCTACCTGATGGCGCAGGCGGCGCTCGCCGCAGTGGCGATCCTGCATCTGATGCGCTTCGACGGCGGCGAGACGGTCTATGCCGTGCAGCGCATGGTGGTGGCCGATCCGATGGGCCACCTGCTGGCCTTCTTCGCGACCCTTGCCACCATGGTCTCGCTGGCCTATGCGCGCCCCTACGCCGCCGAGCGCGAGATGCTCAAGGGCGAGCTGATCACGCTGGCGATGTTCTCGCTGCTGGGCATCAACGTGATGCTGTCGGCGAACAACTTCCTCGTCGTCTACCTCGGCCTGGAGCTGATGTCGCTGAGCCTGTACGCGCTGGTGGCGCTGCGCCGCGACCACGCGCCCGCCACCGAGGCGGCGATGAAGTACTTCGTGCTCGGCGCGCTGGCCAGCGGCTTCCTGCTCTACGGCCTGTCGATGATGTACGGCGCCACCGGCTCGCTGGACATCGGCGAGGTCTTCAAGGCCATCGCCTCTGGCCAGGCCAAGCCGGCGGTGCTGGTGCTGGGCGTCGTGTTCGTCGTCTCGGGCCTGGCCTTCAAGCTCGGCGCCGTGCCGTTCCACATGTGGATCCCCGACGTCTACCAGGGCGCGCCGACCGCGGTCACGCTGCTGATCGCCGGGGCTCCCAAGCTGGCAGCGTTCGCGATCACCATCCGGCTGCTCGTCGAGGGCATGGTCGGCATCGCGCAGGACTGGCAGCAGATGCTGATCCTGCTGTCGGTCGCGTCGATGGCGCTGGGCAACCTGGCGGCGATCGCGCAGACCAACCTCAAGCGCATGCTGGCCTACTCGACCATCGGCCAGATGGGCTTCATGCTGCTCGGCCTGACGCCGACGGTGGTGTCGGGCAACACGCTGTCGGCCGCCAACGGCTACAGCTCGTCGATGTTCTACGTGCTGACCTACGTGTTCACCACGCTGGGCACCTTCGGCATGGTCATGCTGCTGTCGCGCGCCGGCCACGAGGCCGAGCAGATCGACGACCTCAAGGGCCTGGCCCGGCGCAGCCCCTGGTACGCCGCGGTGATGGCGATCATGATGTTCTCGCTGGCCGGCATCCCGCCGACGGTGGGCTTCTACGCCAAGCTGGCGGTGCTGCAGGCGATCGTGTCGACCAACGTCGCGATGTACATCTGGCTGGCGGTGATTGCCGTGCTGCTGTCGCTGGTGGCGGCGTTCTACTACCTGCGTCTCGTCAAGGTGATGTACTTCGACGAGCCGACCGACACCCACCCGATCGCCAGCAACGGCGAAGTGCGTGCGCTGCTGTCGCTCAATGGCGCCGCGGTGCTGGTCTTCGGCATCGTGCCCGGTGGCCTGATGGCGCTGTGCGCCCAGGCGATCGTCAAGGCCCTCGGCACCTGAGGGCACGGGCGTGAGCGAAGCGCCCGCCCGAGCCGATGACGCGCACCTGCGCGAGGAGACCGTCTCCAGCGAGACGGTCTTCCAGGGCCGGCTGCTCGAGGTGCGCCGCGACCACATCCGCCTGCCCGATGGTTCGGCCGCGACGCGCGAGTTCATCGTGCACGGCGGCGCCGTGATGGTCGTGCCCATCCTCGACGATGGCCGGCTGGTGATGGAACGACAGTGGCGCTACCCGCTCGCGCAGGTGATGCTCGAGTTTCCGGCCGGCAAGCTCGATGCGGGCGAGTCGACCCGCGATTGCGCGCAGCGCGAGCTGTTCGAGGAGACCGGCTACCGGGCGAACGAATGGGCCCGCGCCGGCGTGCTGCACAACGCCATTGCCTACTCGAGCGAGCGCATCGAGATCTGGTTCGCGCGCGGCCTGGTGCCCGGGCCGCGGCGGCTCGACGAGGGAGAGTTCCTCGACATCCAGCTGTGCAGCATCGATGAACTCGACCGCCGCTGCGCCGCCGGCGAGGTCACCGACGCGAAGACGCTGATCGGGCTGCAGTGGCTGCAGAACTGGCGGGCCGGCCGCTGGGACATCCCCGGCTTCATGCCGGGCTAAGGCACGACGCATCATAATCAGCGCCATGAAGGTCCTGAACCTGCGCTGTGCTCATGACCATCGGTTCGAAGGCTGGTTCGGCTCCGACGACGACTTCGAATCCCAGTCCGGCCGCGGGCTGGTGAACTGCCCGAGCTGCGGCGACAGCACGATCACCCGACTGCCGACCGCACCGCGCCTGAACGTCTCCGGCGCCAGGCAGGGTGAAGCGCCGGCCGACGCGATGGCCTCGCTGCAGGCCGCCTGGTCTCAGGCAGTGCGGCAGGTGATGGCGCAGACCGAGGACGTCGGCGAGCGGTTTCCCGAGGAAGCGCGCCGCATCCACTACGGCGAGGTCGAGGCGCGCGGCATCCGCGGCCAGGCCAGCCGCGAAGACGCCCAGGCACTGCGCGACGAGGGCATCGAGGTGACGTCGCTGCCGGTCCCGGCGGCGTTGAAGGGCACGCTGCAGTAGCGTCGCTCGCCGCGGTGCCGCTCAGAGCACGCGGCCCGGATTCAGCAGCCCTTGCGGGTCGAGTGCCTGCTTGATCGCCCGCATCATGCCGAGCGCGACCGGCGACTTGCGCTGTGCCAGCTCCTCGCGCTTGAGCGCGCCGATGCCATGCTCGGCGGAGATCGATCCGCCATGCGCCGTCACCGCGTCGTAGACGATGCGGTTCACCTCGGCCTCGCGTTCGGCGAGGAAACGATCGGCCGGCACGTCGACCGGCGCCTGCACGTTGTAGTGCAGGTTGCCGTCACCCAGATGACCGAAATCGACCAGCCGCACGCCGGGCACCGCACGCTCGAGCAGTTCGTCGGTGCTGCGCACGAAGGACGGGATGCGCGAGATCGGCAGCGAGATGTCGTGCTTGATGTTCAGGCCCTCCTGGCTCTGCGCCAGCGGAATCGATTCGCGCAGGTGCCACATCGTGCGCGACTGCTCGATGCTCGAGGCGACGGCCGCATCGGTGACCAGGCCGCGTTCGAAGCCGAGCGCGAGCAGGTCCTCGAAGCGCTGGGCGGCCTGCGTGGCGTCGTCGCTGGCCGACTGCTCCAGCAGCACCGTCCAGGCCGAGCCGGGCAGCGGTTGCTGCAACTGCGGGAAGTGCTGCCGCACCAGGTCGAGCGAGAAGCGGTTCATCACCTCGAAGCCGGTCAGCGCGGCACCCAGCCGTGCCTGCGCGAGGCCGAGGAACTCGACCGCCGAGTCCAGCCACTGCACCGACGCCAAGGCGGTGGTGACGGTGCCCGGCTGCGGGTAGAGCCGCAGCGTGGCCGCGGTGATGATGCCCAGCGTGCCTTCGCTGCCGATGAACAGGTCGCGCAGGTCGTAGCCGGTGTTGTCCTTGCGCAGGCCGGTCAGGCCATCCCAGACCTCGCCGGTGGCAGTGATCACCTCCAGCCCCAGGCACAACTCGCGCGCATTGCCGTAGCGCAGCACCTGCGTGCCGCCGGCGTTGGTGGCCAGGTTGCCGCCGATCGTGCAGCTGCCTTCGGCCGCCAGGCTGAGCGGGAACAGCAGGTCCTTCGCGGCGGCGGTTTCCTGCACCGCCTGCAGCAGGCAACCGGCCTCCACCGTCATCGTCAGGTTGGCGGTGTCGACGGCACGCACGCGGTTGAGGCGGCCCAGGTGCAGCAGCACCTGCGTGCCGCTGGCATCGGGCACCGAACCACCGACCAGGCCGGTGTTGCCGCCCTGCACGACGATCGGCGCATTGGCTGCCACGCAGGCGCGCACCACCGCCGCGGTCTCGGCCGTCGAGGCCGGCCGTACCACCACGCGGGCCTGGCCGCGGTAGCGCTTGCGCCAGTCGGTCTCGTAGGCCGGCAGGTTGCCGCCGCGCATCACATAAGGCGAGCCGACGATGCCACGCAGCGTGGCCTCCAGCGTCATGCCGCGCCCTCCGGATGGCGACGCACGCGCCAGTGCACGTGCACCGTGCAGGCAGTGAACAGGACCAGGCACAGCGCGATCTCGGCCAGCGCCAGGCGTGCCGACAGGCCGGTGTCGCCGCTGGCGCGCACCACGCCTTCCATGAAGTACAGCCAGATCACCAGGCTGACCCAGCGGTAGGTGTAGAGCCGGCGCTTGAGCAGCCCGGCCAGCGGGATCGTCAGCGGCAGCACCTTCAGCGCGAGCATGCCGCTGCCGGTCGGTGCGAGCCACAGCTCCCAGGCCAGGCCGAGTGCGATCAGGCCGAGCAGGGCGGCCACGGCCACGCGCTGAGACCAGGCGACGGCAGGAGAAAGTGAGGCATGCATCGCTGGCTATGATGCCAGCAATGAATCTTCCCTCGCACCTGAAGGCCCGCTTCGAGGAGAGCTGGCGCGAGCGCGTGGCGCATCTGATCGAGACGCTACAGCACTGGCCCTGGCTCGACACGGCGCGCACGCTGCGCCAGCGCTTCCGCGAGGACCACCTCGGCCTGACCGCCAGCAGCCTGACCTTCACGACGCTGATCTCGCTGGTGCCGCTGGTCACGGTGATGCTGGCGGTGTTCGCCGCCTTCCCGATGTTCTCCTCCTTCCAGGACTCGCTGCAGAAGTACTTCCTGCAGAGCCTGGTGCCCGACAACATCGCCAAGCCGGTGCTGGCCGCGCTGACGCAGTTCGCCGCCAAGGCGAACCGGCTGGGCACGGTCGGCCTGGTGTTCCTTGTCTTCGCCGCGCTGGCGCTGATGCTGACCATCGACCGCACGCTGAACGCGATCTGGCGCGTGCGCGCGCCGCGGCCGATCGCGCAGCGGGTGCTGGTCTACTGGGCCGCGGCGACGCTGGGGCCGCTGGTGCTCGGTGTCAGCCTCAGCCTGACCTCCTACGTGATCTCCGCGTCGCGGGGCATCGTGTCGGAACTGCCCGGCGGCGTCAGCCTCCTGCTGAACACCATCGAGTTCGTGCTGCTCGCCGCCGGCATGGCCGCGCTGTTCCATTACGTGCCCAACACCCACGTGCGCTGGCGGCATGCAATCGCCGGCGGTGTCTTCGTCTCGATCGGCTTCGAGGTCGCGAAGAAGGGCCTGGCCTGGTACATCGCCCAGGTGCCGACGTTCGCCGTCGTCTACGGCGCCTTCGCGACGCTGCCGATCCTGCTGGTGTGGATCTACCTCGGCTGGGTGATCGTGCTGCTCGGCGCGGTGATCGCGGCCTACGCCCCCAGCCTGCAGATGCGCGTGGCGCGCTGGCCGGACGCCCCCGGCTCGCGCTTCGCGCTGGCCGTTGCGCTGCTGACCGAACTCGACCGCGCCCGCCAGGGCGAGGCGCGCGGCCTGAGCCTGGCCGAGCTGTCGGAAACTCTGCGCGTCGACCCGCTGCAGGCCGAACCCATCGTCGACCTGCTGACCGAGATGGACTGGCTGGCCCGGCTCGACGAGCCCGGCGCCGCGCGCTACGTGCTGCTGGCCGAGCCGGCCAGCACGCCGGCCGCGCCGCTGCTCGCCCGCCTGCTGCTCGAGCCGATGCCCGGGCTGCGCGCCTTCCGCGACCGTGCCGGTTTCGACCGGCTCACGCTGGCGGAGCTGCTTCGGCCTTGACGCCGCCGCGTGCCGGCGCATGCTGCACGCGGTCCTTGCCGAGCCGCTTGGCGGCGTACATCGCGTCGTCCGCCGCCTGCAGCAGCTTGAGTGGGTGCTGCGCGTCGGCCGGCGCCAGCGCGTAGCCAATGCTCGCGCTGACGCCGCCGCCCAGCACCCCGGCGCTGACCTGGCGCACCGCCTCCAGCATGTGCAGCGCCAGCGCCCGCGCTCCTGCGGGGCCGCGCACCTGGGCGAGAACCAGGAATTCGTCGCCGCCGAAGCGGCCGACCGCGTCGTCGGCGCGCACGCTGCCTTGCAGCGCCTGCGCGACCTTGATCAGCAGCGCATCACCTTCGCGGTGGCCGAGCCGGTCGTTGACGGCCTTGAAGCCGTCGAGGTCGACGAAGAACAGCGCCACCGGCTCGTGCATCGCGGTGACCAGCGCCGCCTCGATGCGGTCCATCATCGTGCGCCGGCTGAGCACGTCGGTCAGCATGTCGCGCTCGACGCTGCGGCGCAGCTGCTCCTGCGCCACGGTCAGGTCGTGCACGTCGATGGTCACCGTGTACAGGCCGGCCACCTGGCCCTCGGCATCGAAGTCGGGCACGTAGCTGGTGCGCATCCAGCGCGGCCCGCCCTCGGGGTTGTTCGCCAGGCCGTCCACCAGCCGCGTGTACTGGACGGTCTTGCCCTCCAGCGCGCGGCGGAAGTGCGGCTCGTGCTCGGCCCAGCGGCGCTGCCCGCGCACGGCGCCGATGTGGCGGCCGAGCAGCTGCTCGGCCGGCTTGCCGGCGATCTCGCAGTAGGCCCGGTTGACGAAGCGCAGCACGAACTCGCGGTCGACGTAGGTCAGCGGGTAGGGGATGTTCTCGGTGAAGCGGTCGAGCCGGACGCGCGACGCGATCAGCGCCTCGCGCGCCGTCACGTCCTCGTGGATGTCGGTGGCGATGGTGAACACCGAGTGCACCTCGCCCGACGGGTCGATGTCGGGGAACACCTGGATGCGGGCCCAGCGCCCGGACAGCGTGCCGTGGCGCAGCAGCCGCTCGTAGCTGGTGGTGGCGCCGCGGAAGGCGCGCTCGAAGGCGGGGCGCGCGCGCTCCCAGGCCTCGTCGCCGTACAGCTCGGCCAGCGTGTGCCCGAGCAGCTCGTCGCGCGTGCGGCCCGACCACATCTGGTAGGGCGAGTTGCAGAAGACCAGCCGGGCCTCGCGGTCCCAGCGGCCGATCGGCAGCGCGACGACATTGACGAGCCGCTCGATCGTGCTCGGGCCGTGGGCGTCCTGCGCGTCGATCGTCATGGGTCTCAGAAGCGGATGCGGCCGGTCCAGATGTCCTTGTACATGACCCAGTCGCCCATGAAGCTGAACAGCGGGCGCTTGAACGAGGCCGGCTTGTTCTTCTCGAAGACGAAGTGCCCGATCCAGGCGAAGCCGTAGCCGCACAGCAGGCCGTAGAGCAGGTACTGGGGCCGGCCGGTGGCGAGCAACATGCCCAGGCAGACCAGCGAGAGCGTCGAGCCGACGAAGTGCAGCCGCCGGCAGGTGCGGTTGCCGTGCTCGCTCAGGTAGAAGGGGTAGAACTCGGCGAAGGTCTTCAGGGCCTTCGGGTCGGCGGCGGTGCTGTTCATGCGGATTCCAGGGATCGGCCCACGGCCTCTATCGTTGCATTCAACACGCCGTCCGGCGCCTCGGTCATCAGGGAATGCCCGGCGGGCAACGTGACGATCTGCGCATGCAGCGCCGCCGCGATCTCGCGTGTGGACTTCGGTGACGTCATCTGATCCCGATCGCCCAGGATCAGCGTGGCCGGGCAGCGGCACAGCGCTGCGGCCTGCAGCCCGTTGGCGTAGGCGTCGCACAGCCGGAAATCGTGTTCGAACAGGTTGCGGCCGGCGTGCTGGCCACCGGCCGCCAGCACCCGCCGCATCAGCGCACGGTTGGCGCCGTGCAGCCACATGCCGGGGCCGGGAAACGAGGGCTTGCTGGCCATGCTGCCGATCGAGAAGGCGTTGACCATGTCGATGGCACGCAGCGGCTGTTCGCGCGCGGTGGTCAGCAGCGCATCGGAGACCTTCATCGGGTAGGCAGTGGCGATCATCACCAGGTGGCTCACGCGCTGCGGTGCGCGTGCCGCCATCTCCAGGCCGACCAGCGAGCCCATGCTGTGGCCGACCACCGCGGCGCGCGGCGCACCGGCGGCGTCGAGCAGCGCCAGCGTCCAGTCGGCCAGCGCCTCGACGCTGGCCAGCGGCGGGCCTTCGCTGCGGCCGTGACCTGGCTGGTCGACCGCCAGCACCGCGTGGCCGTGGTGGGCGAACCAGCGCGCCAGCAGGTTCCACACGCTGTGGTCGTGCAGCGCGCCGTGCACGAAGACGATGCAGGGCAGGGCGGCGTCGAAGGGCTTGCCGCCGGTGTAGGCATAGGCCGGGCGGCCGTGGACGCTCAGTTCCATCAGGCCCCCGCTTTCTCGGCGACCTTCAGTGCGCGCTTGAGGTCGTCGATCAGGTCGTCGGCATCTTCCAGCCCGATCGACAGGCGGATGGTGCCCGGCGCGATGCCGGCCTGCGCCAACGCCGCGTCGTCCATGCGGAAGTGCGTGGTCGAGGCCGGGTGGATGACCAGCGAGCGACAGTCGCCCACGTTGGCCAGGTGCGAGAAGATCTTCAGTGCCTCGATGAAGGCCTTGCCCTGGGCCCGCGAGCCCTTGATGTCGAAGCTGAACACCGAGCCGCAGCCGCGCGGCAGCAGCTTCTTCGCCAGCGCGTGGCTGGGGTGGCCTTCCAGCTCCGGGTAGCCGACCCGCGACACCATCGGGTGCGCGGCGAGGAAGCCGACCAGCTTGCGTGTGTTCTCGACATGCCGCGCCATGCGCAGTGGCAGTGTCTCGACCCCCTGCAAGATGAGCCAGGCAGTGTGCGGGCTCATGCAGGCGCCGAAGTCGCGCAGGCCCTCGCGGCGCGCGCGCAGCAGGAAGGCGCCGACGGTGCTTTCCTCGCTGAAGACCATGCCGTGGAAGCCGGCGTAGGGCTGCGCGAGTTCGGGGAAGCGGCCGGAGCGATCCCAGTCGAACTGCCCGCTGTCGACCAGCACGCCGCCGATCACCGTGCCGTGGCCGGACAGGAACTTGGTGGCCGAGTGGAAGATCAGGTCCGCGCCGTGGTCGAAGGGCTTCATCAGCCAGGGCGTGGTGAAGGTGGAATCGACCAGCAGCGGGATGCCCCGCTCGTGACCGATGGCCGAGACGGTCGGGATGTCCAGCACATCCAGCCCCGGGTTGCCCAGCGTCTCGCCGAACAGCAGCTTCGTGTTCGGGCGGATCTCGGCGCGCCAGGCGTCGATGTCGCCGGGCTTGACGAATGTCGTCTCGATGCCGAAGCGCGCCAGTGTGTAGTGCAGCAGGTTGTGCGAGCCGCCGTACAGCGCGCTCGAGCTGACGATGTGCGAGCCGGCGCCGGCCAGTGTCGCCACGGCCAGGTGCAGCGCGGCCTGGCCGCTGGCGGTGGCGAGCGCGCCGACGCCGCCCTCGAGCGCGGCGACACGCTCCTCCAGCACCGCGTTGGTCGGGTTGGAGATGCGGCTGTAGACGTGGCCGGAGCGCTCGAGGTTGAACAGCGACGCCGCGTGCTCGCTCGACTCGAACACGAACGAGGTGCTCAGGTGGATGGGCACCGCGCGCGCACCGGTGGCCGGGTCGGGTGCGGCGCCGGCGTGCAGCGCGAGGGTGTCGAATCCGGGGTCCGCGGCGCCGGGCATGGGGTCTCCTCTGGGCTGTCTTCGCCTGGAATTGTGGGCTATATTGGGCCGCGACTAGCGACGAGGAGACGATCATGAAGGTCAGCGACATCCTGCGCGTCAAGGGAGGCACGCTGTTCACCGTCAGCCCGGAAGAGCAGCTGGCGGTCGGGCTGAAGACCATGTCCGACCGGGACATCGGCTCGCTGGTCGTGATGGACCACGGCGAACTGGTGGGCATGCTCACCTTCCGCGAGGTCATCCAGGCGGTCGTGAAGAACGGCGGCACGGTCGGTGCCACCACCATCCGCAGCGTGATGGACGACCACCCGCTGACCTGCACGCCCGAGACCGAGATCGACGAGGTGCGCCGCATGATGCTCGAGCGCCATGCGCGCTACATGCCGGTGATGGACCAGCGCACGCTGATGGGCGTGATCTCCTTCTACGACGTGGCCAAGGCGGTGGTCGACAGCCAGGACTTTGAGAACCGCATGCTCAAGGCCTACATCCGCGACTGGCCGGTGGAAGAGGCCGGCTCGCAGCCCGCGCCGAACTGAGCCCGCGCGAGGCGCCGACTAGAATCGGCGCATGTCAGGCAGCACCTTCGGCGAACTCTTCCGCGTCACCAACTTCGGCGAGTCGCATGGCCCGGCGATCGGTTGCGTGATCGACGGCTGCCCGCCCGGGATGGAACTGTCCGAGGCCGACATCCAGCCCGAACTCGACCGCCGCCGCCCCGGCACCAGCCGCCATGTGACGCAGCGCAACGAGCCCGATGCGGTGGAGATCCTCTCCGGCGTCTACGAGGGCAAGACCACCGGCACGCCGATCTGCCTGCTGATCCGCAACACCGACCAGCGCAGCAAGGACTACGGCAACATCGTCCAGACCTTCCGTCCGGGCCACGCCGACTACACCTACTTCGAGAAGTACGGCCTGCGCGACCCGCGCGGTGGCGGGCGTTCTTCGGCACGGTTGACGGCGCCGATGGTCGGTGCCGGCGCGGTGGCACGCAAGTGGCTGAAGCAGCAGTACGGCATCTGCTTCGTCGGCCACATGACGCAGCTCGGCGAGATCGCCATTCCCTTCGAGGGCGAGCAGCACATCCCCGACAACCCCTTCTTCGCGGCCAACGCCAGCGACATCGCGCGCCTCGAGGCCTACATGGACGAGTTGCGCAAGGCCGGCGACAGCTGCGGCGCGCGCATCACGGTGGCGGCCCGCAACGTGCCGGTCGGTCTGGGCGAGCCGCTGTTCGACAAGTTGGATGCCGACATCGCCTACGCGATGATGGGCATCAACGCCGTCAAGGGCGTCGAGATCGGCGCCGGTTTCGCCAGCGTTGCCCAGCTCGGCACGCAGCACGGCGACGAGCTGACGCCGCAAGGTTTCGCCAGCAACAACGCCGGCGGCGTGCTCGGTGGCATCTCCACCGGGCAGGACATCACCGTCAGCATCGCGATCAAGCCGACCAGCTCGATCCGCAGCCCGAAGCGCTCGATCGACCTGAACGGCCAGCCGGCGACGGTGGAAACCTTCGGCCGCCACGACCCCTGCGTCGGCATCCGCGCCACGCCCATCGCCGAGGCGATGCTGGCGCTGGTGCTGATGGACCATGCGCTGCGGCACCGCGCCCAGTGCGGCGACGTGCGAGCCACGCTCGCGCCCATCCCTGGCCGCATCGCCTGATCGGGCGTCCCCGCTTTCCGCCACGCGCGGAAATGGCGGCTTGATACAGGTCAGTTCCGCTCAAGCTTCGGCGCTCAGTTGCCGAAAATGAGCTTCAACGTCATTCTTTGATCATTAGTGATCAAGGTGGGCGTCATCTCAAAGGAACTTCTATTCGCCCCATGGACTACGCAGAAACGACGACTACGAGTGATCGCCGCGCCGGCTCCAGCGGCCTGATCGAGTTCTTCAGACATCACGGCGCTTGGGCGCCGGGCGTCCGGCTGTTCCGCCGCACCCAGTTCCGCTCCAAGGCATTGATCATCCTCGCGGTGATGGTCCTTCCGGTGCTGCTGCTGGGCTGGAACTACTTCAAGGACAAGGCGGCGGCCATCGAGTTCACCGCCAAGGAACTCGAGGGGGTCGACTACGCCCGCGAGGTGCTGCCCCTCCTGACGCTGGCACAGCAGCAGCGCGCGCTCGCGGCGCGCGGCCAGGTCGCACACGGAGATGCCGCCGGGCTGGCCAAGGTCGACGAGGACTACGCCAAGCAGTTGCGCGTGGTCGAGCAGCTCGATGGCCGGCTGGGTGCTGCGTTGGGCACGACGCCCTTGCTGTCCGCGCTGAAGGGCATCAACCCCGCGGTCGCCAGCGGCGACTGGGCCAGGACGGACGAGCACTTCACGCAGCGTGTCGAAGCCGTCACGGCGCTGCTCACGCAAGCCGCAGACGGCTCCAACCTCACGCTCGACCCGGACCTCGACACCTACTACCTGATGGATGCGGCGATGGCCGGCCTGCCGATGGTCATCGAGGCGACGTCGCGTCTGCGCGATGCCGGGCGGGCGATCGCGCTCGGCCTGCCGGCCTCCGAGGCCGTGTTGCTCGGCATGACACGTTCCGAGGCGCTCGGCGACTTCGGCGACGAGCGCTGGGCCGCAGGCATGCCCAAGGTCTACGGCCTGCATCCGGAACTTCGCGGCGAGCTGCGCGATGAAGAGGCGCGCAAGAAGCTGCATGCCTTCCACGAACTGGTCGGGGCTCGCAAGGCAGACGATCGCCAGCTGGCCGAGGCGGCCACGGTGGTCGAGGAACTGCAAGGCGTTCAGTTGCGCACCCTCGACCAGCTGGACATGCTGCTGAAGCAGCGCCAGGCCGGGCTGTCGCAGCAGCGTGCGTGGGTGGCTGGATTCGTGGCTCTGGCGCTGTTCACGGCTGCGTACCTGTTCTACTCCTTCTACCTCGTCACCCACGGCGGCCTGCGCGAGGTGCAGAAGCACCTGGAAGCGATGACCGCCGGCGACCTGACCACCCATCCGCGCCCCTGGGGCAACGACGAGGCGGCCCGCCTGATGGGATCGCTGGCCGACATGCAGCACTCGCTGCGCGGCATCGTCGGCAAGGTGCGTGGCTCGTCGGAAAGCATCGTGCACTCCACGGCGGAGATTTCCGACGGCGCGATGGACCTGTCCAGTCGCACCGAGCAGGCGGCGGCCAGCCTGCAGCAGTCGGCGGCGGCGATGGACCAGATCTCGTCGACCGTGCGGGCAACCTCCGACCAGGCCCAGCAGGCGGCAGACATCGCCCGCGGCAATGCGTCCACCGCGGAGCGCGGCGGCGAGATCATCGGCGCCATGGTGACCACGATGGAAGGCATCCACGCCTCGTCGACCCGCATCGGCGACATCATCGGCGTGATCGACGGCATCGCCTTCCAGACCAACATCCTGGCGCTCAACGCCGCGGTCGAGGCAGCGCGTGCCGGCGAGGCCGGGCGTGGCTTTGCCGTCGTCGCCTCCGAGGTGCGCGCGCTGGCACAGCGCTCGGCCGAGGCGGCCAAGGAAATCAAGGGCCTGATCACCGAGAGCGTGGACCAGGTCGCCGGCGGCGCGAAGATCGTGCGCGATGCCGGTGCGACGATCGGCGAGATCGTCAGTGCCGCGAAGGAGGTCAACCGCCTGCTGGCGGCGATCGCCAACGGCGCGAACGAACAGTCCACCGGCGTCAGCCAGACCACCCAGGCGGTTCAGGACCTCGACGGCATGACCCAGCAGAACTCAGCGCTGGTCGAGGAGACTGCGGCCGCAGCCGCCTCACTGAAGGACCAGGCGGTGCGCCTCGCCGAGGAAGTGTCGCGCTTCAAGCTGCCGGCCTGACGGTTCGTCCCGCGGCGCCGCCCGTTCGTCCGACGGCGGCGCAGTCTGTCGCCTTGACCCCGCAGCCTGTCGCATGCGGGATGGAGAAATCGCCCCACGTTCCTAGACTGGCCGCGCTTCACGAGAGCGAACCAGGGAGGAACATGACATGCGCAAGGCGATCTGGCTGGGCGGGGCGGGCTTGTTGGTGGTGGCTGCGGCGCTGGGCGCCGCGAAGATCGGCGGCCTGAGCGGCCCCGCGAAGGAAACCAAGGCGGCCGAGCCGACGCTCGAGTTCACCGCCCGCGAGGTGGTGCAGCCGCAGCCGGCCAGCCTGCCGCTGCGCCTGACCTTCTCCGGCCCGCTGGTCGCGCCCCAGAGCGCCGTGCTGCGCGCCAAGGCCACCGGCACGCTGCTGTCGCTGTCGGTCGGCGAGGGCAGCCGGGTGCGTGCCGGGCAGGCCGTTGGCCAGATCGACCTGGCCGAGCTGGGCAACCGCGTCGCCGAGCGCGCGGCCGCGGTGGAGTCGGCCCGCGCCCAGCACGCCCAGGCCGAACGGGTGCACGCGAACAACCAACGCCTGGCCGACCAGCAGTTCATCTCCCCGACCGCGCTCGACGCGTCGCGCTCCACGTTGGAGGCCGCCAAGGCCGGCCTCGACGCTGCCCAGGCCCAGCTGGCCATCGCCCGCCAGGGCCTGCGCGAGGGTGCGCTGGTCGCGCCGATCGCCGGGCTGGTCGCCAAGCGGCACGCGGTGCCGGGCGAGAAGCTGGCGATGGAGCAGCCGGTGCTGACCATCGTCGACCTGGCGGCGCTGGAACTGGCCGGCAGTGTCGGCACGCACGAAGTGGCCTTGCTGTCGCCCGGGCTGCCGGTGCAGTTGCGCGTCGAAGGGGTGGACGAGCCGGTCGAGGGCCGGCTCGAGCGCATCGCGCCGGCGGCCGAGGCGGGCACGCGCTCGATCGGTGTGACGGTGGGTGTCGCCAACCCGAAGGAGCGGCTGCGCGCCGGCCAGTACGCGGTGGCCTCGGTGACGCTGCCCGACCCGGTGCAGCGGCTGACCTTGCCCTTGTCGGCCATCGTGGGTGGCACAGGTGCCGCGCAGGTCTGGGTGATCGAGGGTGGCGTGCTGGCGCGCCGCGCGGTCACGCTGGGTCGGCGCGACGAGGCGCAGGGCCGCGTCGAGGTGGTTTCCGGCCTGGCGCCGGGCGCGCAGGTGCTGGCCGCGCGCTTCGACAGCCTGCGCGAGGGCAGCAAGGCCGCGGTGGTGGCGCGTTCCGCCGCGGTGGCCTCGGCCGCCTCGTCCACCGTGCTGCGCTGAGGAGCCGGCCATGTGGATCACGAGAGTCTCGATCGGAAACCCGGTGTTCGCGACCATGGTCATGGTCGCGCTGTGCGTGCTCGGGCTGTTCTCCTACGCGCGGCTGGGCGTCGAGCAGATGCCCGACGTGCAGCCGCCGGTGGCCTTCATCGACGTGGCCTACCCCGGCGCCTCGCCCGAGGCGGTGGAGCGCGAGGTCACCAAGCTGGTCGAGGAGGGGCTGAACAGCATCGCCGGCATCAAGCGCATCACTTCGCGCAGCTTCGAAGGCCGCAGCCAGACCAGCGTCGAGTTCACGCTCAACGCCGACATGGCCCGCGCGATGCAGGACGTGCGCGACCGCATCGCGGTGGTGCAGGGGGCGTTCCCGAAGGACGCCAAGCCGCCGACGGTGGCGCGCTTCAACAACGACAACAGCAGCCCGGTGGTGGTCAGCGCGCTGATCTCGCCGACGCGCAGCGCGCGCGAGCTGTCCATCCTCGCCGAGCAGGTGGTGGCGCGGCGGCTGCAGCGTGTGGAGGGCGTGGCGACGGTCGAAGTCTCCGGCCTGGCCAAGCGCGAGGTGCGCATCGACCTCGACCCCGACCGCCTGCGCGCCTATGCCATCACGCCGGCGCAGGTGGCCGCCGGGCTGCGCGACGCCCATGCCGACCAGCCGGTCGGCCTGCTGTCGGACGCGACGCAGGATGCCATCCTGCGCGTCGAGGGGCGCGTGGCCGACCCTCGCCAGTTCGCCGACATGGTGGTCGCGCAACGCAACGGCCTGCCGCTTCGGCTGGCCGATGTCGGGCGCGTCGTCGAGCGCGAGCGCGAGGCCGACACGGTGGCGCGCATCAACGGCCAGCGCGCGGTCAACTTCAACGTCTTCAAGCAGCAGGACGCCAACGTCGTGGCCACCGGCGAGGCGATCAAGGCGGCGATGGACGAGGTGCGCAAGTCGCTGCCGCAGGACGTCGAGCTGCGCCTGGTCTACGCCAACAGCGACTTCGTCAAGGGCTCGCTGGACGGCCTGCGCCACACGCTGATCGAAGGTGCACTGCTGACGGTGGCGATCGTCTTCCTGTTCCTGCACTCCTGGCGCAGCACCATCATCACCGGGCTGACGCTGCCGATCGCGGTGATCTCCAGTTTCATCGCCGTGCATGCCCTCGGCTTCACGCTGAACTTCATGACGATGATGGCGCTGTCGCTGTGCATCGGCCTGCTGATCGACGACGCGATCGTGGTGCGCGAGAACATCGTGCGCCACGTGCACCTGGGCAAGGACCACTTCACCGCGGCCCGCGAGGGCACCGAGGAGATCGGCCTCGCGGTGATGGCCACCACCTTCGCGATCTGCGCGGTGTTCGTGCCGGTCGCGTTCATGGGCGGCATCGTCGGAAAGTTCTTCTACCCGTTCGGCATCACCGTCACCGTCGCCGTGCTGGTGTCGCTGTTCGTCAGCTTCACGCTCGACCCGATGCTGTCCAGCCGCTGGCCGGACCCGCCCGGTGCGCAGGCCCGCAAGATTCCCGGGGTCGCGCAGCTGATCCGCGCGGTCGACCACCTGATGGACGGGCTGCACACGGCCTACGAACGGCTGATCCGCTGGGTGTTCGCGCGGCCGACGCGCAACCGCGCCATCGTGCTCGGCGTCGGCGCAGCCAGCTTCGTCGGTGCGCTGGCGCTGGCGCCGCTGGTCGGCAGCGAGTTCATCCCGCAGACCGACCAGGGCTTCACGCAGATCGCCATCCGCATGACGGTGGGCTCCAGCCTCGCGCGCAGCGACGAGAAGGTGCGTCAGGTGGAGGCCATCGTCGCTGCCTTCCCGGAGGTGAAGACGATCTCCACCAACGTCGGCGGGCAGGGCACCGGCCTCGCGGTCGGGCGCAACCAGGCGTCGCTGAACATCGGCTTGGTCGACCGCCGCGAGCGCCAACGCACGCAGAAGCAGGTCGAGGACGCGATCCGTGCCGAGATCGCGCGCATCCCCGGCATCGAGGTCTCGGTCGGCTTCGACCGGCCGATCTACGTGGCCATACTCGGCAGCGACCCGCAGGCGCTGGCCACCGCGGCGAGCGACTTCGCCGAGAAGGTGAAGAAGATCCCCGGCATCGCCGACGTGGAACTCTCGGTCAAGCCGGGCCTGCCGGCCTACGCGGTGCGCCTGAAGCCCGGCGCGGTGCGCGAGCTCGGCCTGACCGCGCCGCAGATCGCGTCCAGCCTGCGTGCCTACGTCAACGGCGAGGTCGGCACCTACTGGACCACGCCCGACGGCGAGCAGGTCGAGGTGCTGCTGCGTCTGCCGGAAGCGCAGCGCGAACGCGTCGCACAGATGGGTTCGCTGCCGGTGGCCTTCGCGCGCGACGGCACGCCGATCTCGCTCGACGCGGTGGCCACCATCGAGCCGGTGCAGAACCCGGAGGTGATCCGCCGCCAGGACCTGCAGCGCCGCGAGGCGATCTTCGCCGGCGTGCAGGGCCGGCCGGCCGGCGACGTCGGCGCCGACGTGCAGAAGCTGGTCGATGCCACCACGCTGCCGCCGGGCCTGCGCTTCGACGTCGGCGGCGCCACGCGCGAGCAGCAGGAGGCCTTCGGCGCGATGCTCGGCGCGATGGCGCTGGCGGTGATCTTCATCTACATCGTGCTGGCCAGCCAGTTCGGCAGCTTCCTGCAGCCGGTGGCCATCATGGCCTCGCTGCCGCTGTCGCTGATCGGCGTGATGCTGGCGCTGCTGGCCTGGCGCAGCACGCTCAACGTGTTCTCGATGATCGGCCTGGTGATGCTGATGGGCCTGGTGACGAAGAACGCGATCCTGCTGGTCGACTTCGCCAACCGCGCGCTGAAGGACGGTGCGACGGTGGCCGACGCGCTGCTGCAGGCCGGGCTGATCCGCCTGCGGCCGATCGTGATGACCACCGCGGCGATGGTCTTCGGCATGCTGCCGCTGTCGCTGGCGCTGAACGACGGCGGCGAACTTCAGGCGCCGATGGGCCGCGCCATCATCGGCGGCGTGATCACCTCGACGCTGCTGACGCTGGTGGTGGTGCCGGTGCTGTGGAGCTACCTGGTCGGCTGGCAGCTCAGGCGGACACGTGGATCACGTCCCGCACCAGCGGATAGATCTGGTTCTGCCATCGGCGCCCGCTGAACACGCCGTAGTGGCCGACGCCGGGCTGCACGTAGTGCGTGCGCAGGTAAGGCCGCAGCTTGCTGCACAGGTCCTGCGCGGCCAGCGTCTGGCCGACGGCGCAGATGTCGTCGCGCTCGCCTTCGATGGTGACCAGCGCGGTGCGACGGATCGCCGACGGATCGACCCGCCGGTCGCGGAACATCAGTTCGCCGCGCGGCAGGTCGTAGGTCTGGAAGACCCGCTGCACCGTCTCGAGGTAGAACTCGGCCGGCAGGTCGGCCACCGCCATGTACTCCTCGTAGAACGTGCGCGTCGCCTCGGCCTTGTCGTGCTCCTGCTCGACCAGCGCGACGTAGTAGTCGCGGAAGGCGTTGACGTGGCGCTCCTTGTTCATGCTCATGAACGCGCTGAGCTGCACGAAGCCGGGGTAGACGCGCCGGCCGCCGCCGGCGAAGCGCCAGGGCACGCGGCTGATCAGGTTCTTCTCGAACCACTCGATGGGCTTGGTCATCGCGAGCTTGTTGACCGCGGTCGGCTCGACGCGGCAGTCGATCGGGCCGGCCATCAGCGTCAGGCTGGCCGGCGTGGCGGGGTGTTCGTCTTCGGACATCAGCGCGGTGGCGGCCAGCGCCGCCACGCAGGGCTGGCAGATCGCCATCAGGTGCGTGCCGGGGCCGATCGCGGCGAGGAACTGCATCACGTGCTCGATGTACTCGTCCAGCCCGAAGCGGCCTTCGGACAGCGGCACGTCGCGTGCGTTCAGCCAGTCGGTGATGTAGACGTCGTGGTCCTGCAGCACGGTGCGCACGGTGTCGCGCAGCAGGGTCGCGAAGTGGCCCGACATCGGCGCGACGATCAGAACGCGCGGCTGCGGCGGCGCCCCGGTCTTGACGAAGCGGCGCAGCGTGCCGAAAGGCGCGTGCTGCACTTCCTCCTCGGTCACCTCCCAGTCGCGCCCCTGGCCGCGCACGCTGCGGATGCCCCAGTCGGGCCGGCGGTGCGTCACCTCGGCCAGGCGCATCACCTCGCAGGCCGCGGCCATCTGGCGCTGCGGCGGGTGGCCGCCCAGGCCGAGGCTGTCGTCCAGCAGCATCGGCACGGCGGCGCGGGCCATGGTGCGCAGCGGCCACATCACATCGGCATGGGTCTGGTAGGCGTGGTACATCAAGCGGGTCTCCCGTGGCCGTGTCGGGTGCCAGGTGAGCAACTAACGCGCCAAGCTGCAAGGTTCACCGCGCCCGTGGCATGTGGATTGCTCGCGTTCGGTGCACCTCCGTCGACCAGGCCACCACCATGCCCCCTGTTGCTTCGCCCGCCCGCTCCAAGGCTCCTGCGCGCAAGAAGGCGGCTCCGGCCCCTGCGACGAAGCGCGCCGGCCCGCGCCCGACGCTGACGCTGTCGAGCAAGAACTACTCGTCGTGGTCGCTGCGCGGCTGGCTGCTGTGCCGCTTCGCCGGGCTGGACTTCGACGAACTGATGGTCTCGCCCGACGATGCCGATGCGCGCAAGGAACTGCTGCTGCTCGCGCCGTCGATCCGCGTGCCCTGCCTGACGCACGAGGGCGCGAAGGTCTGGAACACCCTGGCCATCGCGCACTATCTGGCGGAGATCTTCCCCGCGGCCGGGCTGCTGCCGGCGGACCGCATCGCCCGGGCACACTGCCGCGCCGTCAGCGGCGAGATGAACTCCGGCTTCGCCAACCTGCGCGCCTCGCTGCCGATGAACCTGAAGGCCCGCCACCCGGGCTTCAAGATCTGGGCCGGCGCGCAGCCCGACATCGACCGCATCGTCGAGATCTGGACCGAATGCCTGGCCACCTACGGCGGGCCGTTCCTGTTCGGCAGGCAGCGCACCATGGCCGACGCGATGTACGCGCCGGTGGCCACGCGCTTCCTGACCTACGACGTCAAGCTGAACAAGCCCTGCATCGAGTACTGCCGCACCATCATGGCGATGCCGGAGATGCAGGAGTGGGTCACCGCGGCGCGCAGCGAACCCGAGGAGATCGAGGAACTCGACATGGAGTTCTGATCAGCCCCAGCCGGCCGGCGCGGGCACGGCCGCCGGCGCCGGCATGTCGACGGTCTTGAAGTCGGCCGGGCCGACGATCTCGATGTACTCCATGTCGGGCGAGTAGTCGAACAGGTAGTGCACGATGCCGGGGCGCTGGTGCACGCAGTCGCCGGCCGAGACCAGCGTCTCCTGGTCGCCATACATGAACTTCGCCCAGCCCTTGGTCATGATGACGATGTGGAAGTCCGCCTCATGGCGGTGCCAGCCGGTGCCCTTTTCGGGGGCCATGTTCGCCTTCACGAGCTGCGCGATCACGCGGCCATGCGTGGCCGCCTCGACGCCCAGGTCCTTGTAGAGGAAGAAGTCGCGCAGGCCGTCGCTGCGCCAGGCCGTATCGCCGGGCTTGACGTGCGAGAACAGGGTGGCGGTGGTGTCGAGCATGGAAGCCTCCGGACGCAAAGAGATGCGCCGGCGGCACGCATAAGCCGTTCCACGCCCGCTGCGCGGCGCTGGTGCGCCGCCGTCAGCCTGACGTCAGCGGTCAGGCCGGGGCGAGGGCGGTCGGGCCGCGTCGGGGGGCGGATGCGGGTGACCGTGCCGGTGCCGCCGGTGCGGCGTCGCCGGTGGTCCGGTACACGCCGCAGCCCAGCACCAGTCGCTCGTCGACACGAAGCATGTACGAGGCCTTGGGCTGCACCGCACCGGTCTCGAGGTTGAGGATGTCGTACTCGATCCAGCTCGGGCCACGCTCGGTGCGCGACCAGGCGTCGCCGACGAAGCGGTCGCCGTCGACGCCCGGGATGTCGTGCACACGCTTGCCCTCGTTCTGCGGCTTGGCGGCGTGCAGCCGGTAGGTGCCGTTGCGGTCGACGGCGAAGACGTACATGTCGCGGTCGGTGAAGCCTTCGCTGCGGTCGCGGATGCGGTGGCTGGCGGCCTCCCAGCCGACCTGCTGCACCAGCGCAGCCGCACGTTCGACCAGCGCGCGCGCCTCGTCGGCGCTGCCCTGGCGCAGACGAATCGACGAGACCGCGCTGCTGAGCATCTGC
The DNA here is from genome assembly GCA_943370595.1 of Chitinophaga pinensis. Classification (GTDB taxonomy): domain Bacteria; phylum Pseudomonadota; class Gammaproteobacteria; order Burkholderiales; family Burkholderiaceae_C; genus Piscinibacter. The sequence continues at coordinate 185,657 of CALRRO020000012.1, forward strand.
GCCCGCGCCACCAGTTCCTGCGAGGCGGTGGTGGATTCCTCCACCATCGCGGCGTTCTGCCGCGTGATCTCGTCGAGGTTGCCGACGTTCTGGCTCATCTCGCGCAGGCCCTGGCTCTGCTCGGCGCTGGCCGATGCGATGCCGCGCAGGCGCTCGGAGACGTTCTGCACGCCGCCGACCACCGCGGCGAGCGTGCTGCTCACATGCCCGATGCGCTGCACCGAGGTGCCGACCTGTTCGGTCGACGCGCCGATCAGCGCGCGGATCTCGCCGGCGGCCGCGCTGCTTCGCTGCGCGAGCTGGCGCACCTCGGCCGCGACCACCGCGAAGCCGCGGCCGGCTTCGCCGGCACGTGCGGCCTCGACGGCGGCGTTGAGTGCGAGGATGTTGGTCTGGAACGAGATGCCGTCGATGACGCCGATGATCTCGCCGACGCGGCGTGAGCTGCTCTCCAGCGCGCCCATCGAAGCCTCGGTCTCGCGCATCGCGGTACCGCCGGCCTCGGCCTGCCGTCGCAGGTCGCTGGCGATGCGGTCGAGCTCCTGCGCCGCATCGGCATTGGACGCCACGGCGGCGCTGAGCTGGTTCACCGTGGCCACGGTCTGGCGCAGGCTGGCCGCCTGCTCGTCGGTGCGTTGCGACAGTGCAGAGCTGCCGCCAGCCACCTGCTGGCCGGCCTGGCCGACGCGCACCGCACTGCTGCGGATCTCGGCCACCATGGCCGACAGCCTGGCGTTCATCGCCTCGAGGGCGCTGCCGATGTCGGCCAGTTCGTCTGACCCGCGGATCTCGACGCGGTGTTCCAGGTTGCCGTCGGCCACCTGGCGCACGCCCTTGGTCAGCGCGGCGAAGGCGCCCATGAAGCTCAGGTAGAAGGAAGCCGCGAGGTACAGCATCACCAGCACGCCCAGCCCGGTGATCGACAGCTCGACGACCATTCGCTTCGTGCGCTCGGCGCGGCGCGCTTCCAGCGCCGACTCCAGCGTGTCGAGCACCGTACGATCCAGCGCCGCCAAGGCGCTCAGCGCTGCGTCGCCGCGGGCGAAGAAGGCGGCCGGGTCGCCTTCCAGCACCTCGGCGCTGAAGACCTCGCCGACATGCCGGCCGAAGTCCTGCGCGCCCGCGATGGCCTTCTGCCAGTCCGCCGGCGGTGGGGTGCCGGCGCGCGCCAGCGCCTCGAACTTGCCGCGCAGATCGCCCAGCTGGCGCTCGAGCAGTTCGGTCCGGCCGAGCATCTGCACCCGCTCGGTGTTGCTGGCATCACCGCGCACCAGGATGGCCGAGCCCTGTCCGCGGGCCAGGCCGATCGTCTCGCTCAGCGGCACCATGCGCTCGACGGCGATGTCCATCAGGAAGAAGGTGCCGGCCTCGGGGTCGAGCAGCAGCCCGGAGCGTTCGGCGACCAGCAGCAGGAACTGCCGCGTCTGCTCCACCGCCGTGCTGTGCTCGGCGAAGGCCTCTTCGCGCCGCGTCGAATGGCGCCCTTCGGCGAGCGCCAGCAGGCTGGCGCGACGCTCCCGCCAGATGTCTTCGACCACGAAGCCGCTCACCCCGGCGCTCGCCTCGTCCAGGCGCCGGATCGCTGCGGCGAGTTCCTCGCGCTTCGCGGCGAGCTTCTCACGTGCTGTGGCATCCCCGGACAGGCTGCGGTTGGTCAAACCGCGGTGCGCCTGCAGCAGGCCGATCAGCTCGGTCGAGACGCGAACCAGCCGCGTGCCCTGCTGCTCCTCCCAGGCGATGCGCCGATCCTGCTGCGCGCCGCGGTAGGCGCCGGCCAGCAGCAGCACGAGCGGGATCAGCAGCAGCAGTCCCATCAAGGCCATCTTGGTGCCGATGCGCAGGTGGCGCATCAGCCGGATGCCGGGACCGAAGACGAGCGGCGTGAACTTCATGGCGCGGAGCTCTTCCATGGGACGAGCGCCATCGTGGCGCGGTGACCCCATATCGACGGCCTCGCGTCAGACTTGAGTCAGGGCGACAGACCGTGACGTGACTTGATCTCGCTTAAGCCGCGGACAAGGAACGGCGCGGGCTTTGCGGCATCATTCGGGCTTCGCCGTTTTCCTGCGCCAGACCCTGTGTCCCCATCCCCTCCCGCGCTCGCGGCCAGCCGACTTGCCTGCCGCCGTGGCGACAGGCTGCTGTTCCGCGGCCTGGATTTCGAGCTGAAGGCGGGGCAGGTCGTCTGGCTGCGCGGGCCCAACGGCAGCGGCAAGACCAGCCTGCTGCGCCTGCTGGCTGGTTTGTCCACGCCGGCCGAAGGGGCAGTGACCTGGGGCGGGCGGCCGCTGCGCGAAGCCGGCGCCGACTGGTGCCGTTCACTCTGTTACCTGGCCCATGCCAATGCGCTGAAGGACGATCTCAGCGTTCTGGAATCGCTGCAGTTCCTGGCCCGGCTGCACGGCCATGCGGGCGACGAGGCCGGCTGCGCCGAGGCGCTGAAGCGTGTCGGACTTTTCAGCCGCCGGCGTGCCGCGGTGCGCACGCTGTCGCAAGGCCAGCGCCGGCGGGTCGCGCTGGCCCGGCTGCAGCTCGACGCCGCGGTACCGGTGTGGATCCTCGACGAACCCTATGACGCGCTCGATGCCGAGGGCACGGCCATGCTCGACGCCGCGCTGTCGGCGCACGCCGCGCGCGGCGGCGCTGCGGTGCTCACCAGCCACATCGACCTGACGCTGCGCGAGCCGGCGCCGGTCGTGCTGCAGCTCGATGCGTACCGTGTGCAATGAGCAGCGCCTTCGCCACCATCGTCGCGCGGGACCTGCGGCTGGCGGCGCGCAGGCGTGTCGAGGCGTTGCTGCCGATCGCCTTCTTTCTGGTCGCGGTCAGCCTGTTCCCGCTCGGCGTCGGCCCGGAGCCGCAGACGCTGCGCCAGATTGCGCCCGGCGTGGTCTGGGTCTGCGCGCTGCTGGCGGCGATGCTGTCGCTGACTCAGCTCTACGGTGTCGACCACGCCGACGGCTCGCTCGAGCAGATGCTGCTGTCCGGCGAGTCGCTGTGGCTGATCGCCGCGGCCAAGGCGCTCGCGCACTGGATCGTCACCGGCGCGCCACTGGTGCTGGCAGCGCCGTTGTTCGGCGTGCTGTTCGACCTCAGCGGGCCGGCCAACCTGACGCTCGCACTGACCCTGCTGCTGGGCACGCCCATCCTCAGCCTGCTCGGCGGGCTGGGCGCGGCGCTGACCCTCGGCCTGCGCAGCGGCGCGGTGCTGCTGATCTTGATCATCCTGCCGCTGTGCATCCCGGCGCTGATCTTCGGTGCCGGCGCGGTGTCGGCCGCCGAGGCCGGCATCTCGACGCGCGGCCACTATTCCCTGCTCGGCGCTCTGCTGATCGCCTCGGTGCTGCTCGCGCCGCTGGCCACCGGCGCGGCGCTGCGCATCGCCACGGAGTGAACTGACCATGGAAGGCCGCCTGACCTTCTTCACCTTCTCGTCGCCGCCGCGCTTCTATGCGCTGACCGGTGCGCTGATCCCCTGGCTGTGGGCGGTCTGCCTCGCGCTGACCGTCGCCGGCATGTACATCGGCTTCTTCGTCGCACCGACCGACGCGACGCAGGGCGAGGCCTACCGGGTCATCTTCATCCACGTGCCGGCGGCCTGGATGTCGATGCTGCTGTACCTCGTCATGGCCTTCTGGGCGGCCATCGGCTGGGCCTTCAACGCCCGGCTGGCCTCGATGGTGGCGCGGGCGATCGCGCCCACCGGTGCCGTCTTCACCTTCCTGGCCCTGTGGACAGGCGCCTTCTGGGGCAAGCCGACCTGGGGCACCTGGTGGGTGTGGGATGCCCGCCTGACTTCGGAACTCATCCTGCTGTTTCTGTATCTGGGATTCCTGGCCCTGGTCAACGCGATCGACGACACCCGTCGCGCCGACCAGGCCGGGGCGCTGCTGGCGATCGTCGGCGCGGTCAACGTGCCGATCATCTATTTCTCGGTGAAGTGGTGGAACACGCTGCACCAGGGCGCGACGATCAGCATGACCGCGGCGCCGAAGATGGCGCACACCATGCTGACAGCGATGCTGCTGATGACCTTCGCGTTCTGGGCCTATTCGTTCGCGGTGGTCTTCATGCGCACGCGGGCCATCGTGGTCGAGCGCGAGCAGCACACGGAATGGGTGTCCGACATGGTCCGCAAGCAGGGAACGGCAGCATGAACTGGGGCAGTGCGAGCGAATTCTTCGCAATGGGTGGTTACGGGCTCTACGTCTGGGGCTCGTACATTGCCACCGCGCTGCTGATGGTCTTGGAGCCGATCCTGGCCCGTCGCAGGCATGCTCAGGCACGCCGCAACGCCGCCCATCTGAACGAGGAGTCCTGATGACTACCCCCAAGCTCACTTCGCTCGCTGCCCCCCGAGGGGGCGCAGCCCTCCCTTGGGACGGCCCGGCAGGAGGTCTGGCATGAAACCCCGCCACAAGCGCCTGGCCATTGCCGGAGGCGTCGTCGTCTCGGTCGCCGCCATCGCCGCGCTGGTGCTCAACGCCTTCCAGAGCAACCTGGTGTTCTTCTACTCGCCGACGCAGATCGACGCCAAGGAGGCGCCCTCGAACCGCACCTTCCGCGTCGGCGGCCTCGTGCAGGAAGGCAGCGTCAAGCGTGAGGGCGTGAAGGTCAACTTCGTCGTCACCGACACCGCCAAGACCGTGCCGGTGGTCTACGAAGGCATCCTTCCCGACCTGTTCAAGGAAGGCAAGGGCGTGGTCGCGCAGGGCCAGCTGAAGGACGGCGTGTTCGTCGCCCGCGAGGTGCTGGCCAAGCACGACGAGAACTACATGCCGCCCGAGGCGGCCGAAGCGCTCAAGCACGGCCAGCAGGTCAACGAGAAGGTCGGCAAGTCGGTGGTGCAAGGGGGTGCCAAGTGATCCCGGAAATCGGCCACTTCGCGCTCTGGCTCGCGCTGGGCATCGCGACGCTGCTCGGCGTCGTGCCGATGATCGGCGCGCAGAAGGGGCGGGCCGACTGGATGGCGCTGGCGCGGCCGTTCACGGTCGCGCAGTTCACGCTGGTCGCGATCGCCTACGCCTGCCTGACCGCGGCCTTCGTGCAGCACGACTTCTCGGTGCTCTACGTGGCCAGCAATTCCAACAGCGCACTGCCGCTGCCCTACCGCATCGCCGCGGTGTGGGGCGGCCATGAAGGCTCGCTGCTGCTGTGGGTGATGATGCTGTGCGTCTGGCAGCTGGCGGTGGCGAAGTTCAGCGCCCACCTGCCGATGCCGGTGTTGTCGCGCATCCTGGCGGTGATGGGGCTGATCACCGTCGGCTTCCTGCTGTTCATGCTGATGACGTCGAACCCGTTCGACCGGCTGATCCCCGGTGCACCCGACGGCCGCGACCTGAACCCGCTGCTGCAGGACCCGGGCATGGTGATCCACCCGCCGATGCTGTACATGGGCTACGTCGGCTTCTCGGTGGCGTTCGCCTTCGCCGTGGCCGCGCTGATCGGCGGCAACCTCGACACGCAGTGGGCGCGCTGGACGCGGCCGTGGACGACGGTGGCCTGGATCTTCCTGACCATCGGCATCGCGCTGGGCAGCTGGTGGGCTTACTACGAGCTCGGCTGGGGCGGCTGGTGGTTCTGGGACCCGGTCGAGAACGCCTCGTTCATGCCCTGGCTGGTCGGCACGGCGCTGATCCACTCGCTGGCGGTGACCGAGAAGCGCGGCAGCTTCAAGAGCTGGACGGTGCTGCTGGCCATCATGGCCTTCTCGCTGTCGTTGCTGGGCACCTTCCTGGTCCGCTCGGGCGTGCTGAGCTCGGTGCACGCCTTCGCCACCGACCCGCGCCGCGGCCTGTTCATCCTCGCCTTCCTGGTGGTGGTGATCGGTTCCTCGCTGGCGCTGTACGCCTGGCGCGCGCCGAAGGTCGGCCTGGGTGCACGCTTCTCGCTGCTGTCGCGCGAGACGCTGCTGCTGCTCAACAACGTGCTGCTGGTGGCCGCCACCGGCGCGGTGCTGCTGGGCACGCTCTACCCGCTGGTGCTGGACGCGCTCGGCCTGGGCAAGATCTCCGTCGGCCCGCCGTACTTCGACACCGTGTTCGTGCCGCTGATGGCGCCGCTGGTCTTCCTGATGGGCGTGGGCCCGATCGCGCGCTGGAAGCACACCGAGCTGCCCGACCTGTGGACACGCTTGCGCTGGGCGCTGGGCGTGGCGATCGCGGCGGCCATCGGCGTCGAGCTGAGCACGGGCGAGATCGGCTTCCTGGCCACGCTGGGCCTGGCGATGGCCTTCTGGATCATCGCCTCGGTGGCCACCGATCTCGCCGAACGCGTGCGCGGCGGCAACCTGTTCGAGCGCTTGAAGCTGCTGCCCCGCGCGATGGTCGGCATGATGGTCGCCCACCTCGGCGTGGCGGTCTTCATCATCGGCGTGACCATGGTCAAGGGCCACGAGGTCGAGCGCGACGTGAAGATGGAAGTCGGCGACAGCACCGAGGTGCGCGGCTTCACCTTCACCTTCCGCGGCGTGCGCGATGTCGAAGGGCCGAACTACGTCGCCGCGCGCGGCACCATCGAGGTCAGCCGTGACGGCCGCAAGCTGCGCGACATGTTCCCCGAGAAGCGCCTGTACCGCGTGCAGCAGAACCCGATGACCGAGGCCGACATCGACACCGGGCTGACGCGTGACCTGTATGTCTCGCTGGGCGAACCGGTCGACGGCGGCAAGGGCGCCTGGATCGTGCGCATCTACGTCAAGCCCTTCGTCGACTGGATCTGGGGCGGCTGCGTGCTGATGGGCCTGGGCGGCCTGCTCGCCGCCACCGACCGCCGCTACCGCGCCAAGGTGCGCAGCGAGCAGCCGGACACGGTCGCCTCGGGCACGGCGGGAGCGGCCACTTGAAGGGTCTGAAGTTCCTGATCCCGCTGGCGCTGTTCCTGGTGCTGGCGGGCTTCCTGGCCGTCGGCCTGAACCTGAACCCGCGCGAGGTGCCGTCGCCGCTGATCGGCAAGCCGGCGCCGGCCTTCGAACTGACGAAGCTCGACGCCCCCGACCAGAAGCTCAAGCGCGACGACCTGCTCGGCAAGGTCTGGGTGCTCAACGTCTGGGCCTCGTGGTGCGCGCCGTGCCGCGAGGAGCATCCGCTGCTGGTTGAATTCGCGCGGCGCAAGATCGCGCCGGTCTACGGCTTGAACTACAAGGACACGCGGCCCGCCGGCATGGGCTTCCTGACCCAGCTAGGCAACCCCTACGAGGCCTCGCTGTTCGACGGCGACGGCCGCGTCGGCATCGACTATGGCGTGTACGGCGTGCCTGAGACCTTCGTGGTCGACAAGCAGGGCACCATCCGCTTCAAGCACGTCGGGCCGCTGACGCCCGAGGTCATCACCGGCAAGATCGTGCCGCTGCTGAAGGAACTGAATGTCTAGACCCGCCTTGCTGCGCTGGCTGCTCGCGCTGGCGCTCGCGCTGCCTTTCGCTGCCGCCGCCAAGGAGGCCGCGCCTGCCTCCGACGACCCGGTGCTCGAGGCCCGCGTGATGCGCATCTCGGCCGAACTGCGCTGCCTGGTCTGCCAGAACCAGACCATCGCCGACTCGCACGCCGACCTGGCGCAGGACCTGCGCGGCCAGGTGCGCGAGATGCTGAAGAAGGGCCAGAGCGAGGCGCAGATCATCGACTACATGACGCAGCGCTACGGCGACTTCGTGCTCTACCGGCCGCCGGTGAAGTCGACCACCGCGCTGCTGTGGTACGGGCCAGCGCTGCTGATGCTCGGCGGGCTGGTGGTGCTGGGGCTGGTGCTGCGCCGGCGCAGCCAGTTGCCGGACGACCAGTTCGAGCCGGACGAGAACGAAGCCGACGATCCGCGCGCCAAGCCGGCGCCCACGCTCAAGGCCTGAGCTACAGCGTCAGCTTCCAGCCCTCGACCAGCGCGCCGGGCGTGCTCAGCGAGCCGAGCTGGCGCTCCAGGTAGGTGCTGCTCTCGGCGATCAGTTCGGCGCGGTCGCCCAGGCCGACCAGCCCCTCGCCGAACATGCGCAGGAACGAGTCGTCGAAGCGCATCACACCGATCGGCTCGACCGGCTCGCCGTTCTCCACCCACAGGCAGGCGAATCGTGTCAGGCCGGTCAACCGGCAGGCCTGGCGGTCGGAGTAGTTCAGGTACCAGAGGTTGCTCACCCACAGGCCGGTGCCGAGTTCGGCCATCGCGCGGGCGTCCGGCAGCGCCCCGGGCTGCAGCGACAAGGCCTCCGGCGTCTCGGCGGCATTCGCGCCGTTGGCCGCCACACCGTACTCACGCGCCGAGCGGGCGTTGGCCAGCGTGTCGGTGGCCAGCCCGCGTTCGATCAGGCTCACCCGCCCGGGCCGGCCGAAACCCTCGGCGGTGAAGGCCGGCGCGGTGCCGAGCGCCGGGTCCTCGAACAGATTCATCTGCGGATGAAACACCGCGTCGCGGTGCGCCAGGCGCATCAGGCTGGAGGTTCCGGTGCGCCGCGCCTTCTGTCCGAAGCCGCTCCAGCCCAGCACACCGAGCAGTTCGGCCATCGCCGCCGGCGTGAACCAGCTGCGGTAGGCGCCGGGTTTCAGCACCCGCGGTGGGCGGGCCAGCAGCGCGAGCCGGGCCGCGCCGTCGGCGACGTGCCGGGCGAAGGCCTCGTCGCTCCAGTGTGTTCCCGCGTAGGCCGTCTTCACCGCCTTGTCGGCCGCGTGGTAGAGGCACCAGTCGAAGTGGAAGGTCTCGACGTGGTGCCAGTGCCGCGTGCCGGTGCTGTCGGCGAAGGCGCGCACCACTGGGCCGCCGGCATGGAAGCCGACGAAGTCCAGCCCGCCCGCAGCCTCGGTGACGCAGCGCACCAGGTGATCGGGCGAAGGCAGGCTGCCGATCTCGTGGCGCTCGCTGTGCACCGGCGCCTCGGGCAGCAGCAGCCAGGGGTCATCGGGCAGGTCGGGCAGCAGTGCGCGCAAGGCATCGAGCTCGACGCGCAGGGCGACCACGTCGGCATCGAGTCGCCCGGCCAGCGTGCAGCGCCCTTCGGCGCGCCGCTGCCCCTGGGTCAGCGCGACAGTGGCAACCGCCTGCTCGACGTGCGTCGCCTGGCGCACCGCGGCACGGTTGAAGCGGATGAAGTCCGAGCACTCCGACTTCAGCAGCAGCGAACTGCGTTCGCCCGGCCGGGCCGCATCGCACACGGCCTGCGCGAGTGCATCGAAGTAGCTGCGCGAGACGACGCCCGCGGCCGCGCTCACGATGCCGCTCCGACCACGGCGACGCCGTTGAAGCGACAAGCCGGCGAGGCATGGCCGACGCGCGCCATCTGCGAAGGTTCGCCCTTGCCGCAGAACGGCGTGCCCATCACCTCGAAGGTGTCGGCGTTGCCGACCATCGCCAGCGAGCGCCAGAAGGTGGCGCTGATGCCGCGGTAGCCCGGGTCGCGCACCACCTCGGCGAGGCGGCCACGGCGGATCATGCGGCCCCACTCGCAGCCGAACTGGAACTTGTTGCGCGAGTCGTCGATGCTCCACGAGACGTTGGTGCGCATCATCACGCCGAGCTCGATGCCGGCGATCATCTCGTCCAGCGTCGACGCCCCCGGCTCGATGTTGAGGTTGCTCATGCGGTCGATCGGTGCGCGGTTCCAGCCGCTGGCACGCGCGGTGGCCACGCCTTCCAGGTCGGGCCGCTGCGCACGGGCGCGGGCCAGCGACACGGCGCCACCCAGCGGCCGCTTCAGGATGCCGTTCTCGATCAGGTGGCGGCGCCGCGCCGGCTCGCCTTCGTCGTCGAAGCCGAAGCTGGCGATCTGCTCGGGGCGCGTCGGGTCGTAGGTGACGTTCAGCAACTCGCTGCCGTAGGCGTAGTGGCCGAACATGTCGAGCGTGACGAAGCTGGTGCCGGCGAAGTTGCGCTCGTCGCCGAGGATGCGGTCGAGCTCGAGCGGATGGCCGATCGACTCGTGGATCTGCAGCATCATCTGGTCCGGCATCAGCAGCACGTCCATGGTCCCGCCAGGGCAGGGCGGGGCCATCGCGAGCTCGATCGCCTCGGCCGCGACACGAGCCCCCTCGCCAGAGAAGCGTGCCCGCTCCAGCACCTCCAGGCCGCCCTGCTGGCACCAGCCGTTGTACTGACCCGCCGACGAGCGCGTCTGCGTCACACCGGCCACGTGCGCAGTGGCCTGCACGTGCGGCATGGTCTGGCTCCAGTGCTGCTCGCTGCGGCCGCCTTCGCTGGTCAGCAGCAGTTGCGAGACCTCGGTCGAGAACAGGTTGGCCGACCAGTCGACGATGCGCGAATCGGGGTGCGCGGCGGCGCAGACCTCGGCCAGCAGCTGCGCACGTTCACGCAGGCTGGTCGAGCTCACCGGCCGCTGCACGATGCCGTCGTAGCGGCCGCGCGCTGCCGCAGCCGGCAGTTCAGCCGGATCGAAGACCATGCGCGAGGCGACGGCCCGCGCCATGCGCCGGGCGCGGGCAAATGCATCGGCGATGCCTGCCTCGCTGAGATCGCCGGTCGCCGCATGCCCGAGCCCGCCCTCGGCGGCCACGCTGACCATCACACCGGCATCCCGCAGCCGCTGCGGCGCCTCGGCCACGTCCTGTCGTACGCCGAGTGTCTCGGAGACCTCTTCAACCGCACGAAGCGTCCAGCGCACGTCCGTCGGGGCAACGCGATGCGTCAGGATGTCGAGGCGGTCGAGCATGGCGGCGCGGTACTGCTACTGGTATGCCGCAGTGTAAGCGCCACCCGGGCGTGCGCTAGCCATGCCTGTTGTGGCGAAGCACGTGGATCGGTCTTCGGAATCCGGCCCTTGGCTGAGTTTCTCCGCTTGGCTTTGCTGATGGAGGTTGGCGAGGCAAAGGCGCGCGCGGGCAGGCTGGCGCGCGCCGCTTCGGCGGTCGGCCCGCGGGGCCGACTGCCTTGCGCTGCTCGAGCTCGCGGCAGGCCGCCCAACTCGCTTCGCTCACTGCGTTCGCTGCGCTCAGACAGCCGGCGGCAAGTCAGTTCACGAAGCGCGCTTTCGCGCGCCGCCCCCTGACGCTGCGCTTCTCGTCACCGCCCAAATCGCCCCCAGCGGGCAGCGGCTGCCGCGAAGTCCACCACTGGAGTCCTTCGACCGGCATGCCACCGCGGGTTCAGCAAAGGTGCGTGCGGGC
>CALRRO020000013.1:0-187624 GCA_943370595.1 Chitinophaga pinensis
GTCATCTCGCCGTGGTGGTACTGGCGGTGGATGGGCTCGCGCGCCATGTACTGCAGCGTGTCGTGCATCCAGCCCATGTTCCACTTGTAGTGGAAGCCCAGGCCACCCAGGTAGGTCGGCCGGCTGACCGCGGGGAAGGCGGTGGATTCCTCCGCCAGCGTGATCGCCTGCGGCCGCTCCGAGCCGACCACCTCGTTCATGCGCTTGAGGAAGGCGATCGCCTCCAGGTTCTCTCGCCCGCCGTGCACGTTGGGCACCCATTCGCCTGCCTTGCGGCTGTAGTCGCGGTAGAGCATCGAGGCGACCGCATCGACGCGCAGCCCGTCGACGCCGAAGCGCTCCAGCCAGTACAGCGCGTTGCCGACCAGGAAGTTCATCACCTCGGTGCGGCCGAGGTTGTAGATCAGCGTGTTCCAGTCCTGGTGGAAGCCTTCGCGCGGGTCGGCGTACTCGTAGAGATGCGTGCCGTCGAATCGCGCCAGGCCATGCGCATCGGTGGGGAAATGCGCCGGCACCCAGTCGAGGATCAGCCCGATGCCCTCGGCATGGCAGCGCTCGACGAAGCGGCGGAATCCGGCCGGGTCACCGAACCGCGAGGTCGGCGCGTACAGCCCGATCGGCTGGTAGCCCCAGGAGCCGTCGAAGGGGTGCTCGGAGACCGGCATCAGCTCCAGGTGGGTGAAGCCCATCTCGCGGGTGTAGGGCACCAGGGCGGCAGCGAGTTCGTCCCAGTTCAGCCAGCGGTTGCCGTCCTCCGGCTTGCGCCGCCAGGAGCCGAGGTGGACCTCGTAGATGCTGACCGGCGCGTCCAGCGCGTTGGCCTTCTGGCGGGCCTCGGAGCGCGGCAGCGCCTCGGGCAGCCGGGCGACGATGCTGGCGGTGGCCGGGCGCAGTTCGCTCTGCAGCGCGTACGGGTCGGCCTTCTGCGGCAGCAGTTCGCCCTCGCGCGAGACGATCTCGAACTTGTAGCGCGCGCCGGCTGAGAGCCCCGGCAGGAAGATCTCCCACACGCCGCACTCGCGGCGCAGGCGCATCGGGTGGCGGCGGCCGTCCCAGAGGTTGAAGTCGCCGACCACCGACACGCGCGAGGCGTTGGGCGCCCAGACGGCGAAGGCGACGCCGGAGACACCCAGCATCTCGCGCTGCGTCGCGCCCAGCACCTCGAAGGGCCGCAGGTGCGTGCCTTCGCCCATCAGCCACACGTCCAGGTCGCCCAGCACCGGCGGGAAGCGGTAGGGGTCGTCCAGCGTGCTCTGCGTACCGTCGGCCCAGCGCACCTGCAGCCGGTAGCCGCTGGCCGGCAGTGCAGCAACGGACGACTCGAACAGTCCATCGACATGCACCAGCATCAGCGGCGCGAGCGCGGTGCCGTCGCTGGCGTCGACCGCGACGACGTGCGTCGCGCCCGGCAGGAAGGCGCGCAGCCACGACCTGCCATCGGCCTCGGTGTGCGGCCCCAGCACGGAGAACGGGTCGCCGTGCCGTGCGTGGCGGATCAGCTCGATTTCGGAGGCGTTCAGCATCGGGACTTCAGCCGCAGGACTGCGCCGATGGTAACCACCGGCCTGGCCTTGCCTGCGGTCAAGGCGCCGGCGTCATGCCCCAGATCTGCTGCGCGTACTCGCGGATCGTGCGGTCGGACGAGAACGCGCCCATGCCAGCCACGTTGGCGATGGCCCTCGACGCCCATTCACCGCTCTGACGGTACAGCGCATCGACTCGAGACTGCGTCTCGACGTAGTTGGCGAAGTCGGCCAGCAGCAGGTAATGGTCGCCGCCCCACAGCAGCGAGTCGACCAGCCCGCGGTAGCGGCCCGGGTCCTGCGGCGAGAACTGCCCGCCGGCGATGGCGTCGAGCACGTTCTTCAGCTGCGGGTTGCTCTCGTAGATGCGCATCGGCTGGTAGCCGCTGGCGCGCAGCGTCACCACCTCGGGTGTCTTCAGGCCGAAGATGAAGATGTTGTCGTCGCCGACGTTCTGGCGGATCTCGATGTTGGCGCCATCGTCGGTGCCGATGGTCAGCGCGCCGTTCAGCGCCAGCTTCATGTTGCCGGTGCCCGATGCTTCTGTGCCCGCGGTGGAGATCTGCTCGGACAGGTCGGCGCCGGGCATGATCACCTCGGCCACCGAGACGCCGTAGTTCGGGATGAACACCAGCTTGAGCAGCCCGGCCACGCGCGGGTCGCGGTTGATGACCGAGCCGACGTCGTGGATCAGCCGGATGATGTTCTTCGCCATCGCGTACGACGAGGCGGCCTTGCCGGCGAAGATCACCGTTCGCGGCACCCAGCCGGCGTTCGGGTGGGCCAGGATGGCCTGGTAGCGCGCCACCACGTGCAGCAGGTTGAGCAACTGGCGCTTGTACTCATGGATGCGCTTGACCTGCACGTCGAACAGGCTGGCCGGGTCGACGGCGATGCCCGTCACGCGCGCGATGTGCTCGGCCAGCCGCGCCTTGTTGGCGCGCTTGATGGCCATGAATTCCTCGCGGAAGGCCGCGTTGCCGCGCTGGTCGCGCAGCGCCTGCAACTGGTCGAGGTCGAGCCGCCACTTCGGCCCGATGGTGCGGTCGAGCAGGCCCGACAGACCCGGATTGGCCTGCGCCAGCCAGCGCCGCGGCGTCACGCCGTTGGTCATGTTGGTGAAACGCTCCGGCCACAGTGCCGCGAAGTCGGCGAAGATGGTCTTGACCAGCAAGTCGGAGTGCAGCGCCGACACGCCGTTGACCTTGTGGCTGCCGACGATCGACAGGTTGGCCATGCGCACGCGGCGCTCGCCGTGTTCGTCGATCAGCGACAGACGGGCGAGGAAGCCGACGTCGCCGGGGCGGAACTTCGCCGCGAAGTCGAGGAAGACCTGGTTGATGCGGAAGATGATCTCCAGGTGGCGCGGCAGCACGTGCTGCATCAGCGCCACCGGCCAGGTCTCCAGCGCCTCGGGCATCAGCGTGTGGTTGGTGTAGGAGAACACCTTCTGCGTGGTGGCCCAGGCTTCTTCCCAGGCGACGCCGTGCTCGTCGCACAGCACCCGCATCAGCTCGGCCACGGCGATGGCCGGGTGGGTGTCGTTCAGGTGCATTGCCACCTTGTCGGCCAGGTTGGCGAGCGTGCCGTGCTCCTCGAGGTGGCGGCCGAGGATGTCCTGCACCGAGGCGGCGACGAAGAAGTACTCCTGGCGCAGGCGCAGCTCGCGGCCGGCCGGCGTGCTGTCGTTCGGGTACAGCACCCAGGAGATGTTCTCGTACTCGTTCTTCATGCCGGCGGCGCGTGCGTAGTCGCCGGTGTTGAAGGCGGTCAGGTCGATGTGGGCCGGCGCGACCGCCTTCCACAGCCGCAGCGTGCTGACCTTGCGCGTTCCGTGGCCGGGGATGACCATGTCGTGTGCCTTGGCGGCCACCTCGCCGGCGTGGCGCCACACCGCCTTGTCGCCGTGGTGCTCGACCCAGCCGCCGAAGCGCACCGGGTAGCTCAGCTCGGCGCGCGGGAACTCCCAGGGCGTGCCGTTGGCCAGCCACGGGTCGGGGTACTCGACCTGGCAGCCTTCCTGGATGCTCTGCGCGAACATGCCGTACTCGTAGCGGATGCCGTAGCCGAACGAGGGCAGTCCGAGCGTGGCCATCGAGTCGAGGAAACAGGCGGCCAGACGCCCGAGGCCGCCGTTGCCGAGCGCGGCGTCGGGCTCGCGGTCGGCCACGTCCTCGAGCTTGCGGGCGTGCTGCTGCACCGCGGCGGCAGCGCCTTCGCCGAGGTCCAGCGCGGCCAGCGCGTTGCCCAGCGTGCGGCCGATCAGGAACTCCATCGACAGGTAGTAGACGCGGCGGGCCTTCGCGTCGCGCTCGCTGGCCTGTGTCGCGACCCAGCGGCGCGAGAGCTGCTCGCGCGCCACCTGCGACACCGCCTGCATCAGCTCGGTGGAGGTGGCTTGCGCCGGCGCGACGCCGACTGTCTTGAGCAGGTGGTCGTCGAGCTCGCTGGCCATCGAGCCGGGGGAGGTTGCGTTCTTGTCCACGGGGGATCCTTTGTCGTTCGGTGGCAGGTCGCGATGCCACGGGCCTGGCGGCGGGCGCAGTGTCACTGCCTGCCCGGGGAGCGTCAACCATCGGTGAGCCGCAATTTTCGCGCCCGTGGCCGCGCTCCGGATCGGCGCGGTTACAGCCGATTCCGCCGGTTCGAACGGCGGGGCACCGGGTGCTGTTCCACCTCATGGCACGGCACTCGCTATCGAATTACGCTGAAGTTCGGCGTAACAACAGCGACTCCATCCGCGGCGCAGTGCAGGGCGCACCGCGCGAGGGCGTGGCAGTGTTGCGTCGGCGCCAAAATCGCCGATCATCCGGACGCGCGGCGCCCGGCGGCCACCGCAGCCCAAAACGACCAAGGAGACGAACCGATGACCCCGAACGATCTGGCCCTGAGCCTGGACCTGCCCAAGCGCACCGTCGCATTGGTGCTGGCGGGCGGGCGCGGCAGCCGGCTGAAGAACCTGACCGATCGGCGCGCCAAGCCGGCGGTCTACTTCGGCGGCAAGTTCCGGATCATCGACTTCGCCCTGTCCAACTGCCTGAACTCCGGCATCCGCCGCATCGGCGTGATCACCCAGTACAAGAGCCACAGCCTGATGCGCCACCTGCAGCGCGGCTGGGCGTTCCTGAAGAGCGAGATGAACGAGTTCGTCGACCTGATGCCGGCGCAGCAGCGTGTCGACGAGGAGAGCTGGTACCGCGGCACGGCCGACGCCGTCTACCAGAACCAGGACATCCTGGCGAGCTACGGCGCCGACTACATCGTCATCCTCGCCGGCGACCACATCTACAAGATGAACTACGCGCTGATGCTGGCCGACCATGTCGCCAAGGGTCGCGACTGCACCGTCGGCTGCATCGAGGTGCCGCGCAGCGAGGCCACCGCCTTCGGCGTGATGGCGGTCAACGAGAAGAACCTGATCACCGAGTTCGTCGAGAAGCCGGCCGACCCGCCGGCCCTGCCGGGCAAGCCCGACCGTTCGCTGGCCAGCATGGGCATCTACGTGTTCAACGCGCGCTACCTCTACAAGGAGCTCGAGCGCGACATCAACGACCCCAACTCCAGCCACGACTTCGGCAAGGACATCATTCCGCACGCGGTACGCAACGGCCGCGCGGCGGCCCATCCCTTCGAGCTCAGCGCGGTCGGCACGCGCATCAACGAGGAGCCGTACTGGCGAGACGTCGGCACGATCGACGCGTACTGGGACGCCAACATCGACCTGACCGCCACCGACCCGCTGCTCAACCTCTACGACACCCGCTGGCCGATCTGGACCTACCAGCCGCAGTTGCCGCCGGCCAAGTTCGTGCACAACCAGGACGACCGCCGCGGCATGGCGATCGAGTCGATGGTGTCGGGCGGCTGCATCGTCTCGGGCCACGTGTTCCGCTCGGTGCTGTTCTCCAGCGTGCGGGTGCATTCGCACTCCAGCGTGTCGTGGGCGGTGCTGCTGCCGGGCGTACAGGTCGGGCGAGGCGCCCGGCTCACGCGCGTGGTGGTCGACCGCGGCTGCAGCATCCCGGACGGCATGGTGATCGGCGAGGACGCCGCCGCCGATGCGCAGAACTTCTTCCGCACCGACAACGGCATCACTCTCGTCACACGCGAGATGCTCACCCGGCTGGAGACCGCCGGACGATGAGAGTGCTGCACGTCGCCGCGGAGGTCTTTCCGCTGGTCAAGACAGGGGGGTTGGCCGACGTGGTCGGTGCGCTGCCGCAGGCGCTTGCCGCTGCCGGCGCCGACGTTCGCCTGGTGCTGCCGGGCTACCCGTCGATCGTCGATGCGGTGCTGCACCAGAAGCCCGTGGCCGAGCTCGGCCCGCTGTTCGGCGCCGGGCGCGTCACGCTGCGCCTGGGCACCATGCCCTACAGCCACATCCCCGCGTATGTGATCGACGCGCCCTGGCTGTACCGCCGCGGCGGCGGCCCCTACCAGGCCGCCGATGGCAGCGAATGGGCCGACAACCTGCAGCGCTTCGCCTTGCTCGGCTGGATGGCGGCGCACCTGGCCGCCGGCGAGATGGACCTGGAATGGGCGCCGCAGGTGCTCCATGCGCACGACTGGCATGCGGCGATGGCCTGTGCCTACATGGCAGCGCATCCGGGCACCGCCGCGTCGTCGGTGTTTACGGTACACAACCTGGCCTTCCAGGGCCTGTTCCCGCAACCCGAGTTCGCCCAGCTCGGCCTGCCGCTGCGATTCATGCAGTCGCACGGGCTCGAGTTCCACGGCCAGTTGTCGTTCATGAAGGCGGGGCTGAAGTACGCCCAGCGCATCACCACCGTCAGCCCGACCTACGCCCACGAGATCGCGACGCACGAATTCGGGTGTGGCCTCGACGGCGTGATTCGTGGCCGTGGCGCCGATGTCAGCGGCATCCTCAACGGCGTCGACGGCGCGGTCTGGAATCCGGCCACCGACAGCGGCCTGGCGGCGCGCTACTCGGTGCAGGACCTGGCCGGCAAGCCGCGCAACAAGGCGGCGCTGCAGAAGGAGGTCGGGCTCGAAGTGCGGCCGCAGGCGCCCCTGTTCGGCGTCGTCAGCCGGCTCACCGCCCAGAAGGGGCTGGACCTGGTGCTCGCTGCCCTGCCGGCGCTGCTGCGCAGCGGTGCGCAGCTGGTGGTGCAGGGCACGGGCGATCCGGTGCTGGAGGCGGCCTTCACTGCCGCCGCCTTCTCGCATCCGTCGCAGGTGGCAGTGCGCATCGGCTACGACGAGGTGTTCGCCCACCGGCTGATCGCGGGCAGCGACCTGATGATGGTGCCGTCGCGCTTCGAACCCTGTGGGCTGACCCAGCTCTACGCGTTGCGCTACGGCACGCTGCCGCTGGTGCGGCGCGTCGGCGGGCTGGCCGATACCGTGGTCGATGCCGACGAAGCCGCCGTGAAGGAAGGGCGCGCCACGGGCTTCGTGTTCGATGCGGCCACTCCCGCGGCGCTGGAGGCGGCCGTGCTGCGCGCCGTGCAGGCACACGCCACGGCGCCGCTGTGGCGCCAGATGGTGACGACGGCCATGCGACAGGACTTCTCCTGGGGCGGCGCTGCGGCCCGCTACATGGCGCTGTACCGCGGACTGCAGCCCGACCGGTAATAGTTCACGCGATGTTTCAAAAAGTAAGCGAAGCCCCGCGGGCGCGGGCTGCACGGTCTTCGCCGCACTTTTGACAATGGCGCCATGAAGAAGACATCGCGCCAGGATTTCAAGAACACGCAGGTCTACGACTGGGAGGTCGAGCCGAAGGACGAGCGCCCGAGCGAATTCGCGCCGAGCACCACGGGCTACGGTCTGCATTCGGGCTTCTACGTCGCACCGGTCGTCACGTCGAGGCGAAGCCGGGGCGGATTCACCGTCTGGCTGATGGGCGGCGGCGTGCTCTGTGCGGCGCTGCTCGGCCTGTTCGGCCTCGTCCGCGTGCTGAAGGGAGGCTGAGCCGCGCGCTCAGACCCACAAAGCCGACAGGCCGGCGCCATCGCGCCGCAGGAACGCCTTGGGCGGCGTGGCCGCCCTGAAGTAGCCGCGGTCGAAGTCGCCGCAGATCGCCGCATACCAGGCCGAGCCCGCGCCGGTGGCGTAGACGCGGATCTCACCGGTCGAGCGGCGCTTCAGCGAGACGATGCCGCCGGCGAGCCCGAGCAACTGGCTGATGCCCGAACGTGTGTCCTCTTCGATCTCGAAGTCGCGCACATCGAGGCCCCGTGCTTCCAGCATGCGCTGCAGCACCTGGATCGTGTCGCTCTCTGCGCGGATCGTCATGCGGGCCATCGTGATCGCTCCATCGTGTCGCTCGGCGGGGGTGCCGATGGAGACCATTCTTCGCCGCGCCCGCGTGCAGGCCCATCCCCATCAGGTGGGTGTGGAACTAGGGGGACGGGCTGCACCAGCGCGTGGCAGGCGCTGCGCCGTTCAGGGCTGTGAGGCCGCCCGCTCGCGTGCCAGGTTGCGGGTGTATTGCGCCTCGAAAGCCCGCTTCGCGCGGATGTAGTGATTGGCGCACTCGAGCGTGGCCGCGTCGGCGCAGTTCGAGGGCCGCCGGTAGCTGGCCGCGAACGCCTGGTCCATGCGCTCCACGTCACTCATCGCGCTGCGCCGCGATTCCTCTGCCAGCCGCTGCTCTTCGCGAAGCCTGGCGATGCGCGCCTTCTCTTCCTCGGCCGCCAGGCGCTGGCGTTCGGCGGCGTTGCGCTGCTCGGCCTCGAGCTGCTGCTGGTTGTCGCGGGCGATGCGCTCGATCTCGGCAGCCGTTGCCCGCGCATTCGCTTCCGCTGCGGACTTCGAACTCCAGCGAACGTAGACAGCAGCAATCGCCGTGGCCAGCATCACGCCGATGATCACCGCGATGGCGAACTGCAGCGGCAATGGCACGCTGATCGCCTCCCACCCCCGTTTGCGCTTGGGCACGTAGGGCATGCGCTTGAACGGCGTGGCGGCCTGGATGGGCACCGCCTTGGCCGGCTCGGTGCGCGGGCCGGCGTCGGCCGGGTTGGGCTCGGTGGGTACGGCGTCGGGATCCTTCGCGTTCATGCGCGGGAGTCTACGGCGCCCGCAAGTGCTGCGGGCGGGCCGGCAGGGGCGGTTCGCAACAATGTGCGAGCGCGCCCCGCCGCCGCCACGGCGTCAGCGGATGACGACCAGCGAGCGTTCGCCGAACCAGCCGCCCGTGGCTCCGCCGTTCAGGCGCGTGCGAACCTGCACGCGGTAGAAGCCCGCCGGCAGGCCGGTGCCGTTGACTGCGGTGATCGAGTTGGACTCCCAGCCATCGAAGCCGGCCGTGCCGTTGGCGGCGCAGAAGGCGTCGGCAGCGCCGACCGTCGGGGGCAGGGTCCTGACCAGTGCACCGGCAGCGTTGAGCACGACGACGTCGACGTCGGTCCAGGCGATGGAGTTGCCGGCCGGCGCGTTGACCGAGCACTCGCTCGAGAACGTGGCGACGAAGCGCCCATTGAGCGGGTTGAAGAACAGCGGCGTGGTCATGCCGGGAACGGCCACCGTCGCTGCACCACTGAAGTTCCAGTTGACCGGTGCGGTGACCGCGCTGAGAACATCGGCCGAGGCGTGTGACGTGGCGAGCGCAGCGAAGGCACCGATGATGGCGCCGCGGCGAATCGTGTTGACGAAGTTCATGTGAATCTCCTGAAGGCAAGGGGCGGGACGAAGACCGGCGACGCTTCGCCCCGAAGGCGCGCCGAAGGAAAACTGCAGGCAAGCCGGGTCCCGCGGTGCCGCCGATGGCGGCCCCTGTCAGGGCGGCAAGGGAGCCGGGCGCTCCGCCCGGCGTGGGCTTAGGGCGCGGCGCTCTGCCGCGTGGCGGCGTCGATGCGCTCGCTCTCGTCGAGTTCGTTCAGTCGCTCGCGCGCTTCGCGCTGGATCGCCGGGTTCGGCACGTACAGCGCGGCCGACAGCGCGGCGCGCAGGGCGCCGTTGTCACCGGTACGGCCTTCCAGGTAGGTCTCGAAGGCGGCCAGCCGCACGCGCTCGGAGGCATCGCTCTCGAACACTGTCTTCAGCAGTTCGTCGGTCAGCGCGACGCCGTTGGAGCGTGCGGCCATCAGGCCGTCGAATCGGTCGGTCTCGCTGCCTCGCGAGATGGCCTGCAGCACCTGGGCCTCGTCGCGAGGCGCTTCTGCGACGAACACGAGCTCAGGGGGCGCGTCGGTAGCGTTTGCATGCACCGCAGAGGCCGAGCTCGGCGTGGCACGAGCATGCACGTCAGACCAGCCGCTCTGCTTGGCGATCTGCTCCAGCACCCAGGCCAGCGGCTGCTGGTCGACGTGGATGGTGGCATTGCCGTCGCTGGCGATGATGATCTGCGGTGTCGTGTCGGCCACCGACTGGGCGGCTGCCGCCGTGCCCGCCATGGCCGCTGGAGCCCGGGTTGGCACCACGGGGGCGGAAGGTTGCATCTGCCAGCCGGCCAGCCAGCCGATGGCTGCCGTGGCCGCGAGGCCTGCGATTCGCTGGATGTTCATCGTCGCTGTTCTCCGTGAGGCGTTGCGTCGTTCCGTTGTCGAAACAATAGACGCCACTGCCGCATCGGTCCTGTGCCGATGTAGGGAGAAATCGCAGGCGAACGTGGGAGAGCCGCATCCCCCAAAGAAGAACGGGCCCGCGAGGGCCCGTGTCATTCAGTGTGCTGGCGGAGAGAGCGGGATTCGAACCCGCGGAGGGCTGTTAACCCTCACACGCTTTCCAGGCGTGCGACTTAAACCGCTCATCCATCTCTCCGGAGCCGGCGAGTTTATCGCATCAACCGGAGTGTTCTCAGCTGGCCCCTGGTGTCTTGCCCTTGAGCAGCGCCATCGCTGTGCCGATCAGTGCCGATACCTCGCCCATGTGGCCCGGCACGATCATCGTGTTGTTCTTCTGCGCGAGCTGTCCGTAGGCCTCGACGGCCTTCTCGGCCACCTTCAGCTGCACCGCCTGCTCGCCGCCGGGCGACTGGATGGCCGCGGCGATCTTGCGGATCGCATCGGCCGTGGCGTCGGCCACCGCGGTGATCGCCGCTGCCTCGCCTTGCGCCTTGTTGATCTCGGCCTGGCGTTCGCCCTCCGAGCGTGCGATCGAGGCCTCGCGCTCGCCGGTGGCGATGTTGATCTGCTCCTGCTTGCGGCCCTCTGATGCCGCGATCAGCGCGCGCTTCTCGCGCTCGGCGGTGATCTGCGCCTGCATCGAGTGCAGGATGGCCGCTGGCGGCGTCAGGTCCTTGATCTCGTAGCGCAGCACCTTCACGCCCCAGTTGGACGCCGCATCGTCGAGCGCGCTGACCACCGAGGCGTTGATGGCATCGCGCTCCTCGAAGGTCTTGTCCAGCTCCATCTTGCCGATCACCGAGCGCAGCAGCGTTTGCGCGAGCTGCGTGATGGCCAGGATGTAGTTGCTCGAGCCGTAGCTCGCGCGCATCGGGTCGGTGACCTGGAAGTAGATGATGCCGTCGACCTGCAGCTGCGTGTTGTCCTTGGTGATGCAGACCTGGCTGGGCACGTCCAGCGGCACTTCCTTCAGCGAATGCTTGTAGGCGACACGCTCGATGAAGGGCACGACGAACTTCAGGCCCGGCGTCAGCGTGCGGTCGAACTTGCCGAGCCGCTCGACGACCCAGGCATGCTGCTGCGGCACGATCTTGAAGGTGCGGTAGATGAAGATGCCGGCGATGACGGCGAGGACGAGCGCGATTTCCATGGCGGGAGCCTTCGGAGCGTGGGTCGGTGGGGTCAGTCGGGTCAGCGGGAAGAGGAGGGCGC
Organism: Chitinophaga pinensis; assembly: GCA_943370595.1. Classification (GTDB taxonomy): domain Bacteria; phylum Pseudomonadota; class Gammaproteobacteria; order Burkholderiales; family Burkholderiaceae_C; genus Piscinibacter. The sequence goes on from CALRRO020000013.1 coordinate 11,267, forward strand.
CAGCACCAGCCAGTTGCCTTCGACGGCGGCGACGCGGTGCTCGCCCGGGCCGGCCGTGGCCCCCGGCTGCAGCCGCGCCGTCCACTGCGAGCCGCGGTAGGTGACGCGCGCGGTGCCGTCGCTGCCCCAGGCCTCGACCTGCACACGTTCGCCGACGTCGAGGTTGACGTCGCGGTTGCTCTCGGGCGGCGCCGAGTGTGGCTGGCGTGCGCGCTTCCAGTGCCACAAGGCCGTGGCCGCGGCACCGACGACTGCGGCCACGACGATCTGTGCCGTGGTGCCCATCCCGAGGTGGCCGGCCACGGCCCCGGCGGCCAGGCCGAGCGCGAACATCAGCAGGTAGAAGGTGCCGGTGGCGAGTTCGGCCGCCACGGCGATGCCGGCGGCGACCCACCAGACGGTGGTGGCGGAGAGGTCCATGCGTTCGATCCTGGTGGCGTGATCGGGCGCAGTGTACGGTCACGCGCAGGCCCTACACTTCGCGCTCCCGCGATCTGCCACCCCGAGGCTCGACATGCTGCGCTTCCGCTTTCCGATCGTCATCATCGACGAGGACTACCGCTCCGAGAACACCTCCGGCCTGGGCATCCGCGCGCTCGCCGAAGCGATCGAGAAGGAGGGCTTCGAGGTACTCGGCGCCACCAGCTACGGCGACCTGAGCCAGTTCGCGCAGCAGCAGAGCCGCGCCAGCGCCTTCATCCTGTCGATCGACGACGAGGAGTTCACCCCCGGCCCCGAGCTCGACCCGGCAGTGGTCAACCTGCGCAAGTTCATCCAGGAGATCCGCTTCAAGAACGCCGAGATCCCGATCTACCTGTACGGCGAGACGCGCACCTCGCAGCACCTGCCCAACGACATCCTGCGCGAGCTGCACGGCTTCATCCACATGTTCGAGGACACGCCGGAGTTCGTGGCCCGCCACATCATCCGCGAGGCCAAGAGCTACATGGACGGCCTGGCGCCGCCGTTCTTCCGCGCGCTGGTCGACTACGCTCAGGACGGCTCGTACTCCTGGCACTGCCCAGGCCACAGTGGCGGCGTCGCCTTCCTGAAGAGCCCGGTGGGCCGCATGTTCCACCAGTTCTTCGGCGAGAACATGCTGCGCGCCGACGTCTGCAACGCGGTCGACGAACTCGGCCAGCTGCTCGACCACACCGGCCCGGTGGCCGCCTCGGAGCGCAACGCGGCACGCATCTTCAACGCCGACCACTGCTTCTTCGTCACCAACGGCACCAGTACCAGCAACAAGATGGTCTGGCACCACGCGGTGGCGCCGGGCGACGTGGTGGTGGTCGACCGCAACTGCCACAAGTCCATCCTGCACTCGATCATCATGACCGGCGCGGTGCCGGTGTTCATGCCGCCGACGCGCAACCACTACGGCATCATCGGCCCGATCCCCGAGCGCGAGTTCACGCCCGAGGCGATCCGCCGCAAGATCGCCAAGAACCCGCTGCTGGCCGGCGTCGACGTCAAGAAGGTCAAGCCGCGCATCCTGACGCTGACCCAGAGCACCTACGACGGCGTGCTCTACAACACCGAGACGATCAAGAAGCAGCTGGACGGCTACATCGACACGCTGCACTTCGACGAGGCCTGGCTGCCGCACGCCGCCTTCCACAAGTTCTACGGCACCTACCACGCGATGGGCAAGAACCGCCCGCGGCCGAAGGACCAGCTGGTGTTCGCGACCCAGTCGACCCACAAGCTGCTGGCCGGCCTGTCGCAGGCCTCGCAGGTGCTGGTGCAGGACTCGCCGGGCCGCAAGCTCGACCGCCACCTCTTCAACGAGGCCTACCTGATGCACACCTCGACCAGCCCGCAGTACGCGATCATCGCCAGCTGCGACGTGGCCGCGGCGATGATGGAAGCGCCCGGCGGAACCGCGCTGGTGGAGGAGAGCCTGGCCGAGGCGCTGGACTTCCGCCGCGCGATGCGCAAGGTCGAGAAGGATTACGGCAAGAAGGACTGGTGGTTCAAGGTCTGGGGCCCGGACAAGCTCGCCGCCGAGGGCATCGGCCACAGCGCCGACTGGGTGCTCAAGGCCGACGAGAAGTGGCACGGCTTCGGCGACCTGGCCGACGGCTTCAACCTGCTCGACCCGATCAAGAGCACCATCATCACGCCGGGGCTGGACGTCTCCGGCAAGTTCGCCAAGACAGGCATCCCGGCGTCCATCGTCACCAAGTTCCTCGCCGAGCACGGCGTGGTGGTCGAGAAGACGGGCCTGTACTCGTTCTTCATCATGTTCACCATCGGCATCACCAAGGGCCGCTGGAACACGCTGCTGACCGCGCTGCAGCAGTTCAAGGACGACTACGACCGCAACCAGCCGCTGTGGCGCATCCTGCCGGAGTTCTGCGCCCAGCATCCGCGCTACGAGCGCATGGGCCTGCGCGACCTGTGCCAGGCCATCCACGAGATGTACGCCAAGGGCGACATCGCCCGGCTGACCACCGAGATGTACCTGTCCGACCTGCACCCGGCGATGAAGCCGAGCGACGCCTACGCGCACATCGCGCAGCGCCGCACCGAGCGGGTCGACATCGATGCGCTCGAGGGCCGCATCACCACCGCGCTGCTGACGCCGTACCCGCCGGGCATCCCGCTGCTGATCCCGGGCGAGCGCTTCAACAAGAAGATCGTCGACTACCTGAAGTTCACGCGCGAGTTCAACGCTGCCTTCCCGGGCTTCGACACCGACGTGCACGGCCTCGTCGAGGCCGAGGACTCGGTGCCGGGCATGCCGCGCCGCTACTACGTCGACTGCGTGAAGGCCTGAGCGGCGGATCCCGCCACACGCGCTGCGTTCAGGCGATGTGCGAGATCAGCACGCCGGGCACCGGCAGCACCTGACCTTCGGCCGCGGCGGCCTGCCCGTGCGCCGGCACCGCCGAGCCGGGTGCGCTGGCGCCGGCGCGGCGCACCGCGAGGCCGACCGACAGCATGTCGACCACCAGCAGGTGAAGAATGCGCGAGATCATCGAGACGAAGGTGGTCACGTCCTCGTTGTGCTCGACCGGGATGCAAACCGTCGAGCGGCGTGCCAGCGGCGACTGCCCGGCGGTGACCGAGATCACCGCCGCGCCGCGCTCGACCGCCAGCCCGGCGGCACGCGCCAGTTCCGGCGGCTGGCCGGAGCTGGACACGAACACCGCCACGTCTTCCGGGCCCAGCAGTTCCGAGGCCATCGCCAGCATCGCGCTGTCGGTGTGCGCGACCGACGGGATGCGGAAGCGGAACAGCTTGTGCTGCGCGTCCAGCGCCACCACCGCCGAGTTGCCCATGGCGTAGAACTCGACGCGCTTGGCGCGCCGCAGCAGCTCGATTGCGCGGTCGACGGCCTCGACGTTGAGCGACTCGCGGAACTGCATGATCGCCGAGATGGTGTTGTCGAGCACCTTGGCGCACAGGTCGCCGGTGCTGTCCTGCCGGCGCACCTGGCTGCGCTGCACCGGCAGCGTGCCGGTCAGGCCCGAGCCGAGCTTGAGCTTGAAGTCCGCCAGGCCCTGGAAGCCCAGCGTGCGGCAGAAGCGGATGACGGTCGGCTGGCTGACCTCGGCGCCCTGGGCGATCAGCGCGATCGGGTCGTTCAGCGCGGTGCGCGGGTTGTCGAGCACGAAGTTGGCCACGCGCCGCTCGGCCGGCGAGAGCGACTCGCGTGACGCGCGCACCCGCTCGAGCAGCGGGTTGCCGCCATCCTGGTCGGGCACGTGGTCGGCCAGCAGCGAACTGACACCATGGAAGGCCGGGTTCTCGGCGGTCAGCACGTAGGTCGGGATGCGTGACACGTAGGCGCTGAAGCGGCCCTTGGCTTCGAAGCGGGCGCGGAAGGGCGAGCGGTCGAAGCGCTCGCCCAGCCGCGGCACGATGCCCCCGCCGACGAAGATGCCGCCGGTGGCGCCCAGCGTCAGCGCCAGGTCGGAGGCCATGGTGCCGAGCATGCCGCAGAAGCAGTCGACGGTCTCGTTGCAGGCCGAGTCGGCATCGGCGAGTGCGCGGCGCACGATCTCGGCGGCGCTCAGGTGCAGTTCGGCACCCGGGCGGTCGTGGCTGAGCGCCTGGTAGATCAGCTCGAGTCCCGGCCCGGACAGCAGCCGCTCGGCAGACACCCGCGGCATCGACTGCCAGGCGTACTGCAGGATGCGCACCTCGCGTTCGTCGGTCGGCGCGAAGCTGGCGTGGCCGCCCTCGGTGGCCAGCGTCACCCAGCGGTCGCCGCTCGGGATCAGGCCCGACACGCCGAGGCCGGTGCCCGGGCCGATCAGGCCGATCACGCCATTGGCCTGCGCCTCGCCGCCACCGACCTGGTGGCGGCCGTCGACGCCCACTCGCGGCAGCGACATCGCCAGCGCGGTGAAGTTGTTCACCACCAGCAGCGTGGTCAGGTCGAGCTGGCGCTGCGCTTCCAGGATCGAGAAGGCCCAGTCGCGGTTGGTCATGCGCACCCAGTCGCCCTCGATCGGGTTGGCGATGGCCACCGCGCCGTGGCGAGGCTTGATGCCGGCGGGCAGGCTGTCGAGGTAGGCCTGCACCACCGAGGTGAAGCCGGGGTAGTCGGCGCAGGGCAGCACCGCCACGTGCTCGAAGCGGCCGGCGACATGCTCGATGCAGAAGCGCGCGTAGGTGGCGCCGATGTCGGCCAGCAGGCGCGGATCGGCGTGGGCCTGCACGGCGGCGGGACGGTCGAGGTTCATGGGCAATGGCAGCTCAGCGCGCCTTCAGGACCAGCACCTGCTGTGCGCTCATGCGGATCTCAGCAGACGCCGTGCCAGCCTTGGCGCCGGCCTTGGCCGGCACCAGCGGCAGGGTGGCACCTATCGGGAACGCGACGTCCCAGCCGGTGGCGCTGACCCCAGCCGGCAGCAGCAGCGTCGCATCGCGGAAGGCGTAGTTGATCAACACCAGGAATCGGCTGCCCTCGTGCTCGCGCTGGAAGGCGAAGATCGGGGCGTCGCGCTGCGACAGCGGCGTGAAGCTGCCGACCGACAGCGCCGGCTCGGCGTTGCGCAGCGCGATCAGGCCGCGGTACCAGTTCAGCAGTGAACTGGGGGCGGCCTGCTGCGCGGCGACGTTGTGTGTCTTCCAGTTGGTCACGTTCGGCCGGAAGGGCTTGTCGGCCGTCGTGAACCCGGCATGGCGTTCGCCGCTCCAGCTCATCGGGCCGCGGATCGACGGGTCTTCCTCCTTCACGCCCTCGGCGAGGCCCAGGCCGATCTCCTCGCCGTAGTAGAGGAAGGGCGTGCCGGGCAGCGTCAGCAGCGACGCAGCCGCCACCTTGTAGCTCTTCTCGTCGCCGTCGAACTGGCGCATCAGGCGCGCGCCGGCGAAGTAGTCGTGGTTGGCCAGCATGGTGCCCATGCGCGCCACCGGCATCTTGCGCAGGCTGTACAGCACGTCGTCGCGCAGCCGGCCGAGCTTGACGCTGCCCAACAGGTGCTTGTGCAGTCCGAAGGCGAAGGCCGAGCCGCAGGAGTCGGCCGCGGCGAAGGGTGTCGGGTCGCTCGGCGACTCGCAGACCATGTACTTGTCGCCGTAGCTGGCCAGCAGGTCCTGGATGCGCTTGAGCAGCTGGTGGTTCTCGGGCTGGTTCTCCCAGCCGACCGCACCGTTCTCGAACAGCACGCCCACGGCATCGAAGCGGAAGCCGTCGACGCCGCGGTTCAACCAGAAGCGCAGGTTGTCGAGGTGGAAGTCCACCACCTTCGGGTTGCGCAGGTTGAAGTCAGGCATGCCGCTGTCGAACACGGCGTAGTACCAGCGCTGGTTGCCTTCCCGCCAGGGTTCGCCGGAGAAGGTGTTCCAGCCTTTGGGCTTGTCCTCGGACCAGATGAACCAGTCGGTGTAGGGCGACTTGCGGCTGTCGTAGGCACTCTCGAACAGCGGGTGGCCCGACGCCGCATGGTTCATCACGTAGTCGACGATCACCGCGATGCCACGCCGGTGCGCCTCGGCCAGCAGGCGGTCGAAGTCGGCCAGCGTGCCGTAGGCGGGCTCGATCTCGCGGTAGTTCAGCACCGCGTAGCCGTGGTCGCGGTCCTCGCTCTTGAAGACTGGCATCAGCCAGATGCCCTTGATGCCGAGTTGCTGCAGGTAATCGAGCCGCTGCGTCAGGCCGGCCAGGTCGCCGATGCCGTCGCCGTTGCTGTCCTGGTAGGCCCGCACGAAGATCTCGATGAACACGCCGCGCTGCGCCCAGCCGGCCGGCAGCGCGCTCGGCACCGGCTTCGCCTCGACCGGGCCGAGGTCGGGGATGTCCGCGGCGCGCAACGGCGCCGCGGCAAGTGCCGCCGCCGCGCAGCACAGCGCGGCCAGGACGCGGCGCAGGCGTGTCATCGGACCGATCACTTGCAGGGGTTCTCGGCCCGGCCCTTCTTGGCGTCGTCCAGCGAGGTGTAGATCTTGCGATCGCCGCTGTTGACCCAGATCTCCTTGGTGGCGTTGCCGTCGAACTGCATGTCCTTGCCGCCCTGGTCCTTGATGTCGCCCTTGTGGATGATGTAGTTCACCTTGCCCTCGGGAAAACTCTCCAGCTTCAGGTGCCAGAACGCGCCGAAGTCGTTCTTGCCGCTCGGCTCCACCGGGCTGAACCAGGTCACGCCGGGGACAGCCGGGCCGCCCGGGCCGCGCTGCCAGACGTGCAGGCCCCAGTTGGCGTAGTCGTTGTCGCAGCGGTTGTAGTTGATCGCGATCGAGCCGGCCGGCGGGTTGGAGGTGGCCAGTGCCGGCGCCAGCGCGCCGATCGAGAGCGCGGCGGCGGCCGCGATGCGCAGGAGAGAGCGTTGGATCGTCATGTGAACCTCGTGCAGTGATGTCGGGCGTGCTGCCCGGGGGGAAGAGAGTGATCGGAGCGTCAGCCCTTGATGCCGCCCGCCGTGAGGCCGGAGATCATCCATTTCTGCGCCAGGATGAAGACCACCGTGATCGGCAGGCCGGACAGGATGGCGGCGGCGGCGAAGTCGCCCCACAGGTACTTCTGTTCGTAGAGGAACATCTTCGAGCCCACCGCCAGCGTCAGCAGGTCCTGCTGCTTGAGCAGGATGGAGGCGACCGGGTACTCGATGATCGCGCCGATGAAGGCGAGCAGGAACACCACCATCAGGATCGGCACCGCCATCGGCAGCAGCACCAGCCGGAAGGCCTGCCAGGGCGTCGCTCCGTCGACCTTGGCGGCTTCCTCGATCTCGACCGGAATGGTGTCGTAGTAGCCCTTGATCGTCCACACGTGCAGCGCGATGCCGCCGGAGTACGCCAGCAGCAGCGCCCAGTGCGTGTCGATGCCGAAGGTCGGGAAGGCGTTGCCGATGCGGTCGAAGATCGCGTAGATCGCCACCAGCGCCAGCACCGACGGGAACATCTGCATCAGCATCAGCCCGGTCAGCGCCTGCTTCTTGCCGATGAACTTCATGCGCGCGAAGGCGTAGGCCGCGGTGGTCGACAGCAGAAGGCCGATCAGTGCCGAGAGCGTCGCCACCTTGACCGAGTTCCACAGCCAGCGCAGCACCGGCAGGTCGGGCTCCACCAGGCGGCCTTGCGCGTCCTGATAGGGCAGGCCGAGCGCGAAGCGCCAGTGCTCCAGGCTGATGGTCTCGGGGATGATGCTGCCGGTGGCAAAGTTGCCCGGCCGCAGCGAGATCGAGATCACCATCAGGAACGGGAAGATGACCAGCGCGCACAGGCAGATCAGGAAGGTGTGCGCGGCGACGATGCGCCAGCGGTGCGAACGGTCGAGGACGATGGCCATGGTCGTACTGCTCCTTCGTCGTGTTCAGCGCTTGTCGTCTTCGACGACCTTGGTGAAGCGCATCTGCACCAGCGACACCGCCGCCACCATCAGGAAGATCACCGTCGAGATGGCGGCGGCCAGGCCGTACTGCTGGCCCGAGTCCTGGAAGGCGATGCGGTAGGTGTAGCTGACCAGCAGGTCGGTGGTGCCGGCGGGCACGTTGGTGTCGATGAAGTCGGGCCGGCCGTTGGTCAGCAGGCTGATCAGCACGAAGTTGTTGAAGTTGAACGCGAACGAACTGATCAGCAGCGGCGTCAGCGGCTTGAGGATCAGCGGCAGCGTGATGCTCCAGAAGTTGGTCAGCGGGCCGGCGCCGGCCACCGCCGAGGCTTCGTAGAGGTCGGCCGGGATCGCCTTGATCAGGCCCATGCAGATGACCATCATGTAGGGGAAGCCCAGCCAGGTGTTGACGATCAGCAGCATCACCTTGGCCAGCAGCGGATCGGAGAACCAGTTCGGCTTGATGCCGAACAGGCCGGAGAGGATCAGGTTGATCTCGCCGACGTTCTGGTTGAACAACCCCTTGAACACCAGGATCGAGATGAAGCCCGGCACCGCGTAGGGCAGGAACAGCAGGATGCGGTAGACGCCCTTGAAGCCGAGCGCGTCCCAGTTGAGGATCACCGCCAGCAGCATGCCCAGCGAGGTGGCGAACAGCACCGTGAGCGCCGAGAACACCACCGTCCAGACGAAGATGCGGAAGAAGGGCTCGCGGAAGCGTTCCTCGCTGAAGATGCGCGCGTAGTTGTCCCAGCCGATGCCGACCTGGAAGCCCGGCTGCAGCTTCTCGCCGCTGTCCGTCTCGTAGAAGCCCGTCTTCAGGTTCGCGCGGATGACGCTGCCGTTCTCCTGGTTCTTCAGGCTGCCGTCGGCCTGCCGCACCCACAGCGGCTGCACCGGCGCGTACTCGCGCAGGCTGGCCATGCGCACCTTGCCGCCGTCTGGCAGTGTCACGGTCAGGGCCTTCAGCGCCTTCTGGCGGGCGATCAGGTCCTTCAGCGGCACCGGCTCGGCCAGCGTCACCGAAGCGCCGTCCTCGGGTGCGGCGCTCACGTCGAGCGGCTTGTCGCTGGCCAGTGCCAGCGGCCCGATCAAGAAGGCCTTCGAGGTGTCGGGGTTGACCAGCCGGCCGCGGAACTCGGCGCCGTCGGCATGCAGCGAGAACTCGTAGGCCGCGCCCGGCGCCTGGTAGGTCTCGGTCAGGAAGTAGGCCTCGGCACGCGGCTGCTCGAGCAGGTTGCGCGAGCTGTAGTTGGTGAAGCCGATCGCGATGGTGTAGACCATCGGGAAGACGACGAAGATCAGCGCCGCGGCGATGCCCGGGAACAGGTAGCGGTAGGCGTAGGTCGCGCTGGCGGAGTAGATCCACACCGCCAGCGCGCTGATGACCAGCAGCGTGCCCGCCAGCAGCACCTCGCCGGTGGCATAGACCACCGTGACGAGGTACAGCGCGGCGAGCACCACCCCGGCCAGCAGAGCCGGCCCGAGCCACCGATCGAGCATCGCCTTCACTTCGAGCCGATCACTTCGCCTTGATGCGAGTGGCGGCGCTGTCCAGCGCTTCCTTCGGCGTCTGGCGGCCGTCGGCCACGTTGCTCAGCGCCGAGGCCATCGACGACCAGAAGCGGCCCATCTCCGGGTTGTTCGGCATCGGCGAGCCGTCCTGCGCCGAGGCCATCGTCGCCTGGATGTTCGGGTCGCTCTTCAGTTCGGCGAACAGGGCCTTGCTGGCCGGCGTGCCCAGCGGCACGTCGTCGTTGATGGTCTTCAGGCCCTTGACGCTGAGCATGTAGTTCTCGATGAACTCCACCGCCACGTCGCGGTTCGGCGTCGACTTGTTGAGCATCGCGCCGAGCACGCCGACGAAGGGCGCGGCCTTCTTGCCGGCCACGGTCGGGATCCTCGTCACGCCGAAGTCGATGTTCGACTTCTTCAGGTTGTCCCACGACCACGGGCCGTTGATCATCATCGCCACGTTGCCCTTGGACATGCCGGCTTCCATCTCGGCATAGCCGCTTCCGGTCGGCATGTACTTCTCGGCGATCAGCTTGCGCAGCAGTTCGGCGCCCTTGAGCGCGCCGGCATTGTTGACGCCGGTGTCCTCGGCGTCGTACGTGCCGTCGGGCTTGAGCTTGAAGGCGTAGCCGCCGTTGGCGGCCAGCAGCGGCCAGGTGAAGTAGGTGTTGCCGTAGTCCCAGAGGATGGCCTTCTTGCCCTGCGCGGCCAGCTTCTTGTCCAGCGCCATCACCTCCTCGAAGCTCTTCGGCGGCACCTTCACCAGCGCCTTGTTGTAGACCAGCGCCACCGCCTCGATCGAGATCGGGTAGCCCCAGGTCTTGCCGCCCACGGTGAAGGCCTTCCAGGCCAGCGGGTCGATGTCGTCGCGCACCTTCTTGCCCGGGCTGACGGTCTGCAGCAGGCCGCCGGCGATCCACTCGCCGATGCGGTCATGCGGCCAGATCCAGATGTCCGGGCCCTTGCCGGCGGCAGCGGCCTGCTGGAACTTGCCCGGCGCGTCCTCCGGGTGCTCGACGGTGACCTGCACACCGGTCTTCTTGGCGAACTCGTCGCCGATCTTCTGCAGGCCGTTGTAGCCCTTGTCGCCGTTGATCCAGATCAGCAGCTTGCCCGGCTCGGCGGCCTGGGCCGTGCCGAAGGCCGAACCCAGGGTGAGCGCCGCAGCGGCGGCGACGAGGTGCAGACGTTGACGTTGAAGCTTCATGCAGTTCTCCTTCGGTGATGACCGGGTGGTTGGATGGCGGTCGCAGGCCTTGAACGCACCACGACGCCGCCGGACGTCGGGGGTGACCCTCAGCCGGCCTGGGGCAGGGTCTTGCCCTGCGGGTTGAACAGGAAACAGCGCTTGGGCGGCAGGGCCAGCCAGGCCATGTCGCCGGTGTTCAGCGGGTTCTCGGGGTCGGTGCGCACCGTCAGGCTCTCGGTCGCGCCGGTGAGCATGACGTGCAGGTAGGTGGTGTCGCCGAGGTGCTCGGCGAGCTGGATGTGGCCCTTCACCGCGTTGTCGGCCGCCGTGGCGCTGGCGTGGACGTGCTCGGGGCGGATGCCCAGCGTCACCGGCTCGCCGGCGGCGACCGTGCTGGCATCGACCGCCACCTGCACCACGCTGCCGTCGTGCAGCTTCACGGTGGCCAGCATCGGTGTCGCCGAGAGCAGCGTGCCGGCGATGAAGTTCATCTTCGGGCTGCCGATGAAGCCGGCCACGAACTGGTTGACCGGCTGGTGGTACAGCTCCAGCGGCGTGCCGACCTGCTCGATGCGCCCGGCGTTGAGCACGACGATGCGGTGGGCCAGCGTCATCGCCTCCACCTGGTCGTGCGTCACGTAGACCATCGTCGTGGCCAGCTCCTTGTGCAGGCGCGACAGCTCGACGCGCATCTGCACCCGCAGCGCTGCATCGAGGTTGGAAAGGGGTTCGTCGAACAGGAAGACGCCCGGCTTGCGCACGATGGCGCGGCCGATCGCCACGCGCTGGCGCTGGCCGCCGGACAGCGCCTTCGGCCGCCGCTCGAGCAGGTGCTCGATCTGCAGGATCTGGGCGGCGCGGTCGACCGCGGCCTTGATCTCGGCCTTGCTCATGCCGGCCAGACGCAGGCCGAAGGCCATGTTCTCGGCCACCGTCATGTGCGGGTAGAGCGCATAGCTCTGGAACACCATCGCGATGCCGCGCTTGGCCGGCGGCACCTCGTTGACCAGTTCGCCGCCGATGTAGAGCTCGCCGGCGGTGATTTCTTCCAGGCCGGCGATGCAGCGCAGCAGCGTGGACTTGCCGCAGCCCGACGGGCCGACGAAGACCATGAACTCGCCGTCGCGAATCTCGAGGTCGATGCCGGGGATGATCGTCAGGTCACCGAACGACTTCTTCAGCGCCTTGAGCAGGACGTTGGCCATGTCAGCCTTGAGCCTTTGAAAGTGCCGATCGAAAAAGGGCCGGCCCCGAGGGGCCGACCCGTTTCTCGCCGTACCGGCCGATCAGAACCAGATTTCGGCCTGGAAGCCGGCAGCGGTCTTCGACTTCTTCGACTGGCCCGTCGCGGTGGCGTAGGCGTTGTTGAAGTTGAATGCCGACACGTAGAAGCGCAGTTCCGGGCGGTCGTAGTAGTTCGGACCCACCGTCAGCGTCGGGGCGATCGTCAGCTTGGTGACGTTCTGCGAGCTGCCGCCATCGGGCTTGGTGTTCGCGGTGCCCAGTTCACCCTGGAGCTTGAAGTTCTTGGTGAACGCGTAGGCGACGCGGCCGGCCAGCGAAAGGGTCTTCGACTTCGCGGTGCCGCCCAGAGCGGTCGGCTCCTCGACCTGACCGTAGTGGATCAGGGTCTGCGCGGTCAGCGGGCCCTTCACCCAGGCCAGGCTGTCGGCGATGCGCCAGCGCTTGTAGTCCGAACCCTGCGTGCCACCGGCAAAGCCCATGTCGAGCCAGGTCGAACCTTGAGCCCACTGCAGCCACAGCGTGTTGTCGGCGCCGAACACGCCCGACTGGTTGTGCTGCAGGCTCAGGCCCGCACCGCTTTCGCCGTTGGTGCCGGAGAACTTGCTGAAGCTGGCGGTCAGGCGCAGCTTGCCGTTCGGGTTGCTGGCGATGTCCTGCAGGTCCAGGTTCAGCAGCGTGCCGGCGTTGCCACCGACCGCGGCGTCGTCCTTGCGGAACACGGCCACGCCCAGCGAGCCGATGCCGGCGTCGATGCCGTCGGCGCCCGCGCCGTTGGCGTTCTGCAGACCGCCGTGGACGTAGAAGCTGTCATCGAAGTGCACGTCGGCACGATGGTAGAAGCGGCGGCCGACCCAGAACGTGGTGTTCGGCGCCACGTCGTAGCCCTTGGCCTCGACGTACAGCTGGTTCACCGCCGGGGTGTTGTCCGGCGTCGAGCCCGTGCCGTAGAAGTTGGTCATCAGCAGCGCCTTGTAGTTGACGCCGCCGGCCGACATGTTCTGGCTCAGCGCAAATTCACCGTAGGTCTCGCACTCGTTGCCCAGACGGCCGATGCCGCCCTTGCCCGGTGCCTGCGAGCCCAGGCCCGCGCCTTCGCCGCCGTTGAAGCAGCGCTTGCCGTCGCCGGACGCCTGCTTCTGGCCGGGGCCGAAACGGGCGTAGCCACCCCAGTCCACGGCGCTGGCGCCGGTCGAGAGCAAGCTGATCGCCGCTGCGGCGAGCAGGGAGTGTTTCATTTTCATCGTTGGCTCCTCAGAGGTTCTGCTGGGAAAGACCGGCAGCGTTCGCGATGCAGGACATCACTGGGCATGCCGGGGTTTGGGGGAACGGGCTCCGGTGGTCAAAAAAGGGGCGGCGCCGCGGACGGCGCCGCCACCAACTCGCTCTTCCGGGAAATCGCTGCGCTGCGGTGTCGCCAGGGGCAGCGGCGGTGGCCACTGCCTCTTGCCAAACCCCGTGGTGACCCGAGGTAGTTGGCCTACAAACGACGCTGAAGCGCTGAATCGGAGGCGACTCTAGTAGTCAGACTACAGAGCCCGTACACGGGTTTTCCTTGGTATTTGCATCGAAGCAACATCGCGCAGCGCCGTGCATCAGGGTTCCCCAGGAGTTGTTCTTGCCGCAGATCGATACGTAGTTGCGCTACATTTCCCGGCGCCCGGCAGCGCAAGGCATGCCGATTGCACGAACGCCCCGGAACAACAATCTCGCGGGATCTCGTCCCGGCAGACATGGACTCCTCGACCTTTCCGCGCCTCCTCGGCGACGTCGGCGGCACGAACGCCCGCTTCGCCTGGCAAGCCGCTCCCGCTGCGCCGCTGTCCGACGTGGCCACCTTGCCTTGCGCTGACCATCCGACGCTGGAAGCGGCGATGCAGCACTACCTTGCACATCTCGGGCAGGGGCAGCCGCGGTGTGCAGCCATCGGCATCGCCAACCCGGTCGTCGGCGACCAGGTGCGCATGACCAACCACCACTGGTCGTTCTCGATCGAGGCCGTTCGGCAATTGCTCGGCCTGCAGCGCCTTCTGGTCATCAACGACTTCACCGCCCTGGCGCTGTCGCTGCCGGCGCTGGCCGCCGACGAACTGCGCCAGGTCGGCGGCGGCCAGGCCGTGGCCGGGCTGCCGCTGGGGCTGCTCGGTCCAGGGACCGGCCTGGGCGTGTCAGGCCTGCTGCCGGCGCGCGAAGGCCAGCGCGCCATCCCGATCAACGGCGAAGGCGGGCACGTCACCCTGGCCGCAGCCGACGCGAAGGAGGAGGCCGTGATCCGGCGCCTGCGCGAGCGCTTCGGCCACGCTTCGGCGGAACGGGCGTTGTCCGGGCCTGGGCTGGTGAACCTCTACGTGGCCCTGTGCGAAGTGCATGGCCTCAGCGCCCAGCCGCTGCAGGCGGCCGACGTCACCTCGCGCGCCGCGGCCGGCGAGGACTCGATCTGCGTCGAGGCGCTCGACCTGTTCTTCAGCTTTCTCGGCAACGTCGCTGGCAACCTGGCGCTGTCGCTGGGCGCACGTGGCGGCGTGTACATTGGCGGCGGCATCGTGCCGCGGCTCGGCGCTGCGATCGATCGCTCGCGCTTTCGCGAACGCTTCGAGGCGAAGGGGCGCTTCGGCAGCTACCTGCAGCCGATCCCGACGCTGGTGGTGGATGCGCGTGTTTCGCCGGCCTTGCTGGGTGCGACGCGTGCCCTGGATGATCTGTGACGCCGTGATGCGGCGACGAGAAAGGCTTCAATCGATGCAAGGGCTCAAGGCGGGACCGGCGCTGTGCGCGCTGGGGCTGGCGCTGGCACTGGGTGGCGCGGCTGCGCCGGCCCGTGCGGGGGTGATGGACTTCCTGTTCGGCGGCGACAAGACGGCCGATGCCGGCAAGGCCGATCCGCGCCAGCGCAGCTGGGTGGTGCGCGACTTCACCGCGATCCGCCTGGTGCCGCGTGAGAGCGGCTCCGCGCCCAACGAGCAGCCGGCGGCGCTGGAGGCGGAGACGCTGCGCCAGCTGCTGTCGCCCCTGCGCTTCGCCGTCGGAACCAACACGCAGCCGCTGTTCGCGACCGACGAGCTGGTCGAGCTGCTCGATCCGCTGCGCGAGGCCTTCGCGGCCGCCGGCGCCGACGACGATCTCCTGCTGCTGACCAGTTCGCGCCGCGGCGGTGGCATCTTCCAGGCACCGCAGGCGGTGACGGCGCGGCTGTTCGTTCAAGGCGGCCAGTTGCAGGTGATCGTCAACGACGCCCGCTTCGAGTTCTACAACGACTACCGCGGCACCGGCCGCGCGCCGCAGTTCAGCTTCGGCTCGCGCGCCAAGCCCGGCAAGGTCGCGCTGCGCAGTGCCGTTGGCACGCAGACGCGGGCCGACTGGGTGTCGCTGCCGCTGACGGGGGCCGCCGCTGCCGCGGTGCCGGCCGCTGCGCCAGTCACACCAGTCGCACCAGTGCAGGCCGCTCCAGCCGCTGCGGCGCCGGTCACAGCAGCGCCGGCCGCGGCAGGCGCTCGTCACGCCGCGCCGGCGCCTGCACCCGCCGCCGTGCCCGCGCTGCGACCGCGCGACCCCGGTTTCGCCGACGAGGTCGAGCAGCGCCTGATCACGCTCAAGCGCCTGCGCGACCGCGGGCTGATCAGCGAAGAGGAATACCAGCAGAAGCGCCGCGAGATCCTGCAGGCACTCTGACGCGGCGGCGTGCAGCCCCGCGCCGGCGGGGCCGCTCGCATGGCTCAGGCGTTGCCCGAGCCGCCCATGACCTGGCTGAATCCGCCGTCGACGTAGGTGATCTCGGCGCTGATGCCCGCGGCCAGGTCGGACAGCAGGAAGGCGGCCGTGTTGCCGACGTCCTCGATCGTCACCGCGCGGCGGATCGGCGCCATCGCGGCGAAGTCGGCCAGCAGCTTGCCGAAGTCCTTGATGCCCGAGGCGGCCAGCGTCTTGATCGGCCCGGCCGAGATGCCATTGACGCGGATGCCCTTGGCGCCCAGCGAGTGGGCGAGGTAACGCACGCTCGATTCGAGCGAGGCCTTGGCCAGGCCCATGGTGTTGTAGTTGGGCACGTAACGCACCGCGCCGAGGTACGACAGCGTCAGCAGTGCCGCACCGGGCCGCAGCCGCGGCAGCGCCGCCTTGGCCATCGCCGGAAAGCTGTAGGCCGAGATGTCGTGCGCGATGCGGAAGTTCTCGCGCGTCAGCCCGTCGAGGAAGTCGCCGGCAATGGCCTCGCGCGGCGCGAAGCCGATCGAGTGCACGAAACCGTCGAACTCCGGCCAGTGCTGGCCCAGCTGGCTGAACAGCGACTCGATCTGTGCGTCGTCGCCGACATCGCAGTCGAAGGTCAGGCTGGAGCCGAACTCGGCGGCGAACTCGGCGATGCGCTCCTTGAAGCGCTCGCCCTGGTAGCTGAACGCGAGCTCGGCGCCCTCGCGATGGCAGGCGCGCGCGATGCCGTAGGCGATGGAACGGTTGTTCAGCACGCCGGTGATCAGAAGGCGCTTGCCGGCAAGAAATCCCATGGAGTCTCCGCGCTGCGTGTGGTGTTGGAAGGCGCCGGATTTTGGCATGGCGCCCAGCCCGGACGAGTGCTCTTGACAGCCCAGAGTCTTGCCTGTACTCCGGAGCCACGCTATAATCTGCCGTTTTCGAGAAAGCTGCGTGGGCGGATTCTTCCAGCCCATTTTTTTTGCTTGAACGTTTTTCAGTCCTGTCGTGACTGCGGAAGAAACTGCGGAATCCTTTGCAAAAGGTTGATGACCCTGTGACGAGTTGGCAAGCGAGCGTCGAACGCACCGTGACCGGTCTGGGCTATGAGCTCGTGGACACGGAACGCACGAGCTCGGCGGGAGGCGGCTTGCTGCGCGTGTACATCGACCGGGTTGCGGGTGATCCGAACGGTGAGTTCATCACCGTCGACGATTGCGAGAAGGTCACGCGGCAGCTGCAGCACGTGCTCGAGGTCGAGAACTGCGCCTACGCGCGGCTCGAGGTCTCGTCCCCCGGGCTGGATCGCCCGCTGAAGAAGGCGGCCGACTTCGCCCGCTTCGCCGGCGAGCAGATCGACCTGACGCTGAAGCTGGCGTTCCAGGGCCGCAAGAAGTACAGCGGTGTGCTGCAACCCCGGCCGGAAGGCGAGGGGGAGGGCTGGCGCATCGTCTTCAACGACGGCAAGACGGATCAGGCACTGGATTTTTCACTCGACGAAGTGCGCGAGGCCCGGCTGGTGCCGGTGGTCGACTTCAAGGGGCGTCGTTTCGCGCCCGCTGAAGCGCCCGCCGGCGTGGCCGCGCCCGGACAAGAGCTTGACGGAGGTCGTGAGCGATGAACCGCGAATTGTTGATGCTGGTGGATGCCATCTCTCGCGAGAAGAGCGTGGATCGTGAGGTCGTGTTCGGTGCCGTCGAGGCGGCGCTCGCCTCGGCATCGAAGAAGCTGCACGGCGGCGAGGTCGACATGCGCGTGTCGGTCGACCGCGAGAGCGGCGAATACGAGACCTTCCGCCGCTGGCACGTGGTGCCGGATGAAGCCGGCCTGCAGCTGCCCGACTCCGAGATCCTGCTGTTCGAAGCGCTGGAGCAGATTCCCGACATCGAGGTCGACGACTACATCGAGGAGCCGGTCGAGTCCGTCTCCATCGGTCGCATCGGTGCTCAGGCCGCCAAGCAGGTGATCCTGCAGAAGATCCGCGACGCCGAGCGCGAGCAGCTGCTCAACGACTTCCTGTCGCGCGGCGACAAGATCTTCGTCGGCACCGTCAAGCGCCTGGACAAGGGCGACATCGTCGTCGAGTCGGGCCGTGTCGAAGGCCGGCTGCGCCGCAACGAGATGATCCCGAAGGAGAACCTGCGCAGCGGCGACCGCGTGCGGGCGTTCATCCTCGAGGTCGACCCGACGCTGCGCGGCCCGCAGATCATCCTGTCGCGTTCTGCGCCGGGTTTCATGATCGAGCTGTTCGCCCAGGAAGTGCCTGAGATCGAGCAGGGCCTGCTGGAGATCAAGAGCTGCGCCCGTGACCCGGGCAGCCGCGCCAAGATCGCCGTGGTGTCGCACGACAAGCGCGTCGACCCGATCGGCACCTGCGTCGGCGTGCGCGGTTCGCGCGTCACCGCAGTGACCAACGAACTGGCCGGCGAGCGCGTCGACATCGTGCTGTGGTCGGAGGACCCGGCGCAGTTCGTCATCGGCGCGCTGGCCCCGGCCAACGTGCAGTCGATCGTCGTCGATGAAGAGCGCCACGCGATGGACGTCGTCGTCGACGAGGAGAACCTGGCGATCGCGATCGGCCGTGGCGGCCAGAACGTGCGCCTGGCCTCCGAGCTGACCGGCTGGCGCATCAACATCATGACGGCCGAGGAATCGGCGTCCAAGCAGGCGCTCGAGTCGGACTCGGTGCGCAAGCTGTTCGTCGAGAAGCTCGACGTCGACGAGGAAGTCGCCGACATCCTGATCGCCGAAGGCTTCACCAGCCTCGAGGAAGTGGCCTACGTTCCGATGCAGGAGATGCTCGAGATCGAGAGCTTCGACGAGGACACCGTCAACGAGCTGCGCACCCGTGCCAAGGATGCGCTGCTGACGATGGAGATCGCCCGCGAGGAGCGGGTCGACGAGGTGTCGCAGGACCTGCGCGACCTGGAGTTCGAAGGCAAGGGCCTGACGCCTGAGCTGATCTCCAAGCTCGCCGACGGCGGCATCCACACCCGCGACGACTTGGCCGACCTCGCCGTCGACGAGTTGACCGAGATGACCGGCATCGACGAGTCGCAGGCCAAGGCGCTGATCATGAAGGCGCGTGAACACTGGTTCACCGCCTGAACGACACGCCGACACGAGACAGAGCTAGAGCTAGACCAAGCAAGGATTCAACAATGGCTTCGACCACCGTCGCCCAACTCGCCGCCGAGCTCAATCGCCCGGCCGCGGCGCTGCTCGAGCAGCTGCAGTCGGCCGGCGTCAAGAAGGCCTCGGCGGACGACACGCTCAGCGAGTCGGACAAGGAACGCCTGCTCGACTTCCTGCGCACCTCGCACGGCACCGCCGGCGGGGGCGAGCGCAAGAAGATCACCCTGACGCGAAAGTCGACCAGCGAGATCAAGCAGGCCGATGCGAGCGGCAAGGCGCGCACCATCCAGGTCGAGGTCCGCAAGAAGCGTACCTTCGTCAAGCGCGACGACGCGCCGGCGAGCGAAGAGCCCTCCGCACCGGTGATCGACGAAGCCGAACTGCAGCGTCGCGAGGAAGAAGCACGCGCCCAGGCCGAACTGCTGCGCCGCCAGGAGGAAGACCTGGCGGAGAAGCGCCGCCTGCGCGAAGAGCAGGAAAAGCGCGACCGCGAAGCCGCCGAGGCACGTGCCGCCGAAGCCGCACGCAAGGCCGCCGAGGAAGCGGCCGCGGCACTGGCGGCCGCTGCGGCCAAGCCGGAACCGAAGAGCGCCAAGGCTGCTGCACCGGCCGAGCCACCGGCTGCACCGCCCGCGGCGCCGGCTGAGCCGCCGAAGCCCGTGCTGCGTGTCATCAAGGCCGCCGACGTGGTCAATGAGGAAGCCCAGCGCGCGGCCGACCTGGCCAAGCGCCGCAAGGCCGCCGAGGATGAAGCTCGCGCGATCCGCGAGATGATGAATGCACCGAAGAAGGTGCTCGTCGCGAAGAAGCCCGAGGAGCCGGCCAAGCCGGCCACCGAGATCAAGGGCACGATCCACAAGAAGGCCGGCGCACCGGGTGCGCCGACCACGACCACGACCGCCGGTGCCGCCAAGCCGGGCGACAAGAAGTCGGTCAAGTCCGAGAAGCTGTCGTCGAGCTGGGCCGACGACGCTGCCAAGAAGCGCACGGCACTCAAGGGCCGCAGCGACGGTGCCGCGGGTGGCGCACGCGCCGGCTGGCGCGCACCGCGCGGCGGCCGCCGTGGCGAACGCAGCGATGGCTCGCAGTCGACCTTCGTCGCGCCGGCCGAGCAGCAGACGCAGGAAGTGCACATCCCCGAAACCATCTCGGTGGCCGACCTGGCGCACAAGATGTCGGTGAAGGCCTCCGAGGTCATCAAGCAGATGATGAAGCTGGGCCAGATGGTCACCATCAACCAGCAGCTCGACCAGGAGACGGCGATGATCGTCGTCGAGGAGATGGGCCACAAGGCCTTCGCCGCCAAGCTGGACGATCCGGAAGCCTTCCTCGAGGAGGAGCAGGACGAGCAGACTCACGAGGAGACGACGCGTGCGCCGGTGGTCACCGTGATGGGCCACGTCGACCACGGCAAGACCTCGCTGCTCGACTACATCCGCACCAGCCGCGTCGCCGCGGGCGAGGCGGGCGGAATCACGCAGCACATCGGCGCCTATCACGTCGAGACGCCGCGCGGCATGATCACCTTCCTCGACACCCCGGGCCACGCCGCGTTCACCGCGATGCGGGCGCGCGGTGCCAAGGCCACCGACATCGTCATCCTGGTGGTGGCGGCCGACGACGGCGTGATGCCGCAGACCAAGGAAGCCATCCACCACGCGAAGGCCGCCAAGGTGCCGATCGTCGTGGCGATGAACAAGATCGACAAGCCGGAAGCCAACGTCGAGCGGCTGAAGAGCGAGCTGGTGGCCGAGGAGGTCGTGCCGGAAGACTTCGGCGGCGATTCGCCGTTCGTGCCGGTGTCCGCCAAGACCGGCCAGGGCATCGACAACCTGCTCGAGCAGGTGCTGCTGCAGGCCGAGGTGCTGGAGCTGAAGGCGGCCAAGGACGCCCCGGCCAAGGGCCTGGTCATCGAAGCGCAGCTCGACAAGGGCCGCGGCCCGGTGGCGACCATCCTGGTCCAGTCCGGCACGCTCAAGCGCGGCGACGTGGTGCTGGCGGGTTCGAGCTACGGTCGCGTTCGCGCCATGCTCGACGAGGACGGCAAGCCGACCAACGAGGCCGGCCCGTCGATCCCGGTCGAGATCCAGGGCCTGACCGAGGTGCCGCAGGCCGGTGACGAGTTCATGGTGCTGGCCGACGAGCGCCGTGCGCGCGAGATCGCGACCTTCCGCCAGGGCAAATACCGCGACGTGAAGCTGGCGAAGCGCCAGGCCGCCAACCTCGAGAACATGATGGAGCAGATGGGCCAGGGCAGCGCCCAGACTCTGGCGCTGATCATCAAGGCCGACGTGCAGGGTTCGCAGGAAGCGCTGGCGCAGTCGCTGCTCAAGCTCTCGACCGACGAGGTCAAGGTGCAGGTGGTGCATGCGGCGGTCGGCGGCATCAGCGAGTCCGACGTCAACCTGGCGATCGCCTCGAAGGCCATCATCATCGGCTTCAACACGCGGGCCGATGCCGGCGCGCGCAAGCTGGCCGAGAACAACGGCGTCGACATCCGCTACTACAACATCATCTACGACGCGGTCGACGAGGTGAAGTTGGCGATGACCGGCATGCTGGCGCCGGAGCAGCGCGAAGAGCTGATCGGCACGGCCGAGATCCGGCAGGTGTTCGTCGCCTCCAAGATCGGCACGGTGGCCGGCTCGATGGTCACCTCGGGCCTGGTGCGCCGCGGTGCACGCTTCCGCCTGCTGCGCGAGAACATCGTGGTCTACACCGGCGAGGTCGAGTCGGTTCGACGGCTGAAAGACGATGTGCGCGAGGTCAAGGAAGGCTTCGAGTGCGGCATCAAGCTGAAGAACTACAACGACTTCAAGGAAGGCGACCAGCTCGAGGTCTTCGAGGTCAAGGAAGTGGCCCGAACGCTTTGATGTTGGCCCCCGGGCCTCGGCGTACCGCGGCCCACCCCCCGAGGGGATCGCCGGCCGCTTCGGAGCGGCCGTGCGCTGGCCGGCGGGGCGGCACCGGCGACGAGCCCCGCCTTCCAAAAGAAGGCGGGGTTCGCATTTAGGAGCAGACCATGCGACACAAACGATCCATTCCCAACCGCGGCTTCCGCATCGCCGACCAGATCCAGCGCGACCTGGCCGAGCTGATCCGCGAGCTGAAGGATCCGCGCATCGGCATGGTCACGCTGCATGCGGTCGAGGTGTCGGCCGACTACGCCCACGCCAAGGTGTTCTTCTCGCTGCTGGTGGGTGATCCGAAGGAATGCGAGGAGGCCCTGAACGAGGCCGCCGGCTTCCTGCGCAACGGCCTGTTCAAGCGCCTGCAGATCCACACCGTGCCGACATTGCACTTCCACTTCGACCGCACCACCGAGCGTGCGGCCGAGCTGAACATGCTGATCCACCAGGCCAACGCGACGCGGGCGAAAGAAGACTGACGTGAGCGAGAGCCGGCCGCAACGCCCCCGCATCCCGCGCCGTGCCGTGCACGGCGTGCTGTTGCTCGACAAGCCGGTCGGCCTGTCGAGCAACGATGCCTTGCAGAAGGCCAAGCGGTTGTTCCGTGCCGAGAAGGCTGGCCACACCGGCACGCTGGACCCACTGGCCAGCGGCCTGCTGCCGCTGTGCTTCGGCGCCGCCACCAAGTTCTCGCAGGCGAGCCTCGATGCGGACAAGCGCTACCTGGCCACGCTGCAGCTCGGCCAGACGCGCCGCGGTGGCGACCTCGAAGGCGAGGTGCTGCTCACGCGGCCGGTGAACGTGACGCGCGCGTCGCTGCGCGCCGCCTGCGACCGCTTCACCGGCGAGATCGAGCAGACCCCGCCGATGCATTCGGCGCTCAAGCACGAAGGCAAGGCGCTGTACGAATACGCCCGTGCCGGCGTCGAAGTCGAGCGCGAGGCACGCCGCGTGACGATTCATTCAATCGACATCGTCCAAGGCGATCATGACCGCTGGGTGCTCGACGTGCGCTGCAGCAAGGGCACCTACATCCGCACGCTGGCCGAGGACATCGGCGAGGCGATGGGCTGTGGTGCGCACCTCGCCGCGCTGCGCCGCACCGGCTCGGGCGCGCTGACGCTGGAGCAGGCCGTGACGCTGGATGCGCTGCAGACGATGGACGAAGCCGAGCGGGATGATCGACTGCTCGACGCCGACGCGCTGCTGGCCGACTGCCCGGTGGTGCGCCTGGACGCCGAGAACGCCGCGCGCTTCCTGGCCGGCATGCGCCGCCGGCTGGCGATCGCCGATTCACCGAAGGTCAGGGTCTTCGGCCCCGAACCGCGAGCCTTCCTCGGCGCCGGCCACATCGTCGCCGGCGAACTCATTTCCACCAGGCTGCTCAGCCCGACCGAGGTGCAAGGCCTTGTTGTGAACGATCGAACAGAGAGAACCGCATGACCACCCGCCAGATCCGCAACATCGCCATCATCGCCCACGTCGACCACGGCAAGACGACGCTCGTCGACCAGCTGCTTCGCCAGTCCGGCACCTTCCGCGAGAACGAGAAGGTCGCCGAACGCGTGATGGACAGCAACGACCTCGAACGCGAGCGTGGCATCACCATCCTGGCGAAGAACTGCGCCGTCGAGTGGAAGGGCACGCACGTCAACATCGTCGACACGCCGGGCCACGCCGACTTCGGCGGCGAGGTCGAGCGCGTGCTGTCGATGGTCGACTCGGTACTGCTGCTGGTCGATGCGGTCGAAGGCCCGATGCCGCAGACCCGCTTCGTCACCAAGAAGGCGCTGGCGCTGGGACTCAAGCCGATCGTCGTGGTCAACAAGGTCGACCGCCCCGGCGCGCGCCCGGACTACGTCATCAACGCCACCTTCGAGCTGTTCGACAAACTGCACGCCACCGAGGAGCAGCTCGACTTCCCGGTCATCTTCGCCTCCGGCCTGAACGGCTGGGCGACGCTGAAGCAGGGCGAGACGGGCACCGACCTGGCGCCGCTGTTCGACGCCATCCTGCAGCACGTGCCGGCGCACGAGGGTGACCCGGCCGCGTC
This sequence comes from Chitinophaga pinensis, assembly GCA_943370595.1. GTDB lineage: Bacteria > Pseudomonadota > Gammaproteobacteria > Burkholderiales > Burkholderiaceae_C > Piscinibacter. Next base: position 34,780 of record CALRRO020000013.1, read on the forward strand.
GCTGCAGCTGCAGATCTGCTCGCTGGACTACTCCAGCTACGTCGGCCGCATCGGCATCGGGCGCGTCAACCAGGGCACGCTCAAGCCGATGCAGAACGTCGCCGTCTACAGCGGCCCGGACAGCACGCCCTTCACCGCGCGCGTCAACCAGGTGCTGAAGTTCGAAGGCCTGGAGCGCAAGCAGGCCACCGAGGCCGGCCCGGGCGACATCGTGCTGATCAACGGCATCGAGAACATCGGCATCGGCGTCACGCTGACCGACCCGGACCGCCCGGCCCCGCTGCCGATGCTGAAGGTCGACGAGCCGACGCTGACGATGAACTTCTGCGTCAACTCCAGCCCGCTGGCCGGCCGCGAAGGCAAGTTCGTCACCAGCCGGCAGATCTGGGACCGCCTGCAGCGCGAGCTGCAGAGCAACGTCGCGCTGAAGGTCAAGGAGACCGACGAGGACGGCATCTTCGAGGTCTCGGGCCGCGGTGAACTGCACCTGACCATCCTGCTGGAGAACATGCGCCGCGAAGGCTACGAGCTGGCCGTCAGCAAGCCGCGCGTGGTTTTCCAGGAAGTCGACGGCGAGCGCCACGAGCCGATCGAGATGGTCACCGCCGACGTGGAGGACCAGCACCAGGGCGCCGTGATGCAGGCGCTGGGCGAGCGCAAGGGCGAGCTGGTCAACATGGAGCCGGACGGCATGGGCCGTGTGCGCCTGGAGTACCGCATCCCGGCACGCGGCCTGATCGGCTTCCAGAACGAGTTCCTCAACCTGACGCGCGGCACCGGCCTGATCAGCAACATCTTCGATGGCTACGAGGCCTTCAAGGGCGACATCGAGGGCCGCAAGAACGGCGTGCTGATCAGCCAGGACGACGGCGAGGCGGTGACCTACTCGCTGGGCAAGCTCGACGACCGCGGCCGCATGTTCGTGAAGGCCGGCGACCCGCTGTACGAGGGCATGGTGATCGGCATCCACAGCCGCGACAACGACCTGGTCGTCAATGCGGTGCGCGGCAAGCAGCTGACCAACTTCCGCGTCTCCGGCAAGGAAGACGCGATCAAGATCACGCCGCCGATCATCCTGACGCTCGAGTACGCGGTGGAGTTCATCGCCGACGACGAGCTGGTGGAGATCACGCCGAAGAGCATCCGCATCCGCAAGCGGCACCTGAAGGAACACGACCGCAAGCGTGCTTCGCGCGAAGCCGCCTGAGGCGCTGCGCATGCCGATGACGCACCGCCGCGCGGTGCTGACGATGATCGCGGCGACGCTGATGTGGAGCATCGCCGGCGTGGTGTCGCGCCACTTCGAGGCCGCGAAGGGCTTCGAGGTCACGTTCTGGCGCAGCCTGTTCAACGGCGTCGCGCTGGTCCTGATGCTGTCGTGGCTGCGCGGGCCGAAGCCGCTGGCGCACGCCATCCGCACCGGCGGCCGCACGCTGTGGCTGTCCGGCCTGTGCTGGGCGGTGATGTACACCGCCTTCATGATGGCGCTGACGCTGACCACCGTGGCCAACGTGCTGGTCACGATGGCGCTGGGCCCGCTGTTCACCGCGCTGATGGCGCGCTTCGCACTCGGCCACAAACTGGCCGCTCGCACCTGGGGCGCGATCTTCGTGGCCGGTGCCGGCATCGCCTGGATGTATGCGCGCGAGGTGGGCGGCAGCGACGCGCGGCACCTCGTGGGCATGCTGGTCGCGCTGTGCGTGCCGTTCGCGGCGGCGCTGAACTGGACCCTGATCCAGCACAACCGCAGTGCCGCGCAGCAGGACATGCTGCCGGCGGTGCTGATCGGCGCGCTGCTGTCGGCGCTGGTCACGCTGGTGCCCGCCTTTCCCTTCGAGGCCACGCCGCGCGACCTGGCGCTGCTGGCGATGCTCGGCGTCGTCCAGCTGGCGATTCCCTGCCTGCTGGCAGTGAACGTGGCGCGCTCGCTGTCGGCGCCGGAGATCTCTCTGCTCGGCCTGCTCGAGGTCGTGTTCGGCGTGCTGTGGGCCTGGCTGGGCGCCAACGAGGCACCGGCCGCCACGGTGCTGACCGGCGGGCTGCTGGTGCTCGGCGCGCTGGCGGGCAACGAACTGCTGGCGCTGCGCGAGCGCCGCGCCTGAGCCACCCCCGGGCCTCCCGGACAGGGCTTCCCCTCAGCGAACGGCGGTCGCGGCGGCTTAGCATGGCCGCGACCTTGGAAGGGAGCCACCGATGAAGCAGTTGTCCGGGCTGGACGCGAGCTTTCTCTACCTCGAGACGGCCGAGATGCCGATGCACGTCGGCGCGCTGCATCAGTTCGAGCTGCCACGCACCTACCGCGGCAACTTCCTCGCCGACATGCGCGCGCACATGGCGGCGCGCCTGCCGCTTGCACCGGCGCTGCGCCGCAAGCTGGCCTGGATGCCGCTGAACCTGGCCGCGCCGGCCTGGGTGGATGCCGTGCCCGACCTCGACGCGCACATCGTCGGCATCACGCTGCCCGCCGGCAGTGGCCTGGCCGAACTGGAGGAGCAGGTCGGCGAACTGCACCCGGTGCTGCTCGACCGCAGCCGCCCGCTGTGGAAGTTCCATGTCTTCGACGGCCTGGCCGACGGCGAGAACGGCGAGAAGCGCTACGCCCTCTACACGCAGCTGCACCACGCGGCGGTCGACGGCCAGGCGGCCGTCGCGCTGGCCCAGGCCATCCTCGACCTCAGCCCCGAGCCGCGCGAGATCGAGGCCCGGCCCTCGCGCGAACGCAAGGGCCAGCTGGCGTTGACCGAGATGCTGCGTGGCGCGCTGTCCAACCAGCTCGAGCAGGTCGGCAACCTGGTCAAGGCGATTCCCTCCGCGGTCGGCGCCATCTCGCAGGTGGCCGCGCAGACCGCCGGCGGCGCGCTCGGCGAGACGGCGGCGTCGGTGTGGTCGCGCGTCAAGGGCGAGGCAGCCAAGCCGTCGAAGAGCGTCAGCAACCTCGGCCTGGCACCGCGCACGCGGCTGAACGCGACCGTGTCTGACACGCGGGCCTTTGCGACCGTCAGCTTGCCGCTGGCCGAGCTCAACGCGGTGCGGCGCCGCCACCATGCGAGCCTGAACGACGCGGTGCTGTTCATCTGCAGCGGCGCGCTGCGGCGGCACTTCGCGAAGCACGGGCCGCTGCCACGCAAGTCGCTGGTCGCGGCGGTGCCGATCTCGCTGCGCGCCAAGGGCGACACGGCGTCGAACAATCAGGCCTCGATGAGCCTGATCAGCCTGGGCACACACCTCGCCGATGCCGGCAAGCGGCTCGCCCACGTGATGGCGGCGAGTGCCTCGATGAAGTCGACGCTGGGCAGCGTGAAGAGCCTGCTGCCGACCGACTTTCCGTCCATCGGCGTGCCCTGGCTGATGGAAGGCCTGACCGCGATCTACGGCCGCGCCGGCGTGGCCGACCGCATCCCGCCGGTGGCCAACCTGGTGATCTCCAACGTGCCGGGGCCGACCGTGCCGCTGTACATGGCCGGCGCGAAGATGCTGACCAACTTCCCAGCGTCGATCGTCGTGCACGGCGTCGCGTTGAACATCACGGTGCAGACCTACAACGAGTCGCTCGACGTCGGCATCATGGCCTGCGCCGAGGCGATGCCCGAGGTGGCCGAGTTCGCAGCGCAGATCGAGACCGCGTTCGAGGAGTTCAAGGGCCTGGTGCCGGCACCGGCGGTCGAAGTGCAGAGCGTGCCGCCGGCAAAGAAGAAGGTGGCCGCCAGGAAGAAGGCCGCACCTGCCTCGCCGGCCGTGAAGAAGGCAGTCGCCAAGAAGCCCGTCGCCGAGAAGGCCACTGCGAAGAAGGCCGCTGCAAAGACGGCGGCAAAGCCTGTCCCGAAGGCGACACGCACGACTAGGGCAAGCGCTCCACCGGCCAAGCGGGCCAGCCGCTAACATGCCCTGAACGCATCCGCATCGCCACGCATGCCTCGAACGCCGCCCGACCTTCGCCACCACGGTTTCCACGCCGAGGACATGCGCGCACCGAATGCGCTGCTGCTGGCGATGGAGGGCAGGGCGCCCTGGGAATACGCCGCCATGCTCGCCGCCACGCCCTGGCTGCGCAAGCTGCCGCGCGGCGACGGTCACCCGGTGCTGGTGTTCCCCGGCCTCGGCGCGAACGACTTCACCACCGGCCCGCTGCGCCGCTTTCTCGACGAACTCGGCTACGTGACGCACCCCTGGGGCCAGGGCTTCAACTTCGGCCCGCGCCACGGCGTGCTCGAGCGTTCGAACAAGGACGTGCAGCGGCTGTTCCGCTCGCACGCGCGCCAGGTCAGCCTGATCGGCTGGAGCCTGGGCGGCATCTACGCGCGTGAACTCGCCAAGGAACTCCCCGACCACGTGCGCTGCGTCATCACGCTGGGCACACCGTTCACCGGTCACCCGCGTGCCACCAACGCATGGCGCTTCTTCGAACTCGTCAGCGGGCAGTCGGTGCACGACGAGAAGTTGATCGCGCAGATCCGCCAGGAGCCGCCGGTGCCGACGACCTCGATCTGGTCGCGCACCGACGGCATCGTGTCGTGGCGTTGCAGCGTCGTCGCGCCCGGCCCGCAGGCCGAGAACATCGAGGTCCACGCCAGCCACGTCGGCATGGGCATGAACCCGATGGCGCTGTACGCGATCGCCGACCGCCTCGCGCAGCCGGCCGGTCACTGGAAGCCTTTCGAGCCGCACGGCGCGCGGCGCTGGTTCTTCCGCACCGCCCACCACGAGCAGCGCGCCGCCTGATGCAGATCCCGGCCAACGGCATCTCGCTCGAAGTCGACGACCGCGGCCCGCCATCGGGCCCGCCGCTGGTGATGATCATGGGGCTGGGCATGCAGCTGATCGCCTGGCCCGACGGGCTGGTCGACCAGCTGGTGGCCAGCGGCTTCCGCGTGATCCGCTTCGACAACCGTGATGTCGGCCTGTCGCAGCGCTTCGACCATCTCGGCGTGCCCAACCTGCCCGCGGCCGGCATCCGCTACACGCTGGGCATGCCGGTGGCCAGCCCGTACCGGCTGGCCGACCTGGCCGACGACACCGCAGCGCTGATCGAGGCGATGGGCCTGGGCAGCGCGCATGTCTGCGGCGCTTCAATGGGCGGCATGATCGCGCAGCACCTGGCCGTGCGGCACCCACAGCGGGTGCGCAGCCTGACGTTGATCATGACCACCTCCGGGGCGCGTCACCTTCCGCAACCGACCATGAAGGTGCGCATGGCGATGATGTCGCGGCCGCGCGATGCCAAGAACGTCGACAGCGTGGTCGAGCACTTCATGCGCCTGTACGGCGTGATCGGCAGCCCGGCCTATCCCCCCGAGCCGGCGCTGCTGCGTGAGCGGCTGGCGGCCTCGGTCAAGCGCTCGTACCGCCCGGCGGCGACGGCGCGACAGCTCGCGGCGATCCTGGCCGACGGCGACCGCACGCCACTGCTCGCGCGCATCACGCAGCCGGTGCAGGTGATCCACGGTGTCGCCGATCCACTGGTGCCGGTGGCGGCGGGTCACGACCTGATGCGCCACATTGCCGGCGCGCAGGGCGACTTCATCGACGGAATGGGCCACGACCTGCCGCAGCCGCTGTGGCCGCGCTTTGCGGCCGGCATCCGCTCGGCCGCCGGGCGGGCCTGATCGTCACCGACTGTGTCGCCGAGGTAAAGCCGCCGGCGGCGCGTGCACGCCGGTGATCGCCATCGCGTTGTTGCGCTGGGAACATCCCATGCAGGAGCACGCCATGTCGTCGCAACTTCTTCGCCGCAGTCTGCTCGTCGCCTCCGCTGTAGTCGCCATGGGCCTTGGGGGCTGCGTGGTGGCACCGGCACCGTACTACGGCGGCGGGTACGGCTACGGCGAGGTGGTGCCCGTCGCGCCACCGCCGCCGCAGGTCGAGTACTACGGCGCGCCGCCGGTGGTCGGCCAGATCTGGCTCAACGGCTACTGGGGCTGGCATGGTGGCCGGCATGTCTGGAACGGCGGGCGCTGGGCCGCGCCGCCGGCGCCCGGCCAGCGCTGGAATGCACCCGAATGGCGCCGCGAGGGCCCGGGCTGGCGCCAGCGACCGGGCTACTGGGAACGGCGCTGACGCGTACCACGCGCCGCCCGGCGCGCTGAGACAATGCGGGTCCTGCGCGAACCGACCCGCCCGTCTTGAACCCCACCCCGACCCACGATCCGTCTGCCTCGCCGTGGCGCCTGTCCGTCGCCCCGATGATGGACTGGACCGATCGCCATTGCCGCTACTTCCACCGCCTGCTGACGCACCGCACGCGCCTGTACACCGAGATGGTGACCACCGGCGCGCTGCTGCACGGCGACGTGCCGCGCCACCTCGACTACAACGACGAGGAACACCCGCTGGCGCTGCAACTCGGCGGCAGCGAGCCCGACGACCTGGCGCGTTGCGCCAAGCTGGCGGTGCAATGGGGCTACGACGAGGTCAACCTGAACTGCGGCTGCCCCAGCGAGCGGGTGCAGCGCGGCGCCTTCGGTGCCTGCCTGATGGCCGAGCCGCAGCTGGTGGCCGACTGCGTGAAGGCGATGCGTGATGCGGTGGCGATTTCGGTGACGGTCAAGCACCGCATCGGTATCGACCGCATCGAGAGCTACGACTTCGTGCGCGACTTCGTTGGCACCGTCGCCGCGGCCGGTTGCGAGGTCTTCATCGTGCACGCCCGCAACGCCTGGCTGCAGGGCCTGAGCCCGAAGGAGAACCGCGAGGTGCCGCCGCTGCGCTACGAGTTCGTGCAGCGCCTGCAGGACGACTTCCCGGCGCTGCGCTTCGCACTCAACGGCGGCGTGGCGAGCAATGCGCAGATCGAGTCGCTGCTCGCCGAGGGCATGCAGGGCGTGATGGTCGGCCGCGAGGCCTACCACCACCCCTGGCTGCTGGCCGAGTGGGACGCCCGCTTCCTCGGTGCCGAGCCGGTGGAGCGCAGCCGCGAGCAGGTCGAAGCGGCGATGGTCGAGTACATGGAGCGCCAGGCGCGCGAAGGCGAGCCCTGGTCACGCATTGCGCGGCACATGCTGGGCCTGTGGAACGGCCAACCCGGCGCGCGGCGCTGGCGGCAGGTGTGGTCGGACCACAAGCTGAAGACGCTGCCGCCGGCGGCCGTGGCCGGGCTGGCCACGCAGGCGCGGCGCCATCCGGCAGGGGTCGAGACGCCGGCCTGAGCCGGTTCAGCGCGCTGCAGCCCGGCGCGATGGCCAGGTCGCGAGCACCACGCCGGCCAGCGCGAGCGCGAACGCTGCGGCCTGTGCGGGGCTGAATCGTTCACCGAGGAAGATGATGCCGGTGGCCGCCGCCGCCACTGGCAACATGACGGTGAACACGCCGGCCTGCGAGGCCGGCACATGCTTGAGCCCCGTCATCCACAGCCACACCGTGACCATGCTGGCCGCCAGCGAGTAGAAGACCAGCAGCCACCAGTGCCCGGCGCTGACGCTGCCGAAGTCGAAGCTCAGCGCCTGCCACAGGCCCAGTGGCGTGACCAGGAGCAGGCCCCAGAGGTTGATCAGCGCGCTGATGCGTTTGGGCGAGACGTTGCCGGTGAGCTGCTTGCCGATCACCACGTACAGTGCCTCGCAGGTCACCGCGCCGAGCAGCAGCAGGTTGCCGACCAGACCACCGGTATCGGCACCGGCGCCGCTGGCGTTCTTGCCGAACGAGACCAGCGCGATGCCGCCGACCGCGCAGGCGATGCCGATGGCGACGCGCGGCGCAATGCGCTCTTTCAGGATCAGGCGCGAGAGGATGGCCACCACCGCAGGGATGGCCGCCATGATCACGCCCGCCGCCAGTGCCGAGGTGCGCGCCACGCCGAACAGCATGCACACCGAGAACAGGAAGTTGCCGAAGAAGGACTCGAGGAACAGCAGCTTGCGGTCGTGCGCGCTCAGCGGCGCCTCACCGGGCTGGCGCTTCACCCAGCCGGCCATCGCCACCGCGGCGATGCCGAAGCGCAGCCAGGCGAGCAGGAAGATCGGCAGCACCAGCACCAGGATCTTCGACAGGCCCACGTAGCTGCCCACCAGCGCCATGCCGGAGGCCAGGCAGAGGTAGGACAACCAGGGAACGGGGTGGACCAACGCAGTCGCGCTCGGGGACGTCATCGAGGCGCGGATTAGAACAGGTCGCCGTAGCGCTGCATCTCCCAGTCGCTGACATGGCGCGCGTAGGCGATCCATTCGGCGCGCTTGGCCTCGATGAACTCCTGCGCCAGCGGGTTGCCCAACGCCTCGCACAGCACCGCATCGGCGGCCAGCGCCTCGACGGCCTCGCCCAGGCTCTGCGGCAGCACGCCGATGCCCCGCGCGCGCAACGCCGCCAGCGGCTGCTCGAACAGGTCGTCGGTGCAGGCCGCTCCGGGGTCCATGCGCTTCGCGATGCCGTCCAGCCCGGCGGCGATCAGCCCGGCCGTCGCGAGGTAGGGGTTGGCCGCCGCGTCGGGCAGCCGCCATTCGAAGCGGCCGGCCAGCGTGCGGACCAGCGCGGTGCGGTTGTTGGGCCCGTGTGCGATGTAGGCCGGCGCCCAGCTCGTGCCGGACAGCGACTCGCCGACGACCAGCCGCTTGTACGAGTTCACCGTCGGCGCGGCCAGCGCAGCCAGGCCCGCCGAATGCGCCAGCACGCCACCAATGAAGTGGCGCATCGTGGTGTCACCCTCGGGGCCATCGAACAGGCAGCGCTCGCCGCTCCACAGCGAGACGTGGAAGTGCATGCCGCTGCCCGGCTGGTTGGCGAAGGGCTTGGGCATCATCGAGAACACCAGCCCATGCTGCTCGGCCAGCGCCTGCGCGGCGAGCTTGAACAGCATCAGGTGGTCGGCACTGGCCAGCGCCTCGGCGTGCAGGAAGTTCAGCTCGTACTGGCCGTGTGCGTCCTCGTGGTCGATCTGGAACACCTGCAGCCCGCAGGCCTGCAGGCCGGTGGACAGTTCATGCAGGAAGTCGCGCCGGCGCGGCAGGCTCTTCAGGTCATAGGAGGGCTTGTCGAGCCGGTCGTTCGCATCGGCTGGCGCGAAGCCGCGTTCGGTGCGGCGCAGCAGGAAGAACTCCGGCTCGATGCCGGTCTGAAGCGTCCAGCCGTGCTCGGCCAAGCGCGCGATCTGCCGGCGCAGCACCTGCCGCGGGCAGCCGTCGAACGGCTCGCCGGCAACGAAGCCGTCGCAGGCCAGCCGCGCATAGCCGGGCATCCAGGGCAGGGCGCGTGCGCTCGCCATGTCACCGCGGCCGTAGTACTCGGAGCGCGGGCCCATGCGTGGCAGGCCGGTGCCCGCGATCGACGGGCCGGAGAAGCCGGCACCGGTCTCGACCAGCGTGCGCAGCTGGTCCAGCGGCACGTACTTGCCTTTGGCGACGCCGTGCAGGTCGGTGAACTGCGCGATCAGCGTATGCACGCCCTGCGCGGCCAGTCGCTCGCGCAGGCTGTCGAAAACATCCGCACTCACGCGAGCGCAGCCCGCAGCGAAGCCTTCAGGATGTCCATCGCTTCGTCGAACACCGGCTGCTGGATGGTCAGCGGGAACAGGAAGCGCACCACGTTCGCGTTGACGCCGCAGGTCAGCAGGATCAGGTTGCGCTTGAGCGCCTCGGCCTGCACCTTCTTCGTGAAGTCGGCGTCGGGCTCGTCGCTGCCCTTCTGGTTGAACTCGACCGCGACCATGGCGCCCAGGCCACGCACGTCTGCGATCTGCGGCACTTCCTTGCGCATCGACTCGAGCACGCCCTTGAGCTGCTCGCCCAGCGCGGTGCCGCGTTCGGGCAGCTTCTCGTCGCGCATCACGTCGATGATGGCGTGTGCCGCGGCGATGGCCAGCGGGTTGCCGGCATAGGTGCCGCCCAGGCCGCCGGGCGCCGGCGCATCCATGATCTCGGCCTTGCCCGACACCGCCGACAGCGGCACGCCGCCGGCCAGGCTCTTGGCGATGGTCATCAGGTCCGGCACGACCCCGAAATGCTCCATCGCGAACATCTTGCCGGTGCGGCCGAAGCCGGTCTGGATCTCGTCGGCGATCAGCACGATGCCGTGCTCGTCGCAGAGCTGGCGCAGCCACTTCACCGCCTCGGCCTGGATGACGTTGAAGCCGCCTTCGCCCTGCACCGGCTCGAAGATGATGGCGGCGACGCGGCTCGGCTCGATGTCGGCCTTGAAGATGCCGTGCACGGCCTTCTTCACCTCGGCCAGGTTGGCGCAATGGCAGGGGAAGGGTGCATGGTAGATCTCCGGCGGGAAGGGCCCGAAGCCGAGCTTGTAGGGCACCACCTTGCCGGTCAGCGACACCGCGAACAGGCTGCGACCATGGAAGGCGCCGCCGAAGGCGATGACGCCCGAGCGCTTGGTGTACGAGCGCGCGATCTTGATCGCGTTCTCCACCGCTTCGGCGCCGGTCGAGAACAGCGCGGTCTTCTTGGCGTGCTCGCCCGGCGTCAGTGCGTTGAGCTTCTCGGCGAGCGCGATGTAGCTCTCGTAGGGCACCACCTGGTAGCAGGTGTGGGTGAAGCGCTTGAGCTGCGCCTCGATCGCGGCGATCACCTTCGGGTGGCCGTGGCCGCTGTTCATCACTGCGATGCCGCCGGCGAAGTCGATGAAGCGGCGGCCTTCGACGTCCCACAGCTCGGCGTTGTCGGCCCGGTCGGCGAAGAAGGTGCCCATCACGCCCACGCCGCGCGGCGTGGCCGCAGCCTTGCGGGCCATCAGTTGTTCGTTCAGGGAATGGTTCATCTGTCTCTCCTTGGTCGAGGCGGACTCAGGCGGCGTCGATGCGCAGCCAGGTCGTCTTCAGTTCGGTGTACTTGTCGAAGGCGTGCAGCGACTTGTCGCGGCCGTTGCCGCTCTGCTTGTAGCCGCCGAAGGGCACGGTGATGTCGTCCTCGTCGTACTGGTTGACGTGCACGGTGCCGGCGCGGAGCTGACGCGCCACGCGGTGCGCGCGGTTGACGTTGTGGCTCCACACGCTGGCCTGCAGGCCGTAGGACGAGTCGTTGGCCAGCGCGATCGCCTCGGCTTCGGTGCTGAAGCGGATCACGCTCATCACCGGACCGAAGATCTCCTCGCGGGCGATCTTCATGTCGTTGCGCACGCCGGCGAACACCGTCGGCTCGACGTAGAAGCCGCCGGTCTCGCTGCGTGATCGTCGGCCGCCGGTGACCAGCGTCGCGCCTTCGGTGCTGCCGGCGTCGATGTAGCCGAGCACGGTGCGCATCTGCGTCTCGTCGACCAGCGCGCCCATCTCGGCCGAGCCGGACAGCGGGTCGCCCGGCGCGTACTTCGGCGCTTCGGCGGCCACCACCGCGAGGAACTGATCGGCGACCTTCTCGTGCACGAACACGCGCGACGGCGCGTTGCAGCTCTCGCCCTGGTTGAAGAACATGCTGCCGGCCACCGTCTTCGCCGCCCGCGCGATGTCCTCGAAGTCGTCGAACACGACGAAGGCCGACTTGCCGCCGAGCTCGTTGTAGACGCGCTTGAGGTTGCTGCGTCCGGCGTACTCGAGCATCTTGCGGCCGACGCGCGTGCTGCCGGTGAAGCCGATCGCATCGACGTCCATGTGCAGCGCCAGCGCCTCGCCGGCTTCGTGGCCGTAGCCCGGCACGACGTTGAACACGCCCGGCGGCAGGCCGGCGTCGATGGCCAGCTCGGCCAGGCGCAGCGCCGTCAGCGGGCTCTTCTCGCTGGGCTTGAGCACCACGCTGTTGCCGGCGGCCAGCGCCGGCCCCAGCTTCCAGGCCGCCATGATCATCGGGTAGTTCCAGGGCACCACCGCACCGATCACGCCCATCGGCTCGCGGGTGATCAACGCGAGGGCGTTCGATGCTGTCGGTGCGATCTCGTCGTAGATCTTGTCGACGGCCTCGGCGTACCAGGCGATGGTGCGCGCGGTGGCACCGACGTCCACCGCCAGGCTGTACTGCACCGGCTTGCCCATGTCGAGCGACTCGAGCAGCGCCAGTTCCTCCTTCGCGGCGAGGATCTTTTCCGCGAAGCGCTGCAGCACCTTCTTGCGCGCGGCCGGCGACTGGCCGGCCCAGCGCGCATCGGAAAAGGCCGCACGCGCGGCGGCGACGGCGGCGTCGATGTCCGCGGCGCGGCCGCGGGCGATGTCGCCGAGCACCCGGCCGTCGATCGGCGAGGTCTTGGCGAAGGTCTCGCCGCTGGCGGCGGCGACACGCTGGCCGCCGATCACGCTGCGGCCGTCGATGCGCAACGCCGCGGCAGCGGCGTGCCAGTCGGGGGCAGGCTTGTTCATGGGGAATCCTTCAGAAGCATGATCGCGTAGTGCTTGCGCACCGGCGTCAGGTTGCACCACTCTCCGCGGAAGCCGCCGGGCACGACGAAGGCATCGCCGGCGCGGAAGTGCTGCGCGCGGCCGCTGGCATCGGTCAGGCGGACTTCGCCTTCGAGCAGCACGCAGAACTCTTCCTCGTGTGCTTCGTAGACCACCTCCCAGCGGCCCGGCCCGGCCGCCCACTGACCGGCGAAGAACTGGCCGGTGGGATCGTCGTAGCCGTTCCAGGCGCGCGGCTGAGGGGCGCCCTCGCGCAGCCGATCGGCGCGGATCGGCGAGGCCTCGCCCGGCCCCTGCGGTTCGAGGCGCAGGGGGGACGGAGAGTTCACGGCATTCATCGTCGCGGGGAGCCCGCCGCAGCGGGCTCCGTTCCGATCAGAAGCTCAGCACCACCGAGGCGCCGAACAGGTCGTTGCTCTTCTTGTACGTGCCCGACTTCACGTCGAAGAACACCGGCACGTTCGCACCGTCGCGGCGGTACTCGAACTTGAAGGTGGTGTTCGTGTTGAACGCGTACTTCATGCCGAAGGACAAGGCGTAGCGGTTGGCGCCCTTGTCGCAGTCGGCCACGGTCGGGTCGACATCGCAACCCAGCGTCGGGTTCGGGCCGATGCCGTTGCGGTAGTCGCCATACAGGCCGTCGACGCCGGCATCCGGGTAGTAGCCGGTGTAGCCGAACAGGCCGCCGCCGGCGGTGCTGTTCTTGACGTAGTCGGCGCGCACCAGCAGCTGCAGGCGCGGGTCGACGTAGTAGCCGGCCAGGCCGGACAGGCCCACCCACTTGGCGTCCTGGAAGGCGCCGCTGGCGTCCGGCATGATGCCGGCCTGCTTCTGCTGGCCGTAGGCGATCTGGCCCTGCAGCGTCAGGTCGCCGCGGACGAAGTAGCCGTCGACCTCGAAGAGGTTCGACATCGTCTTCTTGCCGAGGTTGAAGTTCGCCGTCTTGCCATGCAGACCGGCGAAGCCGAAGCCGTCGTACTCGCCCTTGGAGTAGTCGACGCGATAGACCAGCACCGGCTGCCGCTCGCCCTGGCTCGCGATGTTCTCGTTGACGTTGGCCAGCAGGCTGCGGATCCACCACTTGCCGGTGGTGTAGTCGATGCCGGCGCCGGTGTAGGAGGTCGGCAACGTGAAGTCGTACAGCAGGTTGTGGGTGATGAACGGGTTCAGCGTCGGCTGCTGGTACTCGTAGCCCGACCAGTCGGGGATCTGTCCGGCGATGAAGCGGGTCTGCAGGTCGGTCAGCGGCACCGAGACGGAAGCTTCCTGCACGATGCTCGTGCCGCCGGAGGTGGCCGCGCCGGTGCCGCGGTTCGGCGCCAGCGTCAGCTTGAAGCGCGAGCCACTGTCGGTCTCCTTCGTGAAGTCGATCGAGGCGGCGCCGATGTACGAGGTGTCGTAGAAGAAGCCGTCACCCTGCGAGTTCAGGAACTGGAAGCCCGAGCGCTTCTGGCCGCGGTTGAAGATGTAGGCCACGTCCATGTAGCCCGAGATCGTCAGGCCCTTCAGGCCCCACAGCTCGAGGTTGTCCTCGGTGGCCTCGGTCTTCACCGCGATGCGGTTGAACTCGGAAGCCTGCTCGGGCGTCATGCCCCACTGGCCGGCCGCCGGCTTGGCGGTCTCGCCGGCCTTCTGCTTGCCTTCCAGTTCGGCCACCCGCTTCTTGAGATCCTGGATCTCCTTGATCAGGTCGGCGGTCGACTGCGCAGCGGCGCCGCTGGCCAGCGTCGCCCCCAATGCAAGCACGGCGGCCTGGGCGAGGACGGTGGGTTGCCAGAATTTCATCGGTTTCTCCTCGTGAGGTCGTCAATCGTTGTGGTGTGAATTTTCGCGGCCACGGTGTTCAGCTGCCCCGCGCCGCGGCGGCGAGCTCCTGAGCGCGCTTGCGTTCGGCGCGTGCGATGGCCAGGCTGGCGAGCACCACGCCCACCGCGACCACCAGCACGATGATCGTGGCCACGGCATTCACGCTCGGGTTCAGGCCGAGGCGGGCGCGAGAGAAGATCACCAGCGGCATCGTCGTCGAGCCCGGGCCGGACAGGAAGGCGGACAGCACCACGTCGTCCAGCGACAGCGTGAAGGTCAGCAGCCAGGCGGACATCAGCGACTGCGCGATCATCGGCAGCGTGACCAGGTAGAACACCTGGTGAGGCCGCGCGCCGAGGTCCATCGCGGCTTCTTCGAGCTGCGGGTTCAGGTCCTGAAGCCGCGCCTGCACGACGACCGTCGCGTAGGCCATGCCCAGCAGCAGGTGGCCGATCCAGATGGTCAGCATGCCGCGCTCGGGAAAGCCGAGCACCCGCTGGATCGACACCAGCATCAGCAGCAGCGAGAGGCCGATGATCACCTCGGGCATCACCAGCGGCGCGTTGACCATGCCGGTGAACAGGGTGCGACCGGTGAACCGCTTGTACTTGACCAGCGCGAACGCCGCCAGCGTGCCCAGCACCACCGAGCCGCAGGCGGTGAAGAAGGCGATCTTCAGGCTCAGCCACAGCCCGCCGATCATCTCGCGGTCGGCCGGCAGGCCGGCATACCACTTCAGCGTGAAGCCGGCCCAGACATTGGGGATCGGCGAGTCGTTGAAGGAGTAGATGACCAGCGCGACGATGGGCAGGTACAGGAACGCATAGCCGGCGATCAGCCAGGCTTTCGAGAAGCCCTTGGCGAAGCCGGCGCCGAACACCGTGCGCCCGCTCATCGCCGCTGCTCCTGGGCCTGCGCCTGGTAGCGGTTGAAGATGGCCAGAGGCACCAGGATCAGCAGGATCATCACCACCGCAACGGTCGAGGCCATCGGCCAGTCGTTGTTGCTGAAGAACTCGTCCCACAGCACGCGGCCGATCATCAGTGTCTGCGGGCCGCCCAGCAGTTCAGGAATCACGAACTCGCCGATGCACGGGATGAACACCAGCATCGAGCCGGCGATGATGCCGGCCTTGGACAGCGGCACCGTGACCTTCCAGAACGCCACCCAGGGCGAGGCGCCCAGGTCGGCCGCCGCCTCGAGCAGGCGCAGGTCCATCTTCGCCAGGTTGCCGTACAGCGGCAGGATCATGAAGGGCAGGTAGGTGTAGACCATGCCCAGCACCAGCGAGAACGGCGAGTTCATGAATTTGCCCAGCGCGGGGATGACGCCGGCGGCCAGCAGCAGGTGATCGACCCGCAGCGCGATCAGCAGCTCCGACACCCAGCCGTGCTCGGTCAGCAGCCCCTTCCAGGCGTAGACGCGCAGCAGGAAGGAAGTCCAGAACGGCAGCATCACCAGCATCAGCAGTGCCGGCTGCAGCGTCGCCTTGGCACGCGCCATGAAGTAGGCGAACGGGTAGCCGATGGCCAGGCACAGCACCGTGGTCACGGCGGCGTACTTGATGCTCGAGAGGTAGGTCTTGAGGTAGAGGTCGTCCTGCGTGAGGAAGACGTAGTTCGACAGCTTCAGGGTCAGGGCGAGCACGCCTTCCTTGAGTGTCAGCACGTCCTTGAAGACCACGCCCTCCACCTCGGAGACGCTGATCTTCAGCACGATCAGGAACGGGAACAGGAAGAACAGCAGCAGCCACAGATAGGGCACGCCGATCACCGCGGTGCGGCCGCGGACGATCCACGACAGAAAGGCGCGAAGTTTCTTCATGCCCGGCTCACTGCGTCAGCACCACTTGAGACTGGCGCGACCAGTGCGCCCAGGCCTCGCTGCCCCAGGTGAGCTCGTGCTCGGGATGGCGCTGGGTGTTGTTCTGGCTGATCTTCAGCACGCGGCCCGAGGGCAGCTCGAGGTGGTAGACAGTGAAGCTGCCGAAGTAGGACAGGTTCTTGACCACGCCACGGGCTCGATTGAACTCCGGGCCATGCTCCTCGTTGGCGGGCGGGTGCGGCGACAGGTGGATCTTCTCCGGCCTCACCGCCACCGTCACCGGCATGCCCTGCGTGCCGGTGATGCCGTGGCCGACGTAGTGCTTGACGTCCGCACAGTCGATGACGCAGTGGTCGGCCTCGTCCTCGGCCAGCGTGCCTTCCATCAGGTTCACGTTGCCGATGAAGTCGGCCACGAAGCGTGTGGCCGGGGTCTCGTAGATGTCGGCCGGCGCGCCGACCTGCAGCACCTTGCCCTCGCTCATGATGGCGATGCGCGAGGCCATGGTCATGGCCTCTTCCTGGTCGTGCGTCACCATCACGCAGGTCACGCCCACTTCCTCGATGATGTTGACCAGCTCGATCTGCGTCTCTTCGCGCAGCTTCTTGTCGAGTGCGCCCAGCGGCTCGTCGAGCAGCAGCAGCTGCGGACGCTTGGCCAGGCTGCGCGCCAGCGCCACGCGCTGCTGCTGGCCGCCGGAGAGCTGGTGCGGCTTGCGCTTGGCCAGCTTGCCCAGCTGCACGAGCTTGAGCATCGCTTCGACGCGCTCGGTGATCTTGTCCTGCGCCATTCCCTCGCGACGCAGGCCGAACGCGATGTTCTCCCACACCGTCAGGTGCGGGAAGAGCGCGTAGCTCTGGAACATCATGTTGATCGGCTTGTCGTAGGTCGGAATGTCGGCCAGGTCCTGGCCGGCCAGCAGGATGCGCCCCGATGTCGGCGTCTCGAAGCCCGCCAGCATGCGCAGCAGCGTGGTCTTGCCGCAGCCCGACGAGCCGAGCAACGCGAAGATCTCGCCCTTGGCGATCTCCAGGCTGACGTGGTTGACCGCGACGGCACCGCCGCCGAAGTCCTTGACCACGTCCTGGATCTGAAGAAAAGCCGGTCCTGACGTCGCGCTCATGTGTCCTCCCTCGGCGCGGCGTTCAGAGACCCGTCTTGAAGCTGGTGTACAGGCGCGTCATGGTGCGGCGGATGTCGTTGGACAGCGCGTCCGGTGCCTGCATCTTCTTCATGTCTTCCGCGCTCGGGAACACCGTCGGGTTGTTCGCCACCTCGGGCTTGACGAACTTCTTCGAGGCCGCATTCGGGTTGGCGTAGAAGACCTTGTTGGTCAGGCTCGCATGCACCTCGGGGCGCAGGATGAAGTCGATGAACTTGTGGGCGTTGCCCGGGTGCGGGGCATCGGCCGGGATGACCATCACGTCGAAGAACAGCACGCCGCCGGTCTTCGGGATCAGTGCCTGGATGTTCTGCCCGGTCTTGCCGTCGATGGCGCGCTGGCGGGCGATGTTGATGTCGCCGGACCAGCCCAGCGCCAGGCAGATCGAGCCGTTGGCCATGTCGTTGATGTAGCCCGACGAGCTGAACAGCGTGACGTTCGGGCGGATCGACTTGAGCAGCGGGGCGACGCCGGAATAGTCGGCCTGGTTCTTCGAGTAGGCCGGCTTGCCCAGGTAGTGCAGCGCGGCTGGGATGACCTCGGTGGCCGAGTCGAGCACGCTGACGCCGCAGCCCTTCAGCTTGGAGATGTACTCGGGCTTGAAGACCAGGTCCCAGGCGTTGTCGGGCATGGGCATGCTGCCGAGTGCGGCCTTGACCTTGTCGACGTTGATGCCCACCGTCGTGTAGCCCCACAGCCAGTTGACCTGGTACTGATTGCCCGGGTCGAGCTTGGCCAGCTGCTCCTGCAGCGCCGGGTCGAGGTTCTTCAGGTTCGGGATCTTGGCCTTGTCCAGCTTCATCAGCAGGCCGCCGTCGGCCTGCACCTTGGCCCAGTACGACGAGGGCACGACGATGTCGTAGCCGGTCTTGCCGGCCACCAGCTTGGCGTGGACGATCTCGTTGTTGTCGAAGTTGTCGTAGCGGACCTTGATGCCGGTTTCCTTCTCGAAGTTCCGGATCGTGTCTTCGGCGATGTAGTCGGACCAGTTGTAGACGTTGAGCACCTTCTCCTCTTCCTGCGCCGCGGCCGGCGGACCCCACAGCAGCGCCGTGGCGGCCAGCACGGCCGAGGTCAACGAGGAGAGGGTGCCGAACATCCGTTTCATGGTCGATTTCCTTGAGGTCGAGGTGATAGCGAAGCTGGGATACGGGTTGGTGTACGAGCTACCGGGCAGTCTAGCCAGAGGGCCTGTGGGGATGCTAGAGGCAAACCCCGTGCCACTCCGCGGCGAACCGGCCCGCCCGGGTCACAGCCAGCCGCGTGTCCGCAAGTCGGCCAGCGTCAGGTCGAGGCACTTGCGGATCAGCGCGACCATCTCGTCGATCTGCGCTCGCGTGATCACCAGCGGCGGGGCGATGATCATGCGGTCTCCCACCGCACGCATGATCAGGCCGTTGCCGAAGCAGTGGCCGCGGCACACCATGCCGACCTCCAGCGCGCCGTCGAACATCGCGCCCGAGGCTTTGTCCTTGACCAGTTGCAGGGCGCCCATCAGCCCGCAGGTCTGCGCTTCGCCCACCAGCGGGTGCTTGGCCAGCTCGGCGAAATGCGCCGCCAGGTAGGGGCCGACGTCCTCGCGCACGCGCTCGACCAGGCCTTCGCGCTGGATCAGGCGGATGTTGGCCAGGGCCACCGCACACGCCACCGGGTGGCCGGAGTAGGTGTAGCCATGGTTGAACTCGCCCCCCTGGTCGATCAGCACGCGCGCGATGCGCTCGCCGACCATCACGCCGCCCAGCGGGATGTAGCCCGAGGTCACGCCCTTGGCGAAGGTCATCAGGTCGGGCTTGCTGCCCATGGTCTCGCAACCGAACCACTGGCCGGTGCGGCCGAAGCCGGTGATGACCTCGTCGCTGACCAGCAGGATGCCGTGCCTGTCGCAGATCTTCTGGATCTCGGGCCAGTAGGTGGCCGGCGGCACGATCACGCCGCCCGCGCCCTGGACCGGCTCGCCGATGAAGGCGGCCACCTTGTCGGCGCCGATCTCGAGGATCTTCGCTTCCAGCCACGACGCCGCCTTGAGGCCGAAGTCGTCACGCGACTGATCGCGCCCCAGTTCGAACCAGAACGGCTGCTCGATGTGCACGATATCGGGGATCGGCAGCCCCCCTTGTTCGTGCATGCCGCTCATGCCGCCGAGCGAGGCCCCAGCCATCGTCGAGCCGTGGTACGCGTTCTTGCGGCTGATGATGACCTTGCGCTGCGGCTGGCCGAGCACGTCCCAGTAGCGGCGCACCATGCGCACCACGGTGTCGTTGCCTTCCGAGCCGGAGCCCGAGAAGAAGACGTGCTGGAACTGCGGCGGCGTGACCTCGGCGAGCAGCTCGGCCAGCTCGATCGCCGGCGGCGTCGCGGTCTGGAAGAAGCTGTTGTAGAAGGGCAGTTCCTTCAGCTGGCGCGTCGCCGCGTCGATCAGCTCCTGGCGGCCGTAGCCGACGTTGACGCACCACAGGCCGGACATCGCGTCGAGGATCTTCTTGCCCTCGCTGTCCCACAGGTAGATGTTGTCGGCCTTGGTGATGACGCGCGAACCCTTGTTCGCGAGGCCCTTGAAGTCGGTGAAGGGGTGCAGGTAGTGCGCGGCGTCCGCGGCCTGCCATTCGGCGGTGGTGCGGGTGTGCGGGGTGTTGAGGACGGCGTTCATGCGCTTCTCCAATCTCGTGTCCGGTTCAAACGTGGAGCAGGAGGTGCTCGCGCTCCCACGGCGAGATCACCTTCATGAACTCGTCGTGCTCGATCTCCTTGACCTCGGAGTACACGGTGACGAACTCGCGGCCCAGCACGTCGTGCAGTTCCTTCTCGTCGGCCAGCCAGCCCAGCGCTTCCGACAGCGAACGTGGCAGCTGGTACTCGGACAGGTAGGCGTCGCCCTTGCACTCGTTGCTCGGGTCGATGCGGTTCTTGATGCCCAGGTAGCCGCAGGCGAGCGTGGCCGCCAGCGCCACGTAGGGGTTGGCGTCGGCGCCGATCACGCGGTTCTCGATGCGGCGCGCCGCCGGCGTGGCCACCGGCGAGCGGATGCCGACGGTGCGGTTGTCGGTGCCCCACTGGATGTTGATCGGCGCGGCGGTCGAGCGGGCCAGACGACGGTACGAGTTGACGTAGGGCGCGAACAGCGCCATCGCCGCCGGCGTGTACTTCTGCAGACCGCCGATGTACCAGTAGAACTCCTTCGAAGGCGAGCCGTCGGCATTGCTGAAGATGTTCTTGCCGGTCACCGCGTCGACCACGCTCTGGTGCACGTGCATCGCGCTGCCCGGCTCGCCGGCCATCGGCTTGGCCATGAAGGTGGCGTACATCTCGTGGCGCAGCGCCGTCTCGCGGATGGTGCGCTTGAAGAAGAACACCTCGTCGGCCAGGCCGAGCGGGTGGTCGTGGAAGAAGTTGATCTCCATCTGCCCGGCACCGACCTCGTGGATCAGCGTGTCGACGTTGAGCTCCATCTGCTCGCAGTAGGCGTAGATGTCCTCGAACAGCGGGTCGAACTCGTTCACCGCATCGATCGAGTAGGCCTGGCGCGAGGTCTCGGCGCGGCCGCTGCGGCCCTTGGGCGGGCGCAGCGGGGTGTTCGGGTCGGAGTTGCGCTCGATCAGGTAGAACTCCAGCTCGGGTGCGACCACCGGACTCCAGCCCTCGGCGGCGTAGAGGTCGCAGATGCGGCGCAGCACCGAGCGCGGCGCGTAGGGGATCAGCTTGCCGTCGCGGTCGAAGCAGTCGTGGATGACCTGCGCGGTCGGGTCGGTCGCCCAGGGCACGATGCGCACCGTGCTCGGGTCGGGGCGCAGGTGCATGTCGCGGTCGGTGGCGTGGATGACGTCGTAGTACGGGCCTTCCTCGGGGAACTCGCCAGTCACCCCGATGGCAACGATCGCCTCGGGCAGCCGCATGCCGCGGTCCTCGGTGAACTTCTCGCGCGGCAGGATCTTGCCGCGCGCCACGCCGGTGAGGTCGGGCACGAGGCACTCGATCTCCGTCACGCGTCGTTCATTGAGCCAATGTTCCAGTTCGGCAAAACCGAAGTTCTTCTTGTCAACCATGTGTCACCTGAGAGTTGTTGCGCGGCATCCGGCTGGTGGCCGGGACTTGCTGCGCGTAAGGGTCGCCGCGATGGCGGCAGGGCGCGGGTGCGCCAGGAGGTGGCGTCAGCGCGGTGGCTGAGGAGCCCGAGGGCGATCGCGGTAGGCACGGCATGCGTCGCCGAACGCACGCAACAAGCGTACCGAGACTGGGTTCGATGCGGCCTTCCATTCCGGGTGCCATTGCACGCACAGGTTGAAGCCTGCCGCGTTCTGGACGGAGAAGGCCTCGACGAGGCCGTCGGGCGCAGTGGCCTCGACGCGCAGGCCGCTGGCCAGGCGATTGACACCCTGGCCATGCACCGAGTTCACCTTGACGCGCAGCTCGGGCAGGATGCCGGCCAGCACACCGCCGGGCTGGATGTCCACTGGGTGCGCGAAGTCGTAGACCTCGTCGGCCGAGGCGTCGGCGCGGCCGCCGGCGCCGCGGTGATCGTGCTGGCCCTCGACCTCGTGCACCGCCTGGTGCAGCGAGCCGCCCAGCGCGACATTGGTCTCCTGGAAGCCGCGGCAGATGGCGAACAGCGGGATGCCACGCTCGACGATGCGCCGGATCATCGGCAGCGTCCAGTCGTCACGCTCGGTGTCCAGCGGCAGCGAGGGGTCGTGCACGTCCTCGCCGAAGTGGCGCGGGTGCACGTTGGACGGCGAACCGGTCAGCAGCACGCCGTGCGCGAGGTCGAGCAACTCATCGAGTTCATCGGCATGCGCCACCGGCACGATCAGCGGCAGGCCGCCGGCCAGCCGCACCGCCTCGATGTACTTGCGGCCGGCGATGTGGAACGGATGCTGGCCGATCATGCGATTGCACGAGGGCACCAGAACCACGGGCTTGGAAGTCGAAGGCGTACTCACAGCAGATCTCTCAGCCGATAGTAGGCCATGCCGGCCACCAGTGCCGGCGTGCGCAGCAGTTTGCCGCCGGGGAAGGGCCGATGGCGGATGCGCGCGAAGGTGTCGAAGCGCTCGGCGTCGCCGGCAATGGCCTCGGCCACCAGCTTGCCGGCCAGGCCGGTGAGCGCCAGGCCGTGGCCCGAGAAACCCTGCAGGTAGTAGACGTTGGACCAGTCGGAGCGCTCCAGCCCGTGCAGGCGCTCGGACAGGCGGCCGAAGTCGGGCGCGCGGTTCATCGAGATGTCGACGAAGCCGCCCCAGGCGAATTCGACCTTGGTGTCCTTCAGCTGCGGGAAGGTGCGCGCCATGCGCTGCTGCATGCTGGCCGCCAGGTTCATCGGCGTGGCAGTGCTGTAGCTGACGCGGCCACCGTAGAGCATGCGGTGGTCCAGCGTCGGGCGGAAGTAGTCGAGCACGAAGTTGGTGTCGCACACCGCCGAGCCGGACGGAACCAGCGAATCGGCAAGCTTCGGCTCGATGGGCTCGGAGGTCACGATGTAGGTGCCGACCGGCATCACGCGGCTTTCCAGCGCCGGCGCCAGGCCTTGCAGGTAGACGTTGCCCGCCAGCAGCACGTGCGAGGCGCTCACGCTGCCCTGCGCGGTGCGCAGCTTGGCCACGCGGCCGGGCAGGATCTCGGTGACGGCGGAGTCCTCGTGGATCTGCACGCCCAGCGAGGCTGCGGCGGCGGCCAGCCCCATGCTGTACTTGAGCGGGTGCAGGTGGCCGCCGGCAGGATCGTGGATGCCGCTGTGGAAACGCGGGCTGGCGATCCACTGCGGCATCTCCTGCGGGGTGATCCAGCGCGTCTTGTAGCCGTAGTCGCGCTGCATCAGCTCGTGCCACTCGCGCAGCTCGCGGGCCTTGCGCTCGTTGACGGCCAGGCCGAGGTAGCCGTCTCGCCAGTCGCAGTCGATTGCGAAGCGCTCGCGGCGCTGCCCGATCAGGCGGATGGCCTCGAGCGTCATGTCCCAGACGCGTTTCGAGTCGTCGCGGCCAAGCTGGCCTTCGATCACCGACTGGTCGCAGGCCAGCCCGGCGATCGCCTGGCCGCCGTTGCGGCCCGAGGCGCCCCAGCCGACCTGTCGCGCTTCCAGCAGCACGACGCGGTAGCCGCGGTCGGCCAGCTCGATGGCCGCCGACATGCCGGCCAGCCCGGCGCCGACGATCGCCACGTCGGCATCGATGTTCGATTGCAGGGCAGGGAAGCGCTGCTGACGCGGCGCCGTGGCCGCGTAGTAGGAATTCTTGGTGAGTTGCAGGTCGGTCTGCAGCAGCGTCATAAAGAAGTGGTCAGGCCACCCGCCGGGCCGTCCCAAGGGAGGCCTGCGCCCCCTCGGGGGGTCGCGAGCGAAGCGAGCTTGGGGGTGTCATGTCAAGCCGCGGTCTTCAGCACGTCGGCGAGCGTGCCGACCAGCTGGTCGATGTGCTGCTTCTCGATGATCAGCGGCGGCGAGAACGCGATCGTGTCGCCGGTGGTGCGGATCAGGATGCCGCGCTCCCAGCAGGCCAGGAAGATGTCGAAGGCGCGCTTGCCGGGCTGGCCGGGCAGCGACTCGAGCTCGACGCCGCCGACCAGGCCGATGTTGCGCACGTCGATCACGTGGCGCGAGCCTTTCAGCGAGTGCAGCGCGTTCTCGAAGTAGGGGCCGATCTCGCGGGCGCGCGTCAGCAGGCCTTCCTCGGCGTAGGTGTCCAGCGTGCCCAGCGCCGCAGCGCACGCCAGCGGGTGGGCCGAGTAGGTGTAGCCGTGGGTGAATTCGATGACGTGCTCGGGCCCGGTCATGAAGACGTCGTGGATCGCCTGCTTGCAGAACACCGCGCCCATCGGCACGCAGCCGTTGCTGATGCCCTTGGCCACCGTCATCAGGTCGGGCGTGACGCCGAAGTGCTGCGCCGCGAACGGCGAGCCCAGGCGGCCGAAACCGGTGATGACCTCGTCGAAGATCAGCAGGATGCCGTGCTTGTCGCAGATCGCGCGCAGGCGCTCGAGGTAGCCGCGCGGCGGCAGCAGCACGCCGGTGGAGCCGGCCACCGGCTCGACGATCACCGCGGCGATGGTGGACGCGTCGTGCAACGCGACCATGCGTTCCAGGTCGTCGGCCAGCTCGACGCCATGCTCGGGCACGCCGCGCGAGTAGGCGTTGCGTGCCAGGTCGTGGGTGTGGCGCATGTGGTCCACGCCGCCCAGGCCGGTGCCGAACAGCTTGCGGTTGCCGACGATGCCGCCGACCGAGATGCCGCCGAAGTTGACGCCGTGGTAGCCACGCTCGCGGCCGATCAGCCGGGTGCGCGTGCCTTCGCCGCGGGCGCGGTGGTAGGCGATGGCCATCTTCAACGCGGTGTCGACGGCCTCCGAACCGGAGTTGGTGAAGAAGACCTTGTTCAGGCCGGCCGGCGTGAGCTGCACCAGGCGCTCGGCCAGCTCGAAGGCCTTCGGGTGCGCCATGTTGAACGGCGGCGCGTAGTCGAGCTCGGCGGCCTGCTCGGCGATCGCCTTGACGATCTTCGGCCGCGCGTGGCCGGCATTCACGCACCACAGCCCGGCAATGCCGTCGAGGATCTGGCGGCCCTCGGGCGTCCAGAAGTACATGTCCTTCGCCTTGGCGAGCAGCCGCGGCGCCTTCTTGAACTGCCGGTTGGCGGTGAACGGCATCCAGAACGCGTCCATCGTATGCGGGTGCGCCGAGCCTTCCTCGCGCAGCGTCAGCACGGCGGGATCGATGGCTTTGTTCATGGCGCTTGGCTTTCAGGCGAGGGTCGGGATGGGCCCGCAGAGTGTGCAGTCGGCCACGAATGGAGTCTAGAGAAACCCCGGCGCAATGTGCTTGCGGATTCAAGCCGGGTTCACCCGCCAAGCTGCAATATGATTCGAACAAACGACAACATAACCGCAGCCAATGCGAATCAACGCCGCCAACGTGCAACTGGATGCGATCGACCGCGCCATCCTGGAGGTGCTTCAGCAAGAGGGCCGGATCGCCAACCAGGACCTCGCACAGCGTGTCCACCTGTCGCCTTCGGCCTGCCTGCGCCGGGTCAAGGCACTCGAGGATGCCGGCGTGATCGCCCAGTACGTCGCGCTGCTCAACGCCAAGGCGGTGGGCAAGCACGGCATCAGCTACACCATCCTCAACCTCGAGAGCATGAGCACGCCGCTGCTCGAGGCCTTCGAGCAGGCGGTGCGCGACACGCCGGAGATCCTCGACTGCTTCTACGTCGCCGGCGAGAACGACTACCTGATCCGCTTCACCTACCGCGACGCCGAGGACCTGGAGCGCTTCCACTCGCAGGTGCTGATGCACCTGCCGGGCGTAGCCCGCTCGAACTCGATGCTGGTGCTGCGCACCGTCAAGAGGACGACGGCGCTGCCGCTGTGAAGCGCAGGGGCGGCAGCGTGGCGCGGCGGCGCGCCAGCTTCGCGGCGATCGCCTTGGCCTCGGGGTAGATGATCGACTCCTCGAGCTGGATGTGCTCCCGGCAGAGTTCGAGGAACACCGTGATCGCGTGGCGCAGTTCGTCCGGGTCGAACCAGCTGTAGCCGGCGGCGATGGCGCGCAGCTGTGGCGCGATGGCCAGCCAGTCTTCCTCGATCCAGCCGTGGTCCTGCTGCAGCATGCGCACGGTGGCCACCAGCGCCTCGTCGGTGGACGAGAGCAGCGAAGGGAACACCTTCAGTTCCTCTTCCTGGTGGTGGGCCTGAGAGGTGCTGGAGAAGAACGCCTCGATCAGCCTGGCCTCGGCCTGGGCGATGTCGTCGACGCCCTGATCCGCCAGGCGCGCGCACAGCGCGTCGAGCCGCTCCAGGTGCGCTGCGATCTGCTGATGGCAGGCATCGAGGGCCTTGAAGTCGGTGCCGGAATCCTTTGTCTGTTGGGCCGCTGCCATGGAACCTCCGCGTCGTCGTTGATGGGTTCCATTCTTGAATCTGCTGCGCTGCAGCAGTTGCGACAGGTCAAGCGCGGCGCAGTCTGCCGCAGAGGTAGGTCCAGACGAAATGGGCGGCCGCCTGGCTGGTCAGTTCGGCATGGTCGTAGGCCGGGGCCACCTCGACGCAGTCCATGCCGACGAGGTTCAGGTCGGCCATTTCCTCGAGCACGCTGAGCACCTGGTTGGTGCTCATTCCGCCCGGTTCTGGTGTGCCGGTGCCCGGCGCAAAGGCGGGGTCGAGGCAGTCGATGTCCAGGCTCAGGTAGACCGGCGGCTGGCCGTGGTCCGCGAGCCGCTGCCGGATGGCGCCCAGCACCGGCGCGAGCTGCGCCGGGTTGTCGAGCCCGCGCAGGTCACGCCCGCTGAAGATCAGGCCGCCCTGGTCGCGCACGTACTCGCGCGCCTCGCGGGCGCCGGCCGAGCGGATGCCAAGCTGCGTCACGCATTCGCGCACCACCAGTCCTTCCTGGATCGCCTCGTAGACCCAGGTGCCGTGGCCGCTGGGCTCGCCGAAGTGGTCTTCCCAGGTATCGCAGTGCGCGTCGAAGTGGATCACCGCCAGCGGCCGGCCGTGCAGCGCGCGGTAGGCGCGCAGCAGGGGCAGGGTGATGCTGTGGTCGCCACCCAGCCAGACCATGTGGTGGCTGCGGATCAGACGCTCGACCATCGGCATCATGGCCTCGCGCATGGACGCCAGGCTGGTGTTGGGCAAGGGCAGGTCGCCGGCGTCGCCGAGCTGGCCGTCCGGAGTCAGGTCGAAGTGCGGGTGGATCGCATCGCACAGCATGTGGCTGGCTTCGCGGATGGCGCGCGGGCCGAAGCGGGCACCGGGGCGGTTGGTGACCGAGCCGTCCCAGGCGATGCCGGCCACGGCGTACGGGGTGGCGCTGGACGCCGGGGGCGCCTTGAGGAACGCGTTGTTCGACAGGTAGGCAAAGGAAGTCATCGAGGGTCCTGCGGCAAACTGGCGGCGGATGATACGGGTGGCCCTGGCCACCCCCGCACGATGACGAACCCGACCTTCACCATCTCCCGCGACAAGCTCGGCTCGCTGCGCCGCGCGGAGGTGCAGCGCTATCTGGACACGCACCCGCGCAGCGTCGCGCTGGCGGCCGAAGATGCGCGGCATTACCTGTTCGGCGTGCCGCTGCACTGGATGCGCGACTGGCCGACGCCGGCTGCACTGCACGTCGCGCGCGCCGAGGGCAATCGCCTCTGGTGCGCCGATGGCCACGAATACCGCGACTTCTGCCTGGGCGACACCGGCGCGATGTTCGGCCACAGCCCAGCACCGGTGGCGCGGGCGATCGCGGCGCAGGCCGCGTCAGGCCTCACCGCGATGTTGCCGTCGACCCTCACGGCCGAGGTGGGGCGGCAGCTGAGCGCGTGCTTCGGCCTGCCGCGCTGGCAGATGACGCTCAGTGCCAGCGATGCCAACCGCTTCGTGCTGCGCTGGGCCCGTGCGGTGACCGGGCGGCCGAAGGTGCTGGTGTTCGACGGCTGCTACCACGGCACCGTGGACGACACCCTGGTCGACATGGACGAGCGGCAGCGCACCATCACACGCGCCAGCCTGCTCGGTCAGGTGCACGACCTGGCGATCGGCACGGTGGTGGTGCCCTTCAATGACATCGAGGCCGTCGAGCGTGCGCTGGGGCAGGGTGACGTGGCCTGCGTGCTCACTGAACCGGCGCTGACCAACTGCGGCCTGGTGCCACCGCGCCCGGGCTTCCTGCAGGCGCTGCAGCAGGCCTGCCGACGGCACGACACGCTGCTCGTGCTCGACGAGACCCACACCATCAGCAGCGGCTGGGGAGGGCATGCGCGTGTCGAGCGTCTCCAGCCCGACCTGATGGTGGTCGGCAAGGCCGTCGCCGGCGGGCTGCCTTGCGCCGTCTACGGCTTCACCGAGGCGATGTGCGCGCGCATGGAGGCCGCCAAGCGCTCCGCGCCGGACGGCCACTCCGGCATCGGCACGACGCTGTCGGCCAACCTGCTGGCCATGGCCGCGCTGCATGCCAACCTCGCCGAGGTGATGACGCCTGCGGCCTACGACACGATGCTGGCGACGGCGGCGCTCCTCGAGGCGCAGCTGTGCGAGGTGCTGGCCGATGCCGCCGCGCCCTGGTCGATCACTCGGCTGGGCACGCGCATGGAACTGCAGTTCTGCACCGAGCCGCCGCAGACCGGCGCCCAGGCCCGCGCAGCGATGGACGAAGCGCTCGAAGGCGCGCTGCACCTGTGGCTGCTCAATCGCGGCCTCGTCATCACGCCGTTCCACAACATGCTGCTGGTGGCGCCGCAGGCCCATGAGGACGACATCGCGGCGCTGGTCAGGGAACTGGCTGGCTTCATCGCGGCGGTGCGCGCATGAAGCCGGTGCTGGTGCTGCAGCACATGGCCAGCGATGGCCCCGCCTACCTGGCGACCTGGCTTCGCGCCCAGGGCCGGCGCTTCGAGGTCTTCAACAGCGCGGCCGGGCAGGAGTTTCCAGCCTCGGTGGGGGGTTACGCGGCGCTGGCGGTGCTGGGCGGCGAGATGAGTGTCAACGACCCGCTGCCCTCGTTGCGCCGCGCCGAGGGCCTGATCCGCCAGGCCATCGCGCTGGACCGCCCGGTGATCGGCCATTGCCTTGGCGGCCAGCTGATGGCCACCGCGCTGGGCGCGCGCGTGGTCGATTCGCCGGCACCCGAGATCGGCTGGCAGCGCCTGCAGGTGCACGAGAGCGACGAAGCGCGCGACTGGTTCGGCGACACCGCGGAGCTCACCGTCTTCCAGTGGCACTTCGAGGCCTTCGAACTGCCGCGCGGCGCGGTGCCGCTGGCGCGCAGCGACGCCTGCCCTCATCAAGCGTTCGTACTCGGCCGGCACCTGGCGATGCAGTTCCACGTCGAGGTCGATGTCGACAAGTTGGCGCTGTGGTCGGCCTCGCACGACGAGACCTTCCTGAGCCTGCAGCAGCACTGCCCGACCGTGCAGAGCGGCCCGGCCATGCGCGCGCAGGCTGCGGTTGCGCTGGCGGCGCAGCAGCGCCTGGCCGACCGGCTCTATGCGCGCTGGCTTGGCGCGACGACGGCTGACTGATCCGGTTCCACGATCAGGAATGCGTCTTCCGCATCGTGGAAAGCGCGGATGCTGCGCCGCCGCATTCTTTCTCATCGTGAAGGATCGCCTTTTGCATCCTGGAACGAAGTACGCAAGCCTATGATTTTATTGAAGAACTTTTTTAGTCTTCTATAAGACATAAGTCTTCCCATGCGACATCGCCGTGACTAACCTTGAGGCCAGAGATTGCAAGTTTTCAGTCCCTGTCTTCACACCACCCACGGAGGTCTCCATGACGAATCTGACCCGCGAACAACAAGTTGCCGCCCTCGAGAAGGATTGGGCCGAGAACCCGCGCTGGAAGGGCATCAAGCGCGGCTACAGCGCCGCCGACGTGGTGCGCCTGCGCGGCTCGCTGCAGATCGAGCACACGCTGGCCAAGCGTGGCGCCGAGAAGCTGTGGAAGCTGATCAACACCGAGCCGTTCGTGAACTCGCTCGGCGCGCTGACGGGCAACCAGGCGATGCAGCAGGTCAAGGCCGGCCTGAAGGCGATCTACCTGTCGGGCTGGCAGGTCGCCGGCGACGCCAACAGCAATGGCGAGATGTACCCCGACCAGTCGCTGTACGCCGTCGACTCGGTGCCGAAGGTCGTCAAGCGCATCAACGCCACCTTCCAGCGCGCCGACCAGATCCAGTGGAGCGAAGGCAAGAACGACACCGATTTCTTCGCGCCGATCGTTGCCGACGCGGAAGCCGGCTTCGGTGGCGTGCTCAACGCCTTCGAGCTGATGAAGGCCATGATCGACGCGGGCGCCGCCGGCGTGCACTTCGAGGACCAGCTCGCCTCGGTCAAGAAGTGCGGCCACATGGGTGGCAAGGTGCTGGTGCCGACGCGTGAAGCCGTGGCCAAGCTGGTCGCTGCGCGGCTGGCCGCCGACGTGATGGGCACCCCGACCATCCTGCTGGCCCGCACCGACGCCGAAGCCGCCGACCTCGTGACCAGCGACGTCGACGACAACGACAAGCCCTTCATGACCGGCGAGCGCACCGTCGAAGGTTTCTTCAAGACGCGCAACGGCCTGGAGCAGTCGATCAGCCGCGGCCTGGCCTACGCCGAGTACGCCGACCTGATCTGGTGCGAGACCGGCAAGCCCGACCTGGCCTTCGCCAAGGCGTTTGCCGACGCGATCCACGCGAAGTTCCCGGGCAAGCTGCTGGCCTACAACTGCTCGCCGTCGTTCAACTGGAAGAAGAACCTCGACGACGCGACCATCGCCAAGTTCCAGCGCGAGCTGGGCGCGATGGGCTACAAGTTCCAGTTCATCACGCTGGCCGGCTTCCACAGCCTGAACTACTCGATGTTCGACCTGGCCTACGGCTATGCGCGCAACAACATGAGCGCCTTCGTCGAACTGCAGGAGAAGGAGTTCGCCGCCGCCGAGCGTGGCTTCACCGCGGTGAAGCACCAGCGCGAGGTCGGCACCGGCTACTTCGACGCGGTGACCACGACCATCGAGCGCGAGGCCTCGACCGCCGCGCTGAAGGGCTCGACGGAAGACGAACAGTTCTTCGACAAGAAGCACGCCTGAACCCGAGCGTGTGAGGAGACAGGGGCCCGGCAGTGCCGGGCCCTTTTCTTTGGGGTCGTTGACAAGGCGATGCAGGAGCCGCGACAGTCGCGTCCCGGGGGGCAGGGATGGGCATCATCTTCATCAACTACCGGCGAGACAACACCGCGGGCGAGGCTCGCGCGCTGTTCAACAGCCTGGTGCAGCAGCTCGGTGCAGACCGCGTCTTCATGGACGTGGACAACATCGCGCTGGGGCGGGACTTCCGCGAGGTGCTGCGCCAGCGGCTCGACGACTGCGACGTGATGCTGACCTTGATCGGCCGCGGCTGGGCCGATGCGCGCGATGCCAGTGGCCAGCGCCGTCTCGAACAGACCAACGACTTCGTGCGGCTGGAGATCGCGACGGCGCTGCAGCGCAACGTGGCCGTCACGCCGGTGCTGGTGCAGGACGCGCGCATGCCGGCCGCGGATGCGCTGCCTGACGACCTGAAGCCGCTCGCCTTCCGCAATGGCTTCGAGATCAGCCACCAGACCTGGGATTCGAACGTGCGAGAGCTGGTGGCGCGCCTCGGCCTGGCGCCGGCTGCCCGCAGCGAAGTGCCGCGCTCGCGAACGCCCATGCTGGCGGGGGTGGCCGCGCTGGCGGTGGCTGGTGCCGCCGGCGCGTGGTTCGTCACCCGGCAGCCGCCCGCGCCGCCACCGGCCGTGGCTGCTGCAGA
This sequence comes from Chitinophaga pinensis, assembly GCA_943370595.1. Classification (GTDB taxonomy): domain Bacteria; phylum Pseudomonadota; class Gammaproteobacteria; order Burkholderiales; family Burkholderiaceae_C; genus Piscinibacter. The sequence goes on from CALRRO020000013.1 coordinate 66,067, forward strand.
GAAGGACGTCGCCGGCGCGCCGGCACCCGCGGTGGTGGAGCCGGCAGCGTCGGCAGCGTTGCCGCTGGTGGCCGCCGCACCTGTGCCGGAGTCCAAGCCGACCGAGCCGGTACCGGCCCCGGCGCCGGCACCCGAATCGCCGCCGGCACCGGCTCCGGTCCCGACCCCGAAAGCCACGCCTGCGCCGCGCCCTGCCGAAGCGCCGCCCACCAAGGCGGCGGTTGCCGCCCCGGTGCAAGAAGCACCGCGGCCCGCACCGGCTCCCGTGACTGCCGCCGCACCGGCCCCCGTGATCACCGCCACGCCGGCGCCTGTGCCGGTCACCGCCGCAGCGCCCTCGCTGCCGGTGGAGGCGCTGGTGGATGCGCTGGTGAGCCAGGACGCCAAGGCGCGCCAGGAGGCGAGCGAGGTACTGAACCGAGACCACCTGCGCTCGCGCGAAGCCGTGCGGGCCGCCGTGGCCTATCTGCCCTACGAACGGTTCCACACGCTGAGAACGGTCGCGCAACGCGCCCAGCTGCTGAACTTTCTTCTGGCCACCGAGGATGCCGCCTGGACGCCCCAGCTGCGTGCCGAAGGTGCCAGCGCCCTGGCCTCGGTGCAGGCGAAGATCCGCGCCAACCCCGGCGGCTTCCGGGCCGAGAACGTCCAGCGCGTCGACGCGCTGGCGGCACGGCTGGGGGGCTGAGCACGGCGAGCGAGCCGGGGCGTGCGCTATCGTCGGTGCATGGCCGACGACATCACTGCCCTGCGCCGCATCCTGAAGTCCTGCCGGACGCTCGCCGTCGTCGGCCTCTCGGCCGAGTGGCACCGCCCGAGCTACTTCGCCGCCAAGTACATGCAGCAGCACGGCTACCGCATCGTGCCGGTGAACCCACGCTACACCGAGGTGCTGGGCGAGGCCTGCTACCCGAGCCTGGAAGCGATCCCGTTCGCGGTCGACATGGTCGACGTCTTCCGCAAGCCGGACGACGTGCCGCCGATCGCCCGCTCGGCCGTCGCGATCGGCGCGAAGTGCCTGTGGCAGCAGCTCGGCGTGATCAACCTCGAGGCCGACGCGATTGCCCGAGCGGCAGGCCTGGACTCGGTGATGGACCGCTGCGTGAAGATCGAGCATGCCCGGCTGTTCGGCGGGCTGAACTGGGCCGGCGTGAACACCCGCGTGATCTCGGCGCGCCGGCCGGTCTGAGGCGCAGCACCATGGCCGATCATTCCTTCAAGCCCGAGACACTGGCCATCCACGCCGGGCAGATTCCCGACGCCGCCACCGGCGCGCGAGCGCTGCCGATCTACCAGACCACCAGCTTCGTGTTCGACAGCGCCGACCATGCGGCCTCGCTGTTCAACCTGCAGACCTTCGGCAACGTCTACTCGCGCCTGTCGAACCCGACGGTGGCCGCGTTGGAGGAACGGGTGGCCGCGCTGGAGGGCGGCCGGGCGGGAGTGGCCTCGGCCAGCGGCATGGCCGCCGAGGCGATGGCGCTGATGACGATCCTGCAGCAGGGCGACCATGTGGTGGCCGCCGGTGCGCTGTACGGCGGCACGGTGACCATGCTCGCGGTCAACCTGAAAAAGTTCGGCATCGAGACCAGCTTCGTCGACGCCACTGACCCGGCGGCCTTCGCCGCGGCGATCCGGCCGAACACGCGGGCCGTGTTTGCCGAGAGCCTGGGCAACCCCAGCCTCGTCGTGCTCGACATCGCTGCGGTGGCCGAGGTCGCCCATGCGCACGGCCTGCCGCTGGTGATCGACAACACCGTGCCGTCGCCATTCCTGTGCAACCCGATCGCCCACGGTGCGGACATCGTCGTGCACTCGGCCACCAAGTACCTCGGCGGCCACGGCACCACGCTGGCCGGCGTGATCGTCGAGAGCGGTAAGTTCCCCTGGGACAACGGCAAGTTCCCCGGCATGACCGAACCCTCGCCGGGTTACCACGGCGTGAAGTTCTACGAGACCTTCGGCGACTTCGGCTTCACGATGCGTGCGCGCATGGAGACGCTGCGCGTCTACGGCGCGGCGCTGTCGCCGACCAGTGCCTGGCAGATCCTGCAGGGCACCGAGACGCTGCACCTGCGCATGGAGCGGCACTGCGCCAACGCGCTGCGCGTGGCCGAGCACCTGCGCGCGCACCCGCAGGTGAGCTGGGTCAACTACCCTGGGCTGGCCGATCATCCACAGCATGCGCTGGTGCAGCGCCAGATGCGCGGCGCCTCGGGACTGCTGGCCTTCGGCGTGAAGGGCGGGCTTGCGGCCGGCGTGAAGTTCATCGAGTCGGCGCAGTTCATGAGCCACCTGGCCAACATCGGCGACACCCGCACGCTGATCATCCATCCGGCATCAACCACGCACCGCCAGCTCGACGAGGCCCAGCAGCGCTCGGCGGGCGTGCTGCCGGACATGGTGCGCATGTCGGTCGGCATCGAGCACATCGACGACATCCTCTGGGACATTGATCAGGCACTCGCCACCGCCTGAGTCCGTCACGGCGCTCAGCGGGGCAGGTGCCGGCGCAGCACGCGCGAGAGGTCGTCGTCGCGGAAGGGCTTGGCCAGGTGGTCGTCCATGCCGGCCTCGATGCTGCGCTCGCGGTCGCCGGCCATCGCGTTGGCCGTCAAGGCCACGATGGGCACGCGGGGGCGGTGCTGCTGCTGCTCGTGCCGGCGGATGCGCGTGGTCGCCTCGAAGCCATCGATGCCCGGCATCTGGCAGTCCATCAGGATCAGGTCGAAGGCCTGCGCGGTGGCCTGCGACACGGCCTGTTCTCCGTCGGCCACGCTGGCCACCTCGAGCCCGAAGTTGCGCAGGCTCGCCTCGGCCACCAGCGCGTTGACGGGGTTGTCCTCGACCAGCAACACGCGGCCGCGCAGGGACGCATTGCCGGCGTCTTCGGCCGGCAGCCGTTCGGCGGGAACGACAGTGGCCTGCGTTGCCGGCAAGGGCAGGCTCAGCAGGAACAGCGCACCGCCGCTGGGCGCTTCCGTGCAGACCAGCGAGCCGCCCATCGCCAGGCACAGGTCGCGCGAGATGGTCAGGCCCAGGCCGGTGCCGCCGTGGCGGCGCGAGAACGAGCCGTCGAGTTGCTGGAAGGCGTCGAAAATGTGCTCGCGTGCCGACGCGGGCACACCGGGGCCGGTGTCGCTGACGCCGATCTCGACGAGCCCTCCGGCATCGCGTTGCGCGCTCAGGGTCACGCCGCCGCGCTCGGTGAACTTCACCGCGTTGCCGACCAGGTTCAGCAGCACCTGGCGCAGCCGGTTGGGGTCGCCTTCGACCAGCGAGGGCTCGGGCAGCCGATCGTCGAGTCGCAGCCACAGACCTTTCTCGAGCGCGGCCGGCGTCATCAGGTCGATCACCGCCGCCAGCGCGGCGCGCAGATCGAAGGCTTGCCGCTGAAGGCGAAGGTGCCCGCCCTCGATGCGCGAGTACTCCAGAACGTCGTTGATGATGCCCAGCAGGTGCTCGCCCGTGCGCTCGACGATCTGCAGCCGCTCGGCAGCGCCCGTCACGCCGGCTTGTGCGATGTCGCGGTGCAGCAAACGGGTCATGCCCAGCAGGCCGTGCAGCGGCGTGCGCATCTCGTGGCTCATGGTGGCGAGGAACTGGCCCTTGACCGCGTTGCTGCGCTCGGCGTCGTCGAGGGCCTGCTGGCGCTGCGCCGCCAGTTCGTCCATCTGGAAGCGCAGGCGCAGCATGGCGCGCGTGTGGTCCGCGGCGCGCCGGCCCTCGACCACGACGAGGCCGAGGAACACGACCATGCCCACGCCGATGTAGGTGGAGAGATCGTCACCGCGCCAGAACTGCATCACCGTCGCCGGCAGCATCACCGGCAGGGTCAGCGCGAGCGACGCCTCCAGGCTCATCGCCAGCACCACCAGCCCGATCGCGGCGATGCCCAGCAGCGTGGCCACCATCGTGGCCATCAGCGCCGCGTCCTGCACCGGCAGCAGCCAGGTGCCGATCAGCCCGAAGACGGCGCCATCGATGGCGATCGCCACCACGAAGCGCCGCCCCCACACGCCGGTGCGCTGCGGCGCATCGCGGTCGTGGCAACGAGTGATGAACCAGCGCAGCAGGCTGCTGCCGGCCTTCAGCGCCAGCCAGGCCCACAGCCAGCGGTGATCGACCGCGCCCCACAGGATCCACACCACCACCAGGCCGAAGGGCGTACCGATCAGGTTCGACGTGCGCGAGCGGTCGATGACCATCTGGTACTGCGCATCGCGCACCAGATCGTCCAGGTGTCGACCGTCGGCTGCGGAAGGGGTACTGCTCATGGACGGAGGGGTACTGCGGTCCAGGATTGTCCGCTGCCCACGGCGGCAGCCGGCGCGTAAGATTCCGCGGAACCCTGCGCCACGAGAGACATTCGCCCATGAGCAGCATCTACGACCAGCACCTGGACAAGAACCCTGCCAACTTCGCGGCGCTGTCGCCCGTCAGCTTCGTCGAGCGCAGCGCCGAGGTGTTCGGCGACCTGCCGGCGGTGATTCACGGCGCACGGCGCTGCGACTGGCGCACGCTGCGCGATCGCTCGGCGCGCCTGGCGGCGGCGCTGCGTTCGCTGGGCGTGAAGCGCGGCACCACGGTGACGACCATGCTGCCGAACACGCCGGAGATGGTCGAGGCGCACTACGCCATCCCGGCGCTGAATGCGGTCATCAACACGCTGAACACCCGGCTGGACGCGCCGCTGCTGGCCTGGCAGATGAACCACTGCGAGGCGGCGGTGGTGATCACCGACCGCGAGTTCGCGCCGCTGATGGGCGAGGCGCTGCGCCTGCTGAAGGCCGACCATGGCCGCAGCCCGGTGGTCATCGACGTCTGCGACAGCGAGTACACCGGCCCCGGCGAGCGACTGGGCACGCACGAGTACGAGGCGCTGCTGGCAGCCCATGAGCCACTCGCGCGTCTCGACGGTCCGGCCGACGAGTGGGACGCCATCGCCGTGAGCTACACCTCCGGCACCACCGGCGACCCGAAAGGGGTGGTGACCCATCACCGCGGCGCCTACCTGAACGCGGTGTGCAACGCGGCGACCTGGACCATGCCGCACTTCCCGACCTACCTGTGGACACTGCCGATGTTCCACTGCAACGGCTGGTGCTTCCCCTGGACGGTGGCGATGCTCGGCGGCGTGCACGTGTGCCTGCGCCGCGTCGAAGCGCCGGCCATCCTCAGCGCGATGCGCGACCATGGCGTCGACCACTACTGCGCCGCACCCATCGTGCACAACCTGATCATCGCGGCGCCCGATGAGATGCGCGCCGGCATCCGGCAGAAGGTGCGCGGCATGGTGGCCGGCGCGGCGCCGCCTGCGGCCATGATCGAGGGCATGGCGAAGATCGGCTTCGACATCACCCATGTCTACGGCCTGACCGAGGTCTACGGGCCGGCCGCGGTGGCGGTCAAGCGCAACAGCTGGGCGACCGAGAGCCTCTCCGAGCAGACCCGGCTGAACGGCCGCCAGGGTGTGCGCTACATGCTGCAGGACGGCATGACGGTGCTCGACCCCGAGACCCTGGCCGGGACGCCCGCCGATGGGCAGACCATGGGCGAGATCATGTTCCGCGGCAACATCGTGATGAAGGGCTACCTGAAGAACCCGGCGTCCACCGCCAAGGCCTTCGCCGGCGGCTGGTTCCACACCGGCGACCTGGCGGTGATGGAGCCGGACCGCTACGTCAAGATCAAGGACCGCAGCAAGGACATCATCATCAGCGGCGGCGAGAACATCAGCTCGATCGAGGTCGAGGACGCGCTGTACCGCCACGCCGCGGTGATGGCCTGCGCGGTGGTGGCGCGGCCGCACGAGAAATGGGGCGAAACGCCACTGGCCTTCGTCGAGCTCAAGCCGGGCGCGAGCGTGACGGCCGAGGCACTGATCGCCCACTGCAAGGGCATGCTGGCCGGCTACAAGGTGCCGCGCGAGATCCGCTTCGAGGCTATCCCGAAGACCTCGACCGGCAAGATCCAGAAGTTCCAGCTGCGCGAGCGCGCGAAGAGTGCGTCGGCCATCGAATGAGGAGAGTGTGATGAACACGAACGACAAGCTGGTGCTGCGTGAGACCGATGAACGCGGCGTGGTGCGGCTGACGCTGAACCGGCCGAATGCCTTCAACTCGCTGTCCGACGGCATGCTGGCCGCGCTGCAGGCCGAGCTCGACGCCATCGCCCGCGACGACGCCGCGCGCGTGGTCGTGCTCGCCGCGGCCGGCAAGGCCTTCTGCGCCGGCCACGACCTCAAGGAGATGCGTGCCGAGCCCTCGCTGGACTACTACCAGCGCCTGTTCGCGCAGTGCACGCAGGTGATGCTGGCGATCCAGAAGCTGCCGGTGCCGGTGATCGCCCGCGTGCACGGCATCGCCACCGCCGCGGGTTGCCAGCTGGTGGCGATGTGCGACCTGGCAGTGGCCGCGCGCGACGCGCGCTTCGCCGTCAGCGGCGTCAACCTCGGCCTGTTCTGCTCGACGCCGAGCGTCGCGCTGTCACGCAACCTGTCGCGCAAGGCGGCGTTCGAGATGCTCGTCACCGGCGGGTTCATCTCGGCCGAGGAGGCGATGGCCAAGGGCCTGGTCAACCGTGTGGCCGATGCCGACCAGCTCGACGCCGCTGTCGAGTCGCTGGTCACGGCCATCGTCGCCAAGCCGCGGGTCGCACTGCAGATGGGCAAGGCGCTGTTCTACCGCCAGCTCGAGAAGGGCATCGCGGCGGCCTACGACGACGCCGGCCAGACCATGGCCTGCAACATGATGGACGACAGCGCGCTGGAAGGCGTGCAGGCCTTCATCGACAAGCGGCCACCGAACTGGGGCACACCGCGCGGATGAAGCGCGCGCCGGGTGTGCTGGCGGCGCTGGTCGCCTGCTGCGCCCTGGCGGCGGCAGCGCGCGCCGCCGAGCCCGTCTGGACGGACGCCTTGATGCGAGAGGCCGCGCAGATCGTCGCGAAGTCGGCCGACGACGGGCTCGACCCTGCCGACTATCGCGCGCTGCCAGCGCCCGCCGCGATGCAACGTTACCTGCGCCACCTGCACCTGGGCCGTGTGCGCGGCAAGGCGCTGGGCTTTCGTGTCGGCACGGCGACGGAGGACGACATCGATGCGGAGCTGCAGCGTGCCGTCGAGGTCGGTCACCTGCAGCCTGTGGTCGATCGACTCACGCCACCGCTGGCGCAGTACCGGCAGCTGCGCAGCGCACTGGCACGCTATCGCGACCTGTCCGCGGCGCCGGCCTGGGCGGCGCTGCCGCCGGTGGCGAAGAAGCTCGTTGCGGGCCAGGCCTATGCCGGCGCCGCCGGGCTGCGCGAACGGCTGGTCGCCTTCGGCGATCTGGCCGCCGATGCCGTCGTCGCGACGGACCGCTACGACGACGTGCTGGCTGCCGCCGTGCAGCGCTTCCAGCATCGCCACGGCCTCGAGCCTGACGGCGTGATCGGCCGCGATACCCTGGCCGCGCTGAACGTGCCGCCGGCAGTGCGGCGGCGGCAGATCGAGCTGGCCATGGAGCGGCTGCGCTGGCTGCCGCACCGCAGCGGCCGGCCCTTCATCGCGATCAACATCCCGATGTTCCGCCTTTGGGCCTGGGACGCCGGCGCGCCCGAAGCATCGCCCGCGCTCGGCATGGGCGTGATCGTCGGCCGCGCGCTGCGCACGCAGACGCCGGTGTTCTCCGACGAGATGACGCACCTGATCTTCCGGCCCTACTGGAACGTGCCGCGCTCGATCCTGCGCAACGAGGTGCTGCCGGCCGCGGAGCGCGACCCCAGCTACCTGGCCCGACACGACATGGAGCTGGTCCAAGGGCAGGGCGACGACGCGAAGCCGGTGGCGGCCACGCCGGAGAACCTCGAGGCTGCACGCGCCGGTGCGCTGCGCATCCGGCAGCGCCCGGGGCCGAAAAACTCGCTGGGCCTGGTCAAGTTCATCTTCCCCAACGACGACAACGTCTACCTGCATGGCACGCCGGCGCGCGAACTGTTCGCGCGCAGCCGGCGCGACTTCAGCCACGGCTGCGTGCGGATCGAGGATCCGCCGGCCCTCGCACAGTGGCTGCTGAGGGACCAGCCGGGCTGGACGCGCGAACGCATCGAGGCGGCGATGGACGGGCCCCGATCGCAGCGGGTGGACCTGAGCGCACCGGTGCCGGTGATCCTCTACTACGTCACCGCGGCGGTGATGCCCGAGGACGGCCGCCTGCATTTCGCCGACGACCTGTACCGCCACGACGCGGCACTGGAGCGAGCGCTGAAGCAGCCGCGAGCCGACTGAGCGGCGCGCCTCACCAGGCGCGCACGCGCCCGGTGTCCACGTGCACGAAGTTCGAGCCCGGGTAGAAGCCGACGCCGCCACGGCCCAGCGCCAGTGCGGCGTTGCGCAGCGAAGCCAGCGGCAGGTCGGCGACGCGGATGTCGATGGCCTGGCCGCTCATGTGCAGGCTCTTCGTCGCCACGCCGCTGCTGCGCTCGTGCAGCAGGCGATTGGTGGCCGGCGAGCGGTAGCCTGAGATGATCTCGAAGGGCCGCTCGCTGCCCGTCTGCAGGCGCAAGGCATGCAGCAGGTCGAGCAGCGCCGGGTCGATGGTGCCGACGTCGCCACTGCGGAAGTCGCGCAGCAGGTGATTGATCGCACCGAGCGCATCGCTGACGTAGCCACCACCGCTGAAGTACTCGACCTCGAGCCGCTCGCCGGTGTGCAGGTGGCTGAAGCCCAGCACGCGCGCCTCGGCGCCGCGGCCCTGCGCCAGCAATGGCGAAGCGGCGAGAGCGGCGATGAAGCCGCGGCGGGTCAGGGCAGACATGCCCCACAGTGTATGGACAGCGAGGCCCGACTTGGTGTGATTGTGTGAACGACTTGACGTCCGGCAAGCGGCCTGAAACACACCACGGCCGCTTTCGGGAAGACTGTCGCCCAGGAGACGCAGCCATGATGGACGATCAGGCCTTCCGCCGGCTCGTCGCGGCCTACGAACACGACAGCCGCGGCGACCCGCAGCGCTTCGCGAAGATCACCGCCGCCATGGCGGCGTTCGGCTATGGCGCGATCCTGCTGCTGCTGGCCGCTTCGGCCTGGGGGCTGGTGTGGGGCGTCGGGCAGTTGATCCACGGCCGTGTGCAGGCCTGGAAGCTGATGCTGGTGATCGGCTGTGCCTCGCTGCTGTTCTCGCTGCTGCGCGCGCTGTGGATGCGCCCCGTGGCGCCCGAGGGCATCCCGATCGATGCCGCGCAGGCGCCGCGGCTGTTCGAGCTGATCGAGAAGGTGCGCCAGCGCACCGGCGCGCCGCGGCCCGACCGCGTGCTGATCGACGGCGACCTCAACGCCGCGGTCTGGCAGCAGCCGCGGCTCGGCCTGCTCGGCTGGCACCGCAACCATCTGGTGCTCGGGCTGCCGCTGATGCTGGGCCTGTCGACGAAGCAGTTCGGCGCCGTGGTCGCCCACGAGTTCGGTCACCTGCGCGGCGCCCACGGCAAGCTCGGGCAGTGGATCTACCGCACGCGGCGCAGCTGGTACCTGCTGGCCGAGGCGCGCGAGCGCGCCGGCCTGGGCGGCAACCTGGCCGATCTGGCGCTGGCCTTTTTCTTCCGCCACTTCTTCCCGCGCTTCAACGCGCGCGCCTTCGTGCTGTCGCGCCAGCAGGAGTTCGAGGCCGACCGGGCGGCGCACCGCATCGTCGGCGCCCGCCCGGCCGCCGAAGGGCTGCAGGCCATCGAGGTGCAGGCGCGCTTTCTCAACGACGAGTTCTGGCCCGGGCTGTGGCGGCGCGCCGCCGGTTCGTCGTCGCCGACGGGTGAGCACCCGTACCGGGCGCTGCATCGCTCGATGCCGGCCAGCCTGCGCCATGCGAAGGCGCGCGACTGGCTCAACGACGCGCTCAAGCGCCTGCCCGACAGCACCGACACCCATCCCTCGCTGCGCGACCGCCTGGCCTTCGCCGAGGTCAAGCCCGGTCTGCCCGCCGCGCCCGCACCCAGTGCCGCCGAGGCCCTGCTCGGCCAGCAGCTCGACGACTGGATCCGCCGCATCGACGAGCGCTGGCGCGAAGAGGCGGCACTGGCCTGGAACGAGCGCCACCGCCATGCCAACGGGCAGCGCCACATGATGGAGGAGCTCGAGCGCGAGAGCGCCACCGGGCCGATCGATGCCGACGATCACCTGCTGTGGTCGCGCGCAGCTCGCCTGCTCGACGGCGACGAGGCCGGCGAGCGGGTGCTCAGACGGCTGATCGCAGATCGGCCCGACAACCTGGCCGCACGCTACGAACTGGGCATGTTGCTGGTCGAGGAGCCCGATGCGGCAAGGAGCGAGGAGGGCGCCGACCTGCTGCGCGGCGTCGCCGAGGCCGGCAACAACCCCTGGGCCTACAGCGCCGCAGCGCGCCGCGAAGCCTGGCTGGAGGCGCACGAGTGCTTCGACCAGCTGAAGACCTGGCGCACGCTGCTGCACCAGCGCGACGGCGAGGCTGCCGCGGCGATGGAGGCGCTGCACCGTTTCGACGGCGACCCGGTCTTCGAGCCGGGCGGGCTGAGCCGCCGCGTGCTGCGCTCGCTGCAGGACCTGCTGCGCAGCGAACGCGCCGCCGGGCGCGCCTGGGTGGTCCGCAAGAGCGACCCGGCGGCGCTGGGCTGGCGCTTCTGCCTGGTGGTGATCGAACGCGCCCGCGGCATCGGCCAGCCCGATGCGCAGACCTGGTGGGCCGAGCTGCGCGACCGCATCGAGCTGCCGTGCCCGTTCATGGTCATCGACCTGGCGCACCCGTTCTGGCGGGATGGCGCGCAAAAGAAGCTGGTCTCGCGCATGCTCGCGGTGCCCGACGCGCAGGTCTACACCGCGCGGCGCTGAGCCGCGCGATCGCTACATGCCGCTGTAGTTCGGTCCGCCGCCGCCTTCCGGCGTGACCCAGACGATGTTCTGCGTCGGGTCCTTGATGTCGCAGGTCTTGCAGTGCACGCAGTTCTGCGCGTTGATCTGCAACCGGTCGCTGCCGTCGTCGTTCTTGACGAACTCGTAGACGCCGGCGGGGCAGTAGCGGCTTTCCGGGCCGGCGTAGGTGGCGAGGTTGATCGCCACCGGCACGTCGCTCTTGCGCAGCGTCAGGTGCGACGGCTGGTTTTCCTCGTGGTTGGCATTGCTGATGAACACCGAGCTCAGGCGGTCGAAGGTCAGCTTGCCGTCGGGCTTGGGGTAGACGATCTGCGGGCACTCGGCCGCCGGCTTCAGGTAGGTGTGGTCGCCGCGCGTGCGGTGCAGCGTCCAGGGCGGCGCCTTGAAGCCCAGCTTGGGCAGCAGCCACTGCTCGATGCCGGTCATCAGCGTGGCGGTGCTGCGGCCCTTCTTGAACCACTGCTTGAAGTTGCGCGACATCTCCAGCTCCTCGCGCAGCCAGCTCTGCTCGAAGGCTGTCGGGTAGTCGCTCAGCTCGTCGTGCTGGCGCCCGCCACGCAGCGCCGCGAAGGCGGCCTCTGCGGCCAGCATGCCGGTCTTGATGGCGGCATGGCTGCCCTTGATGCGGCTGGCATTGAGGAAGCCGGCTTCGCAGCCGACCAGCGCACCGCCCTTGAACACCAGCTTGGGCAGGCTGAGGATGCCGCCGGCGGTGATGGCGCGCGCGCCGTAGCTGATGCGCTTGCCGCCTTCGAGGATCTTGCGGATCTCAGGGTGCGTCTTCCAGCGCTGGAACTCCTCGAACGGGCTCAGCCAGGGGTTCGCGTAGTCGAGGCCGACCACGAAGCCCAGCATCACCTGGTTGTTCTCGGCGTGATAGAGGAACGATCCACCGTAGGTGGCCGGGTCCAGCGGCCAGCCGGCGGTGTGCAGCACATGGCCGGGGCGGTGCTTCGCGGGGTCGATCTCCCACAGCTCCTTCAGGCCGATGCCGTAGCTCTGCGGGTCGCGGCCGGCGTCGAGCTTGAAGCGCTCGATCAGCAGCTTGCCCAGGTGGCCGCGTGCGCCCTCGGCGAAGATCGTGTACTTCGCGTGCAGCTCCATGCCGATCTGGAAGCTGTCGGTCGGCTCGCCGTCCTTGCCCACGCCCATGTTGCCGGTGGCCACGCCCTTGACCGAGCCGTCGTCGTTGTAGAGCACCTCCGCCGCGGCGAAGCCGGGGAAGATCTCCACGCCCAGCGCCTCGGCCTGCTGCGCCAGCCAGCGCGTCAGGTTGCCAAGGCTGATGATGAAGTTGCCGTGGTTCTTGAAGCAGTCCGGCAGCAGGAAGTCGGGCGTCGCCCGGGCGCCGGTCTCGCTGAGGAACAGGAACTGGTCGCCGGTGACTTCCTGCTTCAGCGGCGCCTCCATCTCGTTCCACTTCGGGAACAGTTCGGTCAGGGCACGCGGGTCCATGATCGTGCCGGCAAGGATGTGCGCGCCGGGTTCGGATCCCTTCTCGAGGACCACCACCGACACCTCGCCGCCGTCCAGCGCGGCCAGCTGCTTCAGGCGGATCGCGGTGGCCAGGCCGGCGGGGCCGGCGCCGACCACGACCACGTCGTATTCCATCGCTTCGCGCGGGCCGTACTGTTCGAGGATCTGTTGCGGGCTCATCGGGATTCCTGAAGGGCGCAGAGGGTCGAGTTGCGCCGGATTCTACGGGCTGGAAGGACAAAAAAGCACGATCGTTCGATTCGTTGGACGCAGCTCTCCAGGTCACCTCGGCGACACGGCGGCCATGGCGTTTCGAGCCTGAAGCTGCGTGCTATCGTCGCCGCCGAAACCGCCTTCCCGATGGAGTCCGCATGAGCTACAGCATCGATCTTTCCGGCCGTGTGGCCCTGGTCACCGGCGCTTCCAGCGGCCTGGGCACGCAGTTCGCCAAGACGCTGGCGCAGGCCGGCTGCGCGGTGGTGCTGGCCGGCCGGCGGGTCGAGCGCCTGAAGACGCTGCGTGCAGAGATCGAGGCCGCCGGCGGCGATGCGCATGTCGTCACGCTCGACGTCACCGACCTCGACAGCATCAAGTCCGCCGTCGCCCACGCCGAGACCGAGATGGGCACGATCGACATCCTGATCAACAACTCCGGCGTCAGCACCACGCAGAAGCTGGTCGACGTGACGGAGGACGACTACGACTTCGTCTTCGACACCAACACCAAGGGCGCCTTCTTCGTGGCGCAGGAGGTCGGCAAGCGCATGCTGGCGCGTGCCAAGGGCGCGGCACCGGGCACCTTCACCGGCGGGCGCATCGTCAATGTGGCCTCGATGGCCGGGCTGCGCGTGCTCGGCCAGATCGGCGTCTACTGCATGAGCAAGGCGGCCGTGGTGCATATGACGCGCGCGATGGCGCTGGAGTGGGGCCGCTTCGGCATCAACGTCAACGCGATCTGCCCCGGCTACATCGACACCGAGATCAACCACCACCACTGGCAGACCGAGCAGGGCAAGAAGCTGATCGACATGCTTCCGCGCAAGCGCATCGGCCAGCCGCAGGACCTGGACTCGGTGCTGATGATGCTGGTGGCCAACCAGAGCCACTTCATCAACGGCGCCATCATCCAGGCCGACGACGGCTTCGCTGTTTGAACCGCCACGGCCGATGCGTGCACTCTCCCTGCTCGAGACCCGCGTGCTCGGCGTGCTGGTCGAGAAGCAGCACACCGTGCCCGACAGCTACCCGCTGTCGCTGAACACGCTGACACTGGGCTGCAACCAGAAGACCGCGCGCGACCCGGTGATCAACGCCACCGAGTCGGAAGTGCAGGGCGCGCTGGACTCGCTGCGAACGCTGAGCCTGGTGTTCGAGAGCAGCGGCTCGCGCGTGGCGCGCTACGAGCACAACATGGGCCGCGCGATGGGGCTGCCGTCGCAGTCGGTGGCGCTGCTCGCGGTGCTGATGCTGCGCGGCCCGCAGACCAGCGCCGAGCTGCGCGGCAACTGCGACCGGCTGCACCGCTTTGCCGACATCTCCTCGGTCGAGGCCTTCCTCGACGAGCTGGCCGCGCGCTCGGAAGAGAAGGGCGGAGCGCTGGTGGTCAAGCTGCCGCGCGCACCGGGCGCTCGCGAATCGCGCTGGGCGCAGCTGCTGGCCGGGCCGGTCGACATCTCGGCGATGCCGGTGGCTGCCGCCGGTGACGACATCGTCGCCAGCAGCGAGATCGCCGCGTTGAAGGCGCGCCAGGATGCACTGCAGGCCGAAGTGGGCGAACTGCGCACGCTGGTCGAGCGGCTGTATGCCGAACTCGGTGTGACCAAGGGCTGAGGCGCCGATGTCGCTGCGCCTGGTCCTGCCCGAGCAGAAGAAGCTGACCAACGAGTTGGTGATCCCCATCCGCTGGGGCGACATGGACGCGATGGGCCATGTCAACAACACCATCTACTTCCGCTACTTCGAGACCGTGCGCATCGCCTGGTTCGACAGCATCGACTGCCGCCCCGATCCGAAGGGCGAGGGCCCGGTGATCGTCAACGCCTTCTGCAGCTTCATCCGCCAGCTGGAGTACCCGGGCGAAGTCCTCGCGCGGCACTACGTGGCCAACCCCGGCCGCACCAGCTTCGACACCTACATGACGCTGGAGCGAACCGACCAGCCTGGCGTCATCTACACCGAGGGCGGCGCGCGCTGCGTGTGGGTGGACTTCCCGAAGCAGAAGTCGACCGCGCTGCCGGACTGGATCCGCGCGATCGTCGCCTGAGGCGGCTGCCTCAGCCGCGCAACAGTTTCTGCACCAGCTCCGGCGTCGTCGCCGCGCCGTGCTTCTTCATCAGCCGCGCGCGGTAGACATCCACCGTGCGCGGGCTGATGCCCAGTCGCTTGCCTATCAGCTTGCTGGTCAAGCCTTCGATCAGCAGCGCGGCGATCTCGCGCTCGCGCGGCGTCAGGTCGACGGCGAGGCGGCGGCGCGCCGAAAGGTCCTCGAACACCCAGATGCCGGCCGCGTGCGGCTGCGCCGGGTCGAGCGCGCGGCCCGAGACGTGGCACCAGAACAGCTCGCCGCGCTGGGCCCCATCGACACGCTTCATGACCCGTTCGTCGCTGTACCAGCCCTGGCGGTCCAGGCTCGCAGCGATGCGCTCACCGGTGCGCTCGAACTCGTCGTGAGTCGGGTAGAGCACCTCGAAGCTCTGGCCGATCAGCTGCTCGCGCTCGGCGCCGAACATGTCCAGGACCTGGCGGTTGCAGTCCACCATCAGCCGGTGACGCGACAGCACCATGCCCACCGGGGCGAGGTCGAAGGCGGTGCGGTAGTCCAGCTGCGGGGCAGGCCGCGGGGTAGTCATTAATCAATTCTACGTAGCGCCTACGTAATGCCATACGTAGTACGCTCTCGCGGCTTGATTCCGACTCCAGGAGACGATCGATGAACAAGGTGTACCCGAGCGCGGCCAAGGCGCTCGAAGGCATCGTGCACGACGGGCAGTTGCTCGCCGTGGGCGGCTTCGGCCTGTGCGGCATTCCGGAAGCCCTGATCGCCGCGCTGCGCGACTCGAAGGCGAAGAACCTCACGGTGATCTCGAACAACGCCGGCGTCGACGGCTTCGGCCTCGGCCAGCTGCTCGAGACGCGCCAGATCAAGAAGATGATCTCCAGCTACGTCGGCGAGAACAAGGAGTTCGAGCGCCAGTACCTGGCCGGCGAGCTCGAGCTCGAGTTCACGCCGCAGGGCACGCTGGCCGAGAAGCTGCGCGCCGGCGGCGCCGGCATCCCGGCCTTCTTCACGCGCACCGGCGTGGGCACGCTGGTGGCCGAGGGCAAGGAACTGCGCGACTTCGACGGCCACACCTACGTGATGGAGCGTTCGCTGGTGCCCGACGTGTCGCTGGCCAAGGCCTGGAAGGCCGACAAGAGCGGCAACCTGATCTTCCGCCGCACCGCACGCAACTTCAACCCGGCGGCGATCATGGCCGGGCGCATCAGCGTGGTCGAAGTGGAAGAGATCGTCGAGACCGGCACCTTCGACCCGGACGCCGTGCACCTGCCGGGCATCTACGTGCACCGCCTGGTGCTCAATGCGACGCCCGAGAAGCGCATCGAGAAGCGCACGACGAAGCAGAACCCCAAAGGAGCTTGAGATGGCCTGGACCCACGATGAAATGGCGGCGCGTGCCGCCAAGGAACTCGCCGACGGCTTCTATGTGAACCTCGGCATCGGCCTGCCGACGCTGGTGGCCAACTTCGTCGACCCGAAGATCACCGTCTGGCTGCAGAGCGAGAACGGCATGCTCGGCATCGGCGCCTTCCCCGACGAGAGCGAGGTCGACGCCGACCTGATCAACGCCGGCAAGCAGACCGTCACCACGCTGCCGGGTTCGAGCATCTTCGGCAGCCACGACAGCTTCGCGATGATCCGCGGCGGCAAGATCAACCTGTCCATCCTCGGCGCGATGCAGGTCAGCGAGAAGGGCGACCTGGCCAACTGGATGATCCCGGGCAAGATGGTCAAGGGCATGGGCGGCGCCATGGACCTGGTGGCCGGCGTGAAGAGCGTGGTCGTGCTGATGGAGCACGTGGCGCGCAAGAAGGACGGTGGCTTCGACCTGAAGATCCTGCCCCAGTGCACGCTGCCGCTGACCGGCGTGGGCGTGGTCGACCGCATCATCACCGACCTCGCCGTGCTCGACGTGACGCCGCACGGCCTGAAGATCGTCGAACTGGCCCCGGGCGTGACGCGCGAGGAAGTCCAGTCCAAGACCGGCGTGACGCTGCAGTGAGGCCGATCAGCCGCGCGCCTTGAGTGCACGCGCGGCTTCGGTCACCAGCGGCGGGCCGCCGTAGATAAAGCCGGTGTAGATCTGCACCAGGTCGGCGCCGGCATCGCGCTTGGCCGCCGCATCGGCACCACTCATCACGCCGCCCACGCCGATGATCGGGTAGGCGCTGCCCAGTTCGGCGCGCAGCAGCCGGATGACCCGGTTGCTCGCCTCGAACACCGGTGCGCCGGAGAGGCCACCGGCCTCCTCGCCGTGCGGCAAATGCTTGACCGCATCGCGGGCGATGGTGGTGTTGGTCGCGATCACGCCATCGATGCCGTTCTTGCGCAGCGTCGCCGCGATCACCCGGACCTGGGCTTCCTCGAGGTCGGGGGCGATCTTCACGAACACCGGCACGCTGCGGCCGTGCTCACGCTGCAGCGCCGCCTTGCGTTCCTGCACCGCCGAGAGCAGCGCATCGAGCGCTTCGTCGCTCTGCAGCGCGCGCAGGTTCTTCGTGTTCGGGCTGGAGATGTTGACCGTCACGTAGTCCGCGTGCGGGTAAACACCGGCCAGGCCGATCAAGTAGTCGTCGACGGCACGCTCGATCGGCGTGGCGGCGTTCTTGCCGATGTTCAGGCCGAGGATGCCTCCCTTGGCACGGAAGCTGGCGCGCCCGACATTGGCGAGAAACGCATCGAGCCCGTCGTTGTTGAAGCCCAGCCGGTTGATCAGCGCGCGGGCCTGCGGCAGGCGAAACATGCGCGGCTTCGGGTTGCCCGGCTGCGCCTTGGGCGTGACCGTGCCGACCTCGACGAAGCCGAAGCCCATCGCCCCCAGGCCGTCGATGCAGCGGCCATTCTTGTCCAACCCGGCGGCGAGGCCAATGCGGTTCGGGAAGCGCAGGCCGGCCACCGTCACCGGGTCATCGATGCGCGTCTGCGCGACCGTGCACAGCAGCGGCGTGTGCTGGATGCGCGCCAGCGCGCCGAGCGTGAGGTCGTGGGCACGTTCCGGATCGAGTTCGAAGAGGAAGGAGCGCGCCAGCGGGTAGGGGACGAAGGCCATGCACAAGGGTCCGGGGATAATCCGCGGATTGTCTCAAACCCCTGCCAATCGACCGCCCACCCCATGACCCAGGACGAACTCAAGGCCCTCGTCGGCCAGGCCGCGCTGGCCTACGTGCAACCCGGCAGCATGGTCGGCGTGGGCACGGGCTCGACGGTGAACTGCTTCATTGATGCGCTGGCCACGATCAAGGACCGCATCGCCGGCGCCGTCTCGAGCAGCGAGAAGAGCACGCAGCGGCTGCAGGCGCATGGCATCACCGTGCTCGACAGCAACAGCGTCGAGCGCATCCCGGTCTACATCGACGGCGCCGACGAGATCGACCACGGCGGCCACATGATCAAGGGCGGCGGCGCCGCGCTGACGCGCGAGAAGATCGTCGCCGACCTGGCCGAGCGCTTCGTCTGCATCGCCGACGAGTCCAAGCTGGTGACGACGCTCGGCCGCTTCCCGCTGCCGGTGGAGGTGATCCCGATGGCCACCGCGCAGGTGGCGCGGCGCTTCGCGTCGCTGGGCGGTGAGGCGGTGCTGCGCGAAGGCGTGGTCACCGACAACGGCGGCTGCATCCTCGACGTCAGGGGCCTGTCCATCACCGACCCGCTGGCGACGGAGCAGGAAGTGAATCAATGGCCCGGCGTGGTGACGGTGGGCATCTTCGCGCGGCATCGTGCACGCGTGTGCCTGCTCGGCACAGCACAGGGCGTGAAGACACTCAGTTTCTGAATGCCTCGCGGCGCGCGGCGCCGAAAAGCGCGTAACCTCGCGCCTGTCGCGTCGCGAGGCGCCGATCACTCCGGGAAGGACCGCACGCATGGCGAAGCCGAACTATTCGTACGAGAAGCGCCAGCGCGAGCTGGCAAAGAAGAAGAAGAAGGAAGAGAAGGCCCGCGAAAAGGCCGAACGCAAGACCGGCGGCGGCCCCGCCGGCGAGGGCGAGTCCCCCGAGGCCGACGGCGAGGCCGTCACGCCGTCCGAACCGGCGCCGGGCTCGAACTGAGCGACTTGCGCCGCTCCCGCGCCGCGAAGCGGGCGGGGTCGACGGCGTCCATCAGGCTCGCCTCCACCGGCGACGGCGCGGCAGTCACCCAGGCTGCGATCAGCCTTGCCCCCAGTGCCGACATGCCGATGCCCCGCGAGCCCAGTGCGGTGAACACGAACAGCCCGTCGCGGCGCGGCACGAAGCGCGGCTGATCGGCAGAACCCACGGCGGATGACGCCTCGTCTGGCGCCGCGCCGATGACCGGCAGGCGGTCGACCGCCGTGCAGCGCCAGCCTACCCGCCCCGTCAGTTCATCAGGCTGCAGAGCCGCATGCTCACCCGTCAGCGCGGCCAGCCGCTCGAGGTTGATGGCGTGGTCGGCCTCGCGCACTGAAGAGTCGTTGTCGTCCCGCTGCGTCGTGGCGCCGAAGACCGCCTGGCCATCCACGGCGGGCAGCAGGTAGCCCGAACCGGCCACGGGCACGCGTGGCAGCGGCAGCGAGGCGGCCGGGGCGATGCTGATCTGCCCGCGGATCGATTCGATCGGCCAGTGCTCGGTGGCCAGCAGGCGCATCGCCTCCGAGCCGTTGGCCAGCACCACCGTGGTCGACGAGGCAAGCACCTCGCCGCGCGAATCGATGGCCGACCAGACCGCGCCCTCGTTGCGCAGCTGGGCGACTTCCGCGTCGCCGCACCACTGCACGAGCGGCCCCGCGCGGCGCAGGTACCAGGCCGACAGCGCACCCGGCGCCAGCCAGCCGCCTCCGGGATAGAACCAGGCCGGGCCGGCCAAGGGCAGGCCTGCCTGGCGCGAGGCTTCCTCCGCGTCGAGCGCATCGACGTACGACGGAGGCAGGCCGAGGCGCTGCAGCAGGCTGCGCATCGCGTCGACATCCTGGAACGCGTGCTCTAGCCGCAGCAGGCCGTCGACGGCACCGGGCACGCCCTCGGCGATCGCCTCCCGCGCGACCGGGGCGAAGGCCAGTGCCGCGGCGCGGTGCCAGCGGGCGTGCAGGCCATCGTCACGCGTCACGACGCCGTGGAACAGGCCGGCCGGGTTGCCTGATGCTTCGCTGGCCGGCGCCGGATGTCGCTCGAGCACGGTGCTGCGCCAACCCAGTTCAGCCAGCGCCCAGGCGGCGGCGCAGCCGGCCAGCCCGCCGCCGATGACCAGCGCGTGCCGCTCGACCTCGCGCACCTGCGGACGGCCGGGCGGGGCGGAGCGGCGTGTCGAGGGCGGCACGAAGTTCGCCACGGTGATGTCGCGCTTGCCGCCGTGGCCCGGGACCTTGCGAACCTCGAACCCGGCGGCGCGCAGGCCGTCGCGCACCGGCCGGGCCACAGACCAGGTGGATGCGGTGGCGCCCGGCGCGGCCAAGCGCGCGAGCGACTTGAGCAGCCGCGGCTCCCACATGCGCGGATTGCGATCGGGGGCAAAGCCATCGAGGAAGAAGGCATCGACGCGCGCCACCCACTCGGGCAGCCAGTCGGCCACGTCGCCGAAGGCCAGGTGCAGTCGGATCCGCCCGGTCTCGAAGTGCAGCGTGTGCAGCCCCGGCACGAGCGGCGGCCACTGCCGCACGAGTTCGTCGGCGAGCGGCCGGACCACCGCGTCGCGCGGCCAGGCCGCCAGGTCCTCGGCGCGGGGCGGATGCAGTTCGACCGAGAGAACGTGCAGATGTTCGCAGCGCTGCGCATCAGACCGCCAGGCCGCCCAGGTGGCGAGAAAGTTGTTGCCCAGCCCGAAGCCGGTCTCCGCGATCACGAAACGTTCGCGCGCCGCCCAGCGCTGCGGCAGGCCGTTGCCGGCCAGGAAGACGTGCCGGGCCTGCTCGACGGCGCCGGCGCGCGGGTGGTACACGTCGCCGAACGCGGTCGCGAAGGGCAGGCCGTCGGCGTTGGTCTCGATCTGCGCGGCGACGATCGGCGCAGTCTTCATTGCCTCGCGGCCAGCCACTCGAGCAGGCGGTCGCGCGCGCTCGCCAGGCCTCGGTAGGCGAGCACGGCGTCGCTCATGCTGGCCAGCGCGGCATGCACGGCTGCCGCCTGCTCGGGCGTGCCGACGGCCTCGACCAGAGGGCGGCTTTCGACATGGATGGTGAAGATGGCCTGCCGCGCATCGGGCAACGGGATGAAGGACTGCCGTTCGCTGCGGAAGTTCGCCAGCCCCGCCAGCGCCGCGGCATCGGCCTGCTCCGGCCAGCGCGACGCGGGAACGCGAAGCGGGTGCATGTCCAGCCGCGGCTCGGGCGTGATCGTCCAGACGAAGCGTTCCCAGCGCTGCGCGCCAGTCACCAGCCGGGCCAGGTGATCGCTGGCGGTGAGCAGCAGGCGGTTGTCTGCGACGGGCGCGTGGACCTCGGCGAAATGGCGGCCGACCTTGTCCTGCGGCGCCCAGTGCGAGGGCAGGCAGACGGCGAGCCAGGGAATGCGTGCGGTGTTGCCGTCGATCACGGCGAAGTCCTCGGCGAATGCCAGGCTCAGCAAGCCGGCCAGACGCCACGGTGCCGGCAGCGCGGCGAGGCAGGCGCCGATGTCCGGCGCGCCATTGCCCTGCACGGCGAAGGTGTCGGTGTCGATCGACCACCCGAGCAGCGCAGCGTCCCAGCCCGACGGGCCGCGGCGCCGCCAGGCCTGCGGATGCTCGGCGGCGGCCTGTTCGCACAGTCGCTGCAACGCCGGCGTGGCGTCGAAGCCGGCGGCCGCCACCAGGGCCTGCTCTGCATGGCGCGCGAGCACGAGCAGCTTCTCGGTCAGCGCCCTGTCGCCGAGCCGGTTGGGCGTGAGCTGCGAGGCTCCAGGTGGCAGCGGGCGCAGCCCCGGCTGCATGCGGAACGGCGCGGTGACGGCGGTGAAGTCGAACGGCATGGCCCGTGATGATGCCGAAGAAGTGGCGGCCCCAACGAAACGGGCGCCCGAAGGCGCCCGTTGTGCGGCAGCAGTGCCAGGTCAGACCCGCTTGCGGTACTCGTGCGTGCGGGTGTCGATCTCGATCTTGTCGCCGTTTTCGACGAACAGCGGCACGGCGATCTCGAAGCCGGTGGCGATCTTCGCCGGCTTCATCACCTTGCCAGAGGTGTCGCCCTTGACGGCCGGTTCGGTGGTCACTTCGCGCACCACCGAGGTGGGCAGTTCGACCGAGATCGCCTTGCCGTCATAGAACACCACCTCGACGGACATGCCGTCTTCCAGGTAGCTGATCGCGTCACCCATGTTCTCGGCCTCGACCTCGAACTGGTTGTACTCGGTGTCCATGAAGACGTACATCGGGTCGGCGAAGTAGGAGTAGGTGCACTCCTTCTTGTCCAGCACGATCTGGTCCATCTTGTCGTCGGCCTTGAAGACGACTTCGGTGCCCGAGTTGTTCAGCAGGCTCTTGAGCTTCATGCGCACCGTGGCGGCGTTGCGGCCACCGCGGCTGTATTCGGTCTTGAGCACGACCATCGGGTCCTTGCCCTGCATGATCACGTTGCCGGCGCGGATTTCCTGTGCGATCTTCATGGTGACTTCCGGTGTTGCGGGTGACTCTCGGCATGAGGGCGCCGGGCACCTGGGGTGGCGTCGCGCGGGTCTTCCCTGCCGACGCAAAGCCCGCAATTCTAGCGCTTTTCGCGAACGAATCCGAGCAGCTGGGTGCCGAGGTCGGCTTGCGCGACCAGGTGCTCGCGCCACTGCAGTGCATGGCGGCGCCAGGCGGCGGGCTCGGGCCAGCGCAGCGCACCGCCCAGGCCGTTCCAGTAGCGCCACAGCGCGCGCAGATCGCTGGCGAAGCCGGGCTCGGCGCCGGCCAGATGGGCGTCGAGAAAGGCCTCGAGTTTCACCTCGTGGGCACCGTCGGACTGCGGATAGATCTGCCAGACGAACGGTGCGCCGGCCCACTGGGCGCGCACGAACGAATCCTCGCCACGCACGAAGTTCAGGTCACAGGACCACAGCAGGTGGTCGTAGTCGCCTTGCGCGAGCCAGGGCAGTTCGATCACTCGGGGGCGCGGCTGGCCGGCGTCGAGCATCCGGCGCAGTTGCTGCGTCGCCGGCCCCGGTGTGGTCAGCAACAGGGTCGGATTCAAGGCCAGCGACTCGATAGCGGCCGGCATTGCCGCGTTCTCGTAGCAGAACAGGCTGACCACCCGTTCGCCGGGTTGCGGCACCAGCCCCTGGCCTGCGAGCCAGCCGGCGGCATCGAAACCGGCTCGACGGGCAAGCAGATCCGGCTCGCGCAGCAGCCCGCCCGTGCGCACGGTGAACCCCGGGTAGAAGAAGCACTTCCGCAGCCCCGAGCCCGGCCCGCTGGACTGCGGCGAAGGCAGGCCGTGGCTGCGCTCGACGTAGCCCTCGGCGCTGAGGTACTCGAGATTGATCCAGCAGGGCGGCCGTGCCATCGCGGCCATGCGGGCGACGAAGCCGTCGGGTGGATCGCAGCCGAAGGCCTCGATCACCACATCGCCAGGGACGCTGCCCTCGCGCTGCGCGTCCGCCCAGGCGCGAACCTCGACGCCATGCGCACCCTGCGGCGCCATCCAGGCCAGCGCCGAAGCATCGTCGACCCACAGCCGAAGCCGCTCGCCGCGCGCGGCCAGATCCGCCGCCAGTCGCCAGCAGACGCCGAGATCGCCGTGGTTGTCGACCACGCGGCAGAACAGGTCCCAGAGCATGGCGGAGGATTATCCGGCTCGATAATCCGCGCCGATGGAAACGACGACCCCTGCCGACACCCCGGGCGACGACGCGCGCGCGCGGCTGCTCGACGAGGTGGCCGCCTTGCCGGGCCTGCCCGGCGTCTACCGCTACTTCGACGCGCAAGGCGGCGTGCTCTATGTCGGCAAGGCGCGCGACCTGAAGAAGCGCGTCTCGAGCTACTTCCACAAGGACCATGGCGGCACGCGCATCGGCCATATGGTCGGCAAGATCGCGCGGCTCGAGACCACCGTGGTGCGCTCGGAAGCCGAGGCGCTGCTGCTCGAGAACAACCTGATCAAGACGCTGGCGCCGCGCTACAACATCCTGTTCCGCGACGACAAGAGCTACCCGTACCTGAAGATCGTCTCCGGCCGCTTTCCGCGCATCGCCTACTACCGCGGCGCGGTCGACCAGAAGCACCGCTACTTCGGGCCCTACCCGAGCGCCTGGGCGGTGAAGGAGTCGATCCAGATGCTGCAGAAGGTGTTCCGCCTGCGCACCTGCGAGGACACCGTCTTCGCCAATCGCACGCGGCCATGCCTGCTCTACCAGATCAAGCGCTGCTCCGGGCCGTGCGTGAAGCTGATCGATGAAGTCGACTACGCACGCGACGTGAGCAACGCCGAACGCTTCCTGCTCGGCGGCGAGCAGGAGGTGATGGGCGCGCTGCAGGCGCAGATGATGGCGCACGCCGACGCGCTGCAGTTCGAGAAGGCGGCGGAGATCCGCGACCAGCTCGGCGCGCTGTCTCGCGTGCTGCACCGCCAGTCGGTCGAGGACAACAGCGCGATGACGACGCGGGACGCCGACATCCTCGCGGTGCGCGTCGAAGGCGGCAAGGCCTGCGTCAACCTCGCGATGGTGCGCGGTGGCCGCCACCTGGGCGACCGGCCGTACTTCCCCGCGCATGTCGAAGAGGGAACGGTGCTCGCGGGCGACGACGAATGGAGCAGCGGGCAGGGCGAGCGCCCGCTGCCGGAGGTGCAGGTGCTCGAGGCCTTCATCGCGCAGCACTACCTCGATGCGCCCGTGCCGCCACTGCTGGTGCTCAGCCACGCGGTCGACAAGGCACTGATCGAGGCGTTGTCGATGCAGTCCGGCATCCGCGTCAGCGCACAGCATCAGCCGCGCGAAGCCCGCCGCGCCTGGCTCGACATGTGCATCCAGGGTGCGCAGCTCAAGCTCGCCCAATTGCTGGCGGAGGAGGGCTCACAACAGGCCCGCACGCGCGCGCTGGTCGACGCGCTCGACCTCGCTGTCGAGAACCTCGACACCTTTCGCATCGAGTGTTTCGACATCAGCCACACCGCCGGCGAGGCGACGCAGGCATCGTGCGTGGTGTTCGAGAACCACCGCATGCGCAACGCCGAGTACCGCCGCTACAACATCGAAGGCATCACCGGCGGCGACGACTACGCCGCGATGCGCCAGGTGCTGACGCGGCGCTACGCCAAGCTGGCCGAGGCCGCGAACGCCGGCACGGCGAGGCTGCCCGACCTGGTGCTGGTCGACGGCGGCCGCGGCCAGGTGGCCATGGCGCGCGAGGTGTTCGAGGAACTCGGCCTGGACCTGGGGCTCATCGTCGGCGTCGAGAAGGGCGAGGGCCGCAAGGTCGGCCTCGAGGAACTGGTGTTTGCCGATGGCCGGCCGAAGGTCTACCTGGGGCGCGACTCCGCCGCGCTGATGCTGGTGGCGCAGATCCGCGACGAGGCGCACCGCTTCGCGATCACAGGAATGCGCGCGCGCCGTGCAAGTGTTCGCACTGGAGGCAGCCGGCTCGAGGAGATCCCCGGTGTCGGCCCGCGCAAGCGTGCGAGACTGCTGCAGCGCTTCGGCGGCGTGCGTGGCGTGGGGCAGGCGAGTGTCGACGACCTCGCCAGCGTGGACGGAATATCGCGTGAACTCGCAGAGGAGATCTATCGTGCGTTGCATTGAGTCGAAAGCCGGCCTCTCGCTGGCCGCGCTGGCCCTGATGGCCCTGGTGGCCGGCTGTGCCAGCCCGCCGCCGCCCGCACCAGCGCCGGCGCCTGCACCGGCCCCGGTGGTGCGCGCGCCTGCCCCGCCGCCGCCTGCCGCTGCAGCGCCGTCGGGCCGCGTGTCGCACGCCACCAGCGAGAAGGCCTACCGGCAGGACGGCGCCCGCGCCATCTATGCGGCCTACCCCGACAGCATCTACAAGGGCAAGCTGCCGCCGCTGCTGCATGCCATCGCGGTCGTCGAGACCGAGATCGACGCCAACGGCCACGTGCGCGACGTGCGCATGATCCGCGCGCCCAGCCATGCGCCCGATGTCACGGCGCGGGTGCGCGAGCTGATCCGCAAGGCCTCGCCGCTGCCCGCACCGGCGCGCCTGGGCACGGTGAAGTACACCGAGACTTGGCTGGTCGACAAGAGCGGCAAGTTCCAGCTCGACACGCTGACCGAAGGCCAGTTGTAGGTCTTGCCGCGCCCGGGGCGGCAGGGCGGAGAACTTCGGCACAATCGGCCGATGTTCTTCAACCTGCCGACCTTGCTGACCTGGGCGCGGATCGTCGCGATCCCGCTGATCGTCGGCTTGTTCTATCTCGAGATCGAGCCCGCCGCGCAGAACCTGATGGCGACGGTGCTGTTCGTCGTCGTCGCACTGACCGACTGGGCCGACGGCTACCTGGCGCGCCGGCTCAACATGACTTCGTCGTTCGGCGCCTTCCTCGACCCGGTGGCCGACAAGTTCCTCGTCTGTGCCGCGCTGCTGGTGCTCGTTCACCTCAACCGGTTGCACGCACTGGTCGCGCTGGTCATCATCGGCCGCGAGATCGCCATCTCGGCACTGCGCGAGTGGATGGCGCAGATCGGCGCTTCGCGCAGCGTGGCGGTGCACATGCTCGGCAAGCTGAAGACGGTCGTGCAGATGGTCGCCATCCCGTTCCTGCTCTACGACGGGCGCCTGTTCGGCCTGATCGACACACACTGGTGGGGCACGGCGCTCATCCTCGTCGCCGCCGTGCTGACCATCTGGTCGATGGTCTATTACCTGCAGAAGGCGCTGCCGGAGATCCGCGCCAAGGCGCGCTGACGGTGACCGTCGACCAGCGCCTGCTGCTGCGGGCGATGCCCTGGGTGTTCGTGCTGATCTGGAGCACCGGCTTCGTGGTCGCACGTCTGGGCATGCCGCATTCGCCCGCCCTGGGTTTCCTCTCGGTGCGTTACGCGCTGTCGGTGCTGTGCTTCGTCGCCTGGATGCGCTGGTCTCGTGTCGCCTGGCCCGAGCGGGCGCAATGGCGGCCCCTGGCAATCTCGGGTGTGCTGATGCATGCCGGCTACCTCGGCGGCGTGTGGTCGGCCGTCAAGAGCGGCATGGGGGCGGGCACCGTCGCGCTGCTGGTCGGCCTGCAGCCGGTGCTGACGGCGCTCTGGCTGAGTGCCACCGCCGGCGAGCGCAGCCACGTGTCGACGCGCCAGTGGCTCGGGCTGCTGCTCGGCCTGGGCGGGCTGATCCTCGTCGTCTGGCGCAAGCTCGGCGTGGGCGAGATCACTTCAGCGAACCTGTCGCTCGCCGTCGGGGCGCTGCTGGCCATCACTGCCGGCACGCTGTACCAGAAGCGGCATGTTCGCGTGGCCGATGTGCGTGCGGCCAGCACCGTTCAGTTGATCGCCGCGTTCGTGGTCTCGGCACCGCTGGCGCTGCTGCTCGAACACGAGCCCGTGCAATGGCATCCCGAACTGATGGTGGCGATGGCCTGGTCGGTCCTCGCGCTCACGCTCGGCGGCAGTTCTCTGCTGTACCTGCTGATCCAGCGCGGTGCGGCGACGCAGGT
Source organism: Chitinophaga pinensis (assembly GCA_943370595.1). GTDB lineage: Bacteria > Pseudomonadota > Gammaproteobacteria > Burkholderiales > Burkholderiaceae_C > Piscinibacter. The sequence continues at coordinate 93,202 of CALRRO020000013.1, forward strand.
GACCAGCCTGCTCTACCTCGTGCCGCCATGCACTGCGGCAATGGCCTGGCTGCTGTTCGGCGAAGCCTTCACCCCGCTCATGATGCTCGGCATGGCGCTGACCGCAGCCGGTGTCGCACTGGTCGTTCGCGATGGGCGATGACGCGCATCACGCGAGCGTGTTCGTGGCGCACCGAGGTAGCAAATGATTGCGCATAGAATCCGCCTCCGCCCTTGACAGCCTCGGGGGCACGGCTTGTAATGACCCGCGCCCGACGTACCGCGTCCTGGTGCGCGCCAGACACCCACCGAATTCCGTTCGAGAACCTATTGAGAGGGGGAAAACCCGTGAACAAGTCTGAATTGATCGAGCACATCGCCCGTCAGGCGGATATCTCCAAGGCTGCGGCCACGCGCGCCCTGGAAGCCATGATCGGCGGCGTGAAGCAGACGCTGAAGAAGAACAACAGTGTCTCGCTGGTCGGCTTCGGCACCTTCAGCGTCGGCAAGCGTGCCGCGCGCAGTGGCCGCAATCCGCGCACCGGCGCCACGATCAAGATCAAGGCGGCCAAGGTTCCGAAGTTCCGTCCGGGCAAGGCCCTGAAGGATGCGCTGAACTGATTGCAGTGGTTCCGCGGGTGCTTAGCTCAGCTGGTAGAGCGGCGCCCTTACAAGGCGTAGGTCGGGGGTTCGAACCCCTCAGCACCCACCACCGGCCCCCAGGGGCCACGCCGGCCGGCCCGCAAGGCCTGCGATAGAATCCCGGCAGCTGTCCAGATCCGAAGGCGAACCGAGGTTCGCCTTTGTCGCATCTGGACCTCCCGTTGTCGATCGAGGCGCCCGATGTTCGATTTCGTCCGCAAGCACACCCGCATCCTTCAGTTCGTGCTGGTGTTGCTCATCTTCCCGTCCTTCGTCTTCTTCGGTATCCAGGGCTACAGCCGCTTCACCGGCGGCGACAACGAGCCCGTCGCCAAGGTCGATGGGCACAACATCACCCAGGCCGAGTGGAATGCCGCGCAGCGCGAGCAGGTCGAGCGTGTGCGCCGCCAGATGCCCGGCGTCGACGTGAAGTTGTTCGACACGCCCGAGATGAAGCAGCAGGTGCTGGATGGTCTGCTGCGCGAGCGTGTGCTGCTGACCGCGGCAGAGAAGCTTCACCTCGTCACCACCAACGAAAGGCTGCAGCGCGAGCTGCTGGCCATCCCGCAGCTGGCCTCGCTGAAGAAGCCCGACGGCAGCTTCGACGTTGATGCGTACAAGGCGCTGCTCGGGGCGCAAGGCATGAGCCCCGAGATGTTCGAGACCCGCATGCGCCAGGATGCCACGCAGCGCCAGGTGCTGCAGGGCGTCGGCGCCACCGCCTTCGGCCCGGCGACCATCACCAACGCCGCCTTCGATGCCTTGCTGCAGCAGCGCGAGATCCAGGTGCAGCACTTCGACACCAAGGACTACCTCGCCAAGGTCACGCCGACCGACGCGGACCTCGAGGCCTACTACAAGGCTCCGGAGAACGCCGCGCAGTTCGAGGCGCCTGAGCAGTCGACGATCGAGTACCTGGTGCTCGACCTCGAGTCGATCAAGAAGGGCATCACCGTGCCCGAAGACGAACTGCGCAAGTACTACGCCGAGAACGAGAAGCGCTACTCGACACCGGAAGAGCGCCGCGCAAGCCACATCCTGATCAAGGCGGAGAAGAGTGCGCCGGCCGCCGAACGCGAGAAGGCCAAGGCCAAGGCCGAGCAGCTGCTCGCCGAGGTGAAGAAGGCGCCCGGCAGCTTCGCCGACGTCGCGCGCAAGAACAGCGACGACCCCGGGTCGGCGCAGCGCGGCGGCGATCTGGACTTCTTCGGTCGCGGCGCGATGGTCAAGCCTTTCGAGGACGCGGCCTTCGGCCTGAAGCGCGGCGAGATCAGCGGCGTGGTCGAAAGCGACTTCGGTTACCACATCATCCAGGTCACCGACGCCCGCGGCGGCGAGAAGAAGAGCTTCGAGCAGGTGCGCGCCGAGATCGAGGACGAGGCCAAGAAGCAGCAGGCGCAGACGCGCTTCGCCGCCGCGGCGGTCGAGTTCACCAACATGGTCTACGAGCAGTCCGACAGCCTCAAGCCGGCTGCCGAGAAGTTCAAGCTCGAAGTCCGCACCGCCAAGGACGTGAAGCGCACCCCGGCGCCCGGCGCTTCCGGCGCTTTGGCCAATGTCAAATTCCTCGAAGCCCTGTTCTCGACCGACTCGGTGAAGAACAAGCGCAACGTTGAAGCCATCGAGGTTGGGGCCAACCAGCTGGCTTCGGGCCGCGTCGTCGAACATCAGGCGGCACGCCAGCGTCCGTTCGACGAGGTGAAGGCGTCGGTGCGCGAGAAGGTCGCTGCACGGCAGGCGGCCGCGCTGGCGCGCAAGGACGGCGAGGCCCGGCTGGCCGAACTGCAGAAGGCACCAGACACGGCACTGCAGGCCCCGACCCTCACAGTGTCGCGCACCGGAGCCACCCGGGACGTGCCGCGCGAGGTGCTCGACGCCGCATTGCGCGCACCGGGCGCCAAGCTGCCGGCCATCGTCGGCGTCGACCAGGGCACGCAGGGCTACGCCGTCGTGAAGGTCTCGAAGATCCTCCCCCGCGATCCGGCCACCGGCGACCCGCAGCGCCTGCAGGCGCAGTTCGGGCAGGCCTGGGGCGACGCCGAGGCGCAAGCCTACTACGCCACCCTGAAGACGCGACTGAACGCCAAGACGCTGCCAGCCGCCGCCGTGGCCGCCAGCGCACCGTCGGCCAACTGAAGCCGAGGTCGGCTCGGTTATACTCACGGGCTCTGCGGTGGCTGTAGCTCAGTTGGTAGAGTCCAGGATTGTGATTCCTGTCGTCGTGGGTTCGAGTCCCATCAGCCACCCCACCGAATGAGCAGAAGAGCCGGGCCCAGCGCCCGGCTTTTTCTTGGGCGGGTCAGGCGCGCGACGACAACTCGCGGATGGTCACCCGGCAGCCGATGCCGCGCGGGCTCAGCTCGCGCCACTCGACCTCGCCACCGAGCTGCTTCACGCGCTTGCGCACGCCGCCCAGACCCAGCCCGTGAGACCACGCGCGCGGGTTGCGGCCTTCGCCGTTGTCCTGCACCTGCAGGTCGAGGCGATCGTTGCGCAGCGTCAGTGAAACCTCGACGTGCATCGCGCGCGCATGGGCGATGGCGTTGCTCACGAGCTCGCGCAGCACGCGCGTCAGCGCAGACCACTGCACCACCGTCAGCAGGATGTCCTCGTCGCACTCGAAGGTCCAGTCCAGTTGCACATGGGCCGCAGTCAGGCGCTGCGTCAGGTCGGCCTTCCACTCCGCAGCAGCATGCGAGAGCCGATGGTTCGGCGCGGCCAGCCCGCGCGTCAGGGTCTTCAGGTCCTGCAGCGTGTGGCGCACGTACTCTTCCATCTCCGGCGACTGCGCCTTGTACATCAGCGTCAGCAGCCGCGCACCGATGTCGTCGTGCAGGTCCTGCGCGAGGCGCGCGCGCTCTTCGCTGCGGCCTTGCTCGACGGCCTTGTCGAACGCCACGGCTCGTCGCAGCTGCTCGACGATGCGCGCGGTCAGGCGCGCGTCCTCGAAGGTGAACAGGCGGCGGCCGCGGTTGGCGAAGCGGATCACGATCGACCCGGTGGCCGGCGTGTCGTCGCCCAGCGAAGGCACCGGAATCACCAGGGTCGACCCATCGCCCGAGACGCGCGTCGCGCTGACCGAGCGCTCGGCCAGCACCACTTCCATCGGTTCGAACAGCTCGCGCAGCAGTTCCGACAGCAGCATCGCGGTTCGTTCGGGGTGCGCCTCGACCTCGCGGGCAATTCGGTAGAGCTGCTCGAACATGCGCTCGGTGGTCAGCATGTTGCTGCCCATGAGCTGGTTGAGGATCCACTGGCGCGCGCCCGAGTACACCGCCAGCGAGACGAACAGCGCCAGCGTCAGCGAAGCGAACTGGCCCAGAGAGAACACCGCGACGAAGAGCAGGTCCAGCGAGGTCGCTACCGTGCTGACGGCCGCCAGCATCGAGAACTCGCGCATGATCTGCTGCGAGCGCGACAGGAAGGGCACCAGCAGCAGCAGCGATGCGAAGAACACGTACCAGACCATCGACCCGATCGAGGCGATGTTCAGGTGCACACCGGGGTGGGTGACGGCGGCGGCGAGCGACGCCGTCAGCAGCAGCCAGGTGGCCAGGGTGACCAGGCCGAAGCGCCGCAGCACCGTCGCGAACGGGTGCGGCTCGATCTGGTACGACCAGCTCATCAACGCCACCATCGCGAGCCCATAGACCAGCACCGCGGCCTGCACCCACCACCAGCCGAAGGGCAGCTTGCCGAGCGAGACCAGGGCGGTCAAGCCGAAGGCGCCCAGCCACGCGACGACGGCAATCGCGAAGGCATGGGGCAGCCTGCGCGGGTGCAGCGCCGCGGCATGCACGATGGCCGCGGCGGTGACCAGATCGAAGCCGATGCGCATCGGCAGGTTGAGGTTCGCGAAGGCGGCGGGGAGGGCCAGGTCGAGCGTGGTCTCAATGGCGATGAAGACCAGGTTGCCCGCCTGGGCGATGGCCAGCAGCGCATAGAGCAGGTTGCGCCCGTTCGGCTTGGCCAGCAGCACGACCATAGCGACCAGGTACAACAGCAACGCCAGCGCGCACAGCAGCCAGTACATCGCCGGCAGCCCGGAAAAGCCGCGCGGTGCCGTCTGCACCAGCGCACTGCGGCCGCCGGCGAACACCAGTTGCACCGCCGACTGCGAGAGCAGGTCGTCGAGCTGCTCGTGCAGCAGATGGTGGCGCGCGCGCGCCTCGTCGTCGATCACCCAGCGCGCCGAGCGCTGCAAGGTCAGCGAATCGCGCAGTTCGACGGTGCGCCCATCGGCCTGCACGGCCACGAGCACCTGGCCGACCATCGGTGCCAGCACCGGGTCGGCCGCCTTGGCCAGCTCGACCTGGTCGTTGGCCGAGGCGCGCCAGCTCGCGTCGATGCGCGGCAGGGCCGCCATCTCGCGGGCCAGCAGGAACAGCGCCAGGCACCCGATCAGCGCGGCAACGACCAGCAGACGGAGCCGCCAGCCCATCCAGCGCGACATCGAGTCACCGGCCAGCGCCAGGCGTTCGCCGAAACTCGATTCGAGGACGGAGTCAAGCGGACCCAGGGTCGACTGCGGCCCTGGGGATGCGCTAATCGGGCGCGTGTGTCTCGCCTGCGGTGCGTCGTGCGCCACGGCGCTGTGCCTGCGTCAGACCAGCCCTTGCTTGCTCGCCAGCACGGCGGCCTCGGCACGGCTGGAGACGTTGAGCTTCTTGTAGATCGACTTGATGTGGTCGTTGACCGTGAACCACTTGATGCCCATCAGGTTCGCGATCTCCTTGATCGTGAAACCCTTGCTGAGGTAGGTCAGCACCTCGCTCTCGCGCGGGGTCAGGCGCTCGTGGTCGAGCGGGGCACCGCGGCCCATGGGCATCGGGCGGCTGCTCTGAAAACCGGAGTTCAGCGGCGCCGGGGAGCTGTCTCCGGCCTGCCCGCCGGGGCCATGGCGGAAGTGGGTCAGCAGGCGGCGCGCGATGGCCGGCGACAGCGGCGGCTGCCCGCGCACGATCTTCTGCAGCTCCTCGACCAGCACCTCGAAGCGGTCTTCCTTCAGCAGGTAGCCGTCAGCACCGCACTGCAGCGCCGGAAACAGGTGGTCGTCGTCCGAGTACAGCGTGGTGACGATCTTCGTGGCCGGGTACTTGGAGAGCTCGGCCAGCAACTCCATGCCGTTGCCGTCGGGCAGTTCGAGGTCGACGAGGATCAGCTTGAAGGGATCGACCGGCTCCTGCCGCGACGCGAGCGGCCCGATCTGTCGGCGGGCGCTCTCGAGGTCACCGGCTTCGGTGATGGCAATCGCGTCGCTGAAGCTTTCCCGGACGACGCGGCACAGGAAGCTGCGTGCCACCGGGTTGTCTTCGAGAATGAGAACTTTGACTGACATGCTCCACCCAGCACGGCTTTGAGCGGCCGTTGTCGTTTGCGCTGCATGTTAGCGCACTCCGTTGCGCAATCCGTCGAAGTGTGACGAAGTTCCCGCCCTTGGGGGATGTGGCTCAGCCGTTGACCAGCACCAGCTTGCCGCGCACTTGGCGGGTGCCCATGCGCTCGTAGGCCTGCGGCAGGGCCGTCATCGGCAGCCGCTGGTCGATCACCGGCTTGACCTTTCCCTGTGCGTACCACTGCGCCAGTTCGCCCAGCGCCCGCGCGTTGGCCTGCGGCTCGCGGCGCGCGTACTCGCCCCAGAACACGCCGACGATCGAGGCGCCTTTCAGCAAGGCCAGGTTCAGCGGCAGGCTGGGAATGCCACCTTGCGCGAAGCCGACCACCAGGTAGCGGCCGCGCCAGGCGATCGAGCGGAACACCGGTTCGGCCAGGTCGCCGCCGACCGGGTCGTAGACCACGTCCGGGCCCTTGCCGCCGGTCAGGCGCTTGAGCTCGTCGCGGATGTTCCCGCTCGTGTAGTTGATCGTCTCGTCGGCACCGATCTCGCGGCACAGCGTGCACTTCTCGTCGCTGGAAGCCGCCGCGATCACGCGAGCGCCGACCGCCTTGCCGATCTGGATGGCCGCGGTGCCCACGCCGCCGGCCGCACCGAGCACGAGCAGGGTCTCGCCGGGCTTCAGCGCAGCACGGTCGACCAGGGCATGGTGGGTCGTCCCGTAGGTCAGCACGAAGGCGGCGGCGTCGTCGAAGGCGAAGCCCGGCGGCAGGGGCATCACCACAGCAGCAGGCACGCAGGCATGCGTGGCGAAACCGCCGGTGCCCGAGAAGGCAGCCACCGCATCGCCGGGCTTGAGGTGCTTCACGCCGTCGCCGACCGCCTCGACCACGCCGGCGAACTCCGAACCCGGCACGAAAGGCGGGTTCGGCTTCATCTGGTACTTGTTCTGCACGATCAGCAGGTCAGGGAAGTTCAGGCTCGCCGCGCGGATCGCGATCAGCACCTCGCCGGCCGCGGGCTGCGGCGTCGGCAGTTCCTTCCAGGCCACGGCGTCGACGCCGGTCGGGTTCTCGCACAGCCAGGCATGCATGCTCGTCTCCTCGGATGCAATCGTTGTCGCGGCGGATGATAAGCATCAAGCACAGTGCCGGGCGTCTCCTGCGCGACGCCTCCCTACAATGCGCCGATGCGCATCCTCATTGCCAACGACGACGGGTATCTGGCACCCGGCATCGCAGCCCTGATCCAGGCCTGCGCCGGGCTCGGCGAGATCGACGTGGTCGCCCCGGAACAGAACGCCAGCGGCACCTCGAACTCGCTGACCCTGACGCGGCCGCTGTCGGTCTATCCGGCCCGCCATGGTCACGGCGACGCGGTGAACTCGTTCCGCTACATCAACGGCACGCCTTCGGACTGTGTGCACGTCGCGCTCACCGGGTTGCTGCCACAACGGCCCGACCTGGTCGTCTCGGGCATCAACAACGGCGCGAACATGGGCGACGACACGCTCTACTCGGGCACCGTGGCCGCGGCGATGGAGGGCTTCCTGTTCGGCATCCCGGCCATCGCGTTCTCGCAGGTCGAGAAGGGCTGGGGCCATCTCGATGCAGCCGCGCGGGTGGCACGGGCCGTGATCGAGCAGGCGCTGCGCCAGCCGCCGGCCGGTGCGGCCTGGCTGCTCAACGTGAACATCCCGAACCGCGCCGATGCCGATCAACTGCCGAGACAGGTCACGCGGCTGGGCCGGCGCCACGCCAGCGAGCCGGTGATCCGCCAGACCAGCCCGCGCGGCGAGACCATCTACTGGATCGGCCCGGCCGGCGACGCGCGCGAAGGTGGCGAGGGCACCGACTTCCACGCGACCGCGAACGGAGCGGTATCGATCACGCCGCTGCAGGTGGACCTGACCGACCATGCCGCGCTGCCGGCCTGGCACGCCTGGGCGGCCGGTTCGCGTTCATGAGCGACGGCAGCGCCAAGGGATCGCGCTTTCCGCTCAAGCTGGACCGGGTCGGCGCTGCGCCGGGCGGGACCCGCCCGATGCTGCGCCCGCAGGCGCCGCTGCAGCAGGCCCATGCCGATGCGGCGCGCCGGACGTCGCCGTCCGGGCTGGGCCTCGACTCGGCCGACGTGCGCAGGAACATGGTGCAGCGCCTGCATGCGCAGGGACTGCAGAACGAGGCCGTGCTCGCCGCGCTGGACAGCGTGCCGCGCCACCTGTTCGTCGATGCAGCGCTGGCCACGCAGGCCTATGAGGACACCAGCCTGCCGATCGGCCACGGGCAGACCATCTCCAAGCCATCGGTCGTCGGCCGCATGCTCGAGCTGCTGATGCAAGGCGAGAATGCGCGTGCGGCCGGATCGATCGGCCGCGCGCTCGAGATCGGCACCGGCTGCGGCTACCAGGCCGCGCTGCTGGCACGGCTGGGCAGGCAGGTGATCTCGGTCGAACGCCTGCGCCCGCTGCACGACAAGGCTCGCGAGCATCTCGCGGCCCTGAGATTGACGCAGTTGCGTCTGGTGTATGGTGACGGCATGCGGGGACACCCGCCCAATGCACCGTATGACAGCATCATTGCTGCCGCCGGTGGTGAGGCGCTACCGCCGGCGTGGCTGGAACAGCTGGCCGTGGGCGGCCGCCTGGTGGCCCCGCTGCAGGAGCCACGCACCCACAGGCAGGTTCTCGTCGTGGTTGATCGCCACGCACATGGGTACGCACACAGCGTTCACGAAACGGTGAAGTTCGTGCCCCTAAAATCAGGTCTCGGTGGTTGACGCATGAATGAACTGAAGGTGAGTCTCTCGTCCACGCGCGGCATCCAGCCCGGCGCGATCGCGCTGTGCGCGGTCCTGCTCGCCGGCTGCGCCACGTCGCGGCACCCGGCGCCGGTCGAAGAGCGCTCCGTCGGCAATCGCAGCCCTGCCACAGCCAGCGCAGTGCCGCCGGGTGCTGCACCCGCCGTGCCCGCGGCCGATGCGGCCAAGCCATTGCCCGGTGCAGAGAACGCAGGCAAGCCCGGCTACTACACCGTCAAGCCGGGCGACACGATGATCCGCATCGGTCTCGAGAGCGGCCAGAACTGGAAAGACCTGGTCAAGTGGAACAACCTCGACAACGCCAACGTGATCGAGGTCGGCCAGGTGCTGCGCGTGGTACCGCCGGGCACCGATGCCGGTGTGTCCACTCGTCCAGTGACGGCGGCCGCCAAGCCCGAGACACGACCGCTCGATGCCAAGCCCACGCCGGTGGCGGCCAGCGGCGCGGCCCCCGCACCGGCAGCGGCGCCCGCGCCGGTCACCACCGCGGCAGCAGCACGCGAGGGTGACGACGACGTCAACTGGATGTGGCCGGCCGCCGGTTCGATCAGCAGCGTCTTCGAAGAAGGCAAGAGCAAGGGCATGGGCATTGCCGGCAAGCTCGGTGACCCGGTGCTCGCCGCGGCCGACGGGCGCGTCGTCTACGCCGGCTCTGGCCTGCGAGGCTACGGCAACCTCGTGATCCTGAAACACAACACCACCTACCTGACCGCCTACGCGCACAATCAGACCTTGCTCGTCAAGGAGGATCAGGCCGTGAAGCGCGGGCAGAAGATTGCCGAGATGGGCAACACCGACTCCGACCGGGTGCTGCTGCACTTCGAGATCCGCAAGCAGGGCAAGCCGGTCGATCCGGCGAAGTTGTTGCCGCCGCGCTGACGGCGCTCACGAGGGACACCGACCATGCCCAGAAAGCGCACATCGCTCGACGGGACATCGGTCAGCCCACCGCCGAAGTACAACGGCCATTCGCTGAGCGACGGTGACGGCCCGTCCTCCGAGATTCCCGCGCCTGACGCCGATGACGAGCCCCCCGGGGCGGAACCGCCTGCGGCGGTGCTCGCGGCGGGCGAGGGCGAGGTCGGCAACACACTGCAGACCTACCTGCGCGAGATTCGCCGCGCACCGCTGCTGACGCCGCAGCAGGAGTACGACACCGCGGTGCGCGCACGCGCTGGCGACTTCGGGGCCCGCCAGGCCATGATCGAGCACAACCTGCGCCTGGTCGTCAGCATCGCGAAGAACTACCTCGGCCGCGGCCTGCCCATGCCCGACCTGATCGAGGAGGGCAACCTCGGCCTGATGCACGCGATCGGCAAGTTCGAGCCCGAACGCGGATTCCGCTTCTCGACCTATGCCTCGTGGTGGATACGCCAGAGCATCGAGCGGGCGATCATGCATCAGGCGCGCCTGGTGCGATTGCCGGTGCATGTGGTGCGTGAGCTGAATCAGGTGCTGAAGGCACGCCGCGCTCTGGAAGCGCAGGCGCCGGACGGCATCGACGGCGAGCGCCCGGTGCGCGTCGAGGACGTCGCCGCCGCAGTCGGCCGGCCGGTGCACGAGGTGGCCGAATTGCTGCGCTTTGCCGAGCAGCCGACCTCGCTGGACGCGCCGCTGGATCGCCACCCGGCCGACGGCAATTCGGAATCGGTGCTCGACACCGTGGCCGACGACGGCGCCACCGATCCGATGAGCCTCACGCTGTCCAACGAGGTCGAGCGCCTGCTCGAAAACGGCCTCGACGAGCTCAATGAACGGGAGCGCGAGGTGCTGGCCGGCCGTTATGGCCTGCGCGACCGCGAACCGGAGACGCTCGAGGTGCTGGCCGAACGGCTCGGACTGACGCGCGAGCGCATCCGGCAGATCCAGCAGGAGGCGCTGCTCAAGCTGAAGCGGCGCATGCTGCGCAACGGCATCGACCGCGACTCGGTGTTCTGAGCCCCCGGCTCCGGCGTACCGCAGCCACCCCCCAAGGGTGTCCGCCGGCCGCTTGGGAGCGGCCCGGCGCTGGCCGGCGGGCGATATCGACTCACAAAGAGTCTTCGAGCATCTGCCGATACTCCTCGCGCGTGGCAATGCGCGGGTTGGTCTTGTGGCAGTGGTCGGCCATCGCACCGTCGATGATGCGCTCGAACAGTTCCGGGCCGACACCCATCGCCGCCAGGCCGGCGGGCAGGCCGAGGCGGGCGTTCATCTCTCGGATCGCTTCGGCGACTTCGGTGCCGGCGCTGTCGCATGACCCGATGCCCATCGCGTGGGCGATGCGCGGCAGGCGTCGGTCACGCTGCATCGACTCGGCCGGCGCGTTGAAGCGCACCACCGCCGGCAGGAACACCGCATTGAGCGTGCCGTGGTGCAGCCGCGGGTTCACCCCGCCGAGGCTGTGGCTGAGGCTGTGCACGCAACCCAGGCCCTTCTGGAAGGCCATCGCGCCCTGCATGCTCGCGCTCATCATCTGCCAGCGTGCGTCGCGATCGCTGCCTTGGCGCGTGGCCCGCTCGATGTGCGCCCAGCCGCGCTCCAGGCCGTCCAGGCCGATGCCGTCGGCCGGCGGGTTGATCGCCGGCGCCATGAAGGTTTCGAGGCAATGCGCGATCGCGTCCATGCCGGTCGCTGCCGTCAGCATTGGCGGCAGGCCCAGCGTCAGCTCGGGGTCGCAGATCGCAGTCTTGGGCACCAGGTGCCAGCTGTGGAAGCCGAGCTTGCGGCCGTCGTCGACGATGACGATCGCGCCGCGGGCCACCTCGCTGCCGGTGCCGGCCGTGGTCGGCACGGCGATCAGAGGTGCCACGCGCTCGCTGATCTTCGGGCTGCCGCCCTCGATGGTCGCGTAGGTCTTCAGCGGGCCGTCGTGCGTCGCGGCGATCGCGACGCCCTTGGCGAGGTCGATGCTCGAACCGCCGCCGACCGCGACCAGGCCATCGCAGCCGGCCTCGCGGTAGACCGCAACCGCGGCACGCACCGCCGCCTCGGTCGGGTTCGACGGCGTCTGGTCGAACACCGCATGGGGCAGGGCGGCCAGCGCGGCGAGTGCCTTGTCGAGCACACCGGCTGCACGCACGCCGGCGTCGGTGACGACCAGCGGCTTGCGCATGCCGACACGTTCGCACTCCTGCGCCAGCAGCGTCACCGCGCCGAAGTCGATCTGGATCTGGGTGATGTAGTTGATGAAGGCCATGGCCACGAGTGTAGGCAGCGAAGCCTCGTGTGCAAGCGGGTGCACCCGCGTGTGTGGCAGACTGCCGCGCGCCATGAGCACCCATCTGTTGACTCCCCGCATGGCTGGCGTGCTGGATCGCATCCGCCGCGCCAGGCGCCTGCCCTTCCACACGATGACGCCGCAGCAGGCGCGCGTCGCCTATGTGACAGGCGCCGAGGTGCTGGACCTGCCGCGCGCGCCGCTGGCCAAGGTCGAAGACCTGCAGGTGCCCGGCGCCGACGGTGTGCCACTCGCCGCACGGCGCTACCGCCCCGTCGAGACGCCGCGCGGCACGCTGCTGTACCTGCACGGCGGGGGCTTCACCATCGGTGGCCTGGAGACGCACGACAGCCTGTGCCGGCAACTGGCACTGCACAGCGGCGCAGAGGTGCTCGCACTCGACTACCGCCTCGCGCCGGAGCACCGCTTTCCAACTGCGGTGGACGACAGCTGGGCTGCGCTGCGCTGGCTGCATGCCGAGGGACACTCGCTCGGCTTCGACACCCAGCGCGTGGCCATCGGCGGCGACAGCGCCGGCGGCACGCTGGCCGCGGTCGCAGCGATCATGGCGCGTGACCACGGCCTGCCGCTGCGCGCACAACTGCTGATCACGCCCGGCACCACGGCGCAGGCCGACACCGGTTCGCACCACCTGTTCGCCAACGGCTTCCTGCTCGACGCCACCACCATCGAGTGGTTCTTCGACCAGTACATCGACCGCGGGCAACGCAGCGACTGGCGCTTCGCGCCGCTGAATGCCGACGACCTCGACGGCGTCGCGGCGGCGACCGTGCTGGTGGCCGAATGCGACCCGTTGTGCGACGAGGGCATCGCCTACGCCGACCGGCTGCGTGCCGCGGGTGTCGAGGTCACGCTCGAGCTGGTGCGCGGCGTGACGCATGATTTCATCAAGATGGGCCGCGTTCTCGACGAAGCGCGCCAGGCCCAGGCCGCGCTCGGCGCGGCGTTGAGGAGGGCCTTCGAGCCATGAAACGAAGCGAGTTCCGGTTCTTCGACCGCCTGCGCGTGCGCTGGGCGGAGATCGACGCGCAGAAGATCGTCTTCAACGCGCACTACCTGATGTACTTCGACACCGCGGTCGCCGGCTACTGGCGGGCACTCGCCTTGCCCTATGCGGAGTCGATGGCATCGCTCGGCGGCGACCTCTACGTGCGCAAGGCCACTGTCGAGTACCACGCCTCTGCGCGCTACGACGACCGGCTCGAGGTCGGCATGCGCTGTGCGCGCATCGGCACCTCGTCGATCCAGTTCCTCGGCGGCGTGTTCCGCGGCGACGAACTGCTCGTCCACGGCGAGCTCATCTACGTGTTCGCCGACCCGCACAGCCAGACCTCGCGGCCGGTGCCGCCGTCCTTGCGCGCCGTGCTCGAAGGCTACGAAGCGGGGCAGGGCATGGTCGAGGTCCGGCTGGGCGACTGGGCGACGCTCGGGCGTGATGCCGGCGCCATCCGCACCGCCGTCTTCATCGAGGAACAGCGCATCCCGGCCGAGATGGAGTGGGACGAGGCCGATACCGAATGCCTGCACGCCGTGGCCTGCAACCGCTTCGGCCTGCCGCTGGCCACGGGCCGGCTGCTGCAGCATGTGCCCGGCGTGGCCAAGATCGGCCGCATGGCGGTGATCCCGTCGGTGCGCAGCAGCGGCGTCGGCCAGGCGGTGCTGGAGGCACTGATGAAGGCTGCGCGTGCCCGCGGCGATCACGAGGTGCTGCTGCATGCGCAGACCAGCGCGGCCGCGTTCTATGTGCGCGCGGGATTCGCGGCGCGAGGGATCGAGTTCGAGGAGGCGGGCATCCCGCACATCGAGATGGTGCGGACGCTCTAGCGCGCCCGGATCGACGCGACCGGATCAGCCGGAGACGGTGGTCGGGCTGCGGCGCCGCTTGGCGTCGGGGCGCAGCAGGCTGCGCACGCGAGTGCGGCGCTCGGGTGCCGCGACCACGGCACCGTCGATCTCCGACTCCGACACCGCGCCGCCTTGCATGGCCGGCACGGCGTCGCCGGCGGTGTAGCGCGGCGGCCAGTGGTTCAGCGTGGCGCGGCGCAGCAGCGCCATGCCGCCGTGGGGCGAGAAAGTGCGTTCGAGCACATGGGTCACGTTGTGGCGGTTGACCCGCTCGGTGATGATCAGCGTCGAGCAGCGCGTGCCGTAGGCATGGTCGGGCGAGCGGATGAAGGCCGGTGCCAGCATGCGTTCCTTGTCGAGCCCGACGCCGGTGTCGGGCAGCGCACTGTCGCCGGGCACGGTTCGATCGGCCAGCGCCTCGAACAGGCGCGACGCCAGCTCGTCGAGCGAGGCCGCCTCGGCAACCGCCTCCCGCGTGCGCGACTTCAGCGCCACGACCTTGGGCCAGGGCGTGTCCAGGCCCGCATTCGACAGCCCGTACACGCCACGCTCGAGTCGCAGCGGGTGCATGCCGTTGTTGCTCGCCCAGTAGCACTCGCCGAGCGCGAAATCCGCAGCGATCAGGTTGAAGCCGTTGTAGCCGGCCAGCGCCGTGCGCATCCAGAACTGGTCGACGCGCTCGCGGGCGGCCAGCCACTCCGGCACGATGCGGCCACGCGAGGGGGCACTCGGGTCCAGGCGCGACGGGTCGCGCACATTGGTCAGCAAGCCCAGGCGCCCTTCAGCGCTCAGGCCCAGCCAGGTGCCGCCGGCGTCGAGATCACGGCCGCCGAGGATCTGCGTCGCGCCCGGCTCAGGCGTCCACCACGCCAGCCGCGCGGCGGGCCGTGCGAAGAACTCGTCGCGGTTGGCCGCGACCACCAGCGGGAAGCGGCGGCTCTCGTCGAGCGCCAGCGTCAACAGGCACATGGAACGAACACCTCGGTGTGGCGCGCGCCGTCGATGAATGCACGCAGGCCGACCGCATGGGATTCGATCTCCCGCTGCATTGCGTCGTCGAGGGTGAAGCCGGCGTTCATCGTGGCAATCGAGTAGGTTTCCATCCAGGTGATCTGGCCCTTCGTCACCTCGGGGCGGCGCAGCAGTCGCGCCCGCAGGCCGGGGTGATCGAGGCTCAGTTGTGCCTGGAACCCATGCACCGTCGCCATCACCGAATCGGCGTGTTGCACTGGCGATCGATAGTAGATGAACAGCTCTTGCATCGCCGCTCCGCCAGTCGGGCGCAGGGGTCACCCGTGAAGTTTTGCCGTGCCGTCTGCCGCGCGCCCGATCAGGCGGCGGCGGAGCTCTCGAGCGGCACCCGGTAAGGCAGTTCGCGCCGCTGCAGCGCCGGGCCTTCGGCACTGCCCAGGTGCAGCGTGCCGCCCTCCAGCGCCGCCAGCTTCACTTCGGCGAGCAGCCGGCTGCCCGACTCCGGCGAGGGCGCCGCGTTGGCCACCAGCCCGGCGGGCTGGCCGGGGTCGGCGCTGTGGAAGATCTCCTGCCCGGCGCTCGCCGCGGCGGCCACATCGAACAGGAACATGCGGCGCTTGAGCGTGCCGCGGTACTGGCTGCGCGCCACGACTTCCTGCCCCGGGTAGCAGCCCTTCTGGAAGTCGACGCCGCCCACCAGTTCGAGGTTGATCATCTGCGGCACGAACTGCTCGACCGTGGCGGCCTCGATCGTCGGCACGCCACTGGTCACCTCGAGCCAGCGCCAGGTGTCCAGCGGGATCGCCGGTGTGTTTTCGGGCGGCGCACCGACGAGCAGGGCACGGCGATGGCCGGCGGCGTCGGGCAGGCGGATCAGCGTGCGTGCCGCGGTGTCGCTGCGCTGCCAGACGGTCGAATCGCCGATCAACGCCGCTGCCGCGTCGCCGGCCAGGCCGCGCAGGGGCAGTTCGGCCGTCGCATCGCCGAGCTTGCACTGTGCGCGCAGAACGAACATGGACAAGCGCTTCAGCGTCGGCGCCAGCAGGTCGGCCGAGCAGGCGAGCAGGAACTCGTCGCCCTCGCCGCGCCAGACCACGAAGCTGGCCTGCAGCCGGCCCTTGGCCGAGCAGAAGCCCGCCAGCATCGCGCGGTGGCGATCCAGCGTCAGCACGTCGTTGGTGAGCTGGCCGTGGAGGAAGCGCGCGGCGTCGCCACCGCGGGCGCGGATCACGCCCCAATGGCCCAGCGTGGCGACACCATTCGTTGCGAGGTCGGTCTGCATGTGCCGATTATGATCAGCCGCCATGAGATGCATCGTGCAGGGGTCTCGCGGCACCGGCCGCAGCGGGCAGCGGCCATGATCAAGTGGCTGGTCCGGATCATCCTGCTCGGCGTGCTCGCCGGGGCCGCGGCCGCCGCGGGCGTCGCCTGGTGGCTGCATCAGCCCCTGCCGCTGGCGGCCGACAGCGTCGAGTTGTCCATCGAACAGGGGGAACTGCCGCGCGACATCGCCAACGGCTGGGTCCGGGCCGGCGTGCAGGCGCCGCCCTGGGCGCTGTACCAGTGGTTCCGCTGGTCGGGGCAGGCCAAGCGCATCCGCGCCGGCAGCTACGAGATCGGCACCGGCACCACGCCGATCACGCTGCTCGAGAAGATGGTGCGCGGCGACGAGACCCTGGCCACCGTGCGCCTGATCGAAGGCTGGACCTTCCGCCAGTTCCGTGCCGAGCTGGCCAAGGCCGATGCGCTCAAGCCGACCACGGCGGCGATGAGCGACGCGCAGATCATGGAGGCGATCGGCAGCCCCGGCCAGATGCCGGAAGGGCGCTTCTATCCGGACACCTACGCCTACAGCAAGGGCAGCGCCGACCTGGCCGTGCTCAAGCGCGCGCACCGTGCGATGCGCCAGCGTGTCGACGAAGCCTGGGCGGCGCGCACGCCGGACCTGCCGCTGCGCAGCGCCGACGACGCGCTGATCCTCGCCTCGATCGTCGAGAAGGAGACCGGCGCGGCGGCCGAACGGGGCCGCATTGCGGCTGTGTTCGTCAACCGTCTGCGCATCGGCATGCCGCTGCAGACGGACCCGACGGTGATCTACGGCCTGGGCGAGGCCTTCGACGGCAACCTGCGCAAGCGCGACCTGCAGGCCGACACACCGTTCAACACCTACACCCGCACCGGGCTGCCGCCGACGCCGATCGCCATGCCCGGTGCGGCCTCGCTGCGTGCGGCGGTGCGGCCGGACACGTCGAAGGCGCTCTACTTTGTCGCCCGCGGCGACGGCAGCAGCGAATTCAGCGAGACGCTCGCCGAGCATAATCGGGCGGTCAACAAGTACCAGCGCGGCCGCTAGAGCCCCGAAACCCAGCCCGTGAGCGGCCGATTCATCACCTTCGAGGGCATCGACGGCGCGGGCAAGTCCACGCACATCGACACGCTGGTGCAGCGGCTGCGGCAGCGCGGCGCCGAGGTGGTCCACACGCGCGAGCCGGGCGGCACCGAACTGGCGGAACGGCTGCGCGAGATCGTGCTGCACGACCGCATGGATGCGCTGACCGAGGCCCTGCTCGTCTTTGCGGCGCGGCGCGACCACGTGCAGACGCTCGTCGCGCCGGCGCTGGCCCGTGGCGCCACGGTGCTGTGCGACCGTTTCACCGACGCCACCTTCGCCTACCAGGGCGCCGGGCGCGGCTTCGACCTGGCGGTGCTGGCACAGCTGGAGCAGTGGGTGCATGGCACGTTGCAGCCCGACCTGACCTTGTGGCTGGACCTGCCCGCCGAGACGGCGGCGCAGCGCCGCGCGCAGGCCCGCGCAGCCGATCGCTTCGAGCGCGAGGACGTCGCCTTCTTCGAGCGCGTTCGCGCCGGCTATGCGAAGCGCTGCGCGCAATCGCCCGGCCGCTTCGTGCGCATCGACGCATCGCTCGAGCGTGCTGCCGTGTGGGCGCAGATCGACGCCGAACTGGTGCGGCGCGCATGGTAGGCCCGGACGGCGCATTGCCCTTGCCCTGGCTGGGCGGCTGGCTGGACCAGGCGCTGCTGTCGCAACGCAGCCATGCGCTGCTGATCCATGGCCCGGCCGGCATCGGCCAGTGGCAGCTGTCACTGACGCTGGCACAGGCCTGGCTGTGTCAGACGCCTGTCGAAGGGCGGCGGCCTTGCGGGCATTGCGCCTCCTGCCGTCTCGTGCAGGCCCGCTCGCACCCCGACCTGCTGGTGCTGCTGCCCGAGGCGCTGCAGGCGCCGCTGGGCTGGACGGTCTCCGACGGCGAGGCGGAAGCGGCCGAAACAAGCAGCAAGAGCAAGCAGCCGAGCAAGGAGATCAAGGTCGAGGCCGTGCGCGGCGCCGTGGCCTTCGCGCAGACCACGCCGGCGCGCGATGCCGGCAAGGTGGTCGTGCTGCACCCCGCCGAGCGCATGAACGGCATCGCCGCGAACGCGCTGCTGAAGACCCTGGAAGAGCCGGCGGGGTCGGCACGTTTCGTTCTCAGCTGTGCGGCGCCCGAGGCGCTGCTGCCGACCATCCGCAGCCGCTGCCAGGCCCTGGCGCTCAACCTTCCCGACACTGCCCAGGCGCTGGCCTGGCTGGCCGGACAGGGCGTCGCCACGCCCGAGGTGGCGCTGGCCGCTGCGGGCGGCCAGCCGCTGGATGCGCTCGAGCGGGTTCGCGACGGCATCGACGCGCGCCTGTGGGCCCAGTTGCCCGCAGCGGTGCAGCGTGCCGACGCGAGCGCGATGGCCGGCTGGCCGGTGGCGCGCGTCGTCGATGCCCTGCAGAAGCTCTGCCACGATGTGCTGTGCCTGGCCGTGGGCGCTGCGCCGCGGTACTTCCCTCGGGACGCACTGAAGGTGTCCTTGGACGTCGGTGCCTTGCTGGCCTGGTCGCGCGAGCTCCAGCGCATGGCGCGGCAGGCCGAGCATCCGTTGAATGCCGGGCTGGCGACCGAAGCCCTGTTGTCGCGCGCCCGCCAGGCGCTCGCAGGCGGTCAGGGTGGGCAAGTCGGGCAGGCCGCGAAGCGTGGCGTTTCGGTACACTCGAATCCATGAGTGACGCCAGCGGTCGAAGCATGCTTCCCGGAACCCCCGCCACCACCGCGGCGGCGCGGCCGAGCGTCATCCAGCTGGTGTTCCGCGAGAAGGGCGCGCTGTACGCGGCCTACATGCCGGTGTTCTCCGACGGCGGGCTGTTCGTCCCGACCACGCGGGAGTACCGCCTCGGCGAAGACATCTACCTGCTGCTGTCGCTGCCGGACGACCCACAGCGCTACCCGGTGGCCGGCAAGGTCGGCTGGATCACGCCCGCCAACGCCTCCGGCGGGCGCACGCAGGGCGTCGGCGTCCGCTTCCCGACCGACGACAAGACGCGGCTGCTGAAGGCGAAGATCGAAGAGATCCTCGGCACCTCGATCTCCTCGGCCAAGCCGACCCAGACCATCTGAGGCACCTGCCTCGCCGTGGCCGACGGCGGCGTCGGCCGCGCCTCTTTCGTAGCCGGCCTGCGCCATGTTCGTCGATTCCCACTGCCATCTGAGCTTTCCCGAACTCGCGGCGCGCATCGACGAGATCCGCGCCGCCATGACCGCTGCGTCGGTCGACCGGGCGCTGTGCATCTGCACGACGCTGGAAGAGTTCGACCAGGTCCACGCCCTGGCACAGCAGTACGACAACTTCTGGTGCAGCGCCGGCGTTCACCCGGACAACGAGGGTGTGCGCGAGCCCAGCGTCGACGATCTGGTCTCGCTGGCTGGCCAGCCACGCGTGGTGGCGATCGGCGAGACCGGGCTCGACTACTACCGGCTCGGCGAACGCACCGTGGCCGACATGGCCTGGCAGCGCGCGCGATTCCGTGCCCACATCCAGGCCGCCAAGACCACCGGCAAGCCGTTGGTCATCCACACACGAAGCGCCTCCGAAGACACGCTGGCGATCCTGCGCGAGGAGGGCGCCGAGGCACCCGGCGGCGTCTTCCACTGCTTCACCGAGACGATGCAGGTGGCCCGTGCGGCACTGGATCTCGGCTTCTACATCTCGTTCTCGGGCATCGTGACCTTCAAGAACGCGACCGAACTGCACGAGGTTGCCCGTTACGTGCCCCTGGACCGCTGCCTGATCGAGACCGACAGCCCGTACCTGGCGCCTGTGCCGTTCCGCGGCAAGACCAACACGCCGGCGCTGGTGCCGCATGTGGCCGCGCGACTGGCTGAGCTGCGCGGGGAGTCGATCGAAGTCATCGCCGAGGCGACCAGCACGAGTTTCGAGCGGCTTTTCATGACCTCCAGTGTTACTTGAGATATCAGTTCCAGATCATTGTCCCTTATCGATATTTCCCATTCATTGCGACATTGACAACGATGATGTATCGCTTGAGATTTACTATCTATCTCATTGTCGTGTCGATGATTTCCCCAGCAATGGCCGGTGCGTACGATGACTTCTTCGTGGCCATCATCCGCGACGACGTCAGCGGCCTTCGCAGGCTGCTCGACCAGGGCATGGACCCGAACAGCCGGGATCCCAAAGGTCAGCCGGCGTTGGCCGTGGCCATTCGGCGCGAGTCGCCGGGCGCGTTCGGACTGCTGCTGTCGCGGCCTGGCACCGATGTGAATGCCCTGAACGCTGCCGGCGAGTCGGCGCTGATGCTGGCCGCCATTGCGGGCGACATCGAGGCGTGCGAGCGGCTGATCGCGCGCGGGGCGCAGATCGACAAGCCCGGCTGGTCGCCGCTTCACTACGCGGCCAGCGGCCCGGAGCCCCGCATCGTGCGCCTGTTGCTCGAGCGAAGCGCCGCCATCGACACCGAGGCTCCCAACGGATCGACCCCGTTGATGATGGCGGCCCAGCATGGCCCGGAGGCCACCATCGAGTTGCTGCTTGCGCGCGGTGCGGACACCCGCCGGCGCAACCAGCGGGGCCTGCAGGCCATTGACTTGGCCGAGCAGGCCGGTCGCGACTGGCTGGTGGAGCGGCTCGAGAAGCTGCCACGTTGAGATTCCGTGCGCAGTTCACGGCTCAAGGCGCTTGTCAGGTTTTTTCCTACAGACTGCATGGCGCGGCGACGACTTCCAGCGCCTGGGAGCAGCCCTAGAGTG
The DNA here is from genome assembly GCA_943370595.1 of Chitinophaga pinensis. GTDB lineage: Bacteria > Pseudomonadota > Gammaproteobacteria > Burkholderiales > Burkholderiaceae_C > Piscinibacter. The sequence continues at coordinate 114,104 of CALRRO020000013.1, forward strand.
CAACTCATCCCAGTGCACTTGCCGGAGGTTCTCGATGCAGTCCGCACATCCCGTCGCCAATCCGTTCGCGCTCCTGCTGAATCCCGCAGAAGTCGTTGCCGAGATGGAGCGTTCCGAACGCCTGAACCGGCTGTCGAGCCGGATCTGCAGACCGCTGGATCGGGTGCAGCCCGGCAGTGGCGCCGCTGATGCAGCCGCCGACGACGCCGACCTGGTCATTCCCACCGAGGACGCCGCCGCACGGATCGGCTGAAGCGCATCCTCAATGCGCTACGATGTATATTATGTCAACTGATGTCTGCGAAGCGATGGGGACCTCGCCCGCCGCGATCGCCCGGCGCCGGATCGCCCTGCTCGTTGCCAGCGGCTTGCTGTTTGCCACTGCGTTGAGCCCGCGACCCGCGCAGGCAACCGAAGGATTCGCCGGCATCGGGACGACGGGTTTCGAACTCGGTGTCGCCGAGCGCATGGGCGGCGCGGTCGGCCTTCGCGCCAGCGCAGAGTTCCTCAGCCTCGGCCGCGACTTCGAGCGCAATGGCGCCACCTACGACACGCGACTGAAGTTCTCCAGCCTCGGCGTCTATGGCGACTACTTCCTCGGTGGCGGCTTTCGCCTGACGGGCGGCGCCTTGCTCGGCAGCCGCAAGGCCTCGGGCAACGCCGTCGCGAGCAACGGCACCATCACGATCAACGGTACGACGTACCCTGCCGCCGGCGAAAGCGTCGACGCCGAAGTGAAGTTCCCCTCGGCCTCGCCCTATCTGGGTGTGGGCTATGGGCACCACCAATCGGGCAAGGGACTGAACTTCTACGTCGACCTCGGTGCCGCATGGGGCAAGCCGGATGCCAGGCTCACCCCGTCGGCTGGCATCCTGGCCGCAGCAGGCCAGGCGAACATCGACGCAGAGCAGGCGAACCTGCAGGAGAGCGCCGACAAGTTCAAGGTCTACCCGGTGCTCAAGTTCGGCGTGGGCTACAGTTTCTGACGCCGCGCTGTACGCCAAAAACAAAACGGGCCCCGAGGGGCCCGTTGTTCTTGCATCTGGCGGAGTCGGAGGGATTCGAACCCTCGATGCAGGTTTTGCCCGCATACTCCCTTAGCAGGGGAGCACCTTCGGCCACTCGGTCACGACTCCGGCGAAGTCTTGCATTCTAGCCGCGAACGCGGCAGTTTCCTTCTCTCAGGCGGCGGCCTGATCGAGATCGAAGGCCTTGTGCAGCGCGCGCACCGCGAGCTCCATGTACTTCTCGTCGATCACCACGCTGGTCTTGATCTCGCTGGTGGTGATCATCTGGATGTTGATGCCCTCCTCGCTGAGCGAGCGGAACATCCGGCTGGCCACGCCGACGTGCGAGCGCATGCCGATGCCCACGATGCTGACCTTGCAGATCTTGGTGTCGCCGCTGACCTCTGCCGCGCCGGTGTTCGGCACGACCGTGTTCTTCAGCAGGTCGAGCGTGCGCTGGTAGTCGTTGCGGTGCACGGTGAACGAGAAGTCCGTCTTGCCGTCGTGCGAGACGTTCTGGATGATCACGTCGACGTCGATGTTGGCGTCGGCCACCGGCCCCAGGATCTGGTACGCGATGCCGGGCTTGTCGGGCACGCCCAGCAGGCTGATCTTGGCTTCGTCGCGGTTGAACGCGATGCCGGACACGACGGCTTGTTCCATCTTCTCGTCTTCCTCAAAGGTAATCAGCGTGCCCGAGCGGGCCTCTTCGGCGATGTCGATGTCCCAGGGCGTGAAGCTCGACAGCACGCGCATCGGCACCCGGTACTTGCCGGCGAACTCCACCGAGCGGATCTGCAGCACCTTGGAGCCGAGGCTGGCCATCTCCAGCATCTCCTCGAAGCTGATGGTGTGCAGCCGGCGCGCCTCGGGAACGATGCGCGGGTCGGTGGTGTACACACCGTCGACATCGGTGTAGATCAGGCACTCGTCGGCCTTCAGCGCCGCGGCCACGGCCACCGCCGAGGTGTCCGACCCGCCACGACCGAGGGTGGTGATGTTGTTGGCCTCGTCGACACCCTGGAAGCCGGTGATGATGACCACCTTGCCGGCGGCCAGGTCGGCGCGCACGCGCTGGTCGTCGATGCTCTGGATGCGTGCCTTCGTGTACGAACTGTCGGTAGCGATCGGCACCTGCCAGCCGGTGTAGCTGACCGCCGGCATGCCTTCGGCCTGCAGCGCGATGGCCAGCAGGCCAACAGACACCTGCTCGCCGGTCGACGCGATCATGTCGAGTTCGCGCTGCAGTTCCGGGGTCGTCGCGCTCGGCGAGAGTTCCTTGGCCAGGCCGAGCAGGCGATTGGTCTCGCCGCTCATGGCCGAGGGCACGACCACCATCTGGTGCCCTGCCCGCGCCCATTTGGCGACGCGCTTGGCGACGTTGCGGATGCGCTCGGTCGAGCCCATCGACGTGCCGCCATACTTGTGAACGATGAGTGCCATGGAAAGATCGGGCCGCGGTGATTGCTCGAAGGGGGTCACGCCGCGCTCGTGAACCCGGCATTCTATCCGGCGGGCTTGCGCTCCCATGACAGCCGGACCAGCGCCTGACCCGGCAGGCCGATGACCCGCGCATCGAGCCCCAGGCCGGGCACGAAGACCAGCTGACCGCCGCTGTAGAGCAAGGGGCCATCGCGGTCCCAGGCCGGCACGGCCTGCGCCTGGAACTGCTTCTTGAGGCTGCGGGGCGGGCGGCCGAATCCCGACTGGAACTGCTCGCCGCCGCTGCGCTCGCGCAGTTCCAGTGCCGCCAGCCACGCCAGCGGCACGCCGCCATCGCCAACACGCTCCACGTGCAGTGTGCCGCCCCAGCCGGGCACGGCATGGCGGCCGGCGCGGCGAATGCTCAGCGTGGATTCGCGTGTTCGGTGCGGGCTGGTGCCCGGCGCCTGGTCGAACCAGCGCAGCCGGCCTCGGTAGGCGCGAAGCTGCCCACCCTCGGCCTCCCAGGCGCCCTGCCCGGTCGGGCTCACTTCGGCCATCAGCCGCAGGATCAGGCTCGAAGGCGCTGGCGCACCGGTCTGCACCCGCACCCAGCGGCGCAGTGCGTTGGCCCGCCGCGCTGCGCTGGCTGCTGCCCAGCTGGCCAGGTGCAGCCCGGTCTCGTCGCTCATGAGGGCCAGGTCCTGCTCGGCGACTTCGTCGAGACAGGCCGCTGCCTGCTGCGCCCAGCGGGCCGTGTCGGCCAGCGTCGTCGATGCCTGCGGAAACGCCCGCTCGAGCGCCGGCCACACCTGCAGGCGCAGCCGGTTGCGGGCGAAGCGCGGGTCGGCGTTGCTGTCGTCTTCGATGTGCTTCAGGCGATGCCTGCGCACATAGGCTGCGATGGCCTGCGGGTCCTGCTCCAGCCAGGGCCGCGTCCAGCGGATGCCCTCGCGCTCGATATCCCTCGGCATGCCGGCCAGGCCTGCCACACCGGCGCCGCGCAGCGCCTGGATCAGCACGGTCTCGGCCTGGTCGACGCGATGGTGCGCAAGCAGCACGGTATCGGCGCCCTGCTCCATCGCCATGCGGCGCAAGGCCCGGTAGCGTGCCTGGCGTGCCCAGGCCTCGATGCTCTCGCCTCGGCCGGGGCTGCCCTCGAGGCGCGTGACGAGCAACCGCATCGGGAAGCGCCTGGCCCAGCGAGCCGCCTGCGACTCGCAATGCGTCACCCACGCATCGGCCTGCGAACTCAGACCGTGGTGGACATGCAGCGCCAGCACTTCGACACCCAGCGGTTCTGCCGCCAGCAGCGTGGCATGCAACAGGGCGGTGGAATCACGCCCGCCGCTCCACGCGACGGCGATGCACCGAGCGGGCGTCACCGCGGCTGCGGCGGAGCGCTCAGCGCTCCTTGCTGTCGGTGAAGCGGCCGTAGGCCTGCAGCCGCTCGTAGCGGCGCTGAAGCAGTTCCTTCGGCTTCAGGTCGCTGACCTGGCGCAGCGCATCGTTGAGCGCGCGCTTGAGGAACGATGCCATCTGCTTGTGGTCGCGGTGCGCGCCACCGACCGGCTCGTTGACGATCTTGTCGACCAGCTGCAACGCCTTCAGCCGGTGCGCCGTCACGCCCAGCGCCTCTGCCGCGTCGGACGCGCGTTCCGCCGTCTTCCACAGGATCGACGCGCAACCTTCCGGCGAGATCACCGAGTAGATCGAGTACTGCAGCATCAGCGTCTGGTCACCGACGCTGATGGCCAGCGCACCGCCCGAGCCGCCTTCGCCGATGATGGTGCAGACGATCGGCACCTCGAGCTGCGCCATCTCGAAGATGTTGCGCCCGATCGCCTCCGACTGGCCGCGCTCCTCAGCGCCGATGCCCGGGTAGGCGCCGGGCGTGTCGACGAAGGTGAAGACCGGCAGGCCGAACTTCTCGGCCAGCTTCATCAGGCGCAGCGCCTTTCGGTAGCCCTCGGGGCGCGACATGCCGAAGTTGCGTGCTGCGCGCTCCTTGGTGTCGCGGCCCTTCTGGTGACCGAGCACCATGCAGGGCTGGCCGTTGAAGCGCGCGAGGCCGCCGACGATCGAGAGGTCGTCCGCGTAGTGGCGGTCACCGTGCAGTTCCTGGAAGTCGGTGAAGATCTCGGCGACGTAGTCCAGCGTGTAGGGCCGCTGCGGGTGACGCGCGATCTGCGTCACTTGCCAGGGCGTCAGGCTGGAGTAGATGTCCTTGGTGAGTTGCAGGCTCTTCTTGCTCAGGCGGTCGATCTCCTCCGAGATGTCGACGGCCGACTCGCTCTGCACGTAGCGCAGTTCCTCGATCTTGGATTCGAGTTCCGCGACCGGCTGCTCGAATTCCAGGAAGTGGCGTTTGCTCATGGGTGGGTGTCCTCCGCGTCGGGCGGCTGTTCCCTGCGATGGGTCAATAGTCTACCGGCAGCGGATCCAGGCTCCGCCAGATGTACCAGGTGGCCACCGAGCGGAACGGCGCCCAGGCATCGCCGACCTCCCGGGCTTCGGCCCGCGAGACCGGTTCGCCGCTGAAGTAGTTCAGGCTGATGCCCTTGATCAGGCCGAGGTCGTCCAGCGGCAGCACGTTGGGGCGCATCAGATGGAAGATGAGGAACATCTCGGCCGTCCAGCGGCCAATGCCGCGGATGGCAACCAGTTCCTCGATGATCGCCTCGTCGTCCATCTGCTGCCATTGGCGCACGTGGACGGTGCCCGCCTCGAAGTGCTGGGCCAGGTCGAGCAGGTACTCGACCTTGCGCGCCGACAGCCCTGCGCCGCGCGCGTCGGCGATGTCGAGTTCCAGCACGGCCCCCGGCTTCAGCCGCGTGCTCGGCTCGGGCATCAATGCGGCAAAACGCTCCCACACCGACTGGGCTGCCTTCACCGAGATCTGCTGCCCGACGATCGAGCGCGCCAGCGTCGTGAAGGCATCGCCGCGGCTCTGCAGCCGGCCTTCGCCGAACTGCGGGATCAGCTTGCGCATCACCCGGTCGCGCTTGGACAGATGGCGGCAGGCATCGTCCCAGTAGTCGGGGGTGGTCCCCGCCTTGGCCGGCGACATCCCGTTCAGCCCTTCACCCAGGTGGTGCCCTGCGGCGAGTCCTTCAGGACGATGCCCCGGTCGGCGAGTTCCTTGCGGATTGCATCGGCCTGCGCGAAGTCGCGCGCAGCCTTCGCGGTCGCGCGAGCGGCGATGCGTTCCGCGATCCAGTCTGCCTCACCGCCGGCCTGGTCGGCGCCGCCTTGCAGGAACTGGCGCGGCGCCTGCTGAAGGATGCCGACCGTCGCTGCCAGTCCCTTCAGCAGCGCCGCGGTCTGCGGCGAGCGGCTGCGGTTCAGCTCGCCGGCCAGGTCGAACAGCACGGCGAAGGCCACCGGCGTGTTGAAGTCGTCGTTCATCGCGGCGCGGAAGGCTGCGGCCTGCGGCTGCGCCCAATCGACTGCGGCGGGCGCGACCTCGACGCCGTCGAGCGCGGTGTAGAGCCGGCGCAACGCGCTCTTCGCATCGTCGAGGTTGGCATCGCTGAAGTTGAACGGGCTGCGGTAGTGCGTGCGCAGCATGAAGAAGCGCAGCGTCTCGCCGTCGTAGTGCTTCAGCACGTCGCGGATGGTGAAGAAGTTGCCCAGCGACTTGGACATCTTCACGTTGTCGACGTTGAGGAAGCCGTTGTGCATCCAGGTGTTGACGAAGCGGATGCCGTTGGCGCCCTCGCTCTGCGCGATCTCGTTCTCGTGGTGCGGGAAGATCAGGTCCAGCCCGCCGCCATGGATGTCGAAATGCTGGCCGAGCAGCGTGCAGCCCATCGCCGAGCACTCGATGTGCCAGCCTGGGCGGCCGCTGCCGAACTCGCTGGCCCACTTCGCATCCTCGGGCTCGCTGTCCTTGGCCGACTTCCACAGCACGAAGTCCAGCGGGTCCTCCTTGCCGTCGAGCACGGCAACGCGCTCGCCGGCGCGCAGCTGGTCGATCGACTTGCCGGACAGCTTGCCGTAGCCGGGGAACTTGCGAACCGAGTAGTTCACGTCGCCGTTGCTGGCGCGGTAGGCGAGGCCCTTGCGCTCCAGCGTCGCGATCATCTCCAGCATCTGCGGCACGTACTCGGTGGCGCGCGGCTCGTGCGTCGGCGGCAGCACGCCGAGGCGACCGATGTCCTCGTGCATCGCCGCGGTCATCTCGGCGGTCAGCTGGCGGATCGGGATGCCGCGCTCCACCGCCCGCTTGATGATCTTGTCGTCGATGTCGGTGATGTTGCGCACGTAGGTCACGTCGTAGCCGAGCGTGCGCAGCCAGCGGTAGACCATGTCGAACACGAGCAGGAAGCGCGCGTGCCCCACATGGCACAGGTCGTAGATCGTCATGCCGCACACATACATGCGCACGTGCTTCGGATCGATCGGCGTGAAGGTCTCGATGTCCCGCGAGAGCGTGTTGTGGATGCGCAGCGTCATGGGCCGGTCGGCGGGATATTCAGGGGGCTTGCGACGGCACGTGGTGCGGCTGCCGCGACGACCCCGCGACGCGTCCGGTCGAGGGGCCTGAACTAGAATCGAATCAGTATAGCGGCAGCGCCCGGGCGAGGAACTCGGGGCCCACCGCAGCACGACATCCCCCTTGCCTGCACCGTCTCACGCCTAATGAGCTTCTTCCGCCTCTGGCTGTTCTGCCTCCTGCTGGCCACTGGCGTGGCGCGAGCGGACGAACTCGCTGAGGTGCAGAGGCTGCATGCGATTGGCCAGACCGGCGAGGCGCTGCGGCGCGCGGAGAAGCACATTGCGACGAACCCCAAGGATGCCGGCATGCGCTTCCTGGCCGGCGTGATGCTCGCAGAACTTCGGCGGCCCACCGACGCCACTGCGGTGTTCGAGCGCTTGATCGCCGACTACCCCGAACTGCCGGAGCCGTACAACAACCTGGCGGCGCTGAAGGCCGCGGCGGGCGACTACGACGGGGCGAAGGCAGCGCTCGACCAGGCCCTTCGCGCCAATCCGTCCATGGCCACCGCCCACGAGAATCTCGGCGACGTTCAAGTGATGCTGGCGCTTCGTGCCTATGCCCGCGCGCTGCAGCTCGATCCGGCCAGTGCCACGCTGCCGGCCAAGCTGGCGATGGTGAGGCAGCTGATGCGCCCGCTGTCGCGTCCGACGCCCTGACCCGATCCCTTTGAACAGAGGAGACCCTCCGAGATGAACACCCGCCGCATTGGCACTGCCATGTTCGTCGCCGCACTGGCGCTGAGCACGCACCTGGCCGCGCAGGCCCAGAAGATCCGCTTTGCCACCAGCGCCGGCGACATCGTCGTCGAGCTCGACGCGGCCAAGGCGCCGAAGACGGCCGCCAACTTCGTCGAGTATGTGAAGGCCGGCCACTACGAAGGCACGGTGTTCCACCGTGTCATCCCGAACTTCATGATCCAGGGTGGCGGCATGACCGCCGACATGAAGGAGAAACCGACCCGTGCGCCGATCCCGCTGGAGAGCGGCAACGGCCTCGACAACGTGCGCGGCAGCGTCGCGATGGCACGCACGATGGATCCGAACTCGGCCACCGCGCAGTTCTTCATCAACGTGACCGACAACGACTTTCTCAACAAGGCGCAGTCGCGCGACGGCAACGGCTACGCCGTGTTCGGCAAGGTGGTCGCCGGGATGGACGTGGTCGACAAGATCCGCGCCGTGCCCACCGGCAACAAGGGGCCGCACCAGAACGTGCCGCTCGAACCCATCGTCATCAAGAAGGCCACTGTGGAGAAGTGAGATGAGCACCAAGATCCAGTTGCAGACCAGCAAGGGCGACATCACCCTCGAGCTCGACGAGGCCAAGGCTCCGGCCACCGTCGCCAACTTCGTCGAGTACGTGAAGAACGGCCACTACGACGGCACGGTGTTCCACCGCGTCATCCCCGGCTTCATGATCCAGGGCGGCGGCTTCGAGCCCGGCATGAAGCAGAAGCCAACCGGCGCGCCGATCCAGAACGAGTCCGCCAATGGCCTGACCAACGACCGCTACACGGTCGCGATGGCGCGCACCTCGGCGCCGCACTCAGCGACGGCGCAGTTCTTCATCAACGCGACCGACAACGGCTTCCTCAACAAGGCGCAGTCGCAGGACGGCTGGGGCTACGCCGTGTTTGGCAAGGTCAGCGCCGGCACCGAGGTGGTCGATGCGATCGAGCGGGTCAAGACCGGCCGCAGCGGCGGCCACGGCGACGTGCCAGTCGAGGACGTGCTGATCCAGCGCGCCACCGTGCTGGGCTGAGGATCGACCGTCCAGCGATGACGCCGCCACCGCTGCCCACCTTCTGGGAGATGGTTGCGCCCGCGGACTGGACGGCGATCGACTTCATCAGCGACCTCCACCTGGCCGAAGAGACGCCGCGCACCTTCGAGGCGTGGGCGGCGTACCTGCGCGACACGCCGGCCTCGGCGGTCTTCATCCTGGGCGACCTGTTCGAGGTGTGGATCGGCGACGACGCGCGCCACACCGGCTTCGAGGCGCGCTGTGCCGATGTGCTGGCCGAGGCCGCATCGCGCCGCACGGTGGCCTTCATGTGCGGCAACCGCGACTTTCTGGTGGGCGCCGATCTGCTGCGCGAGTGCGGCGTCCGCGCCTTGCCCGACCCGGCCGTGCTGGTGGCCTTCGGCGAGCGTCTGCTGCTCTCGCATGGCGATTCGCTGTGCCTGGACGACGTCGACTACCAGCGCTTCCGCACCCAGGTGCGCTCGCCTGCGTGGCAGCGCGAGTTCCTGTCGAAACCGCTGGCCGAGCGCGCGCAGATCGCCCGCGCGATGCGCGAGCACAGCGAACAGCGCAAGCGCAGCATGACCCCTGCCGACTGGAGCGACATCGACAAGGGCACCGCCGTGCGCTGGATGCACGAGGCGCAGACGCCGACCCTGATCCACGGCCACACCCACCGGCCTGCCCACGAAGACCTCGCGCCGGGGTTCCTGCGCGAAGTGCTCAGCGACTGGGACCTCGACCACCCGGGCAAGCCGCGCGCCGAGGTGTTGCGCCTGAAGCGCAGCGGGCTTGCGCGCATTGCGCTGGCACGATGATCGGCGTGTGGTGGCGGCAGTGGCGCTCGGCCCGCACGCTCGAACGACGTGCGATTCCCGATCCGCTGTGGCAGCTCACGCTGGCGCGCTATCCCTTCATCGCCAGCCGATCGGCCGATGACCTTCAACGGCTGCGCGAACTCAGCACCCTGTTCCTCGCCGACAAGGAGTTTGCGGGCATGCAAGGCCTCGAGGTCGACGACGGCATGGCCGTGGCCATCGCCGCCCAGGCCTGCCTGCCCATCCTGAGGCTGGGCCTGCCTCAGTACGACGGCTTCAAGGGCATCGTCGTGCATCCCGACGTGGTCGTCGCTCGCCGCGAGGTGATGGACGAGGACGGTGTCGTCCACCACTACGACGAGGAACTGTCCGGCGAAGCGATGGAAGGTGGCCCTGTGATGCTGTCGTGGCGAGATGTCGCCGACGCTGGCGACAGCGCCGCCTGGGGCTACAACGTGGTCGTTCACGAGTTCGCCCATGTGCTGGACATGCGCGACGGCGCAGCCGATGGCGTGCCGCTTCTGGCCGACCGCGCAGCGCGCGAACGCTGGCTGGCGGTGCTCGAGCCCGAGTGGCAGGACTTCTGCGAACGCGTCGATGCCGGCGAAGACACGCTCATCGACCCCTATGGCGCCGAGGCGATCGACGAGTTCTTCGCGGTCAGCTCGGAAGTCTTCTTCGTCGACCCGGCAGCGTTGCGCGACGGGCATCCCGAGTTGTACGCCCTGCTGGCAGGCTACTACCACCAGGACCCCGCTCAGCCACAGACGTGAAGAAGGGGCCCGCGGGCCCCTTCGTCGTTCAACGTTTGACGCTCGATCAGGCCGTTGCCGGCTCCGCCTTGGGCTTGTCGCTCTTCTTCGGCGGGGCGATGTCGAGCACCGGCTTGCCGTCGGCGTCAATGTCCACCGTCAGGCGACCCCCGTCGACCAGACGGCCGAACAGCAGCTCGTCGGCCAGGGCGCGGCGGATCGTGTCCTGGATCAGGCGCTGCATCGGGCGCGCACCCATCAGCGGATCGAAGCCGTTCTTCGCCAGGTGCTTGCGCAGCCCGTCGGTGAAAGTGACCTCGACCTTCTTCTCCTGCAGCTGGCTCTCGAGCTGCAGCAGGAACTTGTCGACCACACGCAGGATGATCTCCTCGTCCAGCGCGCGGAACGACACGATCGCGTCGAGACGGTTGCGGAACTCGGGGGTGAACAGGCGCTTGATGTCGCCCATCTCGTCGCCCTGCTCGCGCGAGTTGGTGAAGCCGATGGTCGCCTTGTTCATCGTCTCGGCGCCGGCGTTCGTCGTCATGATGATGATGACGTTGCGGAAGTCGGCCTTGCGCCCGTTGTTGTCGGTCAGCGTGCCGTGGTCCATCACCTGCAGCAGAACGTTGAAGACGTCCGGGTGCGCCTTCTCGATCTCGTCGAGCAGCAGCACGGCATGCGGCTTCTTGCTGATCGCCTCGGTCAGCAGCCCGCCCTGGTCGAAGCCGACGTAGCCCGGAGGCGCGCCGATCAGTCGGCTGACCGCGTGGCGCTCCATGTACTCCGACATGTCGAAGCGGATCAGTTCGATGCCCAGGATGTAGGCGAGCTGGCGAGCCACCTCGGTCTTGCCGACGCCGGTGGGCCCGCTGAACAGGAACGAACCGATCGGCTTGTCCGGGCGGCCCAGGCCGGAGCGGGCCATCTTGATCGCGGCGGCCAGCGCCTCGATCGCCGGCTCCTGGCCGAACACCACGCTGTTGAGATCGCGGTCCAGGCTCTTGAGCTTGCTGCGGTCGTCGTTGGACACGCTGGTCGGCGGGATGCGCGCGATCTTGGCGACGATGTCTTCCACCTCGGCACGCGTGATGGTCTTCTTCTGCTTGCTCTTGGGCAGGATGCGCTGCGCGGCACCGGCCTCGTCGATCACGTCGATGGCCTTGTCGGGCAGGTGGCGGTCGTTGATGAACTTGGCCGACAGCTCGGCGGCTGCCTGCAGCGCGCCCAGCGCGTACTTGACGCTGTGGTGCTCCTCGAAGCGCGACTTCAGGCCCTTGAGGATCTCCACCGTCTGCTCGACGGACGGCTCGACCACGTCGATCTTCTGGAAGCGCCGCGACAGCGCCGCGTCCTTCTCGAAGATGCCGCGGTACTCGGTGAAGGTGGTCGCGCCGATGCACTTCATCGAGCCCGAGCTCAGCGCCGGCTTGAGCAGGTTGCTCGCGTCCAGCGTGCCGCCCGAGGCCGCGCCGGCACCGATCAGCGTGTGGATCTCGTCGATGAAGAGGATGGCGTTCGGCTGGTCCTTCAGGTGCTTGAGCACGCCCTTCAGGCGCTGCTCGAAGTCACCGCGGTACTTGGTGCCGGCCAGCAACGCACCCATGTCGAGCGCGTAGACGATCGAATTCGCCAGCACCTCGGGCACGTCGTTCTGGGTGATTCGCCAGGCCAGGCCCTCGGCAATCGCCGTCTTGCCGACGCCGGCCTCGCCGACGAGCAGTGGGTTGTTCTTGCGCCGGCGGCAGAGGATCTGGATGACGCGCTCGACCTCGTGGTCGCGGCCGATCAGCGGATCGATCTTGCCGTCGCGGGCGAGCTGGTTCAGGTTCTGGGTGAACTGGTCGATCGGCGAGCCTTTGCCTTCGCCTTCTTCCTTCTCGCCCTCGTTACCGCCGCTGCTGCCTTCGGCCGGCTTGGCGGGCTCGGGGGGGTCGCTCTTCTTGATGCCGTGGGCGATGAAGTTCACCACGTCCAGGCGCGTCACGCCCTGCTGGTGCAGGTAGTAGACGGCATGCGAGTCCTTCTCGCCGAAGATCGCCACCAGCACGTTCGCGCCGGTGACCTCCTTCTTGCCGCTGCCGGTGGACTGCACGTGCATGATCGCGCGCTGGATGACGCGCTGGAAACCCAGCGTCGGCTGGGTGTCGACCTCGTCGGTGCCGCCCACCGTGGGCGTGTTTTCCTTGATGAAGCCGGCCAGGCTCTTGCGCAGATCGTCCACGTTGGCCGAGCAGGCGCGCAGCACCTCCGCGGCGGACGGATTGTCGAGCAAGGCCATCAGCAGGTGTTCCACCGTGATGAACTCATGGCGCTGCTGGCGCGCCTCGACGAACGCCATGTGCAGGCTGACTTCGAGTTCCTGGGCAATCATGCGGCCTCCATAATGCACTGCAACGGGTGACCACCGCGACGTGCGGCAGCCAGCACCAGTTCTACCTTGGTCGCGGCCACGTCCTTGGAATAGACGCCGCAGACACCCCGACCCTCATGATGAATCTTCAGCATGATCTGGGTCGCGGTTTCGAGGTCGCGTTTGAAGAATTCCTGCAACACCATGACGACAAACTCCATCGGGGTGTAGTCGTCATTCAGCATCACCACCTGGTACATGCGCGGTGGCTGGGTTCGCTGTGCCTTGCGCTCGGCGACGACCGCACCCTGCCCGTCGTCGGGCACACCCTTGCCGGGTGGCACGGGTGGAACTGGCGGTGTCTCGTCAGGCATGAAACCATTCTATCGAGTCGAGCGGCAACCCATTCACCTCGTTGGATATTGCGACAGGGCGGCGGATCACAAGTGTGAGAAAAGCAAGACCCGCACCGCACAGTTCCGCGCAGGCGCGGGCAGCACGATGGCGGCCGTTTCCTTGACACCCCTGCGCACGAGATCGAAAATCCCCGCTTCAGGAGAAGGAGATCGTCATGCCGATCGGCACCGTCAAGTGGTTCAACGACGCCAAGGGATTCGGGTTCATCGAGCCTGAAGGTGGCGGGGACGACGTCTTTGCCCATTTCTCGGCCATCCAGATGGACGGCTTCCGCACGCTCAAGCAGGGCAGCAAGGTCAGTTATGAACTGGTCCAGGGCCCCAAGGGGCAGCTCGCGCAGAACATCCAGTCGCTCGACGCGCCGCAGCGTGCGGCCCGCGCCGAGGGTGTGACCACCTCGGACGCCTGAGCCCACTGCCACCAGAATAGGGGCCCGCGATGCGGGCCCTTTTTCTTTGATGATCGATGCGCCGACCCGCAGAGCCGGCAGACAGGTGGCTGCAATGGAGGTGCTACACTACCGGACATCGCGCACTGGACGCCGTGCTTCTCCCGAAGCCCCCTGCGGACTGCGCCGAGATCGAGAGTTGATCTCCATCCCTCACCAGATGTTCTGATTGCCTAGGCGGTCGCGACGTTCTGGTCGCCCCTGACTCGCAGCGAGTGCCCCTGCCAGCCAGCCGCCGGACAGAGCTCATCCGCCGCCAGCGCGCCCGCCGCGCTAAATTGTCAGAACCGGCGTGCCCCACCGAAGGGCAACGCCACCGAAGGACCGATATTCACACACCCCTCCAGGTCGGGAAGTACCTTGTTTCTCCCTTGACCCGTCTCGACGATCGCGGCCGCCATGCGGCCTCGGTGTCGATCCGCACCGGCCGCGGCAGCGCAACGCACGATCGCGTGCTTCGATTCGCCCCCGCCTTCGACTCCTCAGATCAAGCCGCGCGCTATGCACTTGCACAGGGCCTTGCCTGGCTCGGTGCAGCGCTCGCGCCTGCCCTCCCCCTTTGCACGAACCAGGACTGAACACATGGCCAAGGAAGAACTCATCGAGATGCAGGGCGTCGTCCACGAGGTGCTGCCCGACTCGCGATTTCGGGTCACGCTTGACAACGGTCACTCGCTGATCGCTTACACCGGCGGCAAGATGCGCAAGCACCACATCCGCATCCTCGCCGGCGACAACGTGTCGCTGGAGTTGTCGCCCTACGACCTGACCAAGGGTCGCATCACCTTCCGCCACCTCGAACGCCGCGGCCCGCCGACGACCTCGAGCCAGCCGCGCCGCCGTTGAGGCCGCGCCGGCATCTACCCCTCACCCCACCAGCGCCCCACAGGATGCTGTTTTCCCGCACCAGCCTGGCTGGCGCTATTTCCCCTCTATCCCATCAAGGAAGAACGACATGACGATCGAAACCGGTACCGTGAAATGGTTCAACGAAGGCAAGGGCTTCGGCTTCATCGCCCCTGACAACGGCGGCAAGGACCTGTTCGCGCACTTCAAGGAAATCCAGGGCACGGGCTTCAAGACCCTGGCCGAGAACCAGCGCGTCGAGTTCGAAGTGACGCAGGGCCAGAAGGGCCCGCAGGCGTCGCGCATTCGCCCGCTCTGATCCGCAGGCGCCAAAGAAAAGCCCCCGCGTCCTCACGGACGCGGGGGCTTTGTCGTTCTGGCCGGCCGGCGCTGGCGCGCCGGCGCGCCTTCACATGTGGTCGATCATCACATGGAAATCGCACCTAAGTCCGCGTCGCATAACGCTCCGGCCCCGCTGGCACCCTCCATCTCTCGTCAAAGGACCCTCCATCGGAAGTCCTCCAACTTTCATAGGTGGGGCCAGATGCACGTTTGTCACTTGGCCGAACACTGAGCAGGATCGCCGCCAATGTAGCAGGACGGCCCGCCACGTCCAACGTTGCTCAAGGGATCATCTCGCCGTTGACCTCTGGGCGTCGGGCGATGACCAAACCGCAGACTTGTCTCCTACGGACCCTACGCTCGTTCGTCGGGATCAGCCAATCGCGAGAGGTACTCCGCTGCGACTTCCGCACAGTGCTCCAGCGTCGGTCGATACCCGGTCGCGGCGATCGCCTCGAAAGTCGCCACGAATCCTGCCCCTGGTTGCCTTATCTGCTCCAGGAACCTGTCCCGGTGCCGCATGAGGAAAGGCGCGGCTGCCGCCAGCGCGTCCGGCTCCCGCTCGACCACCATGGCGAGGTCGAACAGATCACGCGCCGTCGCACGGTCCCCACGGTGGTACATCTTCTTGGCGATCACCTCCCCGGCCGTCTCGACGCGCACCGGCCGCCCCTGGATCTCCCACCGCTCCCAGGCCGCGCCGGTGAGGTTCGGTGCGGCCACGAAGTCGATCTCGCCTTCCTCGAACTGCAGCTTGACGAATGAGCCAGGCATCTCCGTGTACTCCTCGGTCAGGGATGCCGCGGTGTCGCTGAGTCGGGGAGTCACGTAGCCGAGGTACTGCGGGTCCGGCACGAAGATGTCGATGTCCTTGCTGAGGCGGTGTCCGTACCTGAACATCAGGACGGTTCCGCCTCCGAAGGTCCAGAACGGGTCCGCAAGTCCCCCATGGCGCTGGATGTCGTCGACCAGCCGCAGCGCTCGCTGGAACAGCACTTCCCAGGGGCCGGACGGCAGCGACCTCATTGCACCCTCATCACGCCCAAAGGCCCTGCCGGTGCACGGCCAGTGACTTGGCGAGCTTCGCGACGTTGCGCCACACAGCCTTGGGGGCCACGCCCTCGTTCGCGGCGGCTTCCTCCACGGCCATCACCACCAGGGGCACCGGCGCCTCGTCGAGCAGATGGGTCAGGTGGGCCGCGTAGCCCTTCGGTACGCTGCCGCTGACCAGCGCATGGCCGAGTGTGTCGGGCGGCACCTCCTGGACGTAGCTCACGCTGGCGTTCTTCGCCGCCATCCACAGGCCCCGCTTCCGAGCACGCGCTGCCTGGCTGGGCGGATCGAGGTCCAGCCCCAGCACGGCCAGCACCTGCGCGACCCGGTTGAATCCCAGATCGCTCAGAGCGCCCGCTTCCAGGCCAATCAGTGTCTGCCGCGAAAGCCCGCTCAGTTGCGCAAGCCGGGACTGCGTCAGTCCCAGCGCCTCGCGCCGCTCGCGGATGATGGTGCCCAGGTTGGAGAGGTCCACAGCTTGGTCCGAAGAATTGTCTAATATTTTGGACATTCTAGCGCCTCCGGACCGCACCCGCCAGGCCCTCGCCAGCGGCGCCGCAGGCCGCTCGCTGCCCACAGCCGTGACAAACACGCTCGCTGTCGGGCCACTGCGGGCGATCGAGTCCATCGATCAGTCGACGGTGCCTCGCTGCAACGGCTTCGACTTGCTCCCGCGACATCAAGCGGACCGCTCTTGAGGTCGGTGGCGCTGAGTGCCGGCCGGGGAACATCACGAACGCCTCGTCAGACACACGAACACCGAGTTCGTCCTCCACGGCCACCCGCTGCGCCGAGATCTGGATGACATCCGACGTTCTCACCGCTGGGGCCGACCGCGTCTTCAGTTCGACCAGCACGACCAGACCGGTCGGCAGCCTATAGGCCCTGTCCACCCTTGCCACGATGGGCCAGCAGGACTTCGACCTGAACTGCGACTCCACGCAGAACAGTTCGGCGTCCCGCAGGCGGGCCGGTCGGTCCCGCCGCTCCGCGACGCGTGCGCGGTGACGCCAGAACAGGTGCCACGTGACTGCCAAGGCGACAGCCAGGAGCAGCACCCACGGCCACATCGGCTCGAACCTCATGGTCGACGCCTTGCCGACCATCGCCGCCAGCCATGCGCCACGAGACACAGGATCCACCTGGTCAACCCTAGCAGTGGCGGGCAGTGCTGCAGAACTGTGCAAAGGCGGGGCCCGGCCGCATAGTAGGCCGCCACCAGGCGGCGCCCCCAAGGCCGCGGCCGCAGGACCGTATCCCTGAAGTCGCGCAGGGAGTCGGTCTGCCATGCGTCTCCGAAGACCATCGTCGCGACGAAGCATCTCTCGCCCGGTCGTCGCGTCGACCCGCCAACTGGCGCTGTGGCATGGCGACCCTGGCGCTCGAAGTGCACATGGGCACCGATGCCCCTCCGGCGCGCCTCTTCCTGTGAAGTGCTTCGACGCGGGCCGTGCAGGGATTCGAGAACCACCAGGCGTTCGCAGCGGCCCATCTGCGCCAGCTCGGAGGCCCCTACCGACCTACCCTGGCGACACCTCGCCCGGCTCCTCATGGCCCATCCCGGCCATCGATCGCGGGCTCGAAGAGTCCGTTCGTGACCTCCGCCCCGTCGCCGTCGAAACCGATCGAGCCGGACACATCGCTGGCTGCCTGCCCAGGGAGTTTCAGGACGCCCTGCTGGACCAGCAGCCCCTCGTAGGCCAGCGTGCGCAGTCTGCCGACACGCTTCACGCCCTTGTGGAACCGTGCGAGTTCGTCATAGAGACGAGGCAGTTCCGCCCTCTCGAGCTGGAACACGAGCCGGATGCGCGGCGGCTCCGAGGTCTTGGTGGGGCCGGTCATGCGGCATCTCCTGCAGCGCGCTCGGCCGTGGTCGACTTGTCGCGATCGGCCGCCAGCACGGTTCGCGCGTAGGTCATCCCGGCCAACTGGAACCCCCTCACGTTGGCGAACACAGGCTCCTTGATCTCGAGGATCCGGTGGCGCGGAAACGCCGACTTCACCGCCTTCCGGAACAGGAAGGCGCCTCCGCCCACGAGGATGATGTTCTGCAGGCTGTGCGGCGATTCGATCCACTCCTTCATGCTCGACACGGCCTGCTCCGTCACGCTCTCGGCCAGCGGCAGCAGCCGCTTGAGGTCGTAGGGCTTCTGGAAGATCACCGGGGCCTTGCCGGTCCGCAGCGCCATGTCGATGGCGTCCAGATCGCGGAAGGGCGTGCCGATGTCCTTGGTGATCTCGGCGGCGAGCAGCTTCAGCACGTCGGCGACACCCCGATTCACGGAGTGGCTCTGCTTCTGCACCAGTCGCATGCCCTGGGCGACGAGCCAGTCGAAGGTTCTCGCACCCGGATCGATGATCAGGCTGCGCTCCTTGGCGATCTCGCCCAGCTTGCCGTGGGCGTGCGCGTAGAAGGCCAGCGCGCCCTGAGGCTGGGCAACAGCCAGCGTGCGCACCACACTGACCCTCTTGCCACCGCCGACATCGTGTTCGCCCGTCATGATCCGCTCCAGGGCCGCCTTCTTCACCGCGAACAGCGCCACCGGAAGCCCGACGACCAGCAGGTCGATCTGGCTCTGTCGCATCGAGCGCAGCGCACCGCGCAGCAGCGCCATGTATTCCGGCGACTCAATGTAGTCATCGTGCAGCTGCGTCGCCCGGAAGGTGTCGGCCGCGAGCCTGACCTCGGGACCGACTTCATAGAAGAGCGACCCGACCGGGATGAACATCGTCTTGGCCCCATCGCCGCCGGGCCAGAGTGGTTGTCCGTTGCTGGACGGGTAGGCCAGCGACGGGAAGCTTGCGCAACGGATCTCGCTGTCTGCCGTGCCGGTGACGAACTTGGTGTTGCCGGAACCGACATCCACCGCCCTCACGATCAAGTTCATGGTGTTCTCCGAGTGAACGAAAGAGTGCTCAGGATCGACAGATCGACCCTGTTCCTCCACGCGGATACCTGCCTCTGCAGGCGCGATTTCGACGTCGGATCCGTCCCGGTGTCACTGCGCTGGCACTGCAGAAGCACTGCACTGACCCTCGGATGACACCGAACGGACGAGGCGGCCGCGTGGTGTCACCACGGTCACACTGCAAAGTCAGTCGTCAACCCCGTCCATCGGCGCGCACGCCGGCGCCTGACACGGCCTGGAGAGGCCGGTGCCGGCCCAGTCGGGGTACCTGAGGCGGCAGCCTTGCCTGTCAACCCCACGCCGTTGCTGGCGATCCGAGCCGTTGCCACGCTAGATGGGCCCTGCCGCCGAATCGCACGCCGTCAACTGCCTGCCCCAAGGGCCGACCGATCAGGGGCCTTGCGGCGGGCGCTGCGCCTGCGGCCTTGACCGTGGATGGCGTCGCGGTTTCCACTGTCGGCTCCCGAGGGCTCCTGGCCCGCTCCCCGTAGAGCATTGCAGGCGTCGCAGTCGTTACCTGCCTCGTGCCTTCAACCGAAGTTCCCGTCCCGAACGGGTGGCGCAACCGGCCTCGACCTCCAGAAGGATCGACACCGCGAGCGTGCCGAGTCATCCACCACAGCAGTGACCTGCCCGGTCCTTGCCAACCGCATCCCCGCGATGACGGCTGGGCGCTCCAGAAGCGCACCGGCGCAGCAGAACCCCGTGGCGGCACCTGATGCCGCGCACCGTTCCCGCCAGCCCTTGAGCACGCGCGCATGACGCGCATCGCGCGGCGTGATGGCCTCCATGAGGCTCCCCGCACGACCCTCGCTCATCAACTCGACACCGCCCTGGACTCTCGGTCAGGGGTGGACCCATGCGAGCGGCCGGCGCTGCACACCAGGCCTGATCCACCGAATGACCCAGGGCCCGACCCTGGCATCGATGTCGCACCCAGCCCCGAGCGGGGTGGACATCACCCCTGTCGTCGCGTCGCAGAAATGCGCAGACGGCCTGGATCAACGTGTTCCATTTTTAAGTCTGACCGAGCTGACCCGAGCCCCTCGACAAAGACCACGAGGAGCCCGGACAGCAAAGCCATGGGTGGGTGTGGCGCTGCAGGGATCGACCGCCGCACCGACGTTGCAAACGATCTCCATCGCCGTGGGCTTGCCAGGAATCGGCCCCCGGGATGTCCAGATGGATTCCTCCAACTCCGGTCCTCCCGACCGTTCGTCCACCGGCGTGCTGTTCGGGCAGTCCGCCACCTTGCAGAAAGCCCACCATGTCCCGTATCCGCCGTGAAGAACCCTCGCGCCGCCGCCGGCAGGCATCCCTATCCCGCGACGACCGCCGCAACGACCAGCGCGATGGCTCCGCCCTGCCCTCCTCATCCACCCGCCCTTCCAGGACCACCGCGATGACCTCGGCCAGCCCAGGCCGCCTGCACGGCCAGGACTCGCCGCGCCGCCAGAGCTGGGCCGGCAAGTCGCCCCACCAGGTGCTGGACATGTACCCGCCTGGCAGGACGCCAGTGAACCGGGTGGTGGACGTGCTGATCGAGCTGTACAACCCACTGCACACCGCGCTGGAGAAGACCGTGTCGCACAAGACGCGCTACGAGCGCGCCCACTTCCTGCGGCGCTTCTTCCGCGAGCTGCACACGGACGCCGGCTTCAAGCTGGCGCCGGATCCGCGCAACCTCGGCCAGCGGCATGTCCAGGCGATGGTGAAGGTCTGGCAGCGCCGCAAGCTTTCGCCGGGCACGATCCAGACCTACCTGAGCTTTCTGCGTGGCCTGGCGATGTGGCTCAACAAGCCCGGGTTCATCCGCAGGCCCGAGCACTACGGCCTGACGCCTGACGAGTACGAGCGCCACGAGAACGCCCAGCGCGACAAGAGCTGGAGCGGCAACGGCATCGACGTGGAGGCCTTGCTGGCCCAGGCCTCTGCCTACGATGCCCGCATCGGCGCGTCGATGCGCCTGATGGTGAAGGTCGGCCTGCGGCGCAAGGAGTCGGTGATGTGCCGCCCCTACGCCCACGTGCATCCGTTCGAGGAGACAGGCCTGCCCGACGAACAACGGGAGGCGGATCGGTATCTGTGGACAAAGGGCAAGGGAGGCCGTGCGCGCTGGCTTCCGCTGGCCACCGAGGAGCAGCAGTCGGCCATCGCGCATGCCCGCAGCGTGGTCAGCGGCCATGACGCACACATGGGGGCGCCGGATCGGGACCTGAAGTCCAACCTCCGTCGCCTGGACTATGCGCTGCGCAAGTTCGGCCTCACGAAGCGCGAGAGCGGCACCACCGGGCACGGGGCGCGGCACGACCACCTTCAAGGCCAGTACCAGGACACGACGGGCACGCCCGCGCCGGTGCGTGGCGGTGGGCCTGTCGATCAGGACCTCGACCGCCAAGCGCGGCTGCGTGTGGCCCGTATCGCGGGCCATGCCCGCCTGCGCTCGGCCGGCGCCTACATCGGTGCGATCCGGCGCTCGCCTGCAGGGAGCCGCGACCCGGCCCAGGGCGAGACCGGCAAGCCCGGGCCGCGGAGCATCGGGGACGACGGTGACACGCCTGTCCCGGTCGCATGAGCCGGCCCGGCCCGGGCCGGCCCTGCGTTCAGGCGCAGGCGGGCGCCTCGGTCCGTGCTGGATCGTTGGCGTCGACCTCCTCGCCACCCGTCGCCGGGGCATCGGCGTGCGGCTGCACGCGCAGGCAGTCGGGCAACCAGCCACGCCCGGCGAGCAGTTGTTCGGCCTGCGCCACCGCGGCATCCTTCTTCAGCGCCGTGAGCGGACCTGCCGCCTTGGCGCCGGCCACGGTGTGCACCACCTCGACCACCCTCGACTTGGACACGTGCTGAAGGTAGGCCTCCCCCGTCGCCGACCACCATCGCGTCATGTCCAGGCCGAGGGCGCGGGCCAGACCGTCATTGACCGGTCGGCCGGCGTCGGTGCCGGCAATGCCGTTCACGGTGGACGCGACCAGGAAGGTCAGCAGCAGCTGCACCGTCTGCGGCGGCTGCCGCAGCATCCAGTCGAACACCGCGTCGGGTTCCTTGGGCAGGTGCTCGATCCAGGCGATGCGGTCGGCTTCGATGCGCCGGGCCGCCGGGCTCGCCTCGATGTCCTCGGCCGCGCCCCGCAGCTCGTGCTGGTTGCCGGTCGCGCTGATCGCCAGCAGGTTCGGGAGTCGGTAGGCGCCATGGAGCGGGTCGGCCAGCAGCTTCAGCGTCAGGTGGGTCGTCAGTGCCGCCATCGCGACCTCGGGACGGTCCAGCAACTCCGCCTGGATCGCGGCGACGCGGTGGGCCGTGAGGCGGCGCATGAGCTTCTCGGAGTGCACGGGCCGTGCTGAGGCGCCGGCTGCCGATGGAAGCGACTGCAGGGCCGGGAGCCCCGAGACGCGCGCAGGATCCGCGTCGTCTTCCGAGCCGCCTCCACGGGCCGACTTCTGTTCGGCAGCCTTGGTGATGGCCTGCGCCAGATCGGCCCGATCCTCGGGACGGATGAGCCCTGCTTTGATCGCGGCACGGCCGTCCGCGCCCACATGCAGCACGCACCCGGCGAGCGCCATCCAGGCCACGGGCCATTCGGTCAGCGCTTCCAGTCTCGCCTTGCGCTCTTCCTCCAGCCCATCGGCCTCGGACTCCAGGGCGAGGAAGGCACGGTCGCGCGACGCGTCGTCCTCGTCGGCGGCGTCGTTCGCCTCGCCGGCGTCGCTGACGCCCTCGCCGGCATCGCCATCGCCGTCGCGGTCCACCAGCGCGTCAATCTGCTCGTGCAAGACAGCAATGCGCGTGTCCAGCGCCTTCAGCGCCTCGGCCTCCTCGGGCGTCGGTGCGCGGCGGGGCTTGCGCAACTCGCCGTGCTTGACGTACTCGTCGTAGGCGAAGCGCGGACGGATGTCGACCCACTTCCAGCCCTCGGCCAGCAGTTGCTTCGCTCGCTTGCCCAGCTTGTCGGCGGCGAGGCGCTCCAGCAGGGCCGGGTCCAGCAGGTAGGCCTTGCGGTCGTCGTCACTGAACAGGTCGCGGCGCAGTGGTCCGCCGGCCTTCTCGTAGGCCTTGACGGTGACGAACCGGGCCAGCGGGTCGGCGTCCGATTCGATCTCGCCCCGGGTCAGCAACTGGCGCAGATGCTCCGGGCGCTGGTTCCAGGTCGGCAGAGCAGCCCAGGCCTGCTCCTGGCGCTGGTGATCGTCGACCGAGGCCAGCACCATGAGGCAGTCCAGGCCGATGCCGCCTTCGCGGTACAGGGCCATCAGCTGGGGCGAGACGGTGGCGAGCTTCATGCGTCGCTTGACGATGAGCGGCGTCACGCCGAAGGCTGCGGCCACGTCCTCGACGGATTTGCCCTGCGCGAGCAGTCTGGCGAAGGCGGCGAACTCGTCGGCCGGGTGCATCGGCACGTGGAAGCAGTTCTCGGCAAGGCTCGCGATGAGCGCCTTGTCGGCCGGCACGACGAGCACCGGCACGGGGTAGTTGTCGGCGATGTCGCCCTGCTGCACGAGCAGCGTGAGCGCGGCGAGCCGCCGCCCGCCGGCGCAGACCTCGTAGCGCCCGCGCGCCGCCTGGACGACGACAAGGTTCTGCAGCACGCCGCTGTCCTTGATCGACGCGGCCAGTTCCGGCAGCGACATCGCGGGCGTCGTGGCACTGCGCGCCTGGTGGTCCTCGGACAGCACCAGCTTGTTGAAGGGAACGAAGGTGCGAGGGGACGCCTCGATGATGGCGTCGACCTCGGCTTTGGAGAATTTCATGAGGGACTCCTGATCGGTTGCATGGCAGGCCGGTGGCCCACCATGCAGTCAGGATCCCATTGAGCCCGTGCACTTCAAGGGCGGCGAGGCGCGCTCGCCGATGGTCCGGTCAGGACGCCGGACCGGGCGCTGGCAAGCCTACGATTGCCCACCTGACTTCAGGGCTGCCAACCGCTCCGCCACCTCGCGCGTGCCGACCCCGCGCAAGGCAGCGATGGCCGCGAGATTCTTGCCCCTGGGGCGTGCCTTGCCCTGCTCCCAGGCGTAAACGCTCTGTCCGGATGCGCCGACCAGCAGCCCGAAGTCCGCAGCCGACAAGCCCAGGCGCTTGCGATTGCTGGCCATGCCGGAGGCGCGGAACCGGAACTTGTCGGCGCCGTCCGCTTCCTCGACCGCAGATGGCGATGGCGGCCGAGCGGGGGCGGCGCGTGCGGACTGCCGCACGGACCGCTCCAGTTCGCTGACCCTGCGCTTCAACGCGGCGCTTTCTGCGCGCGCAGCCGCGAGCGCCTTCCTGATCGAATCGACCTCGCTGCGCAACTCCTTGCGAGCCAGACGAACGATCTCGGCCTTGAGCACGGATGCAATGTTGGGCATCTGCCGATTGTGCCAAGGGCAGCAGGAAGAGCGGGGAAAGTGCTGTACGGGTGGAAGCCGGCCGGAGCCATGTCGCACTTCAAAGAGCGAACGCTTTCTGGCGTTCAAGTCAGCGAGGCCGCTGTCCCTGGACGACCCGTTGCTGAAGGTCACCCAAGTGAACAGCAGACATACAACCGAACCAATGCCGGTCCTTTACTGCCGCGCACGGAAGAGCACCCAACCCAGGTTGCCAGGGTCGAGAACTCACGCCGAGATGTAACGCGCCGATCAAA
The DNA here is from genome assembly GCA_943370595.1 of Chitinophaga pinensis. Taxonomy (GTDB): domain Bacteria; phylum Pseudomonadota; class Gammaproteobacteria; order Burkholderiales; family Burkholderiaceae_C; genus Piscinibacter. The sequence goes on from CALRRO020000013.1 coordinate 138,335, forward strand.
TCAGGACCGCGAGTTTGTACCTTGCACCGCGGCCGAGCGACAGTGCTGGATCACTCAACCTCTGCTGACTCAGGATCGCCCGGCACGAAGCACTGGACTGTCAAGCATCTTGCCGTCGACCGCGGCCGCAGCCGCGGTACCGCGAGCGTCGCCGGCTACTTCAGGCCACCGCACAACTGCGTAGTCGAACTGGGCGTGCGCGTTCAGACTTGAGTGGAGCCGGCGCGGCTGTGGCGTGTCCTGCCGTGTGCCGGCCACCGTGCACCGACTGGTCAGTTGGCGGTTCGACTGCCGTACATGATGATGGCCATCCCGGCCACGCTCACCGCGACGCCGACCCAGTCGGACACCGTCGGTTGCACGCCGTCGACGGCCCACAGCCACAGCACGGCAACCATGATGTAGACGCCTCCGTAGGCCGCGTAGACCCGACCCGAAGCAGTCGGATGCAGGGTCAGCAGCCAGGCAAAAAGTCCCAGACTGATGGCCGCTGGTAGCAGCAGCCACGCCGGCTTGCCCTGCTTGAGCCACAGGTAGGGCAGGTAGCAGCCCACGATCTCGGCCAGCGCCGTGACGACAAACAAGGCCAAGGTCTTGAGAAGGTCCATGGGCCGCATTGTCGAGTCGTGTCGTTCGACAAATTGCGCTTGCCCCTCAAGTGGCTTGAGGCCTTACCTTCGCGGATGAGCGCCGTGCTCGACTCTGAAAGCTGTGATGGCGAACTGGAAATCGATCCTCGGACTGGGTGCCGCGTGCGCGGCATGCTGCGCCGTGCCGCTGGCCGGCGCGTTGGGCATCGCGGGCGCCGGTGGCGCACTGGCAGCGGCCGGCGCAGCCTTGCTCGCGTGCGCCGACGAACTGGCCCTGGCCCTGGGGCTTCTGGGAGTTCTGGCACTGGCGTTCATGTACTGGCGGCGTCGCAAGGCGACCAACGCAGCGCCGCCTGCCTGCACCTATCCTCCCGCAGCGTCCTGCACGCCCGGTGAGCCGTGCCAAGGCTGTCAAACTCGATAACCTACCTGACCGAATTGACCTTCTGATCGACGGAGCGCCATGACCCAGCATCCCTTCATGACCATCGGGGGGCTCGCCAGTGCATCGGGGGCGACCGTCGCCACCATTCGCTACTACGAGGACATCGGTCTGCTTCCGCCGGCCAGGCGCTCGGACAAGGCCCAGCGCCTCTATGAAGCGAGCGCCATCCAGCGCGTGTCGTTCGTCCGGCGTTGCCGAGACTTCGGTTTCAGCGTCGATCAGGTCCGTCAACTGGTCGAGTTGGTTGGTGCACCATCCCGCCCTTGCAAAGAAGTCCGAGACTTGGCCGCGGAGCAGCTCCAGGCGGTGCGCCAGAAGCTGTCCGAGCTGCGGGCGCTCGAGTCCACGTTGCAGAGCGCCATCCGCGGGTGCGACGAAGCGTGCAGCGAAGGCTGCGCGCCCAGCTGCAGCATTGTCGTGGAGTTGGCTCAGGCTCAACGACCCGCCGCCGGCACAAGGTGCAGCGTGGCGACGGGACTGGTCAGACGGTAGCCCCTCTACGGGGACCGGTGTGCAACTCGGACGTTGCGCGCCGACCGAGGCCTTCGTCATGGCGGTGGCAAGCATCGCCGCCACGGCCACGGCCATCAACGCCGTCGGCGCCTAGCCGGACAGTCGTTGCCGGACCGAGATCGTCAGCGAGATCAGCACGCGCTTGTGCTGGACAACCCAGTTAGCCGCCTGTCACCCTTCCGTCATAAACGAGCCGTACATTTCCATCTTGCTGGAAGCATTCGAGACTTCCAGCGGGACTACTACGGGATAGACGGCATGAGAGTGGGCATCAACGGAATGGGCCGCATCGGCCGCTTGGCGCTGCGCGCGGCGATGGGCGCAGCCGAGCGACAGGCGGACGATCCCCGTCAGGGCAACCGGCTAGAGGTGGCCCACCTCAACGAACTCAAGGGTGGTGCCGCAGCCACTGCGCACCTGGTGCAGTTCGACAGCGTACAAGGTCGCTGGCGGGCTGACATTTCCGCCGACGGCGAGACCGCGATCCGCATCAACGACCGCAAGCTCGGCTTCACTCCGCACGCCACCGCGGCCGAGATCCCCTGGGGGGACCTGGGTGTCGACGTGGTGCTGGAGTGCACCGGCAAGTTCCTGACCCCCGAGACGCTGCAGGGCCACCTCGACCGGGGTGCCAAGCGCGTGATCGTCGCGGCGCCCGTGAAGGTGGGCGACGTGCTGAACATCGTCGTCGGCATCAACCACCATCTGTACAACCCCGCGAAGGATCGCATCGTCACCGCGGCTTCGTGCACCACGAACTGCCTGGCTCCGGTGGTCAAGGTGATCCACGAAGGCCTCGGCATCCGCCACGGCCAGATCACGACGATCCACGATCCGACCAACACCAACCTGATGGTCGATGCACCGCACAAGGACCTGCGCCGCGCCCGCAGCGCAATGCTCAGCCTGGCACCCACCACCACGGGCAGTGCCACTGCCATCGCGCTGATCTACCCGGAACTCAAAGGCAAGCTCAATGGCCACGCCGTGCGGGCGCCGGTGCTGAATGCTTCGCTGACGGACTGCGTGTTCGAGCTCAAGCGCGAGACCTCTGCCGAGGAGGTCAACCGGCTCTTCGCCGAAGCCGCCAAAGGCCCGCTCGCTGGCATCCTGGGCTACGAGGAGCGCCCCCTGGTCAGCGCGGACTACGCCCGCGATACGCGAAGCAGCATCGTCGATGCACTGTCGACCATGGTGACCGACGGCACGATGCTGAAGGTCTATGCCTGGTACGACAACGAGATGGGCTATGCCTGTCGCATGGTCGACTTGGCCTGCCACATGCAGCAGCAAGGCATCTGAGCGTTCGTCGGCACCATGAACACCGGCACGCGCAACTACGCCATCGTCACGGCGGCCTACTGGGGTTTCACGCTCAGCGACGGCGCCCTGCGCATGCTGGTGCTGCTGCACTTCTACCGGCTGGGCTACTCACCTTTCACGCTCGCTTTCCTGTTCCTGTTGTACGAGGCCATGGGTGTCGTGGCCAACCTGATCGGCGGCTGGCTGGCCACGCGCTACGGCATCAAGCGCATGCTGACCGTGGGCCTCTTCACCGAGATCACCGGCTTCCTCCTGATGTCGGCGCTGTCGCCAACGTGGTCGGTGGCGCTGTCGGTCGCGTGGGTGGTCGGTGCGCAGGGCATCTGCGGTGTTGCCAAGGACCTGACGAAGACCGCCAGCAAGTCGGCCATCAAGGCGACGGCGGGCGATGCCTCGGGGCAGCTCTTCAAGTGGGTGGCCTTCTTCACCGGCAGCAAGAACGCGATGAAGGGCGTGGGCTTCTTCCTCGGCGGGCTGCTGCTGCAGGCCGTGGGCTTCCAGGTTGCGTTGTGGATCATGGCGGGCCTGCTGGCCGTCGTGTTCGTCAGCGTCGTCAGCTTCGTGCCGCCGCTGATGGGCAAGAGCAAGGCCTCGAAGTCGGCGAAGGAGTTGTTCGCCAAGAACCGCGGCATCAACCTGCTGGCCGCCGCACGCGTGGCCTTGTTCGGCGCCCGTGACGTGTGGTTCGTGGTCGGCGTGCCGGTGTTCCTCTATGCCTCGGGCTGGACCTTCACGATGGTCAGCGGCTTCGTGGCGCTGTGGACCATCGGCTACGGCGTCGTGCAGGCCGCGGCGCCCGCCATCGTGCGGCGCAGCGACGACGGGCTGAGCACCGAGGTGCCCGCCGCGCGCCTGTGGTCGGCGCTGCTGGCTGTCGTGCCGATCGGCTTGGCAGTGCTGGTGGCAATGAAGGTGCCCAACCTCGAATGGGTGGTGGTCGCCGGCCTCGGACTCTTCGGATTCGCGTTCGCGGTCAATTCCTCGGTGCACTCCTACCTGGTGCTGGCCTACGCCGGCTCCGAGAAGGCCGCCGAGGACGTGGGCTTCTACTACGCGGCGAATGCACTCGGGCGCTTCTTCGGCACGCTGCTCTCGGGCCTGCTTTACCAGTGGGGCGGTCTGCTGTTCTCGCTGATCGGCTCGGCTGTCATGTTGACCGTCTGCTGGCTTGTTACGCTGGCGCTGCCAGTGAAGGTGGTTCGCCGCACCGAAACCCAGGCCTTGCCCGCAGGCGCAATCGTTGAGGCGCTCGTGCCGATGTCAACGTCCGATGCCGGCGTGCGCGCGGAAGCGCGCTCCTGATCACTTTCCAAGCGACGGAGTACGTCCATGGCAGCAACACGCACACGAAATCGTCTGATGGACGAGCAAGCCGCCGTCACGTCGCTCGCCGCGCTGGCCCAGGGAATGCGTCTGCGCATCTTCCGCGCGCTGGTCGGCGCCGGCCCGCAGGGACTCACGCCTGGCGCGTTGGCAGCGACGCTCGATGTGCCCGGCTCGACGCTCTCCTTTCACCTGAAGGAACTGATGCACGCCGGCATGGTGTCGCAAGAGCGCGACGGCCGGAATCTGATCTACCGACCCTCGCTGGAGCGAATGAACGCGCTGCTGGTCTACCTCACCGCGCATTGCTGCCAGGCCACGGACGGCGCCACGTGTGACGTCGCATCGCCGCCCGGGTGCACGACCTGCTGAGCCACGAACATCCCTCCACAACGAAACCATCCTCGGAGCTGACATGAGCCAAGACACCCCTGCCAAGGTCTACAACGTATTGTTCGTCTGCACCCACAACTCGGCCCGCTCGATCATGGCCGAGGGCCTGATGAACAGCATGGGCAGAGGCAACTTCAAGGCCTATTCAGCGGGTAGTCACCCTGGCGGTGTCGTCAATCCATTTGCGCTCCAGACCTTGGCGGCGATGCATATCCCGAGCGACGGCTACCGGAGCAAGGATTGGGCGGAGTTCGCCAAAGCGGATGCGCCGCAACTCGACTTCGTCTTCACCGTCTGCGACAACGCCGCAGGTGAAGTGTGTCCCGTGTGGCCCGGCCAGCCGATGAGCGCCCACTGGGGCGTGGCCGACCCGGCAGCCTTTGAAGGCAGCGACGCTCAAAAGGCCAAGGTGTTTTGGGATACCGCGGTGGTCCTGAAGCGCCGCATCGAGTTGATGTTGGCGTTGCCTCTGCGGTCGCTGGACAAGATGTCCATCCAGCGCGAGATCAAGGACATCGGGACCCGTTGACCATGACCGCCGCCAGCCTGCCCGCGCCGGCCACTGTGCCCACTCCGATGAGCGTCTTCGAGCGCTACCTGACCGTCTGGGTCTTTCTCTGCATCGTGGTCGGCATCGCCCTGGGCCAGCTGCTTCCGGGCCCGGTCCAGGCCATCGGCAAGATGGAGATCGCCAAGGTCAACCTGCCTGTCGGGCTGCTGATCTGGGTGATGATCATCCCGATGCTGCTGAAGGTGGACTTCGGCGCGTTGAGCCAGGTGAAGCAGCACTGGCGCGGCATCGGCGTCACGCTGTTCGTCAACTGGGCCGTCAAGCCCTTCTCGATGGCGCTGCTGGGCTGGATCTTCATCCGCCACGTCTTCGCGCCGTACCTGCCTGCCGGTCAGGCCGACAGCTACATTGCCGGCCTGATCCTGCTCGCCGCTGCGCCCTGCACGGCCATGGTGTTCGTCTGGAGCCGGTTGACCAACGGCCACCCGCTCTTCACGCTCAGCCAGGTGGCGCTGAACGACACCATCATGGTGTTCGCCTTCGCGCCGATCGTCGCGCTGCTGCTCGGCCTGTCGTCGATCACGGTGCCCTGGGACACACTGATCACTTCGGTGGTCCTCTACATCGTCATCCCAGTGGTGATCGCTCAGCTCTGGCGCAAGGCCCTGCTGGCGCGCGGTCAAGCGGCACTCGATGCAGTCCTCGCCAGAATCGGCCCCTGGTCGATCACTGCACTGCTGGCAACGCTGGTGCTGCTCTTCGGCTTTCAGGGCGAGGCGATCCTGAAGCAGCCGCTGGTCATCGCCATGTTGGCGGTGCCGATCCTGATCCAGGTGCTGTTCAACTCCGGGCTGGCCTACTGGCTGAACCGGCGTCTCGGCGAGTCGCACAGCGTGGCCTGCCCCTCGGCGCTGATCGGCGCGAGCAACTTCTTCGAGCTGGCGGTGGCCGCGGCAATCAGCCTGTTCGGCTTCGAGTCCGGTGCGGCCCTCGCGACCGTCGTTGGCGTGCTGATCGAGGTGCCGGTGATGCTGCTGGTCGTTCGGGTCGTGAACCAGAGCAAGGGCTGGTACGAGCGCGGCTGACAGGGCAGAGCCACGCACCTCCGAGGCACACTCGACGACATGAGCGACATCACCATCTTCCACAACCCCGCGTGCGGCACATCCCGCAACGTACTCGCCCTGATCCGCAACAGCGGTGTCGAACCCGTCGTCGTCGAGTACCTCAAGACACCGCTGAATCGCACCAAGCTTGTCGAACTGCTCGCGGCCATGGGCATCGGTGTGCGCGACCTGTTGCGTCGCAAGGGAACGCCCTACGACGCCTTGAAACTCGACGAGGCGCACTGGACCGACGACCAGCTGATTGACTTCATCGTTGCGCATCCGATCCTGATGAACCGGCCGGTCGTGGTCTCGCCGCTGGGCACGCGGCTGTGCCGGCCATCGGAGACCGTACTCGACCTGCTGCCGAATCCGCAGCGCGGCGCGTTCAACAAGGAAGACGGCGAAGCCGTGGTCGATGCAGAGGGCCGCCGTGTCGTCCGCTGAAGACAGCCTACCCAATGTCGACCCGGCGCTGTTCGACCGCCCCAGCGGTGCGCGCTTCGCCGGGGCCGGGGCCTCGACCCACCCGCCGCGTTTCCTGATGCTGTACGGCTCGCTGCGCGAGCGCTCCTACAGCAAGCTGCTCACGCTGGAAGCGGCACGCCTGCTGCGCTCGATGGGCGGCGAGGTGCGCATCTACGACCCCGCCGGCCTGCCGCTGCCCGACAGCGCGCCTGACACGCACCCCAAGGTGCAGGAACTGCGCGACGCGGCGACCTGGGCGGAGGGCATGGTCTGGACATCGCCCGAGCGCCATGGCGCAATGACCGGCATCATGAAGGCGCAGATCGACTGGATTCCGCTGAACGTCGGCGCCGTGCGGCCGACGCAGGGCAAGACCCTGGCCGTGATGGAGGTGTCGGGTGGGTCGCAGTCGTTCAACGCCGTGAACCAGCTGCGCGTGCTCGGGCGCTGGATGCGCATGATCACCATCCCCAACCAATCCTCGGTGGCCAAGGCGTTCCAGGAGTTCGATGAAGCCGGGCGCATGAAGCCCTCGGCGTACTACGAACGCGTGGTCGACGTGATGGAGGAACTGATGAAGTTCACCCTGCTCACGCGCGACGTGGCGCCCTACCTGGTCGACCGCTACAGTGAACGCCGTGAAAGCGCCGCAGAACTCTCCAAGCGGGTCAACCAGCGGTCGATCTGAATCGATGCCCGCGGGCACGGCCGTGCCGGCCGGGGCCTTCGCGTGCGTGTCGGCGGCATGGCAAACCCACGAAGCCGAGTTGCTCGGCTACCTGCGGCATCGACTGGCCGATGCCGACACAGCCAACGACGTGCTGCAGGACGTGTTCGTGAAGTCGATGCGCCATGGCCAGGGCTTCTGCACCCTGGACAACCCACGCGCATGGCTGTTCCAGGTGGCGCGCAATACGCTGATCGACCGGGCTCGCGCGACACACCCTTCCGAGCCCTTGCCCGATGGCGACGACGAACCTGCCGCGCTGCAGGAAGATCCACCGCCACCGGTGGATGCACTCGCCACCTGCCTGGAACGGACGATGGCGGAACTGTCGGCCGAGGACGCGGACATCCTCGGCGCCTGTGATCTGGCAGGACAGACCCTTCGAGAGTTCGCCGAGAACCACGGCCTCGGGCTGCCGGCTGCCAAGTCGCGGCTCTTGCGTGCGCGCCAGCGCCTGCGGGACCGTCTGACGACGGCGTGCCAGGTGAGCTTCGAGGCCGACGGCACCGTGGCCGGCCACGTGCCGCGGACGCCCACCGTCTGATCCAGGTCAACGGCGCAACCCGGCGAGGGTGAATCCTTTTGCAGCGGCTTCCGTCTTCACGACGGAGACCCTGCAACATGAGCACGCTGACCCTTACCCAACGCACGCAGCAACTGCCCCGCGAGCACCCGAAGTTCTTCCTCGTCACAGCTGCAATCGTCTGGTTGGCGCTCTACCAGGCGTTGAGTCCGGCGTCCGAAGCGCTGGTGGCGGCCTTGCCGATCTCCCGCGACAGCCACCTCGGCGGTGCGCTGCAGTTCTTCCTCTACGACACGCCCAAGGTGCTGTTGCTGCTCACCGCGGTGGTGTTCGTGATGGGGATGATCAACTCCTACTTCACGCCCGAGCGCACCCGCGCGCTGCTGGCCGGCAGGACCGAAGGCGTCGCCAACGTCATGGCCGCCAGTCTCGGCATCGTGACGCCGTTCTGCTCCTGCTCCGCCGTGCCGCTGTTCATCGGTTTCGTGCAGGCCGGCGTACCGCTGGGCGTGACCTTCTCCTTCCTGATCTCGGCGCCCATGGTCAACGAAGTGGCCCTGGTGCTGCTGTTCGGCCTGTTCGGCTGGAAGATCGCTGCGCTGTACCTCGGCCTGGGCCTGACGGTTGCCATCGTCGCCGGCTGGGTGATCGGGCGCCTCAAGATGGAGGCGTACCTGGAAGACTGGGTGAGCGACATGCCCAAGGTGCAGGCTGCGGTCGGCAGTGACGGCATGACCCTTGCCGAGCGGATCGAAGGTGGCTTCGCCAGCGTGCGCGAGATCGTCGGCAAGGTCTGGCCCTACATCCTCGCGGGCATCGCCATCGGTGCGGCCATCCACGGCTGGGTGCCGCAGGACTTCATGGCGTCGTTCATGGGCAAGGACGCCTGGTGGTCGGTGCCGCTGGCGGTGGTGATCGGCGTGCCGATGTACACCAACGCGGCCGGGATCATCCCCATCGTTCAGGCGCTGTTGGCCAAAGGCGCGGCTCTCGGCACCGTGCTGGCTTTCATGATGAGCGTGATCGCGCTCTCGCTGCCCGAGATGATCATCCTGCGCAAGGTGCTGAAGCTGCGCCTGATCGCCACCTTCGTGGGCGTGGTCGCCACCGGCATCCTGATCGTGGGCTACGTCTTCAACCTGGTGCTCTGAAGGCACCAGCTCTCACTGTCTTCCCACTTTCGCAACTCACGGAGATTCACATGGACATCAAGGTACTCGGCAGCGGCTGCGCCAACTGCAAGAACACCGTCGCGCTGATCGAGCAGGCCGCGAAGGACAAGGGCGTGAGGGTGACCCTCAGCAAGGTCGAGGAGATGCGTGACATCATGGGTTACGGCGTGATGTCCACGCCGGCCGTGGTCATTGACGGCAAGGTCGTTCACGCGGGTGGCGTCCCGAACCGGGCCAAGGTCGATCAGTGGTTCAACGCTTGAGCTCACCCGCTGGCTCGCTGGATCGCAACCGCATCCCCCCATGAGCGCAGGCCACGACCACAGCCATTCGGCAGCGACCTTCAACCTGGCCTTTGCCGTCGGCATCGCGTTGAACGCGGCGTTCGTCGCCATCGAAGCGTTCTACGGCTGGAAGGTGGATTCGCTCGCGCTGCTGGCGGACGCTGGTCACAACCTGAGCGACGTCATCGGGCTCGTGCTCGCCTGGGGTGGCGCGCTGGCCGGCCGGCTGCGTCCGGACGCCCGGCACACCTATGGCTGGAAGCGCGCCAGCATCCTGGCCGCATTCATCAACGCCATGCTCCTGCTCGTCGCCATGGGGTCGCTGGCCTGGGAGGCGGTGCACCGATTGCAGTCACCGCAGCCGATCGAGGGCGTCACGATCATGGTGGTGGCGGGCATCGGTATCGTCGTCAACACCGCCACGGCGCTGCTGTTCATGCGCGGTCGCGATGACGACCTCAACATTCGTGGCGCGTTCCTGCACATGGCGGCTGACGCGCTGGTGTCGGCCGGCGTCGTCGTCGCTGGCGGCCTGGCGCTGTGGTTGGGCTGGACCTGGCTCGACCCGGTGGTGAGCCTGCTGATCGCCGCGATCATCGTGTTCGGTACCTGGAGCCTGTTCAAGCAGTCATTGCACCTGCTGTTCGACGGGGTGCCCGACGGTGTCGATCTGTGCGAGGTGCAAGCATTGCTCGAAGGTCTGCCGGGCGTGGCGCGCGTGCACGACCTGCACGTGTGGGCCATGGGCACTGCGGAGATCGCGATGACGGCCCATCTGGTGATGCCTGGTGGACAGGCCGATGATGCCTTCCTGCAGGACGCCACCCAGCGCCTGCACGATCGCTTCGACATCGACCACGTGACGTTGCAGGCCGTGCGGGTGCCGTTCACCGTCTCGTGTGCACCGCTTGATCCCGTGCGCACTGCTTGACGGCGGCCTGCGGTGCGGTGGCGAACAGACGCCGCCTTCGCCGCCCTGCAGGCTGATCGAGGTCAAGCGAGCTGTCGCCGGGCGGAGCACAGTTCCTTCAGAGGACAAACATGAAGATCAAGGTACTGGGGTCGGGCTGCAGCAAGTGCCGCAGCACGATCGGCATCATCGAACGCACGGCCCGCGATGCGGGCATCGAGGTCGAGATCGTCAAGGTCGAAAATCCTGACGAGATCGGGGCCTACGGCGTGCGCGCCACGCCGGCCGTCGTGATCGAGGGCCAGGTGGTCCACAGCGGCGGCGTCCCTTCGCACGAGGCGGTGCAAGTCTGGTTCAAGCCCGCCTGCGTCGGGTTCATCGACCACCCGACGCGGCATCTGTTCTTCACCGGCAAGGGCGGCGTGGGCAAGACCTCGCTGTCCACCGCTGCGGCGCTGACGCTGGCCGACGTCGGCAAGAAGGTGCTGCTCGTCAGCACCGATGCCGCCTCGAACCTCGACGAGATGCTCGGCATCGAACTGCGCAACACGCCCGTTCCTGTGCCCGGCGCGCCGGGCCTGTCGGTGCTCAACATCGACCCCGACAACGCCGCCGAGTCGTACCGCCAGCGTGTCCTGGCGCAGATGGGCGCAAGCGCGACCGCGGAGGAACTGTCGACGGTGCGTGAGCAGTTGTCCGGTGCCTGCACGACCGAGATCGCCTCCTTCGACGAGTTCTCCTCGCTGCTGGCGGACGACGCACAAGCCTGGGACCACATCGTCTTCGACACGGCGCCGACCGGCCATACCTTGCGCCTGCTCAGCCTGCCCAAGGCCTGGACCGGCTTCCTCGACGGCAACGATCGCGGTGCCTCGTGCCTCGGCCCTCACTCGGGCCTGAAGATGCAGGAGGTCCGCTTCAAGGCCGCGCTCGACGCGCTGGGCGACCCCGAGAAGACCACGGTCGTCCTGGTGACCCGGCCCGACCGCGGCGCCATCGCGGAGGCCGCGCGCACCTCGGTCGAGTTGCGGGAGCTGGGCCTGAACAACCAGCGCCTGGCGGTCAACGGCGTGTTCCATGCCAGCGATCGCGGCGATGCCGTGGCCTGTGCGATCGAGGACCTGGGGCAGCAGGCGTTGGACGGGATGCCGGCATCGCTGCGAGAACTGCCACAGGACCGGGTGCCGTTGCGCCCGTTCGACACGGTTGGCCTGCAGGCGCTGCGTGCGCTGCTGGTGCCGGGAGTTGCCCCGGTGGCCATCGCCATCACCTCCCAAGACCTGGACACCAACCCGCTGCCCGGCCTGACGGCGCTGGCCGACGACCTGGCCGCGGCCGGCCACGGCCTGATCATGGTTATGGGCAAGGGCGGCGTCGGCAAGACCACCATCGCCGCGGCGCTGGCGATCGGCCTCGTGCAGCGCGGCAAGACCGTGCACCTGAGCACCACCGATCCGGCGGCGCACCTGGACGGCACGCTCGAAGGCGACCTGCCGGGCCTCAAAGTCAGCCGCATCGACCCGAAGGTCGAGACACAGCGCTACATCGACAAGATCATGGCTGCCAAGTCCCCCAACCTCGACGCGCAGGAGCAGGCGCTGCTGCTGGAGGACCTGCAGTCTCCCTGCACCGAGGAGGTGGCGGTCTTCCATGCCTTCTCGCGTATCGTCAGCGAGGGCCGCAGTGCCTTCGTGGTTCTGGACACCGCCCCCACCGGGCACTCGATGCTGTTGATGGACGCGACCGGTGCGTACCACCGGCAGATGACGCGCGAATTCGAGGGCCACGGCGCGGCGCGCGTCGTGACGCCACTCATGCGGCTTCAGGACGCCGGCTACACGAAGATCATCCTGGTGACCTTACCCGAGGTGACGCCGGTGTCGCAGGCGGCAGCGTTGCAGGACGACCTGCGCCGCGCCCGCATCGAGCCCTACGCCTGGGTGCTCAACAAGAGCGTGCTGGCCGCGGGCACGCACGACCCCCTGCTGCAGGCCCGGCTCGCAGGCGAACGCAAGCAGATCGATCGCATGTCCTCGGGCCTTGCGCAACGGCTCTATGCATTGCCCTGGCTGTCGATGCCGCCGATCGGCCTCAGTGAGCTGTCGAAGCTGGTTCGTGCGCTGGAGCCGGCAGCTGCGGCTGCGGCTACGGCCTGAATTCCCATCCGAAACGGCGGTTCCCCATGTACGGATTCACCACCACCGTCTCCGGCCTGTCGTTCGACGAGGCGATCGTGAAGACCACGGCCGCACTGAAGGCCGAGGGCTTCGGCATCCTGAGCGACATCGACTTGCAGCACGCCATGAAGGAGAAGCTGGGCAAGGACATGCCGCCCTACCGCATCCTCGGCGCCTGCAATCCGCCGCTGGCGCACCAGGCCGTGACGGCCGTGCCGGACATCGGGCTGCTGCTCCCCTGCAACTTGATCGTGCGCGAAGAAGCAGCCGGACGGGTCGTCGTCGGGTTCCTCGACCCTCAGATCATGGTCAACCTGGTCGGCAAACCCGAAGTGCGTGCGGTGGCCGATGCCGCGGAACAGCGATTGCGCCGCGCCTGCGAGAGCCTTGGCGGCAGCGCGACCCAGGCCACCTGAGCGGCTACTGCACCGTACCGGTCGGGCTGCTGCCGGTCAATTCACTGACGAACGCCGCTGGAAGCGGGCGGACCAGGGTACCAGGCTTGCGCTTGCTGACGGTGCCGATGTTGACGCAGCACACTGGCACTTCGTCGGTCGCCAGTCCACACAGCTCGCTCAGCCGCTTCGAGGCCATCGCCTGCCCGCTGGTGAGTCCGGCGCCAAAGCCCATCGCATGCGCGCCCAGCAGCAGGTTCTGAATGGCGGCGCCCATGGATACCATGCGCTCCAGCGGAGGCGTGTCGGGCTCGCGAGACCCCAGGCACGCGATAGCCACCATCAGCAGTGGTGCGCGGTGAGCCTTCTCGCGGGCCGATTCGATCTGTTCGAGCGTGGCGCCGGGGTCGCGATCGATCAGGGCCAGCGCGAACACCTCGGCCAGCCGATGGCGTTGATCGGCCGGGACGATGATGAAACGCCAGGGCGTCAGGAGGCCATGGTCAGGCGCGGCCGCCGCCAGCGACAGCAGGTCGTGCAGTTGCTCGGCCGTCGGACCCGGCTCCACCAGGCGCTTGGGCGACACGTTCTGGCGCGAGCCGATCAGCGATTGCGCAAACCCGAACCGATCGCCGTCCAGGCCGATCACGGTCGCATCGCTGCGCGGGGTCCGGCTCCGGGCTTCGAGTTCACCGGTAGGGGCATGGTCCATCTTCATCGTGCAGTGCCTCATCGAAGGGGGTGCCCGCAGGCACCCCCACAGCAGACAGGAATCAGGCGAAACGCCGTTCCTTGTAGCTGATGGTCTGCTTCCAGTCGTCGACGCTGCCCACGCGCTTGATGCTGGCCCAGGTGCCCTTGTAGTACGGCACCACGTTGCGGTCGACCCACGGGCTGGTCACATCGCCGGCCACGCCACGGATGTAGCCGAACAGCATGAAGGTCTGCCCGGCCTTGATGGCCTTCTGCGGGTAGGCCATCGCGTAGGTGCTGCCGAAGTCGTTGAAGACCTCGACCACGTCGCCCGCGGCCACCCCCATCGTGCGTGCATCTTCGGGGTTCATCTCGATGAAGGCCGACGGATACCGGTCGCGCACGAAGCTGTTGTACTGGTCGTGGTAGGCCGTCTGCCAGACTTCATTGGCACGCCCGTTGTTGATCCAGTAGCGGTGCTTGGCCTTCTGGTCGGCCACCATCTTCGGCAAGCCGTTCCAGGGCGCCGGCTTGAACTCCGCCTTGCCGTCCTTGGTGTCGAACTTGCCGTCCATGTAGGCCATCTCGGTGCCAATCATCTTGTCGCCTTCGACGCGCTTGATCGGCAGCTGGACACCATTGGTCCCGGCCTTCCGAAGCAGCTCGTAGGTCGCCAGGTAGCCGGTGTCACCGCCCTGGCTGTCGATCGGCCCCACGCCCGGCCGGCCGGCGCGGCGGAAGCCGTCGTTGAAGGCATCCTCTTCGGTCTTCCAGTCGAAGCCCTCGAAGCGCTTGGCCATGTCGGCCTTGCCGTCGCGTGCGTACATCGCCTTCAGCGTGTTGGCGATGTCGGCGGCGATCATGCAGTCGGCCTTGGCCGAGCCGGGCGGGTCCATGAACTTCTCGGACAGGCGCAGACGGCGCTCGCCGTTCATCGACGTGAGGTTCACCTCACCGGGCTGCGCGGCCGGCAGCAGCATGTGCGCCTCCTCGGCCAGCGTGGTCGGGTACAGGTTGATGCCGACCACGTACATGCCGCCCTTGTTCTTGCAGGCGTCGTAGATCACGTCGACCATCTGCTCGACCGAAACGCCTTTCGCGCGCGACATCGCCTCGCTGACGATCTGCGCGCGCTTGCCCAGCACGCGACGATGCTCTTCGGCATTGAGGGTGGTCTGGAACGGATTGGTGCCCCAGATCGTGTACATCAGGCCTCGGCCCTGGATGACCTCCTGGTCGATGTAGATCTTCTTGTCGCCGGGGTACGGCGGGCGGGTGTAGCCCTCCTGGTGGCCGCCCATGCGGCACACGCCGGTGCCGCGCCGGCCGACGTTCTGCGTGGCCAGCACCAGGCTCACGAGCGAACTCTGGATCACGTAGTTGTCGTTGCCCCAGATGATGCCTTTCTCGTAGGCGTGGAAGGTGCGCGGGCGATGACCGGAGGCCTTGGTCTTGTAGGCCCACTCCGCCGCCTGGCGGATCTTGGCCACCGGGATGCCCGTGGCCTTCGAACCGTCTTCGAGCGACATGCGGTTGACCTTCATCGCGTCGTCGAAGCCCTTCGTAAACTTCGCGATGTAGTCCTTGTCGTGCCAGCCCTGGTCGACCACGTAGGTCAGCAGCGTGTTGAACAGCGCCGTGTCCGAGCCCGGCTCGATGTCCAGGTGCAGCACGTTGTCCTTGCCGGCGACCTGCTCGCAGATCGCCACGGTGGCCGAGCGGCGCGGGTCGACGATGATGACCTTGGCGGCTGCGGCGCTCTCGCCCGGGAACCATTTCTTCTTCTTGTCGACCGTGCTGCCGCTGAGGTTCGGCACCCAGTGGTTGAGGAAGTAGTTGGTCTGCGTCTCGTAGGAGTTGCAGCCGGTGGCGATGATGCAGTCCGACAGCTGCGCGTCCTCGTAGCTGTTGTTCAGCTCGCCCACGCCCATGTCGCGCGTGGCATGGCACTCGCTGTTGTAGGCCGGGCGGTTGTGGATGCGCACCATCGGCGTCTGCAAAGCCGAGAACATCAGCTTGCCGGTGCCCCAGGTGTTCTCGAAGCCACCTCCCGCGCCGCCGTGGTCGAAGCAGTCGTAGAGCAGGCCGCTCGGGCCGTCGGTGTCGAGGATCTTCTTCGTGAGGCCTGCGTAGATGGCCAGCGCGTTGTCCCAGCTGGTGTCGAGCCACTGGTCGCCGCGGTTGATGCGCGGGTTCTTCAGCCGCTCCTTACCGATGCCGTCGTGCGCGTACATGTACGAGGCCATCTTGCCGCCACGCGTGGACGACAGGCCGCTGTTCACGCTGCAGCCCTTGTCCGGCACGATCATGATGTTCCAGCGCTTGCCGCTGTGATCGGTGATCGTGTTGGTCATCGCCTTGGTCATCGTGATGGCCAGCGGCGGCACCTGCTTCGTGAAATCCACGCCCAGCGCGTTCTGGCCGGCCGGGCGGCCGCCTTCGCGGTTGGCATCCCACTTGTACACGTGGTAGCCGCAGCCCACGATGCAGAAGTGGCAGGTCATGTTGGTCCGCTGCGCATCCTTCGGCGGCAGCGCGATCCGGTCCTTGATGGTGGTGGTCATCGCGTGCTCCTCAGAGGATGTTGGCCTGGCGACCGTAGATCAGCCCGTCGACGCCGACGGCGCTGACGGTGTCGGTCTTCGCGTCGTAGTCGAGCAGCACCCGAGGCAGGTCCTCGGTGGCCTGGCCGCAGACCATCTGGCCACCGTTCTCGGCGTCGAACATCGAGTAGTGGCAGCCGCACTTGAAGACCTTGGTGCCACCCTCGTACTGCACCGGGCAGCCCATGTGCGTGCACAACGTGCTGTAGGCGACGATGTCCTTGTTCGGCCCGATGCCGCCCGGCACGGCCGAGCCCATGCGGATCGCGACGCACGGCGAACTGGCGTCGGGGTAACTGAAGCTCACCGCCTGGTTGACCGGCATACCGCCAGCCTTGCCGACATTGCGCTTCGGGTAGTTGAGGTTCGTCGAGGTGTTGCTGGCCGGCGTTGCCGCTTCGGCCGCGCCCGGCATCAGGGCCGCGCCGGCGGTGCCGACGACGGCCGCAGCGCCGCCACTGGACTTGAGGAATATGCGGCGGCTGAGCTTGTGCTCTTCCATGGCTTGTCTCCTTGTGGTGTTGTGATCCGACCGGCTCATGCAGCGCAAAGGACGTGCCACACAACTGTCACAGTCAAATCAAGCACTTAGCTGGGGGCGCTTAGGGCTTAGTCCGGATGGCGTAACGCTGGTCGACGGGTGTACGTTACGAAAACGAAACCACCGGAGCGTGGCGTGCACAGAAGGAGACTGCTGAAAGGGACCGCCGTGCTGGCGGCTGCACCGGGCCTGGCCTTCGCCCAGGAACGCCTGCGCATCGGGTTGACCGCAGTCATCCTCGCGGACCAGGCTGCCTTTCTGGCGCGCTGGGCCGAGTACCTGTCACAGCGCCTCGACACCCGGGTCAGCTTCGTCTCGCGGGACCAGTACCAGGCCGTGCACGACCTGCTCTTCAACGGCCAGATCGATGCGGCCTGGACCTGCGGCTACCCGTTCGTTCGCTTCCAGTCCCAATTGCAGCTGGTGGCTGTACCGCTATACCAGGGCCAGCCGACGTACCAGTCCTACCTGATCCGCCCGCTCGGGGACACCGCCGTCTCGGGATGGTCCTCGCTGGCCGGCAAGGTCTTCGCCTACTCGGATCCGCTCTCGAACTCCGGCTGGCTGGTGGCCCAGGGCGAATTCGCGAAGGCAGGCATCGGCCAGCGCGACCTCAAGCGAGCCTTCTTCGCGCACGGGCACCGCAACGTGGCCGATGCCGTGGCGTCGCGCCTGGCCGACGCCGGCTCGATCGACGGCTACGTCTGGGAGACGATGAAGCTTCAGGGCATGACGGGTGCGAGCCAGACCGAGGTGATCTGGAAATCGCGTCTGCATGGCTTCCCCCCGCTGGTGGCCGCCACGGGCGCCGAGCCTGCGCGCGTGGAGGCGCTGCGGCGAAGTCTGCTCGACATGCCGAAGGACAATGCCGGGCGGGCATTGCTGAAGTCCCTGAACCTCGACGGCTTCATCGCCGGTCAGGTGGGCCTGTTCGATTCCATTCGGCAGCTTGCGCGCAGCGTGCCGGGCTCCGGGGTGCTGGCGTAGTGCTGTCGCGGCTGCCCTACCGCGTGCAGATCCCGTTGGGGTTGTCGTTGGCCGTCGTGCTGGCGGCGCTGCTGGTGACGGCCGTGGCGGCGCAGATCTTCGCGCGCACGGCACGCACCGACACGCTGGCAACGGTGGACCGCGCGGCCCAGTTGTTGTCGGCACAGTCGCTGCCCCTGCTGGCGGCCGACGACATCTGGCGCGTCTTCGCGCTGCTGCGCAACACAGCTGCCTTCCTCCCCGGCGCATCGACCGGGCAGGCCCGCGCTGCAGTGATCGACAGTGAAGGGCGCGTCTTCGCCAGCTCCGAACCCCAACTGCTGAAGACGGCCAGCGCGCTGATGGGTCAGCCCGGGCTGGCCCTGCCGTCACCGGCCACCGTCAGCAAGCGACTGCGCATCGATCGGCCCGATGGGTCGATCGCGCTGCTGGAGCCGATCCGCAGCGAGGATGGTCAGGTGCTCGGCTTCACCTATATCGAGGTCGATGCTCCGGTGTTCGCGGCCGACTGGGCCGCGCTCACCCGGCCCGCCTTGATCGGCGTCGGGCTTGCCGCCTTCATCCTGTTGCCTGCAGGTTGGTGGATCGGCCGGCGCATGACGGCTCCGGTATTGAGCGTGGCCAGCGTGATCGAACGGCTGGGACGCGACGAGCCGGCCAAGCTGAAGGAGCAGTTGCCTCACACCAAGGACCCCGAACTCGGCCGCATCAGCGCGGCGGTCGAGCAGTTGATCTCCGAGATGCAGGTGCGCCAGCAGGCGGAACGGCGTGCGCTGTCCGCCGAGCGAATGGCCGCGGTGGGCCGCATCACCGCCGCGGTCGCACACGAGATCAACAACCCGCTGGCGGGGCTGCTGACGGCAACGCAGACCTTGAGCGTGCATGGCGGATCGGAAGAGACCCGCAAGCGCACGCTCGACCTCCTGCGGCGCGGGCTCAACCAGATCCAGACCACGGTGGCAGCGTTGCTTCCACAGGCACGTGTCGAGGACCGCGCGCTGGAGATCGATGACTTCGCCGACGTGGTCACGCTGGCACACCCCGATGTGTCGCACCGGGACGTGAAGCTCACGACCGCCATCGATGTCGAGTCGGCCATCCGCGTCCCGTCCGCAGCCCTGCGGCAGGTGATGCTGAACATGCTTCTCAACGGCGTCTCGGCGGCGGGCGAACCTGGCGCCGTGCATGCCGAGCTGCGTGCCGACGCCGATCGCGTCACCTTCAGCGTCGCCCATGGCGGGAAGACGCTCACGGCGGAAGGCCTGCACAGCACCGTCGCCGCCGAGAGTGGCGACGACCCGCGCGGCTTCGGCCTGTGGGTCTGCCGCGAGATCGCCACCCAATACGGCGGCAGTTTCGCCGTCGACGAAACGCACCCGCAAGGCACGCGCCTTGTCTTCTGGATACCCAATCGAGAGACCCATGAAGAGCCTGTTGTTGATTGAGGACGACCCCATCATGGGCGAGTCCCTGGTGCAGCGCTTCGAGCTCGAAGGCTTCGAGGTCCAGTGGTGTCGCCGCCTGGCGGAGGCATCCGAGGCACTGCCCGCCGGCTTCAGCGCCGTGATCAGCGACGTGCGCCTGACCGATGGCCTGGCGACGCAGTGGTTCATGGAACTGCCAGCGGCCCAGCGCGAGCTGCCCTGGTTCTTCCTCACCGGCTACGGCAGCGTGAACGATGCAGTGGCTACGGTGCGCGCCGGTGCGCGCGAGTACCTGACCAAGCCCTTCGACATCGAGCGTCTGGTCGCCATGGTCCAGGAGGCCAGCTCGCCGGCGACGGCCACACCGGAGGACAGCGTGCTCGGCATCTCGCCCGCGATGCGGCATGCCGAGTCGCTGGTGCGCAAGGTCGCGAAGCAGCGTGTACCGGTGCTGCTGACCGGCGAGTCCGGGGTGGGCAAGGAAGTGGCGGCGCAGTTGATCCACCAGCTCGGCGAGCGCGCAGGCAAGGGCGAGTTCATTGCGGTGAACTGCGCGGCCGTGCCCGAGACGATGATGGAGGCCGAGTTCTTCGGCTACGAGAAGCATGCGTTCACCGGTGCGGCCCGTTTGCACCGCGGCTACCTGGAGCGCGCCGACGGCGGCACCCTGTTCCTGGACGAGGTCGGCGAACTGCCGGCCAGCATGCAGGCCAAGCTTCTGCGTGCTTTGCAGGAGCGCTGCTTCTTCCGCCTGGGCTCGGAGAAGGTGACACGCAGCGACTTCCGCATCATCGCGGCGACGAACCGCGACTTGCATGCTGACATGGCGGCCGGCACTTTCCGCGAGGATCTGTTCTACCGGCTCGCGGTGATCCGCATCGGGCTGCCCCCGCTGCGGGAGCGACCGGAGGACATCCGCTGGCTGACCGAGCGCATGCTGCAGCAAATCGCCATCGAGCAGGGACGGCCTGTGGCAATGTCGGAGGCGTTCATGCGCGACGTAATGGCCCGGACCTGGAAGGGCAATGCGCGCGAGCTGAGGTCGTATCTCGAGGAGGCCGTGGTGCTCAGCGAAGCCGGAATCCTGGATGTACCGGATGGAGCGGTCGCGCACAGTGGATCGGCCTCTCGGACCGAACCATCCGGTGAATTCGCGCCGCTGCACGCCATGGTCGAGGAGGCCGAGCGACGGCACATCCGCAGTGCCTTGGAGCGCACCGGTGGAAGCGTCATGAAGACCTCCGAGCTCTTGGGGATCAGCCGGAAGACTCTGTGGGAGAAGATGAAGAAGCTGAAGGTAGAGAGCGGACCAAGCCAGAACGAAAGCCGCCCATGACAACGCATCGGAAGAGCTGGCCAGACGACTACTTGTCGAACTCCGGGCAGTATGGGACGGTCACGGCGGAGATGACAGGGATCAACAGGGCCGACACACCCGAGGCCGATATCGTCGTGGCGGGGGACAAGCCTGAAGCGAAGTGCGTGAAGCTGGCGAAGCGTGCCGACGCGGCTGCCGCACTGGCGAAGCCAGCTGCAAAGGCCATCACCGTCCGCTTCGCAGTTGGGTAGATGGCCTTGTCACCCAAAGACCTGCCTGCCCTCCGCGGCGGCCTGCTCGCCCTGCTGGCCGCGGCGCTGTTCGGCGTCAGCACGCCGCTGGTGCAGCAGTTCGGTGCCGGGCTCGGGGCGTTCAGCACGGCAGCGCTGCTCTATGCGGGGGCCGCCGCCGTCGGCTTGCTCTCGCGTCAGCGCATTGAGCGTGAAGCGAGACTGCAGCGAAGTGACCTGCCGCGCCTGCTGGCGATGGCCGCGTTCGGCGCCGCCACTGGCCCCGTGGCGCTGGCCTGGGGTCTGCAGAACACCAGCGGCACGAGTGCATCGCTGATGCTCACGCTCGAAGCCCTCTTTACGGCGGTGCTGGCCTGGCGCCTGTATCGCGAGACCATGGACGGCCGCGTCTGGACGGCCATGGCGCTGTTGCTGGCCGGCGGCATGGTGCTGGTGCTTGACCAGGGGCGTACCGGCGGCGCGCAGCTTTGGGGGCTGCTGGCCGTGTTGCTGGCCACCGCGGCCTGGGGCGTGGACAACACCCTGTCTCGGGCGCTGGCGGAACGCGACCCCGGGCATGTGGTGATGGCCAAGGCGCTGCTGGGCGCTACCGCCACGGGATCGCTGGCGCTGGTCTTCGGCGAGCCGCTGCCGTCGGCAATGGCCGCGCTGGCACTGTTGGCCATCGGCGCCACCGGTTACGGCCTGAGCCTTCGCTTCTACCTGCTGGCACAGCGCGCCTTCGGCGCGTCGCGCACCGGCTCGGTCTTCGCCTTCGCGCCCTTCATCGGCGCAGCGTTCGCGGTGTGCTTCAGCGACCGCTCGGCCAGCGGCTTGATGCTACTGGGCAGCGCGTTGATGCTGGCCGGCGTGGTGCTGCACCTGGCGGAGTCGCACGGCCACGAACACGAGCACGAGGCGCTGGAGCACGAACACGCGCACGGCCACGACGACGGCCATCACGACCATGTGCACGACGTGGCGCCGGTTGGCGAGCACAGCCACCGTCACCGGCACGAGCCCGTTCGGCATGTGCATCCCCACGTGCCCGATGCGCATCACGCGCATCGCCATTGATGCGAGACGGGCGCCTCGATGTCGGAGCGGCTACTTCCCGACGCGGCGCCGTACAGCGTCGACCAGCGGCGCAATTGCAGAGGGCGGAAACGGCGACACGCTACTGACGTTGATCTCGCACAGCACGAAGCGCTCGGCGCCGTCGGCCGCCGGCTCGCCGAGCATGAAGTCGCAGTCCCACAGCAGCGGCAGCCGGTCGCTCGCCAGCCCGACGCGCTCGCACAGCAACGTGACCCAGTTCGATTCCAGTTGCCTACGCAGCGTCCGGAACTCCGGGAGCTCTGCGTCGTGATACAGGCGCGGCCCGGGCGGCGGTGCATCGGGATGCAGCGCGTTGACGGCCTGGAGGCCGAAGCCGGCGACGCGGTCCTCGACCAGATACGCCCGCACCATGCCCTCTGCCAGACGCGGCTGCCATGCCTGGTCCAGCATGTGGCCGCCCGCAGCGGACTCGAAGTACGGCGCCAGCGTGGACTGGAGTGTTGGCAGGTCCATGCGCTGCGGCGCGCTGCCGCGCTGGGCATGCTGCACGGTCAGCAGGCCGTCATGATCTGACCCTTCGACACGCCACACACCGATGCCGCTGTGGCCGCGATGCTGCTTAAGCACACGGACACCGCGCTTCAGGCGCTGCGGCAACTCCGTCGCCAGCTGCTCAAGGCTGTCGATGCGGTGAACGTCGCTACCGAACGGCAAGTCACGGGTCTCGAAGAGCACGTCCTTGGTGCCCAGGCGCCGGATGGCGTCAGGATGCGCGCTGACGATCACGCCATCGTCGGCCGCCTCACGCAGCAGAGCATCCAGTCGGTCGCGACGTCGACCGTCCTCGATCGGGTTGCACCAGGCCAGCACGAGTTGCACGCCGCGTAGCTGCTGCCGTACCTCGTCGGCGAAGTCGTCGTGCCAGACGGCAGGCTTCGCGTCCACGCCGTTCGCGCCGAGGGCCTCAAACAGCGCTGCAAAGCGGCTCGCTGCAGGATCAGCACGGTCGCGAGCAGACCTGTCACCGGGGTAGAGCAGCACGACGTTTGGCGGGGATGCGACGCTCATGACAGCGCAGCATACGCCGCACCGGCCGACGCAAGCAGCTACGCAATTCTCAGTGAGCGCCTCGCACGTGGCGCTTGGATACAGGGGTCGGCTTCGCCCCCGCGTGATCGATGCCCTGAAGAATGCCGCAGTCGGCGGAGGCATGGGGCACCGGGCAGGCAGCTCGAAGCGTCCGAAGTTCCTTCTCCAGTGCGCGCAAGGCCTTGATCCTCTCCGCCACGTGGCCGATGTGCTCGTCGAGCAGATGGTTCACTTCGCCACAGTCAGCCAGCGGCTGGTCCTTGAAGCGCAGCAGCACCCGCACCTCGTCCAGCGTCATGTCCAGGCTGCGGCACTGGCGGATGAATCCCAGCCGATCCGCATGCTGCGGCGTGTAGATGCGGTAGTTGCCCTCCGTGCGCGCGGCGGCAGGCAGCAACCCCTCTCGTTCATAGAAGCGGATCGTCTCGATGGGCGTTCCGCTGGCCTGGGCCAGTTCGCCGATGCGCATGGGCGGTTCCCCTCTTGCAGGTGACAGTTCGCGATGCAGCTTGACTCTATACCCACTTCAGGGTTTTCAATGGCGACATGGCTCACGATCATCCGCAAGAAATCCAACCGAATCGGAACGGCACGGCGCCAGTGCCCGAGTGTGGCCCGTGCTGTGGCGCCGCGGAACACGCGCCCGTCGCTTCCGTGCCCGCACCGCCCGGTGGTGGCCAGCGCTTCCGAATCCCGGCGATGGACTGTGCCAGCGAGGAGTCCGAGATCCGTCGCGCTGTCGAGGGCGTCCCTGGTGTGCTGGGGCTGCGTTTCCAGTTGGGCGAACGCAGCCTGCGCATCGCCGGCGAACCGCAGGCTGCACTGGCAGCAGTGGAGGCCATTCGGAACACCGGATTCGAGGTTCACGCATGGCCCGACGCGACAGAGTCGACCAGCGCCGGGATTGGATCGGACCACGAACACGAGCACGCTGCCACCACCGGCTCGGGCTTGCCCCGCCTGCTCGCTGCACTCGCCCTTGCCACGGCAGCTGAGGGCCTGTCCTTCCTGGTCCCGGACGCACCTTGGTCGAAGTGGGTGGGCCTGGCGGTCGCTGCCGCAGCCATCGCACTGGCCGGATTCAGCACCTTCAGCAAGGGTCTGACCGCCCTGCGGCACGGCCGCCTGAACATCAACGCGCTGATGTCGGTGGCCGTCGCGGGAGCCTTCGTCATCGGGCAATGGCCCGAGGCAGCCATGGTCATGGCGCTTTACGCCATCGCCGAGCTGATCGAAGCCCGTTCCGTGGACCGCGCGCGCAATGCCATCAGCGGCCTGCTGGCGCTCTCACCCGATACCGCCGACCTGCGGCAGCCTGACGGCACCTGGAAAACAGTGCCCGTCGGTGACGTGCCCATCGGCGCCACGGTACGAGTCAGACCCGGCGAGCGCGTCGCGATGGACGCCGTCGTCACCGAAGGCAGCACAAGCCTGGACCAGGCGCCCGTCACTGGCGAGAGCCTGCCGGTGGACAAGGGGCCCGGCGATGCGGTCTTCGCCGGCACCATCAACCAGACCGGCACTATCGAGTGCCGCGTCACCGCCGCAGCGTCGCAATCGACGCTGGCCCGCATCATCCACGCCGTCGAGCAGGCCCAGGGCAGCCGTGCACCCACGCAGCGCTTCGTTGACCGCTTCGCTGCCGTCTACACGCCGGCCGTGTTCGTGCTGGCGCTGGCCGTCGCCATCGCCGGTCCCTGGCTGTTCGGCTGGACGGTACTGGCTGCGGTCTACAAGGCGCTGGTGCTGCTGGTCATCGCGTGCCCGTGCGCCCTCGTGATCTCGACGCCTGTCACCGTTGTCAGCGGCCTGGCGTCGGCAGCCAAGCGGGGCATCCTGATCAAGGGGGGTGTTCACCTGGAGCAGGCGCGCCTGATCAAGGCTGTCGCGCTCGACAAGACCGGCACCATCACTGAGGGCAAGCCGCGCCTCGTCGAGTGGGAGATGCTGACAACCAGCCTGCCCAGGTCGCAGGCCGAACACATCGCTGCCGCGCTGGCCGCACACTCGGACCATCCGGTGTCGCGCGCCATCGCAGCCGGCCTCACGCCGAACAGTGTCGAGGCCCGCAACTTCTCTGCGCTGTCCGGCCGCGGCATCGAGGCCGACATCGGCGGCCAGCGCTATGTGCTGGGCAACCACCGCCTGATTGAGGAGCGCGGCCAGTGCTCTGCCGAGATCGAGGCCGTGCTTCATCGCCATGAAGCGGCGGGCCGCACGGTCAGCCTGCTGGCCACTGCGTCCGGGGTGCTGGCACTCTTTGCGGTGGCCGACACGATCAAGCCCTCGTCGGCCGCCGCCATCGGCGCTCTGTTGGCCATGGGCATCACGCCAGTGATGCTGACCGGTGACAACCAGGCCACTGCCGAGGCCATCGGCCGCGAGGCCGGTCTGACGGACATCCGCGGCAACCTGCTGCCCGAGGACAAGCTCGCAGCGATCCAGGCGATGCAGAAGCAGTACGGCGCGACGGCGATGACCGGTGACGGCATCAACGACGCACCAGCACTGGCGCAGGCCGACATCGGCGTGGCCATGGGCGCGGCCGGCACCGACATCGCGATGGAAGCCGCGGACGTGGTGGTGATGAACGACGACCTGCGGCGCATTGCCGAGACGGTGCGCCTGTCGCAACGCACGCACGCAGTGCTGTGGCAGAACATCGTGCTCGCTCTCGGCATCAAGGTCGTGTTCCTCCTCCTGGCGCTGTTCGACAACGCCAGCATGTGGATGGCCGTCTTCGCCGACATGGGGGCCAGCCTGCTGGTGGTCTTCAACGGCCTGCGGCTGATGCGCACCTCCGAACGAAGCTGAGACGACCATGGATGCACAACCCAGACTGCTGCAGCCAACCGCGCTGCTCGATTTCACACACCCTGCCATCGAAGCGGTGGTCGAGGAGCGCGGTTGGCGACAGCTGCCGACCTTTGAACGCATCGGCGCCGTGTACGACTTCGTGCGCAACGAGATCGCCTTCGGCTACAACGCTGGCGACGAGTTGCCCGCATCGGCGGTGATGGCCGATGGCATTGGCCAGTGCAACACCAAGGCCACGCTGCTGATGGCGTTGATGCGCGCCGTGGGCATTGCCTGCCGCTTCCATGGTTTCACCATCGACAAGCCGCTGCAGAAGGGCGCGATCACGGGGCTGGCCTACGTGCTGGCGCCGCGACGCATCATCCACAGTTGGGTCGAAGTGGCCTTCGAAGGCCGTTGGGTGAACCTGGAAGGCTTCATCCTCGACGCACCCTACCTGGCCAGCCTGCAGCGGCGCTTCCCGGGCCGGCAGCGGTTCTGCGGCTACGGCGCGGCCACGCCCGACCTGTCGGCGCCTGGCGTTGAATGGCGCGGCCAGGACACGTACATCCAGAAGGACGGGATCGCCGACGACTTCGGCGTGTTCGACAGCCCGGATGAGTTCTATGCGCGCCATGGCTCGAACCTCTCCGGGCTCAAGCGCTGGCTCTACACGCGGGTCATCCGCAACCGCATGAATGCTCAGGTCCGACGCATCCGCGCCGAAAAGTGGTGATGCCGGTCACGGCGATCAGCCCTGCGGACCCGTCTCAAACTCTGTAGCTGCTAGACTCTTTTCATGCGCCGTTGGTTCGCGATCCTCATGCTCGCCCTCCTGCCGCTCCAGTTCAGCTGGGCGGCCGTGGCGGCGTATTGCGGGCACGAAACCGGTCAGCACGCCGAGCACCTGGGCCACCACGAGCACCGGCACGCGGACCAGACCAAGGCCGACCAGGACAGCGCGCCGGCGGACCAGAAGGCGCCGGCCGGTTTCGACTTCGACTGCGGCCATTGCCACGGCACCTGTGCCAGCATGCCCGCGCCCTTGGGCGACACGTCGCCGCTGGCCCTGGCGTCACACCCGGTGACGCCTGTCGAAGGCATCGTGCGCACCCTCGCGCAAAGCCCGCCCGAACGCCCTCAGTGGCTGCCCCTCGCCTGATCGGCGAGGCGGGTCTCTTCCCTTTCTGAAGCCCGTTCGCGCCTGAGTGCGCGCCAGTTGACGTTCGTGTCAGTGGCGCCGCGCCAGGCCCGATTCGACTCTGAGTTGCTCAGCGTCGCCCCTTGCCGATCTCCCGTGGGTTGTTTTCAACACTGGAGCATCGGATGCACCGAAGAAGATTCCTGGCCGCCGGGCGGTGGCAACACCCCGCCCGCGCCACCCTGACCCTGGCACTCGCCGCTGCACTGACCGGCACTCTGATCGAGGCGCACGCGCAAACTGCGGCAACGCCCACCGTTCAGGACCGGCCCACGCTGCGTGCGGCCTTCGAAGCCGCCTGGGCGCGGCAGCCCGAAGCCCAAGCGTTGACGGCGCGACGCGACGCGGCACGCGCGCAGCAGCAGGCGGCCCGATCGTTGACGCCCGAACCGGTGGCGATGGAGCTGTCCACCAAGACGGACCGCCTGAACCGCAACCTCGGTACCCGCGAGTACGAGATCGGCGTGGCGATCCCGTTGTGGCTGCCGGGCGAACGCGGCCGCAGCCAGGCCCTGGCCGATGCCGAAGGGCGTGCCATCGAGAGCCGCACCACGGCGGCCCAACTGCGCGTGGCAGCCACCGTCCGCGAGGGCTGGTGGACGTGGCAGCGCGCCCGCGTAGAACTCGATGCCGCGCGCGGCCAGCTCGACAACGTTCGCCGCATCGCGGCCGATGTCGGCAAGCGTCTGAAGGCCGGTGATTTGGCCCGTGCCGACCAGCATCAGGCCGACGGCGCCGTGGCAGCGGCCGAAGCCGCCGTGGCGCAGGCTGAAGGTTCGCTCACGGCCGCCTGGCAGCAGCTTCGTCCACTCGTCGACATGCCAGGCGCTGCCGCACCCAGCCATTCGCCCAGCGCCGACGCCGAACCCGAGCCGTCCACGATGCCCAGTGCTGCGGACGGCCTGGAGACGCATGCCGAACTGCTCTCGTTGAAGGACCGCTCCGCCGTCGCAGACGGCGTGGCTGCACTCGCGGCCACGCAGTCTCGCGCCAGCCCCGAACTCACCATTGCCGCCACCCGCGACCGGGGCACGTATGGCGAGTCCTACCAGCAGACCTTCACGGTCGGTGTGCGCATCCCCTTCGGTGCCGGTCCCCGCCACGATGCTCGCGTCGCCTCGGCCCGCGCCGAGGCGGTCGAACTTCAGGCGCAGATGGCATTGGAACGTGCCCGCCTCGCAGGCGAGCGCGAAGCCGCCCGCGCACGCGCCGACGCGGCTCGGGCGCAGTTGGCCGCTACCGAACGCCGCGCCCAGCTGGCGCGCGAATCGCGCGGCTTCTTCGACAAGTCCTTCCGCCTGGGCGAGTCCGACCTGCCCACGCGCTTGCGCATTGAGGCCGAGGCCGCAGACGCCGAGCGACAGGCCGTGCGCGCCCGCATCGAACTCGCCGCAGCCATCTCGGCGTGGCGGCAGGCCCTCGGCCTGCTGCCGCAGTGAGCCGCCAGAACACGCGCTCACGAACACGCTCAGCGAACCCCTTTCAGGAATCCCATCCCATGAAGTCCTCCCTCTCCCTGACAGCACTCGGTCTCGCGGCCGTGCTGATCGGCTACAGCCTGCCGGCCATCGCCGGCGATGGCCATGACCACGGCGACGCCGCCCCGGCCGCCACGGGTACGGCGCTGCCCCGTTTTGCGGCGGTGTCCGAGACCTTCGAGCTCGTCGGCGTTCTCGACGGCAAGCAGGTGACCCTCTATCTCGACCGCTTTGCCGACAACGCCCCGGTGCGCGGCGCGCAGATCGAACTCGAGATCGCAGGAGCCAAGTTCAAGGCCGAGGCCCACGGTGACGACGCCTACGAAGTGGTGCTCAAGGAGGTGCCCAAGCCTGGCGTGCTGCCGATCACGGCGACCGTGACTGCAGGCACCGAAGTCGATCTGCTGGCCGGCGAACTCGATCTGCGCGAGGCCGCCCATACCGACGAGCCAGCGCATGAGCACTCCTGGAAGGAGTTCGCCGGATGGGCCGCTGGCGGCCTGGCCGCCCTGGCCGTGCTGGTGTTCGGCGTGAGACGCCTGATGGCTGTCCGCCAAGTTCGCGCCGGAGGTGCAGCATGAAGCGCGCTTCATTGCATCGCCTGGCCTGGCTCGGCGTGGTGCTGGCACTCGTGGGTCCACTGACCGCGCAGGCCGGGGAAGGCCATGACCACGGCGGCGCACCCGCTGCGCCTAGCGCAAACGGCCCCCAACGCCAGCCCGACGGCAGCGTGTTCCTGCCCAAGCCGGCCCAGCGCCAGCTGGGAGTACGCACGATGGTGGCTGCTGAGGCTGAGCTGCCGCGCTCGGTCGAGCTGAACGGCAAGGTGCTGATGGATCCCAACGCCGGCGGCAAGGTGCAGCCGCTAAACGCCGGCCGCATCGAGCCTGGTCCGCGCGGCCTGCCCAACCCGGGACAGGTGGTGCGTAAGGGCGAGGTGCTGGCCTACGTGGTGCCATCGACGGCGCCCATCGAGAGATCGAATCAATCCGCGCAATTGGCCGAGCTGCGTGCGGCCAAGTCGCTCGCTGACAAGCGCGTGGCGCGGCTGAAGGAGTTGTCGGATACCGTGCCGCGCAAGGACATCGAAGCGGCCGAGAGCGAAGCAGCCAGCCTGGCTGAGCGCATGGCGGCCGTTGGCGGCGGCCTGGCGACGCGGGAAGCGCTGGTGGCCCCGGTGTCGGGCGTGATCGCCTCGGCTCACGTGGTGGCCGGTCAGGTGGTCGACGCCCGCGAACTGCTGTTCGAGATCATCGACCCGAGCCGCTTGCGCATAGAGGCGCTGGCTTTCGAGCCTTCGCTCGCGGCCAATGTGGGCAGCGCCACGCTGGCGGTCGGCGACCAGCGTGTGCCGCTGGAGTACCTGGGCGCGGCCCGCAGCCTGCGCGAGCAAGCGCTGCCGCTGGGATTCCGCGCCCAGGGTGCGGCCCTGAACAGCCTGGCCGTCGGACAACCCGTGCGCGTGTTCGTGCAAACGAAGCAGAAGGTCAAGGGCATCGCGGTCCCGGTTGCGTCGCTGATGAAGAACCCGGCCAACCAGACTGTTGTCTGGGTCAAGACCGCCCCCGAGCGATTCGAGCCTCGCAGCATCACGACCGAGGCCCTCGACGGTGTGAACGTCGCGGTCACGTCGGGCCTGAAGGCCGGGGACCGCATCGCCACGCAAGGCGCCACCCTGATCAACCAGGTGCGCTGACATGTTCAAGTGGCTACTCGACAACAGCCTGACGAACCGGCTGCTGGTGATCATCGCCAGCGTCGTTCTGATGGCCTACGGCGCGTTCACGCTCTCGCGCACCCCGGTGGACGTGTTCCCCGACCTCAATAAGCCGACCGTCACCATCATGACGGAGGCCGGTGGCATGGCCGCCGAGGAGGTGGAGCAGCTCATCACCTTCCCGCTGGAGACGACCATGAACGGCCTGCCCGGCGTGGAGAGCGTGCGCTCGACCTCGTCGGCCGGCCTGTCCTTCCTCTACGTCACCTTCGACTGGAGCACCGACATCTTCCGCGCCCGACAACTGGTGTCGGAGCGCTTGTCGTCCATGGAGGAAGGTATCGCTGAAGGCGTGGTGCCGCGCATGGGCCCGATCAGCTCGATCATGGGCGAGATCATGCAGATCGCGATCCCCGTCGATCCGAGCAAGATCAGCGCTATGGCCGTGCGCGAGTACGCCGACTGGGTGCTGCGCCCCCGGCTGCTGTCGGTGCCGGGCGTCGCGCAGGTCATCCCGATCGGCGGCGAGGTGCGGCAGTTCCAGGTGCAGCCGAACACCACGCGCATGGCCGAGCTGGGCATCACGCATGACCAGCTGGAAGGCGCGCTGAAGGGCTACTCGTCCAACACCTCGGGCGGATTCCTGGAGCTGAACGGCCGCGAGTACCTGATCCGCAACCTCGGTCGCACCTCGCGCCTCGATGACCTGAAGAACCTGGCACTGACATCCAAGGGCGGACAACCCATCCTGATGCGCCAGATCGCCGAGGTGACTTTCGCCGCCGCACTCAAGCGCGGCGACGCCGGGTATGAAGGCAAGCCAGCCGTGATCCTGGGCATCCAGAAGCAGCCGACCGCGGACACCATCGCGCTCACGAAGTCCATCGAAGAAGCCCTGGTGGGGCTCAAAGCCTCGCTGCCGGCTGGCATGGAGGCACCGCGCGTGACCTTCCGCCAGGCCAGCTTCATCGAGGCCTCGATCACCACGCTGCAGGGCAAGCTGATTGGCGCATCGATCTTCGTGGCTGTCATCCTGTTCTTCTTCCTGGGGACCTTGCGGCCGACCATCATCGCGCTGACGGCCATCCCGGTGTCGATCTTCATCACCGCGCTGGTCTTCAAGTATTTCAGCCTGTCGATCAACACGATGACGCTGGGCGGATTGGCCATCGCCATCGGCGGCCTGGTCGACGACGCGGTGGTGGGTGTGGAGAACGTGCTTCGGCGGCTGAAGGCCGACCGCGCGAACCATCCGCACAGTCGTCTGCACCCGATCGAGATCGTTGCGCACGCCACGATGGAAGTGCGGTCGGCCATCCTGTATGCCACGGTGATCATCGTGCTCGTCTTCATCCCGCTGTTCGCGCTGCCGGGGCTGGAAGGCAAGCTGTTCGTGCCGCTGGGCATCGCCTTCATCGTGTCGACGCTGGCCTCGCTGATCGTGTCGGTGACGGTGACGCCGGTGCTCAGCTTCTACCTGCTGCCGCGGATGAAGAACCTGGACCACGGCGACACCAAGGTCCTGGCCTGGCTGAAGGCGCGCTACCGCAGCAGCTTGCAGGGCGTGCTGGACCGGCCCAAGGCTGCCATGGCGGCGGCCGGTGCTGCCGTGCTGGTGGCCGCGGCCGCCGTGCCGTTCTTCCCGACGACCTTCCTGCCGCCCTTCAACGAGGGAACGCTGCTGATCGGCCTGCGGCTGAACCCGGGCGTCACTCTCACGGAGTCGTCGGCGCTGGCCCGCCAGGCCGAGGTGCTGGTCAAGCAGGTGCCCGAGGTCACGCACGTCGGGCGCCGCAGTGGTCGGGCCGAGCTGGACGAACACGCGGAGGGCGTGCACGTCAGTGAACTCGACGTGGGCCTCAAGCCCACCGCCGAGCTGACGCGCAGCATGGACGAGATCAAGGCCGACATCCGCAAGCGCCTGGTCAACCTGCCGGCTGCGCTGGAGATCGGCCAGCCGATCTCGCACCGCATCGACCACATGCTGTCTGGTGTGCGTTCGCAGATCGCGATCAAGATCTTTGGCGAGGATCTGGACGCGCTGCGCGGTCAGGCCGATGCGCTGCGGGCGAAGCTGGCCACGATCCCCGGCATCGCCGACCTGCAGATCGAGAAGCAGGTGCTGGCACCGCAGATCAAGGTGCGGATCGACTACGCCGCGGCGGCGCAGTACGGCGTGCCGGCGCCGCAGGTGCTCTCCGCGCTGCAGGCGCTGGTCGAGGGCGAGAAGGTGACCCAGATCGTCGAGGGCAGCCGGCGCTTCGCGCTGGTGGTGAAGCTGCCGGAATCGGCGCGCTCCGTCGAAGGGCTGGGCCAGATCCTGATCGAGACGCCGAACGGGCGCATTCCGCTTTCGAAGATCGCGACGATCGAGGACGGCGACGGGCCCAACCAGATCAGCCGCGACGACGGCAAGCGACGCATCGTGCTGTCGGCCAATGCGTCGGGGCGCGCTCTGTCGGAGATCGTGGCCGACATCCGCAAGGTGGTCGCCGAGACGAAGCTGCCCGAGGGCTACTTCATCACCCTGGGCGGCCAGTTCCAGGCCCAGGAGGAGGCCTCGCGGCTCGTCGGCCTGTTGTCCATCGTGTCGCTGACGCTGATGTTCGTGGTGCTCTACAGCCGCTACAAGTCGGCGGCGCTGTCGGCGCTGATCATGGTGAACATCCCGCTCGCGCTGGTCGGCGCGGTGATCGGACTCTGGCTGTCGGGCCAGCCACTCAGCGTGGCGGCACTGGTCGGTTTCATCACGCTGGCCGGCATCTCCGTGCGCAACGGCATCCTCAAGGTCAGCCACTACATCAACCTGATGCGCTTCGAGGGCGAGTCCTTCGACCAGAAGATGATCCTGCGCGGCTCGCTGGAGCGGCTGAGCCCGGTGCTGATGACCGCACTGGTCACGGCTTTTGCGCTCGCCCCGCTGCTGTTCGAGGCCGAGCAGCCCGGCACCGAGGTGCTGCACCCGGTCGCCGTGGTGATCTTCTCCGGCCTGATCAGTTCGACCCTGCTCGACACCTTCCTCACGCCCGCGATGTTCTGGCTCTTCGGGCGCAAGCCGGCCGAAGCACTGATGGACGACAAGGACGCCGAGGCGCTTTGATGGCGCTTTGATCTCAGTTTCTGTTCCCACCCACCAACCCGAAAGGACTCTCATGAAGACGCAAGCCTTCCTCGCCTCCATCACCCTCGCCCTGGCTGGTTCTGCCTTCGCCGCCGGTGACAAGCACGGCCATGCCCACGAGCACAAGCCGCTGCATGGCGGCGTCGTGGTCGAGGTCAAGGACATGGACTACGAACTGGTGGCCAAGGCCACTGTGATCCAGCTCTACTTGCGCGACCACGGCAAGCCGGCCGACGTGTCCAAGGCTACAGCCAAGGTCACGCTGCTGACCGGCACCGAAAAGCAGGAGGTCGAGCTGAAGCCGGCTGGCGACAAGCTCGAAGCCACTGGCAGCTTCAAGGTCGGTCCCGGGACGAAGGCCGTCGCGGTTGTGACCGTCGGCGGCAAGCCGGCCACCGCACGCTTTACCGTGAAGTGACCGCCATGACTGCCAGCCGACTGACCTCTGCCTCGGTGGTCTTGGTGGCCGGGTTGCTGGCGGGCTGTGCCACACCGCCCGCACCCGATCCCACCGCCGAGATCCCGTACTGCCACAAGACCAACAAGGGCCGCGTGATCACCTGCACCGCGGCCCCGGTGCCGAGTCTGAACGCCGATGCGCAGGCCAAGCAGTTCGCGCCTGACCCGAACGCGCTCACCGTCTACGTCGTGCGACGCAACTGGGGCGACGGCCGCAACTTCGTGAAGGTCCAGGCAGATGACGGAGCCGCCGTCGAGACCCTGCCGAACACGATGGTGCGCTACCGGCTGAAACCGGGCTCGCACACGATCGCCTTCGATTTCGAGGGGCAGCGTCCAGCGACGACGGTCGCGGGCAAGGCAGGCGAAGTGCGTTTTGTCCGGCTCGACGGCATGGTCTGGTCCTGGAAGAGCACGTTCACCTGGGCGACCGAGTCAGAGGACGCGATCCGCGAGCGCGCACGGAAGGCCAGGCTGGTGGCCGACTTGACGGTACGCTGATCGCATGAGGACATTTGCCCTGTTCATCGCCACGGCCCTGGCCGAGATCGTTGGCTGCTATCTGCCCTACCTGTGGCTGAAGCAGGGCAGGTCCGCATGGTTGCTCGTGCCGGCGGCAGCGAGCCTGGCCCTCTTCGCCTGGCTGCTCACGTTGCACGAGACAGCGGCGGGGCGGGTGTATGCGGCGTACGGCGGGGTCTACATCGGCGTCGCGCTGCTGTGGCTATGGATCGTCGACGGCATCAGGCCGACGGCATGGGACGTGGCGGGCGTCGCCGTCGCGCTGACCGGCATGGGCCTCATCATGTTTCAGCCGCGCTGATCGTCGGTTCCACTGAAGCAGACTGCTGGGCGCCTGTCTGGGCCAGCCCGCCGCCCTCGAGGAGGAAGAAGCGGCGAAGGCGAAGAGATGGACTGGCGGTGGCTGCCGTGGCAGCCCGCCGCCGGTCGCGCTCATGCGAGAGACGAGGCCGGGTCCCGCGCCGAAGCGTCCCCGCGATCAGCAGGCGCTTCGTCAGCAGCACCGCGTCCGCGTCTGCGCATCAGCCGGTAGATCGCCGGCACGACGAACATCGACAGCAGGGGCGCAGTGACCATGCCGCCGACCATGGGCGCGGCGATGCGCTGCATGACCTCGGAGCCGGTGCCGCCGCCGAACATGATCGGCACCAGGCCCGCGATGATGACGGCCACCGTCATCGCCTTGGGCCGCACTCGCAGCACCGCCCCTTCGCGAATGGCATCCAGCAGATCGGCATCGCTGCCCAGGCTTCGCGCCAGCCGAGCCTCCCAGGCCTGTTTCAGGTACAGCAGCATGATCACGCCGAACTCGGCCGCCACACCGGCCAGCGCGATGAATCCGATCGCACCCGCAATGCTCAGGTTGTAGCCCAGCAGGTAGAGCAGCCAGAAGCCGCCGATCAGCGCGAACGGCAGCGTCGCGAGGATCAGCAGCGCCTCGTCGAAGCGCCGGAAGGTGAGATAGAGCAGCACAAAGATGATGCCCAGCGTGAAGGGCACCACCACCTTCAGCTTGGCCGTGGCGCGCTCCAGGAATTCGAACTGCCCTGACCACGAGACCGAGTAGCCGGGCGCCAGCTTCACCTGATCGGCCACCGCCGTCTGCATGTCGACCACCGCCGACTTCAGGTCGCGCCCACGGATGTCTACGTAGACGAAGCCGGCCAGCCGCGCGTTCTCGCTGCGCAGCATTGGCGGGCCGTCAGTAATGCGCAGCTCGGCCACGTCCGAGAGCACGATGCGTGCGCCGCGCGGCGTGAGGACAGGCAGCCGGCGCAGCTTCTCCAGAGAGTCGCGCGTCTCCCGCGGATACCGCACGTTGATCGGGAAGCGCTGCAAGCCTTCCACCGTCTCGCCGACGTTGTCGCCGCCGACCGCAGCGCTGATCACCGACTGCACGTCACTGATGTTCATACCGTAGCGCGCCGCTGAGTCGCGGTTGATGTTCACGTCGACATAGCGCCCGCCGGTCAGCCGCTCGGCCAGTGCGCTGCTCACGCCGGGAACGCCCTTCACCGCCTTCTCGATCTCGCCGGCAATGCGGTCGATCTCGGCCAGGTCCGTGCCGGCCACCTTGATGCCCACCGGGCTCTTGATGCCCGTGGCCAGCATGTCGATGCGGTTGCGGATCGGCGGCACCCAGAGGTTCGACAGGCCCGGCACCTTGACGATGCGGTCCAATTCCTCGACCAGCCTGTCGCTGGTCATGCCGCTGCGCCACTCGCTCTTGGGCTTGAACTGGATGGTGGTCTCGAACATCTCCATCGGTGCCGGGTCGGTGGCGGTCTCGGCACGGCCGGCCTTGCCGTAGACCGATCGCACTTCCGGCAGCGTCTTGATCAGCCGATCGGTCTGCTGCAGCAGCTCGGCCGCCTTGCCCGCCGACAGGCCCGGCAGCGCCGTCGGCATGTAGAGCAGGTCGCCTTCGTCCAGCGGCGGCATGAATTCGCCGCCGATCTTCAGGATCGGCCAGGCGGTGCTGGCCAGCAGCAGCAAGGCGACGGCGATCGTCGTCTTCGGCCAAGCCAGCACACGGTCGAGCAGAGGCCGGTAGGCGGCGATCAGAGCGCGGTTCAGCGGGTTGCGCCGCTCATCCGGAATGCGCCCGCGGATCAGGTAGCCCATCAGCACCGGCACCAGCGTCACCGCGAGGCCGGCCGACGCCGCCATCGCATAGGTCTTGGTGTAGGCCAGCGGCGCGAACAGCCTGCCCTCCTGCGCCTCCAGCGTGAAGACCGGGATGAAGCTCAGAGTGATGATCAGCAGCGAGAAGAACAGCGCCGGGCCGACCTCGACCGCGGCATCGCCCACCACGCGCCATTGCGCCTCTCCTTTCAGGTCCTCGCCGGGATGTTCGTGGCGCCAGGCCTCGATGTGCTTGTGCGCGTTCTCGATCATCACAACCGCCGCATCGACCATCGCGCCGATGGCGATGGCGATGCCGCCCAGCGACATCACGTTGGCATTGACGCCCTGGTAGTGCATGACGATGAAGCTGGCCAGGATGCCGAGCGGCAGCGTGACGATGGCGACAAACGCTGAGCGCAGGTGGAACAGGAACACCCCGCACACCAGCGCGACGACGATGAACTCCTCGATCAGCTTCTGGCTCAGGTTCTCGACGGCGCGCTCGATCAGGCTCGAACGGTCGTAGGTCGGCACGATCTCCACACCCTTCGGCAGGCTGGCCTGCAGCGAGGCGATCTTGGCCTTCACGGCTGCAATGGTTTCCAGCGCGTTCTTTCCGGACCGCATCACGATCACGCCGCCGGTGGCTTCGCCCTCACCGTCGAGTTCACCGATGCCGCGCCGCATCTCCGGCCCCACCTGCACGCGCGCCACGTCGCCCAGGCGCACGCTGACGCCGGCATCGGTGCCTTTCAGCGGGATCTTGCGGAAGTCGTCCAGCGTCGCCAGCAGGCCCGAGGCGCGAACCACGTACTCGGCCTCGCCCAGTTCCAGCACCGAGCCGCCGGCCTCCTGGTTGGCCTGGCGGATCGCCGTGATCACCTGTCCGTGCGGGATGGCGTAGGCCGCCAGCTTGTCCGGATCGAGCAGCACCTGGTACTGGCGCACCATGCCGCCGACCGAGGCCACTTCGGCCACGTTCGGCACCGTCTTCAGTTCGTACTTCAGGAACCAGTCCTGCAGCGCGCGCAGCTGGCCCGCATCCATCGTACCGCTGCGGTCGACCAGCGCGTACTGGTAGATCCAGCCCACGCCGGTCGCATCTGGCCCGAGCGCTGGCTTCGCGGCGGAGGGCAGTCGCCCTTGCACCTGGTTCAGGTACTCGAGCACCCGGGAGCGCGCCCAGTACGGGTCGGTGCCGTCCTCGAAGAGCACGTAAACGAAGCTGTCGCCGAAGAACGAGTAGCCGCGCACCACCTTCGCGCCCGGCACCGACAGCATGGTCGTCGTCAGCGGGTAGGTCACCTGGTTCTCGACGATGCGCGGCGCCTGGCCTGGGTAAGGCGTACGGATGATGACCTGCACGTCCGACAGGTCGGGCAGCGCGTCGAGCGGCGTGCGCTGCACCGCCCACAGGCCCCAGGCGGTGACGATGACGGTCGCCAGCAGCACCAGGAAGCGGTTGACGATGGACCAGCGGATCAGCGCGGCGATCATCGCGATGCTCCCGGAGCAGCAGCAGCGGGCGTGACGGGCGATGAGGGCGGCAGCAGCGTCAGCGTGGTCACGGTCGGGCCATCGGTCGGGTCGACGTAGAACTCGAAGTCGACACGGTCGCCCACCGCCAGTCCACGCGGAAGCCTGTTGCGAGGCGGCAGCTTGAACTCCATCGTCATCGCGCCCATGCCGACACTCGGGATCGGGCCGTGACTCAGCGTGACGCTTTCGCGGTCCAGCGACTCGATCAGGCCCTGGGCGCTGTGGCGCTGGGCGGTGTTGGCGGCTGTGGGCGCCGGCTGGTTGTTGAGCCGCGCTTCGACGCCCTTCAGGCTGGCTTCCGAGTCGATCAGGAACTGCGACGAGACGACGACACGCTGGCCCGCCTTCAGGCCGCGCTTGATCTCGGTCTGGCCACCGGTTTCCAGGCCGGTCTCCACATCGACCGGGGCAAAGCGCCCGCCCTCCTCGGCCACCATCACCACCGCACGCCGACCGGTCTGGATCACCGCCTCGGTCGGTACCAGCAGCGCCTTCCCAGCGCGGGTGTCCATGAACTGCATCGTCACGAACAAGCCCGGCACCAGCTGACTGTCGGGATTGGCGAACTGCACGCGTGCCTTCAGGGTGCGCGTGGCCGCGTTCACTTCGGGCAGCAGCGCCTGCACCGTGCCGCGGAACACGGCGCCCGGGACCCCGGGGCTGCGTGCCTCGACCTGGCTGCCGGGGCGCACCAGCGCGGCCTGGCTCTCGGGCAGCTCGGCGTTGGCCCAGACGCTGGCCAGTCCGTTGATGCGCGCGAGCAGCATCCCCGGCGCCACCGTCATGCCTTCGCGGGCGATCAGCTCCGCGACCACGCCGCTCGATGGCGCAACGAGGGTGATGCGCGGCTGCACGGCCCCCGCCGCATCGACGCGCGCGACCTGGGCCTCGCTCATGCCGGCCAGCAGCAGGCGCTGGCGTGCGGCGGCGATCAGCGCTACATCGCCCGCGGCGAAGCGCCGGACGGCCAGGTACTCCTCCTGCGCCGCGACCCACTCGGGCACGTAGAGCTCGGCGAAGGGCTGGCCCGCGCGCACGCGGTCGAGCGTCGCGCGCACGTGCAGCTTCTCGATGTAGCCCGTCGCCCGGGCCTGCACCACCGACTGGTCGCGCTCGTTCCAGGCGATGCTGCCGACCGCGCTGACCATGGGCTGCAGAACACCTTCAACCACCTCGGCCGTGCGCACGCCGAGGTTCTGCTGGATGCGCGGACTCACGGTGACGGTGCCCTGATCGTCGCCGCTGGCTCCGCCATAGACAGGCACCAGCATCATGTTCATGAAGGGCGACTTTGCGGGCGCGTCGAAGCGCTTCCCCGGCACCATGGGGTCGTGGTAGTAGAGGACAGGCTTGCCCGTGGCCGGATCGATATCGCCGGCCTTGATCCCCTGCTGGATGTGGCGTCGCGTCGCGGCTTCGCCTGCAGCGATGCTGCTGGTCGGGTCTTCGGCCACGGCCGAGCCGGTCGCAGGGGCTGCCGCGCCGCCGGCCTGCCCCATGCCACGGTGCATGCCGACCTGGTAGAGCCCATAGCCGCCGGCGGCCCGCGCGGCAGCGGCGCCGATGGCGATCAACGTGTGTCGCGTGTTCATTGCAGTGCCTCCGGCTTGCCTTGGGCGCCGTCGTGCGACGGCAGCAGGTAGTTGAGCTGGGCCCAGATGCGGGCGCGGTCCATCTCGATGCGCAGGCGTTCCATGCGCACCTCGAGCTCGCCACGGCGGGCATCGAGAACGGCGGTCAACGGACCGGACCCCGCGCGATACGACGCCAGCGCGGCTTCGCTGCGCTGGGTCGCCAACGGCAGCAGGGAAGCGTCGTAGCGCCCCAGCCGCTCCGCGTGGCTGCGCCACTCCTGCAGCATGGCGCGCACTTCGGCTTCGTGGGCCCGCTGCAGTTCCTCGCGCCGGGCACGGGCCTCGTCGACGCGGGCCAGCCGTGCGGCCAGCTCGCGGTCCTGCCGGTTCTTCTGGTCCCACTGCAGCGGCACCGATAGGTTGATCGACACCATGTTCGAGTAGGCCGGACCGCGCTGGCTGTACTGCAGCTCGACGCTCCAGTCCGACGATCGTCCGGCGCGCGCCACTGCGGCCTCGCTGTCGGCGATCGCCTCCTGCTGCGTGGCGGCCGCAATCTGCGGGTGCTGGGCCAGGTGCTCCGCGAGCGCACCCTCGGTCCACGCCGGCAGGGTGAGCGTGGGCCGTAGCGCCAGCGCGTCACGCGCGCCGTCACCGATCCAGCGACCGAGCTGCGTGCTCGCCACCGCCACCCGGCGCTCGACTTGCGCCAGCCCGTCGCGCAATTGCTCGGCCGAGCCCCGCGCCGCGAAGACCTCCGCCTGCGAGCCCTTGCCGCTGCGGTACAGCGTCTGCGCGGCCTCGACCTGCAACTCGGCCTGAGCGATCTGGGACTTGAACAGTTCCTGCATCGACTCCTGATACGAGCGTTCGAGCCAGGCCAGCGCGGTGTCTCGCTGCAGGTCCGCGACCGTGGCCTGGCGGGCCACCTGGGCCAGTTCGACCTCACGCTCGGCCCGGCGCACTCGGGCACTGCGCTTGTCGGCCCGGGTCAGCTCCTGCACGACCCCGACCGAGCGCATGGTCATGAAGTCGCGCGTCACGCTGTAGCGGTCGGGGCCGTCGATCGGCAGGTTGTTGATGCCGAGCTTGAGCACCGGGTCGGGCAGCTGGCCTGCTGCCGTGGCCGTTTCGCGCGCCGCCAGTGCCTGCGCATCGGCGGCAATCACGAGTTGCGAGCGGCCGGTGGCCGCGGCCACGGCGCGCTCGAGAGACAGCGGAGACTGCGCGAGCGCGGCCTGGGTGCCGAGGGCCACGCACAGCGCGATCGACGGCGCCAATCGGAGGCCGTTGCGCCTCCGGGGCAGGTAAAAGACCATGGGAACTCCTGAAGTCCGGAACCGGGCCGCGGCAGCGCCGCGACCGTTCAAGCGGGCGACTTCAGGAGATCAGATGCGAAAGCAGCAGTGCGCGATGCTGAGCGCGAGCGGCGGAGGTCGGTCACGCAGGCGCTCGTCTTCGGCCCATGCGCTCAGGACCGTGTCCAGCCCCTGGTCGAGCGAGATCTCGAACAACGCGGGCAGTGCCGTCACCGGCACGAAGGCCGGGGGAACATGGTCGACCACCTGCGTGGTCGTGCCGAACTGGCAATGCTGAAGACACAGCGCCGGCTGCTCGGGATCGAGCGGCACGCCGGCAGCCATCATTTCGGCGCAGGGCATGCCGGCCATCGCCATCGTGTCGGCCGCGCTCCGGTCGAACCGCTCGCCCATGGCCGGGCAAGCATAGGCGGCCACGGCGATCTGCGAGAACAGCAGAGCCATCGACACGAGGCCGATGAGGCGGGCACGAAGGCGCTGGCTGAATCTCACGGGGCAAACGATAGCGCAAATGGCAAGGCAGACACGGCCCAGGTCGCGCTGGGCTGCGAGGCAAGCCGTGGGTGGCACATCCCGGTGGGCCTCGTTGGCGCGGTGGCTTCGGTCGAACGGAGCCTGACCATCACGGCCCCTGCATGCTGCACGCCACCACGCTCGAATGGACGCCGCACGTTTTTTGCGCCACTGCACCACAGTCGCCGGGCGAACTCGTGCTCGCAACGCGGTCCGACGCTGCCGCGGGTGTGCCCGCGCACCGGCTCAGAACAGCTTGCCGACGTTGAAGAGGGTCAACACGCCCAGGATCGCGAAGATGACTGCCGCGATGCCATGAACCAGCTTCATCGACACCTTCTTGGCGATCTTGTCGCCCAGGAAGACGGCGGGCACGTTGGCCAGCATCATGCCGAAGGTGGTGCCGAGCACGACCTGCACGATGTCGGGGTAGCGCGCCGCGAGTGCCACCGTGGCGATCTGCGTCTTGTCGCCCATCTCGGCGAGGAAGAAAGCCACGACCGTGGTGCCGAAGACGCCGAAGCGCTGCTTGCCGCCCGCCGCGTCATCGTCGATCTTGTCGGGGATCAGCATCCACCCCGCCATCGCCAGGAACGACACGCCGATGACCCAGCGCAGGATGTCGGGGCCCAGTGCCTGAGCAACCCAGCCGCCGACGGCGCCGGCCGCCGCATGGTTCACCAGGGTGGCGACCAGGATGCCGAGGATGATGGGGATGGGTTTACGGAACGCCGCAGCCAAGACGATGGCCAGCAACTGTGTCTTGTCGCCCATTTCACCCAGGGCGACGACGCCGGTCGAGACAAGGAATGCTTCCACGTGAACTCCAAGGGCCAGCGAAGACGAGAGACTGCACGGCATCCCCGGCCCATCCGGAGGCAGTGCAGTCAAAGGTCTTGCCAGGCTTGAAGCTGTCCGCGCCATGGCCTGTACCGAGGTAAAGGCCAAGTATGTTGACGCGGCCCCCTGCAGGTGCAGGGCGGCTACTCCCCAATGACGGGTGCAGCCAAATTGTAGTCTTCGCCCGGTCCAGCCACGAGGCGGCGGGACGCGGCAAGTCGTATCTAGCGAACGGACCTGTGGGCATCGCTTGTGGTGCCGCTCGACCACCGGTCCTGACTCGGTCAGGCTGCGGGCTCCGGTGGGATTGGCCAACAGGATCTAGTGCGATCCGACGGCCTCACACGTCGGCGCCTTTGCGGTCGACGCTGTCCCGAAGCGCTGGAGGCTCGACTGCCGATGTTTGGAGGACGCCGATGTCGCACGCGGCGCCCAAAGTCCGGCCAATCAATTTTCTAGCTACAAAATGACGTCCTGATAAGAACACCTTTCAGGACATCAAGCTCCGATCCCTACTTGCTCGGCATTGAAGCTAGCTTCGCATCGCATGTTGATGGCCCGATCGTCGGCTAAATGGCGGCAATACGAAAGACGGCTTGCGGCCGGGGCCGGGTATTCGCCAAGAACCGGTGTACGGCCAGTGCCACCTGTCACGGCACCTGGGAACTCAGACCACGCGACCCTTTCCGTTTGCCAGTCCACGAGCCATCGCTGGAAAGAGCAGCGACAGGATCGCATCGAATCGGGCCGGCCGCAGGTACTCGGGTGCCCCCTCCTCGATCTGCCGGACGACATTAGCGCGCCACTCGCGGAAACGTCGAACCTGCTCCGGCCTGAAGTGCCGCTCGACATCGAAGGACTTGGCGGCAATGAGGTAGAGCGACAGCCACTGCGTGCTGTTGTCGCTGCGGGTGTTCATGATCGCGTTTACTACCTGGATC
The DNA here is from genome assembly GCA_943370595.1 of Chitinophaga pinensis. GTDB lineage: Bacteria > Pseudomonadota > Gammaproteobacteria > Burkholderiales > Burkholderiaceae_C > Piscinibacter. Next base: position 181,286 of record CALRRO020000013.1, read on the forward strand.
GCGCTCGACACGGCGTAGCCGACCCCGGTGTTCAACTGGATCGACAGGATGCGAGGCACGATCGTGCGAGCGAACAAGTGCTCGGCACCGCCTTCGAACCCGTGGGCTTCCAGGGCCTCTGCGGCCAGGGCGACCTCCGCCCACTCCTCGCTGTCCTCGTCCAGGTGTTCGAGGTATAGCGGTCCTTCCGTCTTTCGCAGTCGCTCGATCCTGATGTTCGCGTCACAGAACGCCATGAGCGCCAGCAGGTACCGCTCTGCCCAGAGCGAAGGTGGTGTTTCGAGCAACCGCTCACGACGCTGTGCCCGGATGTAGGCCTGGTAGGCCAGTACCTCGCGATGCTCACGGAGCTTGTAGCGCAGCACGGTGCGGCGGGTTCTCAGCGCAGGGTGATGCAGCCACTGCTTCCCCTCCGTTCCATCCACGACCAGCTTGCGCAGACCATCCAGCGTCAGGCGTCCGCCCATCGAACCGAGGTCGATCTCGAGCGTCGGCAGATCGAGGTGCCGGACCTTCCGCAGCTTCTCCTCATCCACCCTGTGCGTGACCGCCACTTCGATCAGCACCGTCTCCGACCAATGCGCCGGAAACTCATCGTACTGCTCGTCCTCTTCTTCGCCATCGCCCCGTTGAACCCGGGTGGCGATGCCGCCAAGGATGCGCGGTCGAGGCTCCGCCAGATGCCCGACAACATCCGGCACGATGCGGCCAAGGCGCCTCTCCAGTTCCACGGCCTCGAACCTCAGTTCGGCCGCCGCGCTCCACCAGAGGATCTCGACGCGATGGTCGTCCCAGCCGTCGCCATAGCCATCGGGCGCGTCACGCCGCACGGCGGCATGCAGGCCCGGCGCTCGGATGCGCTTCTCGTCTTCGAGGATCGACTTGACGGTCCGGTGCAGCAAGGTCTCGCGACGCATCGTCGCGGTCGCCTCCGGGTCAATGCCCGGCGGCAGTTGCGCCTGGAACCGCTCCTCATCCTCGTCGGTCCAGCCGTCAAGCGCCTCCCGAGCCGTGTCCGAGGCCCGGGTGCGCGCCTCCGACGTCAACTCGCGATCACGCCAGTGGGAGCACCAACTCGCGGGAGGCAGCAGCCGAAGTCGCGCTCGCAATTCGTCCACGTCCATCTCCGCCAGCGCCGGGTCCGACAGGTTGATCGTGATGACCGCGCGGCCTGCCTCGCCTTCGACGCGGTCGCCGGTCAGGTCCACCAGGATGGTCCTGCCATCGTCCAGCATCAGTTCCGCCGCGGCCGGATCGACCATCCGCACATCACTGATCCGAACACGCTGCGCCGACTCCTCCGCCCATCCCTCGTAGCCCTCCCCGCTGAAACCCTTCGAGACGGCGGTCACCCGCCTTCGCGGCAGGTCGATGAAGCCCAGAGACGCCAGATGGTGCGAGGCGGCAAGACGCGCTGCGACGACAACACACGCGGTTCGCGGCGTGCCGGCCACGTGGCGGAAATGCGCCGTCGGTCGAACGCGCTGCGGCTCACCCGGCAGGACCGTCCACAACTTGCTGCCACAACCCGGACAGACGGCACTCGCGGCCTGCGAGACGATGTCCGGGTCATGGATGTACCGGGGAGCACCCGTCGCCGCGTCGCTGGCCCACTTGAGCGGCACGGGTCCCAGGGTCGCAGGGATCTGGCGATCTGAGTTCCCGGCCCGGACGGTCCACTCTGCCTTCGCCACGGTGCGCGCCTCAGCGAGGATGGGTGTCGCCGGTCCCCTGCGGATCCGCGACCACGACGGAGATCGGCCCGACAGCGCCCGCGTGCAGCAGGCGTTCCCACTCGGCCAGGGTCAGATCGAGCTCGCGGCCACCCAGGCGCACGCGGAACACCAGCGATCGCCGCTCGACGTGGTGAACGCCAGCAGGAATGCGCAGCGACACCCCTGCTGCCGTGGTGGCTTCGCAGTCATTGAAGGCATAGCGCTCGACGGTCATGGACTGTGCGGCTTCGGTTTGCTGGAGATCTTGATCCGCCCACTATACGAACCGTCAGCCGGCCCGCACGCCCTGCAATCGGGCAGCGCCGCAATCCAGGCCAGCGACGTGGAGGACTCGGAACCGATTGCCCGCCCAAGCCTCGGCCAAGACGGTCGCTTGGGCGGGCATTGCCGCGATGAGACCTCGAGTCCGTTGCCGACCGAGGGACCCCGTCCGATACTGACGCGGCTTCCTGCGGACATCGCGTCTGCTCAGCCTTCATCGGCGGCTCCGGTCGCCCTGAAGTCCAGCCCAGCTGGCGTCGCAGTCGTTACCTGCCTCGTGTCCTGTCCGGCACCTCTTTGTGCCGGGCCGAGTCCGATCCATCCGGATCCGAAACCAGGAGCCGGCCATGACCCCGTGTCGTGGCCCCTCCTCGCATGCGCCGATCACGACCTCTGCGTCGTGACGCGCCCTGCGCTCACCAGCCCGGCCTGATCTCGATCAGAAGCCTGGCCTGACGCACGCATCTGCCCTGGTCCCGTCCTCTCGGATGCGGACCTCTGCAGCTCGCGCACGCATTTGTGCGCGACGAAGCGCCTTGCCTTCCCGGCAAGGCATCCCAGACGGGGAACCCCAGTTCCCCGCCAGGGATGGGCGTTCCCCTTCACCCCTGAAGGAGAACCCCCATGAGTCCCGTTCCGTGGAACCGCACTGTCGCGCCGGTGTGTGCACTGCTGGGTGGTACCGGGCTTGCCCGCGTTCCCGCCCGGCGGCCTGTCACCCTTCCGGCGCTGCTCCGGCCCCGGCCCTGCACGCCCCACGCGTCCATGCGCATGGTGTGCGAGGCCGCGGACCCTCTGGCGTCCGAGCGCTGCACGACGGTGTGCTGACCATGACGGTCGACACCTACCGCAGGCGCATCGCCTCGACGGCCATCGTGCTGGCCCGGGAGGATCCCCTCCTGGTCAAGGAAGTCATCGCCCGGCTCCGCGCCTCGGGCGAGATCGCGGCCGACGACCTGGTCTACCTGGACCGGATCGCCGACCGCTGGATCGGCATTGCCGAGGGCCTGCGCCGAGGCGCCGCTCGCGTGCTCACGACCTGATGGTCGCGGGCATCGAGTCGTCCGTCGCGGCGCCGCCGGCGGGTCCAACTCGTGCCGATCGAGTCCTCGGGTCTCGGGGATGGTGAACCGACCGCCAGCGATGGCATCGGGACGCCATCACCCGACACCCCGTTTCCCTCGGCCTTCGGCCGTCCTCGCCATCCACCCTCCGGGAGTCACCGTCTCCCGTCGGGGTCGGGGTTCCCTCGCCTTCTTGGAGAACCCCATGAGTCATGCTTTCCCAGACAGACCCGTCCAGAGCCCGTCACCGCGCCGCAGCACCATCGACATCGAGGAGCAGCGCGCCTGGGTCGGCTTCTACAGACGCGTCGGCCGTGACGTCGCCCTCGCCGCCGAGGTGATGGCGCAGCTCGATGGCGACGCCGAGATGAAGCGCCGCCACTTGGCGCTGTACCTCTCCTGCAAGCAGTCGCTGCGCGTCCACAAGGCGCGCCAGGCCCGCGACAAGCGCATCGGGCAGTGGCTGCGCCTGCTGGTCCAGTGGACGCTGCAGCGACCCGCAGCCTTCGTCGGCAGCGTCACGCAGAAGGCGTACCACCGCACTGCGGACGTCCTCGACGAGGCCATTGCCGCCGCACCGCCAGCCTCGCCAACGACATCGAAGCGGGGCGCGCGCCCTTCCTCGGGTCGTGACGCCGACAGCAGGACCGAACCGGCCGCCGCACAGGTTCGTCAGCTGCTGGGCGATGCCGAGTTCGCCGACGCGCACGCCCGCTTCCAGCACCAGGCCGGCATGTCCCCGGCGTCGCCGGTCAGTGGCTCCGAAGGCGGCTCCGAGCGTGCCCCGGAACCTCGCGTCGACGGCCCCGCACCCGCCATGCAGATCAGCCGGCGCTGATCCGAAGACCGAACCCCGGCGCAGCCCCATCGGCTGCACCGGGTTCGATCGCTGACGTGCCTCGGCCAAGGACTGACGTCCAGCGGCCTGGCGCGACCGGCACCCCATCCAACCGCCCGCGGGCCCGTCCCGCCAGGGCCGGTGTCCGCCCTCCCAACTTCGAGAGTTCCCCATGCGAGACATCACCCTGAATCCCGAGCAACGCCTGTATGTGATCGCCACCGAAGGAGGCGTGACCTGCTTCGGCTTCGACAACGCCCGCGACCATGCCCGGCAGATCGCGCAGCGCCTCGATCGTCCCGACCTGATGCCGACCGCCGACGACGCGGCCAGCCTCACCGGCTACGAGAAGTACCTCGCTGCGGTGCGTGCCTGGGGCGAGTCCGCCCAGGGCCACGGCACCTACTTCGACCCCGGCACGGACCCTCGCCTGGCGAGGGTGCTGGAGACCTGCCGCCGGGACGGCCGCAAGGTGCGGCTGGTGCTGGGCGACACCGGCACTGGCGCGAGCTGGCTCGACGAGTTCGACGTGGTCGGCACGGTCGGCCGCTCGACCGGCCTGCTGAAGGTGCCGCTGCTCGTCGAGCCGGGCGAGGCGGCCGGCACGGCCATCCTCTGTGCGCATGTGCTGGCACTGATGGACTGGGACACCGGCCTGCCCCTGTACCGCCACCCGCGCTGGCAGCCACCGGAACTGCGCATCCGCGCCAGTGATGACGATGACCGTCCCTGGGCCGTGGTGCTGCACGAGCAGCCCGTGGCGACCTTCGACGACATCGGCAAGGCCGGTGCGTACCTCGCGTTCATGCGGGGGGCGAGCGTCGAGCCACGCGTGTTCCGCTGAGCCATTCGGTCGACCGTTTGAGACTGTCCAGACGGCGCGATCCAGATCCACTCCAGGCCGTCACCGTCCACGCCCCCGGTCCAGCACCGGGGGCGTTCCTGCTTCCGAGACTGCGAACAGGGCGACGGGCGCTCAGCGTCCGGTCAGGGACTGCACCTCACGCTCGATCAGCCAGTGCAGGAAGCGGGTGTCATCGGAGTGGCCCCAGTAGTGGGCCTTGCAGCGGCGGACGTAGGCCTGCAGGTCCGCGACGCTGCGGATGGACCCCGGCTCGATGGCGGTGATGCGGGCCAGCCGCGCCCGTTCGGGTCGAGTCAGTCGAAGCTGGTTTCCGGATCGCAGCATGTCGGGTCCGCCTTGTCGGGAAGCCGCGCATCTTCGCGTGCCTGCGCAGGTCTGTGCACATCCACTGCTGCCCGCGGCGAAGAAATTTCTGCAGTGACAGCCGAGTGCTGCTGCGGTGTCACTTTTGCGGTCTGCCTGCCAAGACATCCGGGCAGGCCGTGGTGTGGCCACCACGGCGCGGACACGCGGTGTGCAGTCCTGCGAACACCGCCATCTCCCCGTGCACCGATGACCGACCAAGGCCCTGACCCTGGCGCCTGTTGCGCGGGCAAGCACGGCAAAGGCGCGGTGGCTGGCACCACCCCGGTTGAATCCCCGGCGCCGATGGCGCAGACTTGAAGGGCTCACACCCACTCCCGAGAGGAGTGTTTCCGATGCCGACCGAACCGGCGGCAGCGGCGTCGCAGTCGTTACCTGCCTCGGATGATCATCTGAGCCACCGTGCCGGCCACGTTCCGTCGTGTGCCTGCACATCCTTCCCTTGCGGGGACACCAGTCCCCACCGGGAACGGCGTTCCCGTCTTCCTTTTCGCCACGAGAGGAGAACGCCATGAACTTCCACCCTTTCCAGGGTCTTCAAGATCTGCCGGACCTGCCCGATGCCGCTCATGCCTCGCGCGAGGACCTGGTGGCAGAGATGCTGGGCCTGCGGGCTCACCCATTGCCAGGCCCCACGCCGGCTGCGCTACGCGTCAGCGACCGGGAGACGCCCCACGAGGACCCGGCCACGCAGCAACTCCTGACGCGCCGACTCGGTGTCGCCCGCGAGCTGCTGATGCGCGAGCTGCGTGACCGGATGGCGCAGGGGCCGGTGATGTCGTCGCCCCAGGTCCTGCGGGACTGGCTGCGGCTGCGCTGCGCGGGCCTGCAGCACGAGGTATTCCTCGCGCTGTACCTGGATGCCAACCACCGGCTGATCGCCCACGAGGAGGTGTTCCGCGGCACGCTCACCCAGACCTCGGTGTACCCGCGGGAACTGGTCAAGAGCGCCCTGGCCCGCAACGCTGCCGCGATCGCGGTGGCCCACAACCACCCGAGCGGCCAGGCCGAGCCGAGCCGCGCGGACGAGTTCCTGACGCAGACGCTGAAGTCGGCGCTGGCGCTGGTGGACATCCGCCTGATCGACCACTTCGTCGTCGCCGGCGACCAGTGCGTCAGCTTCGCGGAGCGCGGACTGCTCTGACGCCATGTGCGGCTGTCACGCCCTGCACGATCCCGTTGCGAGAAGGGCGCCGCCGAGGCGGCGCCCTT
>CALRRO020000014.1:0-155004 GCA_943370595.1 Chitinophaga pinensis
GGCGTTGGCATGAAGACAGGGTGTTGATGAGGCTCAGGCGGCCCTGCTCGGTGGCCGCCCGCGAGCGTGGGCCGGAGAACACGGGCCCGGCCACCCCGCTGCCTCTCCGATCTCGGCATGAGTGAAGCCGCAACGACCACTCATGACCACAACCCGCCGATCTCCCGCATGGTCTTGGCGCAGTCGCAGGCGGCACGCAATCAGCGGTCGGCGCGCAGCACACCAGTGACCGTGCCACCGGCATCACCCAGCACGAAGTACGTGTAGACGCGCCCCGACGACAGCGTCACGTCGGACAGGCTCTTGAGCACCGTGCCGCCGAGGCTGACCTCGAGCGTGGCTGTGGCGCTACTCTCGGCCACATTGGTCGCGCCCGATGCTGCGCCGAAGGCGATGCCATCGGCCACCACATCGCCGTCGACCGTCATCAGCAGCGTGCCGGACGCGCCGTTCAGGCCGTTGACCAGGCGGATCTTCACCGGCTTGTTGCTGCTGGTCGACGGCAGGTTGGCGTCTTCCAGCAGGCGCAGCGTCGGCTCGGTGGCGCTGCCGGCCACCAGCAGTGTCAGGTCGGCGCCGGAGGCGGCGCTGAAGGAACCGCTGGAGACCGCAGTCCCGCCGATCGTGACCGTCGGCGACAGCGTGCCCGCATCCACCAGCTTGTAGGCGCCGACACTCGGCGAGGCGGTGCCTGCAGACAGCGTCACGCCATTGGCGGTGGCGCCGACCGCGGCCGCCGAGGCCGCATCGGCGACGAGGCGCACCCGCGCCGAGGGGTTGTCCAGCGACGTGACGGTGCTCTGCTGGTCGATGCGCACGGCATTGAGCAACGCACCGCCGCGGCTGCGCGTCAGCGCCAGCGTCACCACCTGCTGGCTCTTCAGCGTGAAGGCCGGCAGGGCCAGGCGCAGGTCGGCCGGGTCGTCGCTGGTCGTCACGCACAGCCGGTACGAGGTGCCGGCCGAGGTGGCGGTGATCTGGCTGAAACTGCTGTCGTCCACGCCGGTCACGTCGGCGAAGGCCGGCACGTCGGTGTCGTCCAGCGCAGAGCAGTCCTTGTCGACCAGAAAGACGTCGACACTGGCCACTTCGCCGGAGGCAGCGTTGAGCACCTTCAGCCGCGCCTTGCCCTCGTCGGGCGCCTCCTCGTCCTCGCCGATCGACACCACCTGCAGGCTGCCGTCGGTGACGTAGGCCAGCAGCGTGCGGTGCTCGTCGCTGGCGATGCTGGCCGAGGTCGACGCCACGGTGCTGCTCGAGCCGCTGCTGCGCAGCTCGAACGACAGGTCGCCGTCGGTCACCTTGGAGTAGGCGCTGCTGCTGCCGATGGCGGTGGCCGAGATGATGGTCTCGTCGTCGACCACCACGTCCAGGCCGCTGTAGTTGTTGGTCGCGTTGACCAGTCGGACCTGGGCCTCCTCGCCGAGGCTGCCGCCGCAGCCGTGCAGAAGGCCCAGCGCCAGCAGCGGCGCGATCAGCAGGGCAGGGTGGCGAAGTCTGGGGAGGGCAAGGGCAGCGGGCATGCTCGGGTTCCGGCAGTGGTGGGCAGCGCCTGAATGGCGCCGCCCGCACTGTGCGGGCCGAGGGTTGCGATTCTGTTGCTCGCCGGCGGTCGAACGTGTCGGCGGATGACGCCGGCGCCGCCGCGAGCCCTCAGCCGCGCCCGACGAAAGGCATGTTGGTGGCCATCACCGTCATGAACAGCACGTTGGCGTCCAGCGGCAGGCTGGCCATGTGCACCACCGCATCGGCGACATGCTTGACGTTCATGCGCGGCTCGACCTTGGTCGAGCCATCGGCCTGGATCACGCCGTTGGCCATGCGCTCGGTCATGTCGGTGGCGGCATTGCCGATGTCGATCTGGCCGCAGGCGATGTTGTACCGGCGGCAGTCGAGCGCGGTGCTGCGCGTCAGGCCGCTGATGGCGTGCTTGGTGGCGGTGTAGGGCGCCGAGAACGGCCTCGGCGCATAGGCCGAGATCGAGCCGTTGTTGATGATGCGGCCGCCCTGCGGCGTCTGGCTCTTCATCAGGCGGATCGCCTCCTGCGTGCACAGGAAGGGGCCGGTCAGGTTGACGTCGACCACCGCCTTCCACTGCTCGTAGCTCAGATCTTCCATCGGGATCGCGGGCGCACCCATGCCGGCGTTGTTGAACAGCACGTCGAGGCGGCCGAAGGCCTGCTGGGTCTTCTCGAACAGCGCCTTCACCGACGCCGGATCGCCGACGTCGGCGGGCACCGCCAGCAGCCGCTCGCGATCGCCGGGCGCCGCGGCGATGGTCTCGGCCAGCGCGTCGGCACGGCGGCCGGCCAGCACGACGTGGTAGCCGGCGTGGTGCAGGGCGAGGGCGCAGGCGCGGCCGATGCCGCTGCCGGCGCCGGTGACGAGGGCGACGCGGGAAGGGGTGCTCATGGAGTGCTTTCGGTGGCAGGGGTGGGTGAGAGCTCGTCACGCTCGACGAAGCAGTCGGCGAACGTGAAGTACAGCGAGGCGTAGAAGACGGTCGACAGCAGCAGCGAAAGCGGCATGGCCAGCAGCGCGATGAGTTGCGGCTGGCCGAGCAGCGCGGCGATGATGTTGGCGGCGGCGCCCAGCACCAGCACCACGGCGAACCAGGTCAGCGCGAAGACCAGGAAGGCCGCCTTGTTGCGCCACAGCGCGACCGTGCTGGAGAACATCGACTGCGCCACGCCCTGCGGGCCCCAGTGCACCAGCGCCGGCGCGTGCCAGAACGGCACCGATAGCACGCCGGCCAGGCCGAAGCGGATCATCAGCCCGGTGAACAGGCCGGGCTCGGACAGCCGCTGCGCCACGTCCGCCGGCGTCGCCTTGCCTTCGGAGAGCACGCGCATCAGCTCGTCGAGGGCGCCGCCGTCTGCCCATTCGGCCAATGTGATGATGGCCACGCTGGCCGCGGCATAGATCAGGCCGAGGAACAGCATCGCGCGCAGTGCGTCCGGCCCCTGGCGCAGCGGCGCGACGAAGGCGCGCGGCAGCGGCACGCGGCCCTGCAGCGCATCACGCGTGCCGATCATGAAGCCCAGCGAGCCCAGCGGCAGCAGCGCCAGCAGCAGCAGCGAGCCGACCACCGGCAGCAGCGTCAGCACGAAGACCACGAACAGGAAGGCGGCGAACATGCCGCTGAAGGCCAGCGGCTGGCGGGCAAAGATGCGGAAGCCCTGCTTCACCCAGGTGACGCCGGCGGCGGCGGGAACGGACTGCAGTCTCATCGGGTTTGCGTCCGGGTCAGGGTCGGGTGTAGTGCCATGGCGCTTCGCGGCGCGCGCACAGCACCCGCTCGAAGTGGGTCGGGTCGTGCGGCTTGAGCAGCGTGGCGTCGCGCGGCAGGTGCAGGTCCCACAGCCGGGAGATCCAGAAGCGCAGCGCCGCAGCGCGCATCAGCGCCGGCAGCAGCCGCAGTTCGCCGCTGGTCAGCGGCCGCACCGCGTCGTAGGCGGCGACGAAGGCATTCGCGCGCTGCTCGTCGAGCCGGCCGCTGGCCAGGTCGATGCACCAGTCGTTCAGGCACACGCCGAGGTCGAAGGCGAGCGTGTCGACGCCGGCGAAGTAGAAGTCGAAGAAGCCGCTGAGCCGGTCGGTGCCGCCGCGCTCGGGCTCGGCCGGCTCGAACATCACGTTGTCGCGGAACAGGTCGGCATGGATCGCGCCCCGTGGCAGGCCCTGGAACGCGGCCGAGGCGGCCAGCTGCTGCTGGAAGGCCAGTTCGTCGCTGAGCAATTGCGCCTGGGCTTCGGCGACGTAAGGCTCGATCACCGGCACCGTCTCGGCCCACCAGTCCAGGCCGCGCAGGTTGGGCTGCTGAAGCGGGAAGTTGGCAGCGGCCAGGTGCATGCGCGCAAGCATGTCGCCGACCAGCGCGCAATGTGCCGCGTCAGGCGCCAGGTGGTGGCGGCCGCGCAGCCGGTCGACCACCGCGGCCGGCTTGCCGCGCAGCGTGTGCAGGATCGCGCCGGCCGCATCGCCGTGGGGGCGTGGCACCGGAATGCCGTGTTCGGCCAGGTGCTTCATCAGCTGCAGGTAGAACGGCAACTGCTCGTGCGTCAGCCGCTCGAACAGCGTGAGCACATAGCGGCCCTGCGTGGTGTCGGCGAAGTAGTTGGTGTTCTCGATGCCGCTGGCGATGGGCTGCAGCGCCGTCAACCTGCCGATGGACAGGCGCGATACCAGCGTGGCTGCCTCGTCGAACGAGACCTCGGTGTAGACCGCCATCGCCGCGTCAGAAGCTCAGCAGGTGCCAGACCCGCTTGCCCGCCGCGCCGCGCGAGGTGTTGACGCCGTCGGAGAGATCGCGCGATCCGTCGCCGACGATGATCTCGTAGCCCTGCGTGGTGCCGACCTTCGGCTTGACCGTGATGCGCTGCGTGGCGCCGCGCACGCGCAGCTCCTCGATGCGGCTGCCTTCGTCCTCGATGACGATGTGCTGCACGCGCGGCTCGGCTGGGGCCGCGGCGGGCGCCGTTGCCGCGGGGGCTGCGGGCGCCTTGGCCTCCTGGGAATGAACGCTGCCGGCCAGGGCCGCCAGGGCGAGGCAAAGGAGGGGGCGTGAAGCGTTCATGACCTCATTCTAGGCGCCGGGCGTGGGCCACAATCCCGCCATGACGACCAAGACCCTGCTGCTGGTGGATGGCTCGAGCTACCTGTACCGCGCCTACCACGCGCTGCCCGACCTGCGCAGCGCGGACGGCTTCCCGACCGGCGCCATCCACGGCATGGTGGCCATGCTCAAGCGCGCCATCCAGGACGTGAACCCGGAACACGCCGCCTGCGTCTTCGACGCCAAGGGCGACACCTTCCGCAACGAGTGGTATCCGGAATACAAGGCGCAGCGCGCGCCCATGCCCGACGACCTGCGGCTGCAGATCGAGCCGATCCACGAGGTGGTGAAGCTGCTCGGGTGGCCGGTGCTGGTGGTGCCCGGCATCGAGGCCGACGATGCGATCGGCACGCTCTCGCGCATCGCCGCGCAGACCGGCCACGAGGTGATCATCTCCACCGGCGACAAGGACCTGGCGCAGTTGGTGAACGAGCACGTGACGCTGATCAACACGATGAGCAACGAGCGCCTCGACGTGCCCGGCGTGGTCGCGAAGTTCGGCGTGCCGCCGGATCGCATCGTCGACTACCTGACGCTGATGGGCGACACCGTCGACAACGTGCCCGGTGTCGAGAAGGTCGGCCCGAAGACGGCGGCGAAGTGGATCGCCGAGCACGGCTCGCTCGACGGCGTGATCGCCGCGGCACCGGCCATCAAGGGTGTGGCCGGCGAGAACCTGCGCAAGGCGCTCGACTGGCTGCCCACCGGCCGCAGGCTGGTGACCGTGGTGACCGACTGCGACCTGAGCGCCGACGTGCCAGGCTTCCCCTCGCTCGACGCCCTGGCGCTGCAGCCGGTCAACCGCGACGGCCTGCTCGACTTCTACGGCCGCTTCGGATTCAAGACCTGGAAGCGCGACCTCGAGACACAGAATAGCGCGGCAGCCGCGTCCGTCGATGGCGAATCTGCAGCGGGCGATCCGCCGCCTGCCGCAGCACCGGCAGCGGCCATCGAGAAGCGTTACGAGACCGTGCTGACGCGCGAGGCGCTGGATCGCTGGCTCGAGCGCATCCGCCACGCACCGCTGACCGCGATCGACACCGAGACCGATTCGCTCGACGGCATGAAGGCACGCATCGTCGGCATCTCGCTCGCGGTGACCGTCGGCGAGGCCGCTTACATCCCGCTCGCACACAGCTATGCCGACGCGCCGGAACAACTGCCCGCCGCCGAGGTGCTGGCCGCGCTGAAGCCCTGGCTGGAAGACGAGTCGGCGGCCAAGCTCGGCCAGAACATCAAGTACGACACCCATGTGTTCGCCAACGCCGGCATCTGCATTCGCGGCTATGCGCACGACACGCTGCTGCAGAGCTACGTGCTCGAGGCGCACAAGCCCCACAGCCTGGAGAGCCTGGCGCTGCGCCACCTGGGCCGCTCGGGCCTGAGCTACGAAGACGTGTGCGGCAAGGGCGCGCACCAGATCCCGTTCGCGCAGGTCGAGGTGCAGCGCGCCGCCGAGTACTCGTGCGAGGACAGCGACATGACGCTGCACGTGCACCAGGTGCTGTGGCCGCAGCTGCAGCAACAGGCCGGTCCGCTGTTCGTCTATCAGAAGATCGAGATGCCCAGTGTGGCGGTGCTTGGCCGCATCGAGCGCAATGGCGTGCTGATCGACTCGGCCGTGCTGGCGCGGCAGAGCCAGGAACTGGCCGAGCGCATGGTGGCGCTGGAGCGCGAGGCCTACGAGATCGCCGGCCAGCCGTTCAACCTGGGCAGTCCCAAGCAGATCGGCGAGATCCTGTTCGGCAAGCTCGGCCTGCCGGTGAAGAAGAAGACGGCCACCGGCGCACCGTCGACCGACGAGGAGGTGCTGGCCGAACTGGCAGCCGACTACCCGCTGCCGGCCAAGCTGCTCGAGCACCGCAGCCTGGCGAAGCTGAAGGGCACCTACACCGACAAGCTGCCGCTGATGGTCAACGCCGAGACCGGGCGGGTGCACACCAACTACGCGCAGGCCGTGGCGGTGACCGGCCGGCTGGCCAGCAACGACCCGAACCTGCAGAACATCCCGATCCGCACGCCGGAGGGGCGGCGCGTGCGCGAGGCCTTCATCGCGGCGCCGGGGTGCTCGATCCTCAGCGCCGACTATTCGCAGATCGAGCTGCGCATCATGGCCCACATCAGCGAGGACCCGGGCCTGCTGAAGGCCTTCGCCGAGGGCATGGACGTGCACCGCGCCACCGCCAGCGAGGTGTTCGGCATCGAGCCGGGCGCGGTGACCCCCGAGCAGCGCCGCTACGCGAAGACCATCAACTTCGGACTGATCTACGGCATGGGCGCGTTCGGCCTGGCGCAAAGCCTGGGCATCGAGCGCAGTGCGGCCACCACCTACATCGAGCGCTACTTCCAGCGCTTCGCCGGCGTCAAGCGCTACATGGACGAGACCAAGGCCTCGGCCAAGGCGAAAGGCTACGTCGAGACGCTGTTCGGCCGGCGCATCTACCTGCCCGACATCAACGGCGGCAACGGCCCGCGCCGCAGCGGCGCCGAGCGCCAGGCGATCAACGCGCCGATGCAGGGCACGGCGGCCGACCTGATCAAGCTGGCGATGATCGAGGTGCAGGCGCTGCTCGATCGCGAGCGCCGCGCGACGAAGATGATCATGCAGGTGCACGACGAACTGGTCTTCGAGGTGCCCGAGGCCGAGGTGGCCTGGGCGCGCGAGGCGGTGCCGCGTGTGATGGCCTCGGTGGCGCAGTTCAAGGTGCCGCTGCTGGCCGAGGTGGGCGTGGGGCCGAACTGGGATCAGGCGCACTGAGGCGTCGGGCGGTGTCGTTCGCGGCTGATGACTGTCACGCTTCTGTCGCAAAACCTTCATAGACTGGCTGGATGAACGATCGGGCCGCCGAGCCAGCCGACGACACGCCGCCTGCCGCCGAACCGGGGCCGGCTGCGCCGCTGCCGGCGCTGCTCAGCCGCGAACGCGCCATCCTCGCCTTCAACCGGCGCGTGCTGGCGCAGGCGCAGCGGGCCGACGTGCCGCTGCTCGAGCGGCTGCGCTACGTGTGCATCGTCTCGTCGAACATGGACGAGTTCTTCGAGGTGCGTTTCGCCGACTTCCTGGAAGCCGCGCGCGAGGGCGACGCCAGCGCCTCGCGGCGCGAGCTGCAGGCGATCGCGGCCGAGGCGCACCGGCTGATCGACGACCAGTACGCCGTCTTCAACGACGAACTGACGCCGCTGCTGAACCGCGCCGGCATCGTCGTTCTCAACCACGCCGACCGCAACGCCGCGCAGCGCGAATGGGTCGACCGCTTCTTTCAGAAGCAGGTGCGGCCGCTGCTGGTGCCGGTGGGGCTGGACCCGTCGCACCCGTTCCCGCAGGTGGCCAACAAGTCGCTGAACTTCATCGCCCGCCTCAGCGGCCGCGATGCCTTCGGTCGCGCCAACGGCATCGCCATCGTCAAGGTGCCGCGCGTGCTGCCACGGGTGATCCGCCTGCCCGACGAGCTGGCCCCCGGGCAGCAGGCCTTCGTGCTGCTGACCAGCGTGATCCGCGCCCACCTGGGCGAGCTGTTTCCCGGCCGCGAGGTCGAGGCGTTCTCGCAGTTCCGCGTCACCCGCGACTCCGACCTCGAGGTCGACGAGGACGACGTGCAGAACCTGCGCCAGGCGCTGCGCACCGGGCTGACCACGCGCCACTTCGGCCAGGCGATCCGGCTCGAGGTCGTGGCCACCTGCCCGGACGAGCTATCGGAGTTCCTGCTGCAGCAGTTCGCGCTGCCCGAGGCGGCGCTGTACAAGGTCAACGGGCCGGTCAACCTGGTGCGGCTGAACCAGCTGATCGACCAGGCGGACGCCGCGTCGTTGCGCTTCCCGCCGCACGAGCCGGTCTGGCCGCAGCGCCGGCTGCCGCGCGAGCAGTCGATCTTCTCGCGGCTTCGCGAGGCCGACGTGCTGCTGCATCACCCGTTCGAGTCCTTCGAGCCGGTGGTGCAGTTCCTGCGCGAGGCGGTGGCCGACCCCGACGTGCTGGCCATCAAGCAGACCATCTACCGCACCGGCAGCGAGTCGCCGCTGATGGAGGCGCTCATCGAGGCCGCGCGACGTGGCAAGGAAGTGATGGTCGTCGTCGAGCTGAAGGCGCGCTTCGACGAAGAGGCCAACATCAACTGGGCCGAGCGGCTGGAGGCCGTCGGTGCGCAGGTGGTGTACGGCATCGTCGGGCTGAAGACGCACGCCAAGCTGCTGCTGGTGACGCGCCGGGAAGCCGGCTCGCTGCGCCGCTACGCCCACCTGTCGACCGGCAACTACAACCCGAAGACGGCGCGGCTGTACACCGACATCGGCTACCTCACCGCCGACGCCGATCTGACCTCCGATGCCGACGCCGTGTTCCAGCAACTCGCCAGCCAGGGCAAGACGAAGCCGCTGCGCGCGCTGCTGCAGGCACCGTTCTCGCTGCACCGGCGCATGGGCCAGCTGATCGACCGCGTGGCCGAGGCTGCCCGCGCCGGCCGGCCCGCGCGCATCGTTGCCAAGGTCAATTCGCTGACGGACACCGTGCTGATCGAGAAGCTGATGCGCGCTTCGCAGGCCGGCGCCTCCATCGACCTGATCGTGCGTGGCGCCTGCATGCTGCCGCCGGGCGTGGCCGGGGCGACCGAGCGCATCCGGGTGCGTTCGGTGGTTGGCCGCTTCCTCGAGCACAGCCGGGTGTTCTATTTCCGCTGGGGCGAAAGCGACGACGACGAACTGCTGTACCTGTCCAGCGCCGACTGGATGGGCCGCAACATGTTCCGCCGCATCGAGGTGGCCTGGCCGATCCGCGACGCTGCGCTGCGCCAGCGGGTGATCGACGAGTGCCTGGTGCCCTACCTGCACGACCGGCAGGACGCCTGGGCGCAGCGTGCCGATGGTTCCTACGAACGCATCGGCAGCGACGGCCCGAGCGCACAGCGGGCGCTGATGCAGAGGTTCTGAGCGTGGATCTGATCCTCTGGCGCCATGCCGAGGCCGTCGAGCGCGAGGGCCTGCCGGACCTCGAGCGCATGCTGACGAGCAAGGGCGAGCGTCAGGCGCAGCGCATGGCCGACTGGCTCAACCACCGCATCGCGCATTCGACCCGCGTGCTGGCCAGCCCGGCGCTGCGCTGCCAGCAGACCGCCAAGGCGCTGGGGCGCAAGTTCAGGACGGTCGACACCATTGCGCCGGACGCCACGCCCGAGGCCGTGCTCGCGGCCGCGCGCTGGCCGGAGGCGAGCGAGCCGCTGCTGCTGATCGGCCACCAGCCGACGCTGGGCCAGGTCGCGGCGCTGCTGCTGTCCGGCCAGGCGCAGCCCTGGGCGGTGCGCAAGGGCGCGGTATGGTGGCTGCGCAGCCGCGACCGCGAAGGTTCGGCGCAGGTCGTGCTGCACGCGGTGATGGGGCCGGACAGCCTCTAGGCCGCCGCAGCGAGACCCGCGATCCAGTCGCGCAAGCGCAGGCCAGGCCGGGCGCCGAGCGCAGCAGCGGCGTCGTTGGCGTGCGAGATCACGCCGTCCTCCAGTGTCGAACGCGCCTCGCCGATGCGGGCACTGTGGTGCGACACCGTGCAGCCGGCGATGCCGTGCTGCTGCAACCACGCCAGCCCGGCGATGCCCGCGTCGTCGCGACCGACACCGGCGTCGTTGAAGACCGCCAGCCGCACCCGGGCCTGCACCGCGAAGCGCCCGGCGCTGATGCCGCCGTGCGAGCCGCTGACCACCAGCTTGCCTTCGCCGGTGCCGATCGCCTCGGTGATGCTGTCGACCAGCAGCAGGTCCATGTCGGCCACGATCTGTCTCCAGCTCAGGCGAGCGACAGGCGTTGCGCCGCATCGCTCAGACGCTCGCGCACCGCATCGGCCGATGGCCCGCCGCGGCGGTCGATGCGCTTGACGTAGGGGCAGGTGAGGGCGGCCAGCGCCGTGCCACCGGGGGCGAGCAGGGGCACCGAGATGTCGGTGATGCCATGGGTCTGCGCGCTCTCGCCCTGCCAGTGACCCTGGCGGCGCACCTTGGCCAGGGCGCGGGCGAGCTGCGCGGTGCCGATCGGCACCTCGCCTTCGAGCACCTCGTGCGCCGCGAGCATCTCGGCGCGCCGCGCCTCGTCCTGGAAGGCCAGCAGCACCTGGCCGGAGGCGGTGTCGACCAGGCTGACGCGCGCGCCCAGGCGCAGCGAGAAGCCCAGCTTGCCGGGGCTCGATACCTGCGCGATCACCGTGAGGTTGCCGCGGTCGTAGACGCTCAGGTGGCAGCTCTGCTCGACGGCGTTGGCGAATGCCTCCATCTCCGGCTGCGCGCGTGCCGCGAGCCGGTTGACTGGCGGATGGCGGTGCGCCAGCACGAAGAGCTTGAGGCTCAGTGCATAGCGGTCGCCCTCGGGCGATCGGGTCACGTAGTGGCGTGCCACCAGCCGCTCGATCATCCGGTAGATCTCGCTCGGGCTGCGGCCCATCGCCTTGACGATCTCGCCGCGGGTCATGCCTTGCGGCTGTTCCGACAGCAGCTCGAGGATGTCCAGCCCCTTGTCGAGCGCGGGCGCGCGGTAGCGCTCGTCGGCCGCGGAGGCCGGCTCGCGCGTGCTGCGGGATGCGGGAATCCCCGGGGTCATTTGCGGGTCGGGCCGGTTGCGGCTTGGTTCATCCATGGATAGTCTATTCGTGTATGAACTGGCCGGCGTATCGGGTCCTCCCGCATCCCGCTGACCCGAGGTGCCGATGAGCGCGCCTGTCGGGCGCGTCGATGCGCACCAGCATTTCTGGCGCCTCTCGCGTGGCGACTACCTCTGGCTGCGCAACGACGTGCCTGCGCTCGCACCCATCCACCGCGACTTCGAGCCCGACGAGTTGCGCCCGCTGCTGGCGTGCCACGGCGTGGTGAAGACGGTGCTCGTGCAGGCTGCCGGCAGCGAGGCCGAGACGGAGCACCTGCTGTCGCTCGCGCGTGACCACGATGTCATCGGCGGCGTGGTCGGCTGGGTCGACCTCGGCCGCACGGAGTCGATCACCACGCTGCAACGCTGGGCGACCGAGCCGTGTTTCAAGGGCGTGCGGCCGATGCTGCAGGACCTGCCCGAGCACGACTGGATTGCCACGCGCCCGCAAGCCTCGGTGGTGCGCGCCATGCAGTCGCTGGGCCTGCGCTTCGATGCGCTGGTGCAGCCGTGGCACCTGGAACCGCTGCTTCGCTTCGTCGATGCCTGGCCCGAGCTGCCGGTGATGGTCGACCACGCGGCCAAGCCGCAGCTGGCGAAGGGCTGGTCGGGCGAGTGGGCCGAGGCCTGGCGCCGCGGCATCGCCGAACTGGCCCGCCGGCCACAGGTGATGTGCAAGGTGTCGGGCCTGCTGACCGAGGCCGCTGGCGATGCCCGGGCCGGTGGGAACGCGGGCGTCACTGCGCTGCGTCCGGTGTGGGACACGCTGCTCGAGCACTTCGGCGCGCAGCGCCTGGTCTGGGGCAGCGACTGGCCGGTGCTGAACCTCGCCGCGGACTATGGGCGCTGGGTCGAGCTCAGCGAGCGCTTGTTCGCCGATCTCTCCGACAGCGAGCGCCGCGCCGTCTGGCACGACAACGCCGTGCGCTTCTACGCCCTATGAGCGCCGCCCTCGTCGAGATCCGCTGCTTGTCGAAGGCCTTCGCCGGCGTGCAGGCATTGGCCGAGGTCCAGTTCGAGCTGAAGGCCGGCGAGGTGCATGCACTGATGGGCGAGAACGGCGCCGGCAAGTCGACGCTGATGAAGATCCTCTCCGGCGTCTACCAGCGCGATGGCGGCGAGATCCTGCTCGACGGCCGGCCGGTGGAGATTCCCACGCCGCGCGCCGCGCAGGCGCTGGGCATCCAGATCATCCATCAGGAACTCAACCTGATGAATCACCTCAGCGCGGCGCAGAACATCTTCATCGGCCGCGAGCCGCGGAAGTTCGGCGGCCTGCTGCTCGACGAGGAAGCGCTCAACGCGCAAGCAGCGGCGATCTTCGCGCGTTTGCACCTGGCGCTGGACCCGCGCACGCCGGTCGGCGAGCTGACGGTGGCGAAGCAGCAGATGGTCGAGATCGCCAAGGCGCTGTCGTTCGACTCGCGCGTGTTGATCATGGACGAGCCGACCGCGGCGCTGAACGACGCCGAGATCGCCGAGCTGTTCCGCATCATTCGCCAGCTGCAGCAGCATGGCGTCGGCATCGTCTACATCTCGCACAAGATGGACGAGCTCAAGCGCATCTCCGACCGTGTGACGGTGATGCGCGACGGCCGCTACATCGGCACCGTGCCCACCGCCGACACGCCGATGGAGACCATCATCGGCATGATGGTCGGCCGCGCCTTGGCCCAGGAGGCACGCAGCGTCCCCGACACCACGCACAACGACGTGGTGCTCGAGGTGCGCGGCCTGCGCCGTGGCCATGCTATCCGCGACGTCGGCTTCACGCTGCGCCGCGGAGAGATCCTCGGCCTGGCCGGGCTGATGGGCGCCGGCCGCACCGAGGTGGCCCGCGCGATCTTCGGCGCCGACACGCTGGAGGCGGGCGAGATCCGCGTGCACGGCAAGCCGGCCGCGATCCGCTCGCCGCGTGACGCGGTGGCCCACGGCATCGGCTACCTGTCGGAAGACCGCAAGCAGTTCGGCCTGGCCACCGGGCTGGACGTGCAGACCAACGTCGTGCTGCCGTCGATGGCGCGTTTCCTCAAGGGCGGCTTCTGGCTCGACGCCGCGTCGGTGCGCACGACGGCCGCCGACTACGTGCAGCGCCTGGCGATCAAGACCCCGTCGGTCGACCAGCCGGTGCGCCTGCTGTCCGGCGGCAACCAGCAGAAGATCGTGATCGCCAAGTGGCTGCTGCGCGACTGCGACATCCTCTTCTTCGACGAGCCGACGCGCGGCATCGACGTCGGCGCCAAGAGCGAGATCTACAAGCTGCTCGACGCGCTGGCCGCCGCCGGCAAGGCGATCGTGATGATCTCCAGCGAACTGCCCGAGGTGCTGCGCATGAGCCACCGCATCCTGGTGATGTGCGAGGGCCGCATCACCGGCGAGCTGCCGGCCGCCGGCGCGACGCAGGAAGCCATCATGGCGCTGGCCACGCAGCGCGAATCCGTCTCCACAGTCTGAGACACCCCTGCCCGAGACCCGCCGCCGATGAGCACCACGCGCCCGATCGCCTCCGCCGCCCGCCAGATGCTGCTGGCCTTCGCCAGCCTGCTGGCGCTGATGGTGTTCTTCAGCCTGGCTTCGCCGAACTTCCTGCAGGCCGACAACATGGTCGCCATCCTGCAGGCCACCGCGGTCAACGGCGTTCTGGCCATCGCCTGCACCTTCGTCATCATCACCGGCGGCATCGACCTGTCGGTGGGCACGCTGATGACCTTCTGCGCGGTGATGGCCGGCGTGTTCCTCACCTACTGGGGCCTGCCGATCTGGTGGGGCGTGTTCGCGGCGCTGTTCTTCGGCGCGCTGTGCGGCTTCGTCTCGGGCGTGCTGATCGCCAAGCTGAAGGTGCCCCCCTTCATCGCGACGCTGGGCATGATGATGCTGCTCAAGGGCCTGGCGCTGGTCATCTCGGGCACCAAGCCGATCTACTTCAACGACACGCCGGAGTTTCCGTACATCTCGCAGGAGTCACTGATCGGCCTGCTGATTCCCTCGCTGCCGATCCCGAACGCGGTGCTGATCCTGTTCATCGTCGCGGTGGTCTCGAGCCTGATCCTCAACCGCACCGTGCTCGGCCGCTACACCTTCGCGCTCGGCAGCAACGAGGAGGCGGTGCGACTGTCGGGCGTCAACGTCGACGCCTGGAAGATCGCGATCTACTCGCTCAACGGCGCGATCTGCGGCATCGCCGGGCTCTTGATCGCCTCGCGGCTGAACTCGGCGCAGCCGGCGCTGGGCCAGGGCTACGAGCTCGACGCCATCGCCGCGGTGGTGATCGGCGGCACCTCGCTGTCGGGCGGCACCGGCACCATCCTCGGCACGATCATCGGCGCGTTCATCATGAGCGTGCTGACCAATGGCCTGCGCATCATGTCGGTGGCGCAGGAATGGCAGACGGTGGTGACCGGCGTCATCATCATCCTCGCGGTCTACACCGACATCCTGCGGCGCAAGCGGCAGTGAGTTCACGTTCCCCGTCATCACAACACAAGGAGACATGTCCATGCTGAAGAGAAGAAGCGTCGCTGCCGCGGCAATGGTCCTGGCCGCCGGCCTCGCCGCCGCCCCCGCGTTCGCGCAGGAAACCTACATCCCGCTGGTGTCCAAGGGATTCCAGCACCAGTTCTGGCAGGCGGTGAAGCAGGGCGCCGAGCAGGCCGCCAAGGACCTGAAGGTCAAGGTGACCTTCGAGGGCCCCGAGACCGAGGCGATGGTCGACAAGCAGATCGACATGCTGTCCGCCGCGCTGGCCAAGAACCCGAAGGCGATCGGCTTCGCCGCGCTGGACAGCAAGGCCGCGATCCCGCTGCTGAAGAAGGCGCAGGCGGCGAAGATCCCGGTGGTGGCCTTCGACTCCGGCGTGGACAGCGACATCCCGGTGACCACCGCGACCACCGACAACCTGGCCGCCGCGGCGCTGGCCGCCGACAAGATGGCCGAGCTGATCGGCAAGGACGGCGAGGTCGCGCTGGTGGTGCACGACCAGACCAGCCGCACCGGCATCGACCGCCGCGACGGCTTCCTCAACCGCATGAAGTCGACCTACCCGAAGATCAAGATCGTCTCGGTGCAGTACGGCGGCGGCGACCAGCTCAAGTCGACCGAGATCACCAAGTCGATCCTGCAGGGCAACCCGAACGTCAAGGGCATCTTCGGCGCCAACGAAGGTTCGGCGATCGGCGTGCTCAACGGCGCGAAGGAGATGAAGCGCAAGATCGTGGTGATCGGCTACGACTCGGGCAAGCAGCAGAAGGCGGCGATCCAGAGTGGCGAGATGGCCGGCGCGATCACGCAGAACCCGGTGGGCATCGGCTACAAGACGGTCGAGGCGGCGGTCAAGGCGCTGAAGGGCGAGAAGCTGCCCAAGGTGATCGACACCGGCTTCTACTGGTACGACAAGTCGAACATCGCCGATCCGAAGATCGCCGCGGTGCTGTACGACTGACCCGCCGGGCAAGCGATGGACCTGCAGCTTCACGGCCGCGCGGTGATCGTCACCGGCGGCGGCGCCGGCATCGGCGCCGCGATCTCGCGCACGCTGGCGCAGGAAGGCGCCGTGCCGGTGATCCTCGACCGCGACCCGCTCGCGCCGGCCTTCGAGGCCGAACTGCGTGCCTTGCAGCCGGCATTGCAGGTCCATCGCCTCGACCTCACCGACGAGGCGGCCTGCGCCAGCGCGGTGGCGGCCGTGGCGGCGTCGGGCGCGGCCCTGCACGGCCTGGTCAACAACGCCGGCGTGAACGACCATGTGCCGCTGGACGGCGCGGGCAGCGGCCGCGAGCCCTTCCTGCGCTCGATCGACCGCAATCTGACGCACTGCTACCTGATGGCGCAGCAGTGCCTGCCGATGCTGCGCGCCACGCGCGGCGCGATCGTCAACATCGGCTCGAAGACGGCCCTGACCGGCCAGGGCGCGACCAGCGGCTACGTGGCCGCCAAGGGCGCGCTGCTCGGCCTGACGCGCGAATGGGCGGTGGCGCTGCGCGACGACGGCATCCGCGTCAACGCGGTGCTGCCGGCCGAGGTGATGACGCCGATGTACCGCAGCGAGCTGGCGCGCCTGCCTGACCCGGCCGCCGCGCAGGCGGCGATCGAGCGCCGCATCCCGCTCGGCCGGCGCATGACCACACCGCAGGAGATTGCCGACACGGTGGTGTTCCTGCTTTCCGATCGTGCCAGCCACACCACCGGGCAGTGGCTGCTGGTCGATGGCGGCTACACCCACCTCGACCGTGCCATCGGCCACGAGGTGGGCCACGACGACTGAGCCCATGCAACACCTGCTCGCCCTCGACCTGAAGGACGACCCCGCGCTGATCGCGCGCTACGAGGAGCACCACCGTGCCGTCTGGCCCGAGGTGCAGGCGCACCTGCGCCGCCACGGCGTGACCTCGATGACCATCCACCGCCTCGGCGCCCGCATGGTGATGGTGATGGAGACCGACGATGCGGTCTACGACGCCGAGGCCATGGCCCGCGCCAGCGTCGACGACCCGGTGATCGCGCGCTGGGAGACACTGATGTGGACCTTCCAGGCGCCGACGCCCTGGACGCCGGCCGGCCAGAAGTGGATGCCGATGCAGAAGATCTTCGACTGGCGCGCCTGAGTCGCGCCGCGCTGCCGGCTCAGTCGCGCAGCGACAGCTTCAGCACCCCGCCGCGTGCCCAGGCCTGCACCTCTTCCTGCAGCAGGTAGAGCGTGCGCGGGTGCGCGGCCGCCCACTCGGCGCTGAAGTCCAGGCGCGCCTGGGTGCCCAGGCGCGTCAGCTGCAGCGCGTCGGTGCGCACCTCGCCGCGTGCATGGCACTTGATCACTCCGAGGCGCAGGCACAGCACCTGCCAGGCGAAGGTCTCCTGCACCAGGCTTTCCTCGACCTTGCGCAGCCCGCCACGCTGGCCCAGCACCAGCTCGCCGACGCGGCGCTGCTGGCTTTGCGAGAAGCCCGGCGCGTCGACATGGGCGAGCAGGTAGGCGCTGTGGCGGTGGTGGTCGTGGTGCGAGACCATCATGCCGATCTCGTGAAGCGCGCAGGCCCACAGCAGCTCGCGCCGGGCCTCGCGGCCAGCGCGCGGCTGAACCTGCTCGTACAGCGCCTCGGCCACCGAGGCCACGCGCCGTGCCTGCTGCACGTCGACCATGAAGCGGCGCTGCAGCTCGCGCACGCTGGCGTCGCGGATGTCGTGGCCGTCCTG
Source organism: Chitinophaga pinensis (assembly GCA_943370595.1). Classification (GTDB taxonomy): domain Bacteria; phylum Pseudomonadota; class Gammaproteobacteria; order Burkholderiales; family Burkholderiaceae_C; genus Piscinibacter. Next base: position 17,417 of record CALRRO020000014.1, read on the forward strand.
CGCCAGCGCGGTGGCGTGCAGGCGCTCGTCGAGGTCGAAGATCACGCCCTGGCGCAGCGCACCACGGGCCGGCTGCAGCGCGGCAATGCCGAAGTGCGCTGCCAGCGTGTAGAGGATGGCGATGCCGCCGGCGATGACGGCGCGGCGGTCTTCCTTCAGCCCGGGCAGGTCGAGGCGATCGATGCGGCCGGCGTGCAGGCAGCGTTCGATCAGCCAGCGCAGGCCGTCGGGCGTGATGCGGCCGTCGGTGATGCCGCTGGCAGCAAGCAACTGCGACACCGCGCCCACCGTGCCCGAGGAGCCCAGCGCCTCGTGCCAGTGCACCGGCGCGAAGGGCTCGAGCGCCTCTTCCAGCTCGGCGCCGGCGGCCACCTGCGCGGCGCGGAAGGCCGCCTCGCTGAGCTTGCCGTCGGCGAAGAAGCGCATCGAAAGGCTGACGCTGCCGACCTGGAACGACTCGGCACGCAGCGGCTTGCGGCCTTGCCCGAGGATCATCTCGGTGGAACGCCCGCCGATGTCGATGACCAGCCTCGGCGCGTTGGAGGGCTGCAGCCGGGCCACGCCGGCGTAGATCAGGCGGGCCTCCTCACGGCCCGAGATGACCTCGATCGGCCGCCCCAGCACGGTCTGTGCGCGCTGCAGGAAGGCATCGCGGTTGCGGGCCTCGCGCAGCGTCTGCGTGGCCACCGCGCGGATCTGCTGCGGCGCGAAGCCGGCGAGGCGCTGCGCGAAGCGGGCCAGGCAGGCCAGGCCGCGCAAGCTCGCTTCCTCGGTGAGCAAGCCGTTGGCGTCGAGGCCGGCGCCCAGGCGCACCGTTTCCTTGAGGTAGTCGACGCGGCGGTAGCGGCCCTGGTCGAGCTGGCCGATCTCGAGCCGGAAGCTGTTCGAGCCCATGTCGATGGCGGCGAGCTGGCCGGGCCAGCGTGTCTCGAAGTCGGCAGGCGAGTGGGATGAAGACGACATGCATCGATTGTGCGGGCAATCCACGCTGCCATCGGGGTCGTGCAGCGGTCGCGATGCCTTCCTAGAATCCGCCGCTTTCACCACCCTGGAGAGAACGATGCTGCAGCAGGAAGTCGACAGTCTGGTCCCGTCGCGCGAGGTCTCGCGCCGCGGTTTCGTGCAGACGGCCGTGGGCAGCGGTTTTGCCGCGGCGGTGCTGCCGGTGACGGCACAGACCATCAAGACCGACAGCGACGGGCTGACCGCCGGCGAGGTGACCATTGCGGTGGGCGACTTCAAGATGCCCGCCTACCGTGCCCAGCCGGCCGGCAAGACCGGGCTGCCGGTGATCCTGGTGGTGTCGGAGATCTTCGGCGTGCACGAGCACATCGCCGACATCGCGCGGCGCTTCGCCAAGCTCGGCTACCTGGCGATCGCGCCGGAGCTGTTCGTGCGCCAGGGCGATGCGCAGTCCTACGGCGAGGTGGCCAAGCTGATCTCCGAGGTGATCGCCAAGGTCCCTGATGCGCAGGTGATGGGCGATCTGGACGCGACGGTGGCCTGGGCCAAGGCCAACGGCGGCGATGTTTCCCGGCTCGGCATCACCGGCTTCTGCTGGGGCGGCCGCACGACCTGGATGTACGCCGCCCACAACCCGGCGGTGAAGGCTGCGGTGCCCTGGTACGGCCCGGTGGCGCGCAGCTACTTCCCTGGCGACAAGTCGGCGCTGGACGTGGCCGCCAGCATCAAGGCGCCGGTGCTGGCGCTGTACGGCGCGGCCGATGGTGGCATCCCGAACGACACGGTCGAGAAGATGATGGCGGCGCTCAAGGCCGCGGGCAATGCGAAGTCGGAACTGGTGCTGTACCCCGACACGCCGCACGCCTTTCACGCCGACTACCGGCCGAGCTACCGCAAGGAGCAGGCGGCCGACGGCTGGAAGCGCGCGACCGCCTGGTTCAAGGTCCACGGCGTGGCCTGAACCGCTTCGGGGTGGTGTGTGTCAGCGCACCACCAGCACCGGCACCGTCGAGTGCGTCAGCACCTTCTGCGTCTCGCTGCCCAGCAGCAGCGCGGTGACGCCGCGGCGGCCGTGCGAGGCCATCACGACCAGGTCGCACTCCATGCGCTTGGCGTGTTCGATGATCGCCTCCCAGGGGTGCAGTGCCTCGACGCTGTGCGCCTGGCAGCTGACGGCCGCGGCCTTGGCCGCATCGACCACCACGCCGATGCGTTTGGCGGCGATGCGCTCCTGCGCGTCGAAGAACTCCTGCGGCGGCGTCGGCTGCATCTCCGAGATCGCGCTGTAGGGGAACGGCTCCTTCACGCTGATCGTGTAGAGCTGTGCCCCGACCGACTTCGCCAATGCAACGGCGGTGTCGACCGCCTTGCTGGTGATGTCGGAGCCGTCGGTGGGCACGAGGATTCGCTTGAACATGGTGAACTCCTGGCGAAGTGGTGGCCGCTGTGCGGCGCGATGGAGGCAGTGTTCAACGACAGCCTAGGCCGGGGCTTGAGCACGGTCAATCGAGATCGACAGCGAGGGCTCGGCCGCGCGTGCGCCGCGGTGTGCCATCAGCCCCGCGCGATGGGCCGCACCGGATCGGCCGACCATTCGCTCCACGAGCCGGGATAGAGGCGCGAGCCGGTCAGCCCGGCATGCTCCATCGCCAACAGGTTGTGGCAGGCGGTCACCCCCGAGCCGCACTGGTGCACCGTCTGCGAAGCGGCATCACGGCCGAGCAACGCCTCGAATTCCCGACGCAGCTGGTCGGCCGGCTTGAAGCGGCCACCGACCTCGAGGTTGTCCTTGAAGAAGCGGTTGATCGCGCCGGGAATGTGGCCGGCGGCCTTGTCCAGCGGCTCGACCTCGCCGCGGAAGCGCTCGCCGGCGCGCGCATCGACCAGGCGCACACGGCCGAGTTGCGCGGCCAGCGCGTCGGCGCTGGTGCTGCCGGCCAGCGGCGCGCGTTCGGGGTAGGGCGCCGCGGCGCGTTGCGCGGGAGGCTCGGCATCGACAGCGCCGCCGGCCGCCTGCCAGGCATCGTGGCCGCCGTCGAGCACGGCGACGGCCTCGTGGCCCAGCCAGCGCAGCATCCACCACAGCCGCGCCGCGTAGAGGCCGCCCTGGCGGTCAAGCGCGATCACCTGCGTCGCCGGCGTGATGCCCAGGCGCCCGAGCGTGGCCGCGAAGGTCGCGCGCTCGGGCAGAGGGTGGCGGCCGTTGCGGCCGGTCTTGGCGCCGGACAGGTCGCGGTCCAGGTGCAGGTAGGACGCGCCCGCGACATGGGCCTCGCGCCAGGCACGCTCGCCGGCCTCGGTGTCGACGAGGTCGAAGCCGCAGTCGACGATCACCGGCGGGTTGCTGCCGCCGGCCTGCAGCGCACGAAGTTCATCGGCAGAGATCAGGGTCGTGAAGCGTCGGCTCATGGGTCAGCTCTCCAGGGTGGATTGGCGGGCGTCGGCCGGCGCCGCCTGGTTTCGCAGCAGCGAGGCGCCAAGGCCGGCGGTCACGATCAGCGCCATGCCGGCCACGGCCATCCAGGTGATGCGATCATCGAACAGCAGCACACCGTAGACGAACGCGAAGGCGATGCCCAGGTACTGCAGGCTCGCGTTGACCAGCGGGCGGCCGATGCTGTAGGCGCGCGTCATCATCAGCTGCGCGGCCGTGGCCAGCAGCCCGACGGCCAGCAGCAGCGCCGGGCCTTCCAGCGTGCGGTGCGGCGTCGCGCCGGTCCACAGCATGGTCGCGGCCCCGGCCGCCACGCCGCCGATCGAGAAGTAGAAGACGATGCGGTACTCCGGCTCGCCGATGCGGCCGAGCGCCGTGACCTGCAGGTAGGCGGTGGCCGAGACCATGCCCGAGAGCAGGCCGATCAAGCCATGCCAGAGCTGGTCCTGCTCGATGGTCGGGCGCAGGATCAGTGCGACGCCGGCGAAGCCGGCCAGGATGGTGGCGATCAGGCGGCCGTCGACCCGCTGGCCGCCGAGCATGATCGCGCCGCCGATGAGGAACAGCGCCATCCACACCGAGGACATGTAGTTCAGCGTCATCGCGGTGGCCAGCGGCAGGGCGCCGATGGCGTAGAACCACAGGCACAGCGCGGTGACGCCGGAGATGCTGCGCCAGAAGTGCATGGCCGACACGGCGGTGCGCAGCGAGCCACCCTGCCAGCGTGCGAAGCCGGCCATCATCAGCGAGCCGACCAGGCCGCGGTAGAAGACGATCTCGCCGGTGGTGTAGTGGGCGGAGGCGAGCTTCACGCACACGCCCATGGTCGCGAACAGCAGCGACGCGAGGACCATCAACCAGGGAGCACTCATGACGGCCCCCGGCCGGCACGGTCCACGAAGTGGGCCACTTCGTGGTCCATGGAGCGGCCCAGCGCTCGGCCCGCCTGCTTCGACGACGACGCCTTCAACGATCGACCAATCGGTCGCCCATGCGCCGCCGGTACCACTCGTGGAAGTGCTGCATGCCGTCTTCCATCGGGCTCTGGTACGGGCCGACCTCGTCGTCACCGCGCGCCATCAGCGCGCGGCGGCCGGCGTCCATGCGCAGCGCGATCTCGTCGTCCTCGTTGCAGGTTTCCCAGTAGGCGGCCTGCTCGGCCTCGACGAACTCGCGCTCGAAGGCGGCGATCTCCTCCGGGTAGAAGAACTCGACCATGTTGAGCGTCTTCTGCGGGCCCTTGGGGAACAGCGTCGAGACCACCAGCACGTGCGGGTACCACTCGACCATCACGTTCGGGTAGTAGGTCAGCCAGATCGCGCCATGCTTCGGCGGCAAGCCGTTGCGGTAGGCGAGCACGGCGTCGTGCCACTTGCGGTAGGTGGCCGAGCCGGCCTTCGCCAATGCGTTGTTGGCACCGACGGTCTGCACCGAGTGATGGGCACCGAACTCCCAGCGAAGGTCTTCGCAGGTGACGAAGCCGCCGAGGCCGGGGTGGAAGGGCGCGACGTGGTAGTCCTCGAGGTAGACCTCGATGAAGGTCTTCCAGTTGTAGTCGCACTCGTGCAGGTGCACGCTGTCGAACACGTAGCCGGCGAAGTCCATGTCGGCCTTCGGGCCCAGGCGGGCCAGGTCGGCCGCCACGTCGGTGCCGCCCGCCTCGAACAGCAGCCCGTTCCAGTTCTGCACCGGGTAGTTGCGCAGGTTCAGGCAGGGGTCGTCGGCGAAGTGCGGGGCACCGAGCAGCTTGCCGTGGGTGTCGTAGGTCCAGCGGTGCAGCGGGCAGACGATGTTGCTGCCGGTGTGGCCGCGGCCGCGCAGCATCACCGCCTGGCGGTGGCGACAGACGTTGGAGACCAGCTCGATCCCGGAGGCAGTGCGCACCAGCGCGCGCCCTTCCAGCTCCTGCTGCAGGGCGTGGTAGTCGCCGAGCTCGGGCACCGAGAGTTCGTGCCCGAGGTAGCGCGGCCCGGACTCGAAGATCAGCTCCATCTCGCTCCGGTACAGGGCCGGGTCGAAATAGGTCGAGACGGAGAGTTGCGAGCGGCTGCGCTGCAGTGCCTCGAGAGGCACGCTCAGGTCGGACATGATCCCCAGGATCTCCAAAAACCAATGTCAAACCGCCACCCCGGCGGGCCGGGTGTGGGTCTTCGGGAGCCGTCTTGAACGACGGGCCGCGGATTGTACCCGGGGGGTCTTCCTGCTGGGCAAAGCCACTCCGGAGCAGGCCGGCGAAGAAATGAGCCGGCGCTAGGCGGTTTTGCCGCAACAGGCACGGCCCGATCGGGGTGGGGCTGACTACAATCCGACCTTCATATTGCGCATGGCAAAAAGTACGACGCCCCCTCCCGCCGCTCCCCCGCCGGCCAGCTACGAAGACGCGCTTCGCGAACTCGAGCGCCTGGTCGCGGGCATGGAAGGCGGCCAGCTGCCGCTGGACCAGATGATCGACAGCTACCGCCGCGGCGCCGAGCTGCTGGCCTTTTGCCGTGGCCGGCTGGAGGCCGTGGAGGCACAGGTCAAGGTGCTCGAGGACGGGCAGTTGAAGCCCTGGAGCGGAACATGAGCGGTCACCCCTTCGATGCCTGGGCGGCGGCCGAGCTCGACGCCGTCGAGTCGGCGCTGGACCGCTGGGTGCCGGCCGGCGCGCCCGCCGGCCTGGGCGTGGCGATGCGCTACGGCGTGCTCGACGGTGGCAAGCGCGTGCGCCCGCTGCTGGTGCTGGCGGCCGCGCAGGCGGTCAAGGGCGAACGCGAAGCGGCGCTGCGTGCGGCCTGTGCGGTCGAGCTGATCCATGCCTACTCGCTGGTGCACGACGACATGCCCTGCATGGACAACGACGTGCTTCGCCGCGGCAAGCCGACGGTGCACGTGCAGTTCGGCGAGGCGCAGGCCATGCTGGCCGGCGACGCGATGCAGGCGCTGGCCTTCGAGGTGCTGACGCCCGACGAAGGCGTGGCGCCCGCGCTGCAGGCACGCCTGTGCTCGCTGCTGGCCCGTTCGGCCGGACACGCCGGCATGGCCGGCGGCCAGGCCATCGACCTGGCCAGCATCGGCAAGCCGCTGGACGAACATGCGCTGCGCGACATGCACCGCCGCAAGACCGGCGCTTTGCTCAAGGCCAGCGTGCTGATGGGCGCGGCCTGCGGGTCGACCTCGCCGGCGAGCTGGCAGGCGCTGGCCGACTACGGCGATGCGCTGGGCCTGGCCTTCCAGGTGGTCGACGACATCCTCGACGTCACCCAGGCCTCCGAGACGCTGGGCAAGACCGCCGGCAAGGATCTCGACAACAACAAGCCGACCTACGTCAGCGTGCTCGGCCTCGAGCGCGCGCGTGCGCATGCGCTCGAGCTGCGCGCGCAGGCCCGGTCGGCGCTCGCGCGCTGCGCGCTGGCCGACACCAGCGCGCTCGCGATGCTGGCCGACAAGGTCGTCGAACGGGACAACTGACGATGAAGTATCTGCTGCTGCCTTCCATCAACAGCCCGGCCGACCTGCGCAAGCTGACGCGGCTCGAGCTCAAGCAGCTCGCCACCGAACTGCGCGACCACGTGCTCAACAGCGTGTCCAAGACCGGTGGCCACCTGTCGTCCAACCTCGGCACCGTCGAGCTGACGATCGCGCTGCACTACGTCTTCTCGACGCCGCACGACCGGCTGGTCTGGGACGTGGGCCACCAGACCTACCCGCACAAGATCCTCACCGGCCGGCGCGACCGCATGCCGACCCTGCGCCAGCTCGGTGGCATCAGCGGCTTCCCGCGCCGTGACGAGAGCGAATACGACACCTTCGGCACCGCGCACTCGTCGACCTCGATCTCTGCCGCGCTCGGCATGGCGATCGCCGCGCAGGCCAAGGGCGAGCAGCGCCATGCGGTGGCCATCATCGGCGACGGTGCGATGACCGCCGGCATGGCCTTCGAGGCGCTGAACAACGCCGGCATGCCGCATGTCGGCCACGTGCCGAACCTGCTGGTGGTGCTCAACGACAACGACATGTCGATCAGCCCGCCGGTGGGCGCGCTGAACAAGTACCTGGCGCGGCTGATGAGCGGCAACTTCTACGCCGCCGCGCGCGAGGGCGTGAAGGGCGTGCTGAAGAACGCGCCGCCGCTGTTCGAGCTGGCGCGCCGTTTCGAGGAACACGCCAAGGGCATGGTCGTGCCCGGCACGATCTTCGAGGAGTTCGGCTTCAACTACGTCGGCCCGATCGACGGACACGACCTCGACGCGCTGATCCCGACGCTGGAGAACCTGCGCGACAAGCCCGGTGCGCAGTTCCTGCACGTGGTCACCAAGAAGGGCTTCGGCTACAAGCTCGCCGAGGCCGACCCGGTCAACTACCACGGGCCGACACCGTTCGACCCGGCCGTCGGCATCACGAAGAAGCCGCCGTCCAAGCCGACCTTCACGCAGGTCTTCGGCACCTGGCTCTGCGACATGGCCGAGAAGGACAAGCGCCTGATCGGCATCACCCCGGCCATGCGCGAAGGCTCGGGCATGGTCGAGTTCCACAAGCGCTTCCCCGAGCGCTACTTCGACGTCGGCATCGCCGAGCAGCATGCCGTGACCTTCGCCGCCGGCATCGCCTGCGAAGGGCTCAAGCCGGTGGTGGCGATCTACTCGACCTTCCTGCAGCGCGCCTACGACCAGCTGATCCACGACGTGGCGCTGCAGAACCTCCCGGTGGTGTTCGCGCTCGACCGCGCCGGCCTGGTGGGCTCCGACGGCGCCACGCATGCCGGCGCCTACGACATCGCCTACCTGCGCTGCATCCCGAACATGAGCGTGCTGACGCCCTCGGACGAGAACGAGTGCCGCCAGGCGCTGTACACCGCCTTCCTGCAGAACCACCCGGTGGCGGTGCGCTACCCGCGCGGCGCCGGTGCCGGCGTCGAGATCGCCAAGGAGATGACCGCGATCCCGTTCGGCAAGGGCGAAGTGCGCCGCCAGGGCTCGCGCATCGCCATCCTCGCCTTCGGCACGCTGCTCCACCCGGCGCTGGCCGCGGCCGAGAAGCTCGACGCCACCGTCGCCAACATGCGCTTCGCCAAGCCGCTGGACAGCGCCCTGGTGGCCGACCTGGCGCGCAGCCACGAGGCCCTCGTCACCGTCGAGGAAGGCAGCACCATGGGTGGCGCCGGCAGCGCGGTGCTCGAGGCGCTGGCCGCCGCCGGCCTGCAGACGCCGGTGCTGAACCTGGGCCTGCCCGACGAGTTCATCGAGCATGGCGACCCGGCCAAGCTGCTGTCGCTGTGCGGTCTGGACGCCGCAGGCATCGAGCAGTCCATCGTCAAGCGCTTCGGTGCCAAGCCGGCGCTGCGGGCGGTCAACCACTGAGCGGCCGTTGAACCCGCTTGAACGCGGGCTTCAAGCCCATGCGGGCCTGCGATGGCCGATTTGCTGGCATGCTGCAGCCTGAATCTCGAGCCTGACCATGAGCAATCTGAAAGACGCGCTGCACATTCCGGACACCCAGAGTGCCCGCGACGAGCGCCACCTCGCGATCCAGCGTGTCGGTGTGCGCGGCGTGCGCTATCCCATGCAGCTGAGCCTGGGGCTGGCCGAACTGGCCACCGTCGCCGAGTGGGATCTGGACGTCGCCCTGCCGGCCGAGCAGAAGGGCACGCACATGTCGCGCTTCGTCGCCTGGCTCGAGTCGCTCGAGCGTGCGATCGATGCCGCCGAACTGCGCACGCAGATGGCGGTGATGCTCGAGAAGCTGCACGCAACCAGCGGCCGCATCGAGGCGCGCTTCCCCTTCTTCCTGCGCAAGCGCGCACCGGTCTCGGGCGTCGAGAGCCTGCTCGAGTACCAGGGCCGCTGGATCGCCGAGGCGCGTGACGGCGTGGTCGCGGTCTGGGCCGAGGCGGTGGTGCCGGTCAAGTCGCTGTGCCCGTGCTCGAAGGAGATCTCCGACTACGGCGCGCACAACCAGCGTTCGCACGTCACGATCCGCATCGAGCTGCTCGGCGATGTCTCCTGGCAGGAGCTGGTGCGCTTCGCCGAGGACTCCGCCTCCAGCGAGATCTGGCCCATGCTCAAGCGGGCCGACGAGAAATGGGTCACCGAGCGCGCCTACGAGAACCCGAAGTTCGTCGAGGACCTGGTGCGCGACGTCGCGCTGCGCCTGAACGCCGATGCGCGCATCGGCCGCTACTGCGTCGACGTGGAGAACTTCGAGTCGATCCACGCACACTCGGCCGTGGCCCGCATCGAGCGCGGCTGATCAGGCGTCTTCGAGCGCCAGCCCCAGCAGGCGCGGGTCACCGCGCCCCGACCGCACCAGCACGGGCGTGTCGCCGGTGAGGTCGACCACGGTGGTCGGCTGCATCGGGCAGGCACCGGCGTCGACCACGGCCTGCAGCAGCTTCTGGAAGCGGTCGCGGATCTCGTGCGGCTCGTTCATCGGCTCGGTCTCGCCCGGTGCGATCAGCGTGGTCGCAATCAGCGGCTGGCCGAGCTGCTCGAGCAGCGCCTGCGTCACCGCATGGTCGGGCACGCGCAGGCCGATGGTGCGGCGCGAGGGGTGCGACAGCCGCCGGGGCACCTCCTTGGTCGCCTCGAGAATGAAGGTGAACGGCCCGGGCGTGCCCAGCTTCAGCAGCCGGTACTGCTTGTTGTCGACACGTGCGTAACTGGCCAGCTCGCTGAGGTCGCGGCACAGCAGCGTCAGGTGGTGCTTGTCGTCGACGCCGCGGATGCGGCGCAGCGCTTCCGCCGCCGCCTTGTCGTCGAGGTGGCAGACCAGCGCATAGCTGGAGTCGGTGGGGATCGCCGCGACGCCGCCGCCGTGCAGGATCTGCACCGCCTGCTTGAGCAGGCGCGGTTGCGGGTTGTCGGGATGGACCTCGAAAAGCTGGGACATGGTGCTCGCGGCGTCAATCGATGATCGTATCCGCTCCCAGGGCGCTCACGGGTGCCTTCGCCTGTGCCGCCTCGCGCACGTTCAGCCAGGCACTGCCGGCGCCGCACACCGCCACCACCGCCATGCCCAGCCAGGCCCAGGCGTCTGGCGCGTGGCCGAAGACCCAGGCCGCAGCCAGCGCCGCGAAGGCGATCTGTGCGTACATGAAGGGCATCAGCGTCGCCGTCGGCGCCAGTCCGAAGGCCAGCACCAGCAACAGATGGCCCAGCGTGCCCAGCGTGCCGATGGCCAGCAGCATCGCCAGCGTCGAGGGCGCCGCAGCGGCCAGCACCGGGCCGAGCTCGACCGCGCTGGCCAGCAGCGCGGCGGCCACCAGCAGCGAGCCTGTCAGCCCGGTGTAGAAGTGCGTGGTGAAGGGGTTCTCCAGCGAGGCCAGCTTGCGTGTCAGCACCTGGAAGCTGGCATAGGCCATGGCGCCGCCGATGGGCAGCAACACGGCCCAGCCGAACAGGCCGCTGCCGGGCCGGATGACGATCAGCGCGCCGACCAGACCGCCGGCCACCAGCGCCCAGCGCCGCAGCGAGACCCGTTCATGCAGCAGCGTGGCGGCCAGTAGCGTCACCATCAGCGGCGTCAGCATGGTGATGGCGGTGAACTCCGCCACCGGCAGGTGCTGCAGGCCGAAGAAGCCGAAGGTGGAGCTGGCCAGCAGCAGCGCGCCTCGCACCGCCTGGAAGCGCGGGTGGGCGCTGCGGAAACCCGCGCCGCCACGGCGCGATGACAGCGTCAGCCAGGCACCCATCACCGCCGCCTGCACGCCGTAGCGGGCCCACAGCACGACCAGCACCGGCACGGCGGCGCCGACGAACTTGACCGTCGTGTCCATGGTCGCGAAGCACGCCGCCATCGCCAGCACGAGCAGGATGCCCAGGCCGGGCCGGGGCGTCATTGGGGCTGGACGATGCGGTCCTGCAGCAGTTCCCACACCGGCTTCAGGTGGCCGGGCAGCTCGGGCAGCGCGCCGAGGTCGGTGTGGCTCTCGCCCGGGCTGTGGAAGTCGCTGCCGCGCGACGCGGCCAGGCCGTACTCGATCGCCGCCTCGCCGTAGCGCACCGCCTCGGCGGCGCTGTGGCTGCCGGTCACCACCTCGACGCCAGCGCCGCCGTGCGCCTTGAACTCGGTGAAGAGCGCATGCTCCTCGTTGGCGGTGAACTTGTAGCGGGCCGGGTGGGCGATGACCGCCATGCCGCCGGCGTCGGTGATCCAGTGCACCGCGTCGCGAAGGCTGGCCCAGCGGTGCGGCACGAAGCCGGGCTTGCCTTCGGTGAGGTAGCGGCGGAACACCTCGCTGGTGTCGGCGCAGACCCCGGCTTCGACCAGATGGCGGGCGAAGTGCGTGCGCGAGATCAGGTCCGGGTTGCCGACGTACTTCAGCGCGCCTTCGAACGTGCCCTTGATGCCGGCCTGGGCGAGGCTCTCGGCCATCTCCAGCGCGCGCTCGCGGCGGCCGCCACGCGTGGCCGCCAGGCCGGCGCGCAGCGCCGTGTCGTCGGGGTCGAAGCCGAGGCCGACGATGTGCACCGTCACGCCGGCGAAGCTGACCGAGATCTCGGTGCCGGTGAGGTAGGGCAGGCCCTGGGCCAGGGCGGCGGCCTGGGCGCGCTGCTGGCCGCCAATCTCGTCATGGTCGGTCAGGGCCCAGAGTTCGACGCCACGTTCCTTGGCGCGCTGCGCCAGCGCCTCCGGCGTCAGCGTGCCGTCGGAGACGCAGGAGTGGCAGTGCAGGTCGGCATTCATCCAGGAACTCGGCAGCATCGAGTTCCGGATTGTAGGGAGCGGGGCGTGATCCCGCTGGGCTCAGGGTCGCATGTGCCGCACTTCAGCGGGCGATGCGCAGGATGTTGCCGTTGTCGGTCAGCAGGTACAGCGCGCCGTCCGGGCCCTGGCTCACGTCGCGCACGCGCTCGCCGATCGGGTCGAGGATCTTCTCGCGTGCCGTGATGCTGTTGCCACTCAGCGTGAACCGCCACAGCGCCTGCCCGGCGAGCGCGCCCATGAACAGGCTGCCCTGCCACTCGGGGAACATGCTGCCGGTGTAGAAGGCCAGGTTGGACGGGGCCTGCGAAGTGGGCACGAAGTAGGTCAGCGGCTCGACGTAGGTCGGCGCATGCACGCCACCGTTGCCGCCGATGCGGCACGAGGTGTTGTCGTTGCCGGGATAGGTGGCGCCGTAGTTGCAGCCGTAGCTGACGTTGGGCCAGCCGAAGTTGCTGCCGGCGCGCGCGATGTTGATCTCGTCGCCGCCCTGCGGGCCGTGTTCGCCGACCCACAGTTCGCCGCTGGTCGGGTGCAGCGCGGCGCCTTGCGGGTTGCGGTGCCCCAGGCTCCAGATGCCGGGCAGAGCGCCGGCACCGAGACTCGGGTTGCCGCTGGGGATGCTGCCGTCGCGGTTGATGCGAACCACCTTGCCCAGGTGCGAGGCGGGGTCCTGCGCAGGACTCCCTTGCTGTCGCTCTCCCAGCGTCACGAACAAGGTCTTGTCGTTGCCGAAGACCAGGCGCGAACCGTAGTGGTAGCCACCGCCCACCTTGGGGTTTTGGCGAAAGATCACCGTGGTGCCCTGCAGCGCATTGCCGACCAGCTGGCCGCGTGCCACGGCCGTGCCGCTGCCGCCCGTGCCGTCCTCGGCATAGCTGAAGTAGACCCAGGGCGTGGTGTCGAAGTCGGGATCGATGGCCACGTCGAGCAGCCCGCCCTGGTTGTCGGTGTTGACGGCGGGCACGCCGCTCAGGGCGGCGGACGTGCTCGATCCATCGGCACTGACGATCACCAGGCTGCCGCCCTTCTGGGTCACCAGGAGGCGGCCATCGGGTAGGAAGGCCATGCCCCAGGGGCTGGACAGGCCGCTGGCGAAGGTGCTGATCGACGGCGGCGTGCCGGGCGCAGGCGCCGGGGCCGGCGGCGTGGGCGCAGGCGCCGGGGCGGGTGGCGTGGGTGCAGGAGCCGGTGGCGAAGGCGCGGGCGATGGTGCCGGCGGGGTGGGTGCCGGCGAGGGCGACGGGGCAGGCGCCGGCGGTGTCGGCGCCGGTGGCGTCGGTGAGGGTGTTGGCGTCGGCGTGGGCCCCGCCACCGGGTCGGATCCGCCCCCGCCGCCGCAGGAAACCGCACTCGCGGCGCCAGCCATGGCCAGCAACCAGCTCAGTGTCGTTCTGCGCGTTGGCTGCGCCTGGGGCAGCGAGGTAGGTTCGCTCATGGTGTCGAGGGGGTGGATCCGAATGCGCCGAGTATGCGCACGGATGCCCATCGAGGCGCTTCCAGATGCAACCTAGGGATGAGGGGTTGCGCGGCTCGCCTCTGCGCCTTCCACGACCATCTGGATCCGCTCGCGGCCGTTGTACTCGTCCACGCTCAAACGGTAGACGAGCCGCACCCGCGCTTCCAACGGTTCGCTGCGGCCAAACCAGATCGCGTCGCGCAGTGCGCCGCCATGGCGTACCGAGAGTTTCATGTGGCGTTCGCCGACCAGCCGCTGCGACACCACCTCGACCTCGTCGCAGAACATCGGTGCCTCGAAGGCCTGGCCCCAGACCTGCGCATCGAGTTCGCGCACGGTGGCGGTGTCGAACTGCGCCGGCTCGAGCGGTCCGTCGGTGAGCAGCGTGCGCGCCAGCGTGGCCGCGTCCAGCCATTCGCGCGCCACCTGCTCGAAGCCCTGCGTGAACACGGGCAGGTCGGGCTCGGCGACGGTGCAGCCGGCCGCCATCGCATGGCCGCCGAACTTGCGCAGCACGCCGGGGTGGCGCTTGCTGACCAGGTCCAGCGCGTCGCGCAGATGAAAGCCGGGGATGGAGCGGCCCGAGCCCTTGAGCAGGCCGTCCTGCCCGCGCGCGAAGACGAAGGTCGGGCGGTGCACGCGGTCTTTCAGGCGCGCGGCGACGATGCCGACCACGCCTTCGTGGAACTCGGGGTCGAAGATCGCCAGCGCGGCCGGTGGTTCGCCCTGCGGCATCAGCCGTTCGAGCAGCACCTCGGCCTGCTCGCGCATGCCCGACTCCAGCTCGCGGCGTTCGCGGTTGATGCCGTCCAGCAGCTTCGCGAGCTCTGCTGCGCGCCCCGGGTCGTCGGTCAGCAGGCACTCGATGCCCAGCGTCATGTCCGACAGGCGGCCCGCGGCGTTGATGCGCGGCCCGAGCGCAAAGCCGAAGTCGAAGGCGCTTGCGCGGCGCGGGTCGCGGCCGGCGGCGGCGAACAGCGCGGCCAGCCCCGCATGCATACGGCCGGCGCGGATGCGACGCAGGCCCTGCGCGACCAGGCGGCGGTTGTTGGCGTCGAGCTTGACCACGTCGGCCACCGTGCCGAGCGCGACCAGGTCGAGCAGTGCATCGAGCCGCGGCTGCGCCTCGGCGCTGAAAGCGCCGCGCTCGCGCAGTTCGCTGCGCAGCGCCAGCAGCACGTAGAACATTACGCCGACACCCGCGAGGTTCTTGCTCGCGAAGCCGCAACCGGGCTGGTTGGGGTTCACGATCACGTCGGCCTCGGGCAGCACGATGCGGCCGTCCTGCTGCGCCGGCAGGTGGTGGTCGGTGACGACGACGGCGATGCCCAGCCCGCGCGCATGGGCCACGCCGTCGAGGCTGGCGATGCCGTTGTCCACCGTCACCAGCACCTCGGGGCGGTGCTGCGCAGCGAGGTCGACGATGGCGGGCGTCAGGCCGTAGCCGTGCACCGCGCGGTCCGGCACCACGTGGGCGAGCGTGTCGCGCGCCGCGCCCAGCAGCTGCAGGCCGCGGATGGCCACCGCACAGGCGGTGGCGCCGTCGCAGTCGTAGTCGGCGACGATGCAGATGCGCTGGCCGCGCTGGATCGCGTCGGCCAGGCGTGTGGCGGCCGCGGCCGCGCCGGCCAGGCCGGCCGGTGGCAGCAGCCGGGCCAGCCCGTCGTCGAGCTCGTCGGCACTCTTCACGCCGCGGGCGGCGAACAGGCGCGCCAGCAAGGTCGGCACGCCGGCCTGTTCGAGCGCCCAGACCACGCGCGGCGGCGCGTCCCGGCGGGCGATGATTGGCGCGCTCACAGCGCTTCCAGCACGGTGGCGGGCGAGGGGTGACGCCAGCGCCGCGCCAGCCGCGACCAGGGCGAACCGCCGGCCGTCTCGAATCGCTGCGCGAAACGTTCGCCGGCCAGCGTCAGCGACACCGGCTCGCCGCGTTCGGCGGCCGCCAGCAGCGCGGCCAGCGGCCCGGCGTCGAGTGCGCGCCAGGCCTCGGCCCAGGCGGCCCAGTCTTCCGACAGCAGGCCGGCTCGCAGGCGCGTGTCGACCACGACCGCCTCGCCCTCGACCGGCTGCCTGCGCCCGCAGCCGCTGAGCCAGAAGGAATTCACCGGCAGCTGGCCGGCGGCCTCGCGTGCCTCGTTGATCGGGTGGCCGTAGAGCAGCATCTGCACCTCGTTCTGCAGCCGGCGCAGCAGCCGGGCATCGCGCCCGGCCGGCAGCCAGCGGTCGACGTTGCGGCCGATCACGCGGTCCAGCGAGGCGCAGGGCAGGTCGACCAGGCTCTCGTGGGCGGCGTACCAGCGCAGCGGCGCACCCCAGGCGAGCGCGAAGCCTTCGCTCTCGAACAGCTCGCGCACGGCCTCGAACAGGGCGCGCGAGGCGGCTTCGTCGAGCGCCAGCGAGTCCGGGTCGGCGAGCACGACCTCGTCGCGGCCGACGTGCCAGTGCACCGGGGTCAGCAGGCCCCAGGCGAGGTCGAGCACCTCGATGCCGTCGGCGCTGGCGGCCTCGGCTGCGAAGGGCAGGGTTCCCGCGCCGCCCTGCCAACCGCGTGCGGCGGCCAGCGCCGCCTCGTGCGGCGGCGTCAGGCTGTACTCGTCGGTGCCGAGCCGCTCGGCGGGCTGCAGCCGGCCGAGCAGGCGGTCGAGTTGGGGCAGCTGCAGGTCGTTCAAGGTGTGCCGGCCGGCCTCCGAGATCGCCGATCCGAACGGAACGAGAAGATGCATTCGCAGATTATCGGCGGCGCCGCAGCGCGAGCCCCTCGGGTAGCATGCGCCCCGACATGAGCTGGCCCTACGAACTGCAGATCGGCTGGCGCTACACCCGCGGCGGGCGCGCGGGCCGGCGCAACGGCTTCATCTCGTTCATCTCGGCGATCTCGATGGCCGGCATCGCCCTCGGCGTGGCCGCACTGATCATCGTGCTGTCGGTGATGAACGGCTTCCAGAAGGAGGTGCGCGACCGCATGCTGTCGGTGGTCGCGCATGTCGAGGTGCATGCGCAGGGCGATGCCGCGCTGCCCGACTGGCGCATCGTTGCTGCCAAGGCGCGGCAGAACCCGCAGGTGATCGGCGCGGCGCCTTTCGTCGCGGCGCAGGGCCTGGCCTCGCACGGCGAGGCGATGCGCGGCACCGTGGTGCGTGGCATCTCGCCGGCCGACGAGGCGAGTGTCACCGCGCTCGCCTCGCACCTGCGCAGCGGCGCGCTCGACCGCCTGCAGCCCGGCGGCTGGGGCGTGCTGCTCGGCGGCGAGCTGGCGCGCAGCCTGGGTGTGCGCGAGGGCGACAAGATCACGCTGATCACCCCTGGCGGGCAGGTCACGCCGGCTGGCGTGATCCCTCGCCTCAAGCAGCTGACCGTGGTCGGCACCTTTGACTCCGGCCACTTCGAGTACGACAGCGGCCTGGCGCTGATGCACCTGGACGATGCGGCACGCCTCTTCCGCGTCGGTGGTCCGACCGGCGTTCAGCTGCGCCTGAAGGACGTGCAGGCCGCGCGCGCCGTCTCCGAGCAGCTCGCGCAGACCCTCGGCAGCGGCTTCGAGCTGCGCGACTGGACACGCAGCAACCGCGCCTGGTTCGACGCGGTGCAGATCGAGAAGCGGCTGATGTTCATCATCCTGACGCTGATCGTCGCAGTGGCCGCCTTCAACCTGGTCTCGACCCTCGTGATGACGGTGACCGACAAGCGCGCCGACATCGCCATCCTGCGCACGCTGGGCGCGAGCCCGCGCTCGGTGATGGGCATCTTCGTCGTGCAGGGCGCGGCCTCGGGGATCATCGGCACGCTGTCCGGCGTGCTGCTGGGCCTGCTGGTGGCGGTCAACATCGACGTCATCGTGCCGGCCATCGAGCGGGCGCTCGGCGTCAGCTTCCTGCCCGGCAGCATCTACCTGATCAGCCGCATGCCCAGCGACCCGCAGCGCGGCGACGTCTGGCCGATCGCGCTGATCTCGCTGCTGCTGTCCTTCCTCGCCACGCTCTACCCGAGCTGGCGCGCCAGCCGCGTGCAGCCGGCACAGGCGCTGCGCTATGAGTGAGGCGGTCGCCGGCAAGGCGCGGCGCGAGCCGCCCTACGAGTTGCAGGTCGGCTGGCGCTACCTGCGCGCCGCGCGCGGCGGCAGCGACAACGGCTTCATCTCCTTCATCTCCGCGGTGGCCATGCTCGGCATCGCGCTCGGCGTGGCGGCGCTGATCGTCGTGCTGTCGGTGATGAACGGCTTCAGCAAGGAGGTGCGCGACCGCATGCTGTCGGTCATCGCGCACGTGCAGGTGTTCGACGCCAACGGCGGCGCACTGCGCGACTGGCGGGCCACCGCCGCCCGCGCGAAGCAGCAGCCGGGCGTGACCGCGGTGGCCCCGTTCGTCGCTGCCCAGGCGCTGCTCGGCCGCGGCGACCTGCTGCAGCCGGCGCTGCTGCGCGGCATCGACCCCATGGCCGAGGCCGAGGTGTCG
Organism: Chitinophaga pinensis; assembly: GCA_943370595.1. Classification (GTDB taxonomy): domain Bacteria; phylum Pseudomonadota; class Gammaproteobacteria; order Burkholderiales; family Burkholderiaceae_C; genus Piscinibacter. The sequence goes on from CALRRO020000014.1 coordinate 35,406, forward strand.
GACCTGGCGAAGAGCCTGCAATCCTCGGTGCTCGGCAAGTTGGTGCCGGGGCGCAACGAGGTCGTGCTCGGCATCGAGCTCGCGCGCAAGCTGGGTGCCACGGCCGGCCAGCGTGTCACGCTCGTCGTGCCCGACACCACGCGGCCGAACGGCGCGCCGCGCCTGCTGCCGCTGACGGTGGCCGCCACCTTCGAGGCCGGCCACTACGAGTACGACAGCACCATCGCGCTGATGCTGATCGGCGATGCGCAGGCGCTGTTCGGCCTTGCCGGCCCGACCGGCCTGCAGCTGCGCCTGGCCGACCGCGACCGCGCCGGGCAGGTCGGCGACGCACTCGCCGCCGAGCTCGGCCCGGCTATATTCGTCAGCGACTGGACGCGCACGAACCGGCAATGGTTCGAGTCGGTGCAGATCCAGAAGCGCATGCTCTTCCTCATCCTCGCGCTGATCGTCGCGGTGGCCGCCTTCAACCTCGTCTCCATGCTCGTCATGACGGTGACCGACAAACAATCCGACATCGCCATCCTGCGCACGCTGGGCGCCACGCCGCGCTCGATCATGGGCATCTTCATGGTGCAGGGCGCCGCCTCCGGCTTCATCGGCACGCTGGCCGGGCTGCTGCTGGGCCTGCTGCTGGCCTTCAACGTCGGCAGCCTGGTACCGGCGATCGAGCGGCTGCTGGGCACCACGCTGCTGCCGGCCAACGTCTACCTGATCAGCCACATGCCCAGCGACCCGCGCAGCGGCGACATCGTGCCCATCGTCATGATCTCGCTGCTGCTGTCCTTCGTCGCCACGCTCTACCCGAGCTGGCGCGCGAGCCGTGTGCAACCGGCGCAGGCGCTGCGCCATGAGTGAGGCCATCGTCCAGGCGCAGAACCTGCACAAGCGCTTCACCGAAGGTGCGCTTGACGTGCCGGTGCTGCAGGGCATCGACCTGGCCATCCAGCCCGGCGAGACGGTCGCCATCGTCGGCGCCTCGGGCTCGGGCAAGAGCACGCTGCTGCACCTGCTCGGCGGCCTGGAAGCGCCGACGCAGGGCACCGTGCTGCTGGCCGGGCGCAACCTGGCGTCGCTGAACGCGGCCGAGCAGGGCGAGTGGCGCAACCGCCACCTCGGCTTCGTCTACCAGTTCCACCACCTGTTGCCGGAGTTCACCGCGCTGGACAACGTCGCGATGCCGCTGCGCATCCGCCGCATGGACACCGCCGAGGCGCGCGAGCGCGCCAGCGAGGTGCTCGGCCGGGTCGGCCTGGTCGAGCGGGCGCTGCACCGGCCGGCGCAGCTCTCCGGCGGCGAGCGCCAGCGCGTGGCCATTGCGCGTGCGCTGGCCGGCCAGCCGGGCTGCGTGCTGGCCGACGAGCCGACCGGCAACCTCGACCGCGACACCGCCGACGCGGTGTTCGCGCTGATGCTCGAACTCGCACGCAGCCAGGGCACGGCCTTCGTGCTGGTGACGCACGACGAGTCGCTCGCCGCGCGCTGCGACCGCGTGCTGCGACTGGTCAAGGGGCGCTTCGCCGCCTGATGCTGCAGGCGCCGCGCGGCGGCGTCAGGGCACCAGCGCGAGGAACAGGAAGGCGGCGAACAGCACCAGGTGCACCGCGCCCTGCATGAGGTTGGTGCGGCCGGTGCCCAGCGTGATCGCGCTGACCAGGAAGGCCAGCGTCAGCATCACCAGGTCCTTCGGGTCCAGGCCCAGCACCAGCGGCAGGTCGAGCAGCACCGCGGCCACCACCACCGCGGGAATGGTCAGGCCGATGCTGGCCAGCGCCGAGCCGAGCGCCAGGTTCATGCTGGTCTGCAGCCGGTCGGCCTGCGCTGCGCGCACCGCCGCCCAGGTCTCGGGCAGCAGCACGAGCATGGCGATGGCGATGCCGACCACGGCCTTCGGCGCGCCGGCCGCCGACACCGCGGCCTCGATCGTCGGCGACAGCTGCTTGGCCAGGCCGATCACCGCGACCAGCGCGATCAGCAGCAGCCCGAAGCTCGCCCAGGCCTGCGCGTTCGACGGCGGCGAGGCATGCACGTCCTCGTCGGCGGCGTTGGCTGGCGGCAGGAAGTAGTCGCGGTGGCGCACCGTCTGGACGAACACGAACACCGCCCACAGCGCCAGCGAGGACACGGCCACGAAGGTCAGTTGCGGCACGGTGTAGGTGCCGCCGGCTGAACTGGTGGTGAACGAGGGCATCACCAGCGACAGCCCGGCCAGCGCCACCAGCGCGGCCAGGGCGGAGTTCGCGCCGTCGAGTTGGAAGCTCTGCTCGTGGTGGTGCAGGCCACCGACCAGCAGGCAGATGCCGACGACGCCGGTGGTGATGATCATCACCGCCGCGAAGATCGTGTCGCGCGGCAGTGCGGCCTTGTCGGGCCCGCCAGCGAGCATCACCGAGACGATCAGTGCGACCTCGATCACCGTGATCGCGATGGCCAGCACCAGCGTGCCGAAGGGCTCGCCGACGCGGTGCGCCACCACCTCGGCGTGGTGGACGGCCGCGATCACCGCGCCGATCAGTGCGGCCGCGCAGGCGGCGACCATCACCGTGTTCAGCGGGGTGAGCAGTGCGGCGGCCAGCAGCGCGATGGCGCCAGCCGGCACCATCCAGGCCCAACGGGGCATGCGAGTCTCCTTCAGGGTCGTGAGGCCGGGCGATTGTCGGCCCTGGCCGGCCCGCAGGCTGGTGCGCAGCGGCCGAATCGCCGGCCGGGCGCGCTCAGGTCACGCGGCCGAACCAGGCCACCGACAGCGCTGCCGCCGCGGCGACGAGCAGGGCCCCGAGCGCGGCGAACAGCGCGCTGATCTCGGTTTCCTTCTTCTCGACTACCAGTCGCGTCGACAGGCCCTGGTAGACCTTCTTCAGGTCTTCGGCCGTGCCGGCGTAGAAGTAGTCGGCACGCGTCAGCTGCGCCACCGCCTTCAGCGCGTCTTCGTCGAGGCGCACGCGCATCGACCAGCCTTCGAAGCCGATGGTCTCGCCGTCCTTGGTGCCGATGCCGACGGTGTAGACACGCACGCCGCGGTCGGCCGCCATCTTCGCCGCCTCCAGCGGGTCGGGGCCGGTGGTGCGCTGGCCGTCGGTCAGCATGATGATGGCCGCCGAGCCGAAGGAGCCGGGTTCCACCGGCGTGAACTCCGGCTTGGGCTTGTCGTTGGGGCCGGGCGGCATCGCCTTCTGGCCGGTGATCTGCGACAGGTCGATGCCGGCCTCGGGGAAGATCGTCGCCAGCGACAGCACGATGCCGCTGCCGGTGGCGGTGCCGCGCTGCAGCTGGAAGCGGTCGATCGCGGCGTAGACGTCGTCGCGGCTGTGCGTCGGCGGCTGCACCACGGCGGCGGTGCCGGCGAACTGCACCACCGCGACCCGCACGCTGCGCGGCAGTTCGGCGACGAAGGCCTTGGCCGCTTCCTGCGAGGCGACCAGCCGGTTCGGCAGAACATCGGCGGCGCGCATGCTGCCGGACACGTCCATCGCCAGCACGATGGTCTCCTGCTGCGAAGGCAGGCTGATCACCGCGGCCGGCCGCGCCGTGGCCAGCAGCAGCACGGTGATGGCCAGCAGCATCAGCGCCGGCGGCACGTGACGCTTCCAGCCGACCGTCTTGCCCATCGCCTGCTTGACCAGTGCGAGGTTGGCGTAGCGCAGTGCCGTCTTCTTGCGCCGGCCGAGCAGCCACAGGTAGGCCAGCACCAGCAGCGGCGCGGCGATCAACAGCCAGAGCATCTCCGGCCAGACGAAGTTCAGCGGGATCGTGCCTTTCATGACGCCCTCCGCGATTCGTTCTTCAGCACACCCAGGTGACTCGGCGCGCCACCGCCGGCAGCGATGCGGCTGCGCTGGCGGCGCAGGTCGGCAAAGCGCAGGATGGCGTCGAGCAGGTCGTCGTCGGTGGCCAGCTCCAGCGTGTCGACGCCGGCCTGCGCGAGCGAGGCGAGCAGCGCCGTCTCGCGCGCTTCGGCAGCGGTGGCGAAGCGTGCGCGGAAGCCCTCGTCGTGGGTATCGACGAGCAACTGCTCGCCGGTCTCGGCGTCGCGCATCGTCACCAGCCCGAGGTCGGGCAGCTCCATCTCCAGCGGGTCGTACAGGCGCACGGCGGTCACCTCGTGGCGGCGCGACAGTTCGCCCAGCGCCTGCTCCCAGCCCGGCGGGCTGATGAAGTCCGAGACCACGAAGACCGTGCAGCGGCGCTTGATCAAACGCTGCCCGGCCAGCAGCAGGTCGCGCAGCTGGGTGGCGCCCTGCGGCGCTTCCACCGGCCGCTGCGCCATGCGCTGCAGCAGGTGCAGCACGTGCATGCGGCCGGCACGTGCCGGGATGACGGTGTCGACCTCGGTGCCGTAGAGCAGGGCGCCGACGCGGTTGCCATGGCGGGTCAGCAGCCGCGAGAGCACGCCGACGAACTCGCGCGCGACGCTGCGCTTGGCGCGGTCATCGGAGCCGAAGTCGACGCTGGCGGACAGGTCGACGAGGAACCAGGCGGCCAGCTCACGGTCCTCGGTGAACTGGCGCACGTAGGGCTGCTGCAGCCGCGCGGTGACGTTCCAGTCGATGTGGCGCACGTCGTCGTGGTGCTGGTACTCGCGCAGGTCGGCGAGGTCGAGGCCCGCGCCGCGCATCAGCGTGCGGTAGTCGCCCTGCAGCAGGCCGTCGAGGCGGCGGATCACCGTCCATTCCAGGCGCCGGAGCAGGGCTTCCGAGCCCTGCGTTCCAGAGGCCCGCAATGCCTCGGCGTTGGCGCCTTCAGTTCTTTCCAGCACCTTGTTCATGCGGAGCCAGTGGCTTGTCGGGGGCGGGAATCTTCTGCATCACCTGGCGGATGATGCCGTCGGCGTTCAGGCCGTCGGCCAGCGCCTCGTAGCTGAGCACCAGGCGGTGGCGCATCACGTCGCCGACCAGCCCGGTCATGTCTTCCGGCAGCGCGTAGCTGCGCCCGCGCATGTAGGCCAGCGCGCGCGCGCCTTCGATCAGGCCGATGGTGGCGCGCGGGCTGGCGCCGAAGCTGAGGTACCTGGCCACGTCCGCCAGCCCGTACTGCGCCGGCCGCCGCGTCGCGCTGACCAGCTTGACGGCGTACTGCATCAGCGAGGGGTCGACGTAGACCTTGCGGCACTCCTGCTGCAACTCGGCGAGCTGGCTCATGCTGGCCACCGCCTGCACCTGCACCGGCGCGCCGGTGACCCGCTGGGCGACGACGAACTCCTCTTCCTCGCTCGGGTAGTCGACCAGCACCTTCATCATGAAGCGGTCGACCTGCGCCTCCGGCAGCGGGTAGGTGCCCTCGGTCTCGATCGGGTTCTGCGTGGCCATCACCAGGAACGGGTCGGGCACCTTGTGCGTCACGCCGGCGATCGTCACCTGGCGCTCCTGCATCACTTCGAGCAACGCGCTCTGCACCTTGGCCGGCGCGCGGTTGATCTCGTCGGCCAGCAGCAGGTTGGTGAAGACCGGGCCCAGCGAGGTGTCGAACTCGCCGGTCTTGGGGCTGTAGATGCGCGTGCCGACCAGGTCGGCCGGCACCAGGTCGGGCGTGAACTGGATGCGCTTGAACTGACCGCGCAGCGTCTGTGCCAGGGTCTTCACGGTCAGCGTCTTGGCGAGGCCGGGCACGCCCTCGACGAGCAGGTGGCCGTTGGACAGCATCGCCACCATCACACGCTCGAGGAAGGCGTCCTGCCCGACGACGACGCGCTTGACCTCGTAGAGCACCCGCTCCATCAGCGTGGCGGCCTGCGCGCCGCCGGGGTTGGTCGAATCCATGAAGCTCCTCGTCAGAACGGTGGCATGCCGGCGCCGGCGGCGGCGTTCTCGATCGGCACGGCGAAGCCGATGCCGACGAACACCCGCTGCTTGGTCGGGTTGAGGATGGCGGTGACGACGCCGACGACCTCGCCTTCCATCGTCACCAGCGGCCCGCCGGAATTGCCCGGGTTGGCCGCCGCATCGAACTGGATCAGGTTGGTCAGCGTGCGTTCCCCTTCCGGTGAACGGAATTCGCGCTTCAAACCCGAGACGATGCCCTCCGAGGCCGAGGGCCCGATGCCGAAGGGAAAGCCGACCGCCATCACGCGGTCGCCGGGGTTCAGGTCGCCGGTGCCGCGCATGGTGGCGGCGTGCAGGTCGTCGGGCACCTTCATCGCGCGCAGCACGGCGAGGTCGTGCTCGGGCATCACGCTGATCAGCTTGGCGTCGGCCTCCAGGCCGTCCATGAACGTCACCTTGACGCGTTCGGCGCCCATCACCACGTGCAGGTTGGTCAGGATGGTGCCGTTGTCGACGATCACCACGCCGGTGCCGACGCCGCGCTCCTGGAAGCCGGGCAGGTCGCCGGCGTCGCGCTTCGGCCTGGCGTCTTCGCTCTCCTTGGCGTCCTTGCCGGCCTGGCGTGCGCCGTGCGGAGAGGCTTCGCCCTCGCGGTCGTAGCCGACCACACGCACCACCGAGGGAATGATCTTGTCGTAGGCGAGTGCGGCGGCCGAGGTGAGCGGCTTCTCCTCGATCGATTGGCGCACCAGGTGGTCGATCTGCTCGAAGGTCAGCGGCGCGGGGGCCTTGGGGCCGGCCCGCCAGAACAACATGGCGGCGATCAGGGCCAGCACCGCCAAGGCCCACAGCCGGCGCTCATGGCGGGCCGCGAAGCCCGCGAGGCGGGCGCGGCGCGAGGGCGCCGCCGGCGGCGTGACCGGCTCGGGTGGCGGCGCAACGGAGGCGACCACCCCCCGGCGAGAACGGCTGTACAGCGGTGCCTTCTTCATCGGCTGCTCCGGCGCGAGGCCCCAGGGACGGGATGCGCTGCAACGGTAGCACGTCCGGCGATCCTGCGTCACGGCGCTGGCATGCGATCTCGCCGTGGCGTCGTCTGCCGGACCCGACCGGCAGGGGCTGTCATCATCGCGCCGTGTGGACCGACAGCCATTGCCATCTCGACGCGCCCGAGTTCGACGCCGATCGCGACGCGGTGGTGGCGCGCGCCCGCGCCGCCGGCGTGACGATGCAGGTGCTGCCGGCGGTGGAGGTGGCCAACTTCGCCGCCGTGCGCGATCTGGCCCATGCGCACGGCTGCGCGTACGCGCTGGGCATCCACCCGCTGTACGTGCACCGCGCCGCCGACGAGGATCTCGACCGGCTCGATGCCGCGCTGGCCGCTGCGCGCGACGACCCGCGCCTGGTGGCGGTCGGCGAGATCGGCCTCGACCACTTCGTGCCGGGGCTGGACCGCGAACGCCAGGAGCGTTTCTATGCCGGGCAACTGAAGATCGCCCGCCGCCACGGCCTGCCGGTGATCCTGCACGTGCGGCGCTCGGCCGATACCCTGCTCAAGCACCTGCGCCGCATCGAGGTGGCCGGCGGCATCGCCCATGCTTTCAACGGCAGTGCCCAGCAGGCGCAGGCCTTCGTCGGGCTCGGCTTCCGGCTGGGATTCGGCGGCGCGGCCACCTTCGACCGCGCGCTGCAGATCCGCGAGCTGGCGCGTGCATTGCCGCTGTCGGCGATCGTGGTCGAAACCGATTCACCCGACATCCCGCCACACTGGCTGTACCGCACCGCGGCGCAGCGCGCCGAAGGCCTGGCGAGCCGCAACGAGCCGGCGGAGCTGCCGCGCATCGGCGCGGAGCTCGCCGGGCTGCGAGGCCTGCCGGCGGGCGAGTTCGCAGCAGCGACGTCGGCCAACGCGCATGAGGCACTGCCGCGGCTGGCCGCACTGACCGGCGCATGAGCGAACTCCTGCACGGCCTGGCCCCGGTGATCGGCCGCGAGACGCGGCTGGTCGTGCTGGGCAGCTTCCCCGGCGTGGCCTCGTTGCAGGCGCAGCAGTACTACGCCCACCCGCGCAACCAGTTCTGGCCGCTGCTGTCGGCGCTGTGGGGTGTCGACCTGGCCGGCATGGCCTACCGCGCGCGGCTGGCCGAGGTGAAGCGCCGAGGCCTGGGCATCTGGGATGTCTACGCCAGCTGTCGCCGCGAAGGCAGCCTGGACAGCGCCATCGAGGACAGCGTGCCCAACGACCTGGCTGGCCTCAGGCGCCGCGCGCCATGGCTCCAGGCCGTCGCGCACAACGGCGGCGAATCGGCCAGGTCGATGGCGATCACCCGTGCGCTCGGCGTCGAGGTGATCCGCCTGCCCTCCACCAGCCCGGCCAACGCGAGCTGGAGCTTCGACCGCAAGCTGGCGGCCTGGCGCGAGGCCTTTGCCGCCCACGGCCTGATCTGAACGACACGACGCTGCATGACGACGAGAACGAAGAAGACCGAGCCCGAGCTGGCACCCGCCACGATCTCCGAGCACGACGGTGTGCGCTACCTGCACCTGGGCACGCCCTGGGTGCAGGGCGCGATGCGCATCCGCAAGCCGGCGCAGATCGAGCTGGAGTACGTGCAGCGCATGATGGCCTGGATGCTGCTGCGGCCGGCCGCCGAGCTGGCGAAGGGGCATGCCGTGCAGTTGGGGCTGGGCGCCGGCAGCATCACCCGCTTCACCCACGGCGTGATGAAGATGAAGACGACGGTCGTGGAGCTGAACCCGACCGTCATCGGCATGTGCCGCGCCTACTTCCGCCTGCCCGACGACGGTGCGCGCTTCCGGGTCCTGAACATGGACGCGCAGCACTGGGTCGACGAGGTGGCCGAGCCTGGCGGCACCGACGTGCTCTGCGTCGACCTCTACGACCACCAGGCCGCCGGCCCGGTGCTCGACAGCGAGGACTTCTACCGCGGCTGCGCGCGCGCGCTGTCGGACCAGGGCGTGATGAGCGTCAACCTGTTCGGCCGCCACGCCAGCTTCGCGCGCAGCGCGAAACGCATCGAAGCGGCCTTCGCCGGCGGGCTGGTGATCTCGCTGCAGCCGACCAAGGAGGGCAACACCGTCGTGCTCGCCTGCAAGCACGCTGGACTGCCCGAGCGTGAAGAACTCGCCGCGCGCGCGCAACAGATCGACACCGGCTATGGCTTGCCGGCGCGAAAATGGCTGCGCATGATCCGCCCACTGCCTGGCGCTCCCGGCGCACCGACCGCTACCCCATGAATGCACCCGAACTGATGCTCGACAAGCCGCACGTCGGCCCGCTGGACTGGCGCGTGCTGGTGCGCTGGCTGCGGCGCGACGGCCTGATCAGCGACGAGGCGGCGCGCGCCACCGAGAAACGCTTCCACGGCGCCGACAGCCGCCAGCACCCGCTGGTGCGCATCGCGAGCCTCGGCCTGCTGCGCGACAAGGACCCCGGCAAGGGCCGTGTGCTCGACGTCGAACTGCTGACCGAATGGCTGGCCGCCCGCGTGCAGCTGCCCTATCTGCGCATTGACCCGCTGAAGGTCGACGTCGGCCGCGTCGCCGAGGTGATGTCGATCAGCTACGCCGAGCGCCGCAAGGCGCTGCCGATCAGCTTCGGCCTGCGCGACGTGACCATTGCCACCTGCGAACCCTGCGACACCGCCTGGGTGCCGGAGATCGAGGCCCACACCGGCAAGCCGATCAAGCTGGTGGTGGCCAGCCCGATCGAGCTGCAGAAGTTCACCACCGAGTTCTACAGCCTGTCGAAGTCGGTGCGCGCCGCCATCAAGACCGGCGAGACCTCCACGCTGGCGAGCTTCGAGCAGCTCGTCGAGCTCGGTCGCAGCAACAAGCAGCTCGACGCCAACGACCAGGGCGTGGTGCAGGTGGTCGACTGGCTGTGGCAGTACGCCTTCGACCAGCGCGCGTCGGACATCCACCTCGAGCCGCGCCGCGAGCGCAGCGTGATCCGCTTCCGCATCGACGGCGTGATGCACAACGTCTACCAGGTGCCGCCGGGCGTGCTCAACGCGATGATTGCGCGCGTCAAGCTGCTCGGCCGCATGGACATCGTCGAGAAGCGCCGCCCGCTGGACGGCCGCATCAAGACGCGCAATCCGTCGGGCGACGAGGTCGAGATGCGCCTGTCGACGCTGCCCACCGCCTTCGGCGAGAAGATGGTGATGCGCATCTTCGACCCCGACACCACCGTCAAGACCATCGACGCGCTGGGCTTCGGCAACCACGACGGCAAGCGCTGGGAAGAGCTGGTCGCCCACGAGCACGGCATCATCCTCGTCACCGGCCCGACCGGCTCGGGCAAGAAGACGACGCTGTACTCCACGCTGCGCCGCCTGGCCACCGACGAGGTCAACGTCTGCACCATCGAGGACCCGATCGAGATGATCCAGCCCTCGTTCAACCAGACGCAGGTGCAGAGCAACATCGACCTCGGCTTCGCCGAAGGCCTGCGCGCGCTGATGCGCCAGGACCCGGACATCATCATGGTCGGCGAGATCCGCGACCTGGAAACCGCCGAGATGGCGACCCAGGCCGCGCTGACCGGCCACCTCGTCTTCAGCACGCTGCACACCAACGACTCGGTGTCGGCGATCACCCGGCTGGAAGACCTGGGCGTGCCGCCCTACCTGATCGGCGCGACGGTGATCGGCGTGCTCGCGCAGCGCCTGGTGCGCACCCTGTGCCCGGCCTGCAAGCAGCCCGACGAGGGCATGAGCCGCGAGGCGCTGGGCGAGTTCGTCAAGCCCTGGCGGCTGACCGGCGCGGTCAAGCCCTACAAGCCGGTGGGCTGCCTCGAATGCCGCATGACCGGCTACCGCGGCCGTGCCGGCCTGTACGAACTGCTGACGGTGGGCGAGGGCGCACGCAACTGCATCTCGCCCGTCACCGACATCGCCAAGCTGCGCCACCAGGCGCTGCAGGACGGCCTGCGCCCGCTGCGAGTGGCCGGTGCGATGAAGGTGGCCGAAGGCCTGACGACGATGGACGAAGTCCTCCGCGCGACGCCCGGATGGGAATGAGCGAAGCGGAGCCCGCCGCCGGCCGCGAGACGCGGCCGGCGCTCCGCAGGCGCGAGGCCATCCTCAGGATGCCCTCGCGTCCGGCGTCGCTCCCCTCGGGGGATCGTGCCGCGTACCCGCGGCACGAGGGGCCGTCAGCTTACGTGTAAACCACACAGGCCAGTCGGACATCGCTGCCTAGAATCGCCGCAAACATTCCGTTCGCGGAGGAGATTCGCAGTGAAGATCAAGAGCCAGCGCGACTTCTGGTCGGGCCTGATGTTCGTGGCCGTCGGCCTCGGCTTTGCGTGGGGCGCCACGGAGTACAGCTTCGGCAGCTCCGCCCGTCCAGGGCCGGGCTACTTCCCGTTCGGACTGGGGCTGCTGATGGCCGTTCTCGGCGGCGCCGTGCTGTTCAAGGCCCTGACGATCGAGACGGTCGACGGCGACCCGGTCGGTCACTTCGCCTGGAAGCCGCTGATCATCATCGTCGGCTCGATGGTGATGTTCGGGCTGCTGCTGCCGCGCGTGGGCATGTTCGTGGCGCTGCCCCTGCTGGTCATCGTGTCGGCGCTGGCCGGCGACGAGTTCCATCTCGGCGAAGCGATCGTCAACGCGCTTCTCATCACCGCCTTCAGCTGGCTGGTGTTCATCTATGGGCTGAACCTGACGATTCCGCTCAAGCCGTGGTTCATGGGCTGAGGAGCGAACAATGGAACTGCTCAATAACTTGGCGCTCGGCTTCAGCGTCGCCTTCACCTTCCAGAACCTGCTCTATGCGTTCGGCGGTGCTTTGCTGGGCACGCTGATCGGCGTGCTGCCCGGCCTGGGCCCGGTCGCGACCATCGCGATGCTGCTGCCGTCGATCTACTCGCTCGACGCGACGCCGGCACTGATCATGCTCGCCGGCATCTACTACGGCGCGCAGTACGGCGGCTCGACGACCGCGATCCTGATCAACGTGCCGGGCGAATCGAGCTCGGTGGTCACCGCGATCGACGGCTACCAGATGGCACGCCAGGGTCGCGCCGGTGCTGCACTCGCGGCTGCCGGCCTCGGCTCGTTCTTCGCCGGCTCGGTGGCGACGATGATCGTCGCCGCCTTCGCGCCGCCGCTGACCGAGCTGGCCTTCAAGTTCGGTCCGGCCGAGTACTTCTCGCTGATGGTGCTGGGCCTGATCGGCGCGGTGGTGCTGGCCTCGGGCTCGCTGGTCAAGGCGATCGCGATGATCATCCTCGGCCTGCTGATGGGCCAGATCAACACCGACGTCATCTCCGGCACGCCGCGCTACAGCTTCGACATCCCCGAACTGACCGACGGCATCGGCTTCGTCGCCATCGCGATGGGCGTGTTCGGCTTCGGCGAGATCATCGCCAACCTCGGCCGCCCGGCCGAGCACCGCGAGGTGTTCACCAAGGACGTCAAGGGCCTGTGGCCGACCAAGCAGGACTTCCACGACGCCTGGCCCGCAGTGGTGCGCGGCACGGCGCTGGGTTCGCTGCTCGGCGTGCTGCCCGGCGGCGGTGCGCTGCTGGCCGCCTTCGCGGCCTACACGGTGGAGAAGAAGGTCGCCAAGGACCCGAGCCGCTTCGGCAAGGGTGACATCCGCGGCGTGGCCGGTCCCGAGTCGGCCAACAACGCCGGCGCGCAGACCTCGTTCATCCCGATGCTGACGCTGGGCATCCCGCCGAACGCGGTGCTGGCGCTGATGGTCGGCGCGATGACGATCAAGGGCATCCAGCCCGGCCCGCAGGTGATGAGCAGCAACCCGCAGCTGTTCTGGGGCCTGATCGCCTCGATGTGGGTCGGCAACCTGATGCTGGTGATCCTGAACCTGCCGCTGATCGGCATCTGGATCAAGCTGCTGACGGTGCCCTACCGCTTCCTGTTCCCGGCCATCATGTCGTTCTGCGCGATCGGCCTGTACACGCTGAACAACAACAACTTCGACGTGTTCATGGCGGCCGGCTTCGGTGTCGTCGGCTACCTGTTCTACAAGCTGAACTGCGAACCTGCACCGCTGCTGCTGGGCTTCATCCTCGGCCCGATGATGGAAGAGAACCTGCGCCGTGCCCTGCTGCTGTCGCGCGGTGACTGGAGCACCTTCCTCACGCGGCCGCTCTCGGCCGGCCTGCTCGTGGCCGCGACGCTGATGGTCGTGGTGGTGATGCTGCCGTCGATCAAGAACAAGCGCGAGGAAGCCTTCCAGGACGCGGATTGAATCCCCGCGAGTGAACCGCCCTTGAGCGACGCGCCGCCGTCGTCGCTGGCCCCGCTGAAGGGGCCGGTCTTCCGCATGCTGTGGCTGGCCTGGCTGGCCGCCAACGTCACCATGTGGATGAACGATGTGGCGGCGGCGTGGCTGATGACCTCGCTGACCGACAGCGCGGTGATGGTCGCGCTGGTGCAGGCCGCCTCCACGCTGCCGGTGTTCGTACTCGGCCTGCCCAGCGGCGCGCTGGCCGACATCGTCGACCGCCGCCGCTACTTCGCCGTCACGCAACTGTGGGTGGCCAGCGTCGCCGTCGTGCTCTGCCTGTGCTCGATCGCCGATGTGCTGAGTGCGCCGCTGCTGCTGGCGCTGACCTTCGCCAACGGCATCGGCATGGCGATGCGCTGGCCGGTCTTCGCGGCCATCGTGCCGGAGGTCGTGCCGCGCCCGGAACTGCCGGCGGCACTGGCCCTGAACGGTGTGGCGATGAACATGTCGCGTGTCATCGGCCCGGTGGTCGCTGGCGCGCTGCTGGCCGGCGCCGGCAGTGCGTTCGTGTTCGCACTCAATGCGGTGCTGTCCATCGTCGCCTTCGTGCTGATCCTGCGCTGGAAGCACCAGCGCAAGGCCAGCGCGCTGCCCGGCGAGCGCTTCCTCGGTGCGATGCGCGTCGGCCTGCAGCACGTGATGCAGTCGCCGCGCATGCGCAACGTGCTGATCCGCATCTTCCTGTTCTTCCTGCAGTCGACCTCGCTGACCGCGCTGCTGCCGCTGGTGGCGCGCAACATCCATGGTGGCGGCGCCGGCACCTTCACGCTGCTGCTGGCGGCGATGGGCAGCGGCGCCGTGGCCGCAGCCCTGTACCTGCCGCGGCTGCGCCAGAGCATCGGGCGCGACCAGTTCGTGCGCTGGGGCACCGGCGTGCATGCGCTGGCCGCGATCACCGTGGTGTTCTCGCCGACGCTGTGGCTGGCGGTGCCGGCAATGGCGGTGGCCGGCATGGCCTGGATCGCCACGGCCAACTCGCTGACGCTCGCTGCACAGATGGCACTGCCGAACTGGGTGCGGGCGCGCGGCATGTCGATCTACCAGATGGCGCTGATGGGCGGCAGCGCCGCGGGTGCAGCGCTGTGGGGCCAGGTGGCCGGCTGGAGCAGCGTGCCGGCGAGCATCTGCGCCGCCGCGGTGGTCGGGCCGCTGGTGCTGCTGCTGACGCGCAAGCTGTCCGTCGGCGGCGGCGAGGACGAGGACCACAGCCCGGCCAGGCCCGGCAGCGCCGCCCCGGTGCCGCTGGTCGAGCCGCAGGCGGACGACGGGCCGGTGATGGTCACCGTCGAGTACCTGATCGACCCGGCCCGCGCCGGCGACTTCATCGCGATCATGGAGGAGACGCGCCGCGCGCGGCTGCGCCAGGGCGCGTTGTCCTGGGGCCTGTTCCGCGACCCGGCGGTACCCGGCCGCTACCTCGAATACTTCCTCGACGAGACCTGGGTCGAGCACCTGCGCCGGCTGGAGCGCTTCACCGCGTCCGACGTCGGCCTGCGTGAGCGGCGGATGGCCTTCCACCTCGGCGCCGAGCATCCCAGGGTGCAGCGCTTCATCGGCGAGGCGATCGATTGATGGCACACGCCGCCTTGTCCGGCACGGCGCGGGCTGTCGCCAGACGCTTCGACTAGCATCGCGCTCCGGAGGAGTTCCAGCGATGCAGACCGTGCACCCCCTGCGCGAAAGCTTGCACCACGAGGTGCACGCGCGGCCCTACGAGCGCATGAATGCGCCGCTGTTGTTGTCGCATGTCGCGCTGGTCGGCAATGCCGGCGACGCCGAGCGGCAGCATGTCGCTGCGCTGCTGCGCTCACGCCAGCTCGCGGTGCCGGCCGACGGCGCCAGCCACCTGAGCGCCGACATCGGCGGCGTGCGGCTGCGCTGGGAGAAGCACGGCGAGTTCCACACCTGCACCTTCTGGCGCCAGCTCAGCGGCGTGCCCGACGGCTTCGCGCCGCTGCCGATGGACGACGTGCCGGCCGAATGGCGTGCCGGCCTGCCGGGCGAGTGGCTGGTCGGCCTGCACGTGCTCGTCAAGCCGGCGGTCACGCCGCGCCATGAACTGCCGCCGCTGGTGCGAAGCATGCTCAACGACGACAGCCTGGTCGGTGCCCGCGTGATGGACGGTTCGGCCGACGTCTACACCGACTTCCGCCTGTACGGCGACGGCTTCGCGCGCTGGATCGTCGTCGCCGGCGACATGACGCCGCGCCGCCTGGGCCGCCTGGTGCAGCGGCTTCAGGAAATCGAGACCTACCGGATGATGGCGCTGCTGGGCCTGCCGGTGGCGCGTGAAGTGGGCGCCGCACTGGTCGGCGCCGAGCGCGACCTGGCCGACGTGGCCGAACGCATCCGCACCGCCAGCCCCGACGACGAGCAGGAGCTGCTGCGCCAGCTGACGCAACTCGCCGCGCGCGTCGAGGGCCTGTATGCCCGCACGCACGCCCGCTTCTCGGCGAGCGCGGCCTACTTCGAGCTGGTGCAACGGCGCATCGACGAACTTCGCGAAGACCGCGTGCACAACCTGCAGACCATCCGCGAGTTCATGGACCGCCGCCTGCTGCCGGCGATGCAGACCTGCGCCTGGGCCGGCCGCCGGCTGCAGGCGCTGTCGGAACGCATCTCGCGCGTCTCGAACCTGCTGCGCACGCGCGTCGAGATCGAGCAGCAGCAGAGCAGCCGCGAACTGCTCGACGCGATGAACCGCCGCCAGCAGGCCCAGCTGCTGCTGCAGAGCGCGGTCGAGGGCTTCTCGGTCGCGGCGGTCACCTACTACGGCGCCGGCCTCGTCGGCTACGCCGCCAAGGGCGCCAAGTCGGCCGGCTGGAACGTCTCGCCCGACGTGGCGGTGGCCGTGGCGATCCCGCTGATCGCCATCGGCGTCTGGCTGGGCGTTCGCCGCCTGCACCGCGAGGCCCGGGCCGCCGCCGACAAGAACCACCAGGAGTCCCGTTGATGTCTTCGTCCTTCGATTGGGGTGCCGGCTACCCCAGCCAGCGCCTGCCGGTGTTCGGCCGAAATGTCGTCGCCACCTCGCATCCGCTGGCGGCGCAGGCCGGCCTGCGCATGCTCGGCCAGGGCGGCAACGCGGTCGACGCGGCGATCGCCGCCGCTGCCGCGATGACCATCGTCGAGCCCTGCAGCAACGGTCTCGGCTCCGACGCCTTCGCCATCCTGTGGGACGGCCAGCAGCTGCACGGCCTGAACGCCAGCGGCGGTGCGCCACGGACCTGGACGCGCGAGTACTTCCATGCGAAGTACGGCGACGACGCGCGTGCGCCGGCCAAGCGCGGCTGGGACAGCGTCACCGTGCCGGGCGCGGTGGCGGCCTGGGCGGCGCTGTCGGAGCGTTTCGGCAAGCTGCCCTTCGCCGACCTGATGGCACCAGCGATCGAGATCGCCGAGCGCGGTTATGCCATGCCATGGGTGGTGCGGCAGAAGTGGGCGATGGCGGCGGCGTTGCCCGAGATCACCGCGCAGCCCGGCTTTGCCGAGGCCTTCCTGCCCAAGGGCCGCGCGCCCGAGGTCGGCGAGCTGTTCCGCTTTCCCGAGGCGGCACGCACGCTGCGCCTGATCGCGCAGACCCGCGGCGAGGCCTTCTACCGCGGCGAGGTGGCGCAGGCGATCGAGGCGCATGCAAAAGCCCATGGCGGCGCGATGACTGCGGCCGACCTGGCCGCCTACCGGCCCGAGTGGGTGCAGACGATCTCGCAGGCCTACGCCGGCCACGAACTGCACGAGATCCCGCCGAATGGCCAGGGCATCGCCGCGCTGATCGCGCTGGGCATCCTGTCGCATTTCGACCTCGGCGGCCTGAAGGCCGACAGCGTGGTCGCGCAGCACCTGCAGATCGAGGCGATGAAGCTGGCCTTCGCCGACACCTACCGCTACGTGTCGGACCCGGCCTCGATGGAGGTGACGCCGGCGCAGATGCTCGACGCCGACTACCTCGCCGGCCGCGCGAAGCTGATCGACCGCCACCGCGCGCAGGACTTCGGCGCCGGCAACCCGGTCAAGGGCGGCACGATCTACCTGACCGCCGCCGACGAGCGCGGCATGATGGTCAGCTTCATCCAGAGCAACTACATGGGCTTCGGCTCGGGCGTGGTGGTGCCGGGCTACGGCGTGTCGCTGCAGAACCGCGGCCACGGGTTCAGCCTGCGCGAGGGCAGCCCGAACCTCGTCGCGCCGGGCAAGCGGCCCTTCCACACCATCATCCCGGCCTTCCTGACCAAGGATGGCGCGCCGCAGATGAGCTTCGGCGTGATGGGCGGCAACATGCAGCCGCAGGGCCACCTGCAGACGCTGGTGCGCATGCTCGACTTCCGCCAGGAGCCGCAGGCCGCCTGCGACGCGCCGCGCTGGCGCTTCAACCAGGGCCGTTCGATCAACGTCGAGGCGACCATGCCGGCGGCCACGCGCGAGGGCCTGCGCTCGCTCGGCCACCAGGTCGAGTCCTTCCAGGACAGCTACCAGGACTTCGGCGCAGGCCAGTTCATCTGGCGGCTGGGCGACCCGGCGGTGGAGGGCTACGTCGCGGCCAGCGACCCGCGGCGCGACGGGCTCGCCGCGGCGTTCTGAGCGCGACGCCTCAGCGCCCGCCCAGGCCCGCCTCGCGCGCCGCGACGATCGCCTGCGCGCGGCTCTCGACGCCGAGCCGGGCAAAGATCGCCGAAACCTGGTTGCGCACGGTCTTCTCCGACAGGCCGAGCGTCGCGGCGATCTGCGCGTTGTCGCGGCCTTGCGCCAGCAGTGCCAGCATCTCCTGCTGGCGCTCGGAAAGCTGCGCGAACGCGGGGGCGACTGCGGCTGCATTGCCGAGGAACTCGCGCACGGCCGCGAGCCACGCCGCCCAGCCCGGCTCGTGCTCGAGCAGCAGGTGGTTGCCGCTGTCGATGGGCACGAACTGGGCTCCTTCGATGCCACCGGCGATCAGCCGGCCTTCGTCGAAGGGCACGCGCGCGTCGTGCCGGCTGTGCAGCACCAGCGTCGGGCAGCGCACCTGCGGCAGCAAGGAGGTCACGTCGATGGTGTTGAAGGCCCGCATGAACTTCGCCGCGTTCTCCGGCGAGGTCGAGATGCGTTCCATCTCGTTGAACCACTGGTGCTGCTGCGGCGTGCCGCCGGGAATGAACTGCGTGGTGAAGAACTGGCGGAAGGCCGGGTCCTGGCGGCCCCAGCCGAGTTCGGCCAGGTTGCACATAACCTCGGCCTCCTCGCGCTGCACGGTGCTGGTGCTGCGCACCAGCCGGCCGCGTGCATAGCCGCCGTGCAGTACCAGGTGCGAAACACGCTCGGGATGGCGTACCGCGTAGGCGATCGCCACCGCAGCCCCCTGCGAAATGCCCAGCAGCGCGAAGCGCCCGGCGCCGATCGCATCGACCACGGTCTCGAGGTCGCGCACCCAGCTCTCGAAGCTCAGTTCGGGAACGAGCCAGTCCGACAGGCCGCAGCCGCGTTCGTCGTAGCGCACGAAGCTGCCACGCTCGCTCATCGCGCGCAGCAGGTGGCGCCACACCGGGCTGTCCCAGTCGACCTCGAGGTGCGACAGCCAGGTCGCGGCCTTGACCACCAGCGGCTCGCCCTGGCCGCTCTTCGCATAGGCCAGCCGCACGCGGTCCGGGGTCTGCACGAAGCGGATCGGCGGGCGGGTGGACGGGGTGGACATGGTGGACATCGGCGACGGCGTGGAGCTTAGGGGATCGGTCGCACGCGGGACACCTGTCCCTTAGGGGGGCGCCGTCCCGGCGCCGATCGGGACGGCAGTCCCGTCCGTCTTCCCACTCTCTGCGGCCACAGTGGCGTCACTGCCCAGCCTCCGAGGAGACCCATGACCACGGCCACGATCGCACCCGCCGCCCGCACCCTGAACGATCTGCCTTCGCCACCCGGTTGGCCGCTGGTCGGCCACCTGCACCGCATGAACCCGGCGTCGGTTCACGCCACCTTCGAGCGCTGGTGCGCCGAGCTCGGGCCGATGGTGGCCATCCGCATGGGCCGCCAGCGGGCGCTGCTGTGCAGCGACTCGGAAATGCTGGACGCTGCGCTGCGCGACCGCCCCGAGCGCTTCCGCCGCCAGCGCTCGATCGAATCGGTGCTGGCCGAAATGGGTGCGAACGGCGTGTTCTCGATCGAAGGCGAGGCCTGGCGGCCGCAGCGACAGATCGTGATGCGCTCGCTGGCCGCCACGCATTTCCGCCATTTCTTCCCGGCGCTGCAGCGCATCACCGAGCGGCTGATGCGCCGCTGGATCGACGCCGCCCGGTGCGGCGAGGTGCTGGAGATGCGCGACGAGCTGACGCGCTACACCGTCGACGTGACGACCGCGCTGGCCTTCGGCGAAGACCCGAACACCATCGACGGGGTGAGCGATGCGATCCAGGAGCACCTGGCGCTGATCTTCCCGGCGCTGATGTCGCGCTCGATCGCGCCCTTTCCGCTGTGGCGCTACCTCAAGCTGCCGAAGGACAGGCGGCTCGACCGCGCGGTGGCAGCGGTGCATGCGCACGTGCAGACGCTGATCGAGCGTGCGCAGCGCCGCATGCGCGACGAACCCGGCGAGCCGCGCAATCTGCTCGAGGCGCTGCTCGCGGCGAACGCGGAAGAGGGCGGCAGGCTGTCGCGCGACGACGTGGTGGCCAACGTCATCACGCTGCTGCTGGCCGGCGAGGACACGACGGCGCACTCGCTGGCCTGGTGCATGTTCCACCTCGCCGCGGATCCGGCGCTGCAGGACCGCCTCGCGCAGGAGGCCGCGCAGCGTTTCGGCGAGGCGCGGCTGTGCACCGACCACGAGGCGGTCAAGGGGCTCGACGCCTTCGAGGCCGTCGCCACCGAGACGGCGCGCCTGCACCCGGTGGTGCCGCTGTTCGGGCTGGAGCCGGTGGTCGACGTCGAACTGGGTGGCGTGGCCGTGCCGCGCGGCACGCCGATGTTCTTCATGCTGCGGCCCGACATGCTGGATGCACGCCACTTCGGCGACCCGCTGCGCTTCGAGCCGCGCCGCTGGCAGCGCGACCGCCTGGCCGAGGCCGCGGCAGCCGGCTGCCCGCATGCCACGCGCGGCGGTGCCCACAACGCGCGGGCCTGGCTGCAGTTCGGCGCCGGTCCGCGGGTCTGTCCGGGGCGGCATCTCGCCTCGGTCGAACTGCGGCTGGTGCTGTCGATGCTGGCGCGCAATTTCCGCGTCCAGCTGGCCTGCGAGCCCGGCGAGATCCGCGAGGTGATGTCCTTCACCATGCACCCGGCGGCGATGCCGGTGCGGCTGGCGCTGCGGGCCTGAGCGGAGCCTGCGTCGCGGTGCCGGCTGCGCGAGGCGCGCTATCGTCGGGCCCGTGCCATCTGAACCGACGCAGCGCGAAGTCGCCATCGCGAACGGGGCTGACCCGTCCCCGCCTGCCCCGCCCGGGGCCGCCGCGGCCCGCCTGAACCCCGGCGCGGAGCGGCGCCTCGCGCTGGTGCTGCTGTTCGTCGCGCCGGCGCTGTGGAGCGTCAACTACCTGGTGGCGCGCTGGGCGCCCGGGATCATCGCGCCGCACATGCTGGCCCTGGGCCGCTGGACCGTCGCGGCCCTGGTGCTGCTGGCCTTCTGCCACCGCGAGCTCGCCGCCAACCGCCATCGGGTGCGCGCCGAGGCCGTGCACTTTCTCGTGCTGGGTGCGCTGGGCATGTGGGTGTGCGGGGCCTTCGTCTACATCGGCGGGCGCAGCACCCTGGCCGTCAACATCGGGCTGTTGTACGCCGCCTCGCCGGTGATGATCGCGCTGGCCTCGGCGCTGTGGCTGCGCGAGCGCTTCGGCCTCCTGCAGGGCCTCGGCGTGGCGCTGGCGCTGTCGGGCGTGCTGCACGTGATCCTGCGCGGGCAGTGGGGCGCTCTCGGCGATCTCCGGCTCAACCCCGGCGACCTGTGGATCTCGGTGGCCGTGCTGTGCTGGACGGCCTACTCGCTGCTGCTGCGCGCCTGGCCCTCGGCGTTCTCGCCGCTCGCGCGGCTGACGCTCATCTCCTTCGGCGGCGTGATCGTGCTGTTGCCGTTCACGGCCTGGGAGGCGCTGTTCTGGCTGCCCAGCGAGCTGTCGTGGCGCAGCGCCGGGCTGGTGCTGGCCGCGGCGCTGATCCCCGGTGCAGCGGCCTACGCCGCGTACTCCTTCATGCAGCGCACGCTCGGTGCGGCACGCGTTTCGGTGGTGCTGTACCTCGGCCCGCTGTACAGCGCTGCGGTGGGATGGGCGGTGCTGGGCGAACCTGTGCACGGGTTCCATGCGGTCGGCGCAGCGCTGATCCTGCCCGGCATCTGGCTGAGCACGCGTCGGTAGCGGGTTTGCAGACGGACTTCGCGTGACGGCTCGCACGGCGCCGTGCAGCGCGGTTGCGCGCGCCGCGATCGATGCGCCTAGACTGCGCTGAACACGTGCATCGTCGAAAAGCTCGCTCATGTCGAACAACAACACCCTCGACTTCCGGCCTTCGGGCAGCATCGAGTTCGAGGCCGTCCCGATCCCGTCGGTGACCGCTCCCGCCGCGTCGGCGTCGGCGGCAGCGCCTGTCGACGACAAGATCGACGCCGATCCGCTGTCGATCAACTTCGGCCGTGAGAAAGTGCACAAGCCGCTGTCCACCGAGCGCATGCTGGCCGGCCCGACGATCGACTGGCTGATCTCCTTCCCGATGGACGCGCGCCCCAAGGCGCTGTGCGACAAGTACCCGCACGTGGCCAACCGCCTGGCCGCCGGCTGGGCCGACAAGGCCGGCTCGCGCGCTGCCCTGCAGTCGCTGGCCGACGACATGCGCTGGGGCACGGCCGGCTTCCCGGCCCTGGTCCAGTCCGAACTGCGCAAGCTGCTGGCGCTCGCCGGCTGAGTCTCCCCGGCCCGCGCTTCACATGAAGCGCGCCGCCAGCTCCTTCATGATCTCGTTGGTGCCGCCGTAGATGCGCTGCACGCGCGCATCGGCGTAGAGCTCGGCGATCGGGTACTCGCTCATGTAGCCGTAGCCGCCGAAGAGCTGCAGGCATTCGTCCATCACCTTGCCCTGCTGCTCGGTGACCCAGTACTTCAGCAGCGCGGCGCGCTCCACGCCGAGCTCGCCGCGCAGGTGCGACACCATCGCCGCGTCGACCATCGCGCGCGCCGCCAGCACCGTGGCCTGCACCTCGGCCAGCTTGAAGCGGGTGTTCTGGAACTCCCAGATCGTCTTGCCGAAGGCGCGGCGCTCCTTCACGTAGGCGAGCGTCTCGGCCAGCGCGCGCTCCATCGCCGCGATGCCGCCGAGTGCGACGATCAGCCGCTCCTGCGGCAGCTGCTGCATCAGCTGCGCAAAGCCCTGGCCTTCGGCGGGGCCGAGCAGGTTCTCGCGTGGCACCGGCACCTCGTCGAAGAACAGCTCGGCGGTGTCCTGCGCCTTCATGCCGATCTTGTCGAGCAGGCGGCCGCGGCGGAAGCCGGGGGCATGCTCCGTCTCGACGACCAGCAGCGACATGCCCTTCGATCCCTCCCCGCCGGTGCGGCAGGCCACGATGATCAGGTTGGCATTGCCGCCGTTGGTGATGAAGGTCTTCTGGCCGTTCAGCACGTAGTGGTCACCGTCGCGCTTCGCGCTGGTCCGGATCGCCTGTAGATCGGAGCCGGTGCCGGGCTCGGTCATCGCGATCGCGGTGATGTACTCGCCGCTGGCCATCTTCGGCAGCCAGCGCTGCTTCTGCGCCTCGCTGCCGTAATGCAGCAGGTAGGGCGCGACGATGCCGGAGTGCAGCCCGCCGCCGAAGCCGCTGAGGTTGGCGCGCGCCGCTTCCATCAGGATGACCGCGTCGTGCGCGAAGCTGCCGCCGCCGCCGCCGTAGGCCTCGGGTACTGCCGCGCACAGCAGGCCCTGGGCACCGGCCTCGCGCCAGGCCTCGGGCGGCAGGCGCCCGGCGGCGCGCCACGCCGCCGCCTGCGGCACCCAGCGCTCGGTGAAGAAGCGCCGCGCGGCGTCCTCCAGCGCGCGGTGCTCCTCGCTCATCCACACCGAGGGAAAGTTGGCGATGCCCATCGGGTGTTCCTCAGTCGGCGTTCTTCGCACCGCGCTTGCGCGCCAGCAACTGATCGCGGCAGCTCTGGTTGATCAACCGCAGTTCGGCGAGCGTGGCGTCGATGTGCGCGCGCTTGGCCTCCAGGTCGGCGATCGCCGTGTCGGTGCGGGTGATCACGTAGTTCAGCTGCTGGGCGCGGCCTTCGCCGTGGTCGCCGTAGAGGTCGAGGTAGTGCTTGATCTCGGCCAGCGGCGATCCGATCGCCTTGGCGCGCAGGATCAGCGCCAGCCGTGCGCGGTCGCGCCGGGTGTAAACGCGCGTGCCGTTGATGCGCCGTGGCGCGAGCAGGCCCTTGTCTTCGTAGAAGCGCAGCGCGCGCAGCGTCACGCCGAAATCCCGGCACAGCTCGGCGATGCCGAACAGCTCGCCGGTGCCGTCGTCGCGGTGCGAGGCGACGAAGTCGCGGGCGGACGTGTCCTTGGCCACCAGCTTGCCGCCGCTCAGACGACCCGCTGCATGCGCAGCGCGACGCTCATGTCGCCGGCGACCTTGAGCTTGCCGGTCATGAAACCGGTGGCCGGCTCGAGATCACCGCGCAGCATGGCGGCGAGGTTGTCCAGCGTGATGCCGACGGTGCAGTCCGCCTCGCCGTCGCGGTTGTCCACGGTGTTCGGCACGGCCTTGCCGTCGACGTAGATGCTGCCGGCCTCGCCGCAGTCGAAGCGCAGCGTGGCGCTCAGGCCGCTGTCGTCGCCGACCTTGCCACGGATGGCGGCGGTGCATTCGTCGAGGGTCATCGGGGCTCCGGGAACTGGCTGCTGATGCCCGTCATGCTAGGTCGGCCGGGTGCCGCCAGGCACCGTGTAATCACCAATACGCCATCTGGATGACGTTAACGTAAGCTGACCCGCCATGAATCAACCCTCGCGCTATGCCAGCGTGCTGCGGCCCGGCCTGTTTGCCGGGCAGCGGCACTGGGTCACCGGCGGCGGCAGCGGCATCGGCCGCTGCGTCGCTCATGAGCTGGCCTCGCTGGGCGCGACGGTGGTGCTCAGCGGGCGCACGGCGGAGAAGCTCGACCGTGTCGCCGCCGAGATCGCCGAGGACGGCGGCCAGGCGATCGTGCGCGCATTCGACATCCGCGACGAAGAGGCGGTGAAGGCGAACGTGGCCGAGGTGGTGGCACAGCACGGCGCGATCCACGGCCTGGTCAACAACGCCGGCGGGCAGTTTCCGGCGCCGCTGATGGCGATCAGCAAGCGTGGCTTCGAGGCGGTGGTGGCCAACAACCTCACCGGCGGCTTCCTGATGATGCGCGAGGTGTTCCTGCAGTCCATGCAGGCGCACGGCGGCGCCATCGTCAACATGACTGCCGACTTCCGCAACGGCATGCCCGGCATGGGCCACAGCGGCGCGGCGCGTGCCGGCATGTCCAACCTGACGATGACGGCGGCCTTCGAGTGGGCGCATGCCGGTGTGCGGGTGAACGCGGTGGCGCCGGGCTGGATCGCCTCCAGCGGCATGGACACCTACGGCGGCATGACGCGTTCGATCATCCCGAAGCTGAAGAAGCACGTGCCGCTGCGCCGCCTGGGCGTGGAGGCCGAGGTCAGCGCGGCGATCTGCTTCCTGCTCAGCCCGGGCGCGGCCTTCATCACCGGCGTCACGCTGGCCATCGACGGCGGTGCGCCGCTGGGCAGCCCGCTGTTCCCGGACCTGGACCACGACAGTTCGAAGCCTTTCGACGGCTTCCACCGCGCGGTGGTGCCCGAGGTGCTGAAGGGCGGCGCCTGATGCCGGTGCTGAACTCGCGTCTCGATCCGGCCGGCGCGGCCTTCGCGGCCAACGCGCAGCGCATGGCCGAGCGGCTGGCCGAGGTGCAGCGCCTCGAAGGCCTGGTGATCGCCGAAAGCGAATCGAAGCGCGCCCGCTTCGAGCAGCGCGGCCAGTTGCTGCCGCGCGAGCGCGTGGCCCGGCTGCTCGACCGCGGCTCGGGCTTCCTCGAGCTCAGCCGCCTGGCCGGGCTCGGCATGCACGACGACGACGGCAAGAAGGCCGTGCTCGGCGGCGGCAGCATTGTCGGCATCGGCACGGTGGCCGGCAAACGCGTGATGATCTCGGCCAGCGACAGCGGCGTGAAGGGCGGCACCGTGGCGCCCATGGGGCTGAAGAAGGCCCTGCGTGCGCAGGAGATCGCCCGCGAGAACCGGCTGCCGCTGATCGCGCTGGTGGAGTCGGGCGGCGCCAACCTGATGTACCAGGCGGAGATCTTCGTCGACGGCGGGCGCAGCTTCGCCAACCAGGCCCGGCTGTCGGCGGCGGGCATTCCGCAGATCGCGGTGGTGCATGGCTCGTCCACCGCCGGCGGTGCCTACCTGCCGGGCCTGTCGGACTACGTGGTGCTGGTGCGTGGGCGCAGCAGCATCTACCTGGCCGGCCCTCCGCTGGTGAAGGCGGCGATCGGCGAAGACGCGACCGACGAGGAACTGGGCGGCGCGCAGACCCATGCCGAGGTCACGGGTCTGGGCGAGTACCTCACCGAGAACGACGCGCATGCGATTGCCCTCACGCGCGAGCTGATGGACAAGCTGCCGTGGGACACCGCCGGTGCCGCGCGCAGCTTCGAGGAGCCGCGCTTTCTGGGCGAGGAGCTGATGGGCATCGTGCCCGCCGACGAGCGCGAGCCCTACGACGTGCGCGAGGTGATCGCGAGGCTGGTCGACGGCAGCGACTTCCTCGAGTTCAAGCCCGGCTACGGCAGCGAGACGGTGTGCGGCCATGCCCGCCTGCACGGCCATGCCGTGGCCCTGATCGGCAACAACGGCCCGATCCAGCCCGAGGGCTCGACCAAGGCTGCGCAGTTCATGCAGCTGGCCGACCAGAGCGGCACGGCGCTGGTGTTCCTGCAGAACACCACCGGGTACATGGTCGGCTCGGCCGCCGAGCGCGGCGGCGCCATCAAGCACGGCTCGAAGATGATCCAGGCGGTGGCTAACGCCCGCGTCCCGAAGTTCACCGTGGTGCTCGGCGGCAGCTACGGCGCCGGCAACTACGGCATGTGCGGCCGCGGCTTCGACCCACGCTTCATCTTCGCCTGGCCCTCGGCGCGCACCGCGGTGATGGGCGGCGCGCAGGCGGCCAAGGTGATGGACATCGTCAATCGCAGCAAGCTCGAGCGCGCCGGCCAGGCCGCCAACGACGAGGCGCTGAAGGCCATGAGCGATGCACTGAAGGCGCGGCTCGACAAGGAGTCGACCGCCCTGTTCGGCACCGCTCGGCTGTGGGACGACGGGATCATCGACCCGCGCGACACCCGGCGCCTCCTCGGCCTGTGCCTGGACCTCGCCGCCGAAGCCGCCGCGCGCACGCTGCGCCCGAACAGCTTCGGCGTCGCCCGTTTCTGAACCTGGAGGTTCGTAATGAAGTTCACCCCCGAGCACGAGCAGATCGCCGACACGGTGCGCAGGTTCTGCGTGAAGGAGATCAACCCGTTTGTCGCCGAATGGGAGGCCGCGCAGGAGTTCCCCAGCCACGCGCTGTTCAAGAAGCTCGGCGACCTCGGCCTGCTGGGCATCAAGTACCCGACCGAGTACGGCGGCATGGGGCTGGACTTCAGCTACTCGATGGTGATGGCCGAGGCGCTGGGCGAGGCCAACTGCGGCGGCGTGCCGATGGCCATCGGCGTGCAGACCGACATGGCCACGCCGGCGCTGGCACGCTTCGCCTCGGAGGAGCTCAAGCGTGAGTTCCTTGCGCCGACCATCGCCGGCGACTACGTGGCCTGCCTGGGCGTCAGCGAAGCCAGCGGCGGCTCCGACGTGGCGGCGGTCAAGACCACCGCGCGCAAGGACGGCGGCGACTACGTCATCAACGGCTCGAAGATGTGGATCACCAACGGCCTGAAAGCCGACTGGTGCTGCCTGCTGGCCAACACCTCCGACCAGGGCGGCCCGCACCGCAACAAGAGCCTGATCGTGGTGCCGATGGACGCGCCCGGCATCACGAAGCAGAAGATCCGCAAGATCGGCATGGACGCGTCGGACACCGCGCAGCTCTTCTTCGACAACGTGCGCGTGCCGCAGCGCCACCTGATCGGCCAGGAGGGCATGGGCTTCAGCTTCCAGATGCTGCAGTTCCAGGAAGAGCGGCTGTGGGGTGCCGCGAGCTCGCTGCGCAGCCTCGACCGCCTGATCGACCAGACCATTGACTACGCCCGGCAACGCCAGGCCTTCGGCAAGAGCATCCTCGACAACCAGGTGGTGCACTTCCGCCTGGCCGAACTGCGCACCGAGGTCGAGGCGCTGCGCGCGCTGACCTACCGTGCGGTGGAGATGTACGTCGGCGGCAAGGACGTGACCAAGCTCGCCTCGATGGCCAAGCTCAAGTGCGGGCGGCTGTCGCGCGAGGTGGCCGACAGTTGCCTGCAGTACTGGGGCGGCATGGGCTTCACCTGGGACAACCCGATTTCGCAGGCCTATCGCGACAGCCGGCTCGTGTCGATCGGCGGCGGTGCCGACGAGGTGATGCTCGGCATCATCTGCAAGCTCGAGGGCACGCTGCCCAAGGCCGCGAAATGAGCGAGGCCGTCGTCCTGCAGCGCCGCGACGGCGCGGTGCTGCACCTGACGCTGAACCGGCCGCAGGCCCGCAACGCGCTGAACGTGGCGCTGGTGCTGGCGCTGCGCGAGGCGCTCGCGGAGGCCGAGCGTGACGAAGGCGTGCGCGTGATCGTGCTGCGCGGGCAGGGAGGACACTTCTGCGCCGGTGCGGACATCTCGGAGATGGCCGCCGCGCGCATGAAGCTGGCGTCGAACCCCGACGCGATCGTCGAGCTGAACGCCCAGTTCGGTGAACTCTGCGCCGACTTCGGCCGCACCGGCCGGGCCGTGGTGGCGGTGGTTGAGGGCACGGCGATGGGCGGAGGCTTCGGCCTGGCCTGCGCGGCCGACGTCACGCTGGCCGGCGAGAGCGCGGTGTTCCGCCTGCCCGAGGCCTCGCTGGGCGTGGTGCCGGCGCAGATCGCGCCCTACCTGGTCGAGCGCCTGGGCTACTCGCAGGCGCGGCGCCTGGCGGTGACTGGCGGCCGCATCGATGCGCGCCGTGCGCTGGAGATCGGCCTGGTGCACGAAGTGCATGCCGACGCGGCACTCGACGAAGCGCTGGCCCGCACGCTGCACGAGATCCTGCAGAACGCGCCGCAGGCCGTGGCCGCCACCAAGGCGCTGATCGCCAAGGCGCGGCTGCACAGCCCGGCCTCGCTGATCCAGGAAGCGGCCGAGGTGTTCTCGCGCGCGGCGCTGTCGGCGGAAGGCACGGAAGGCCAGACGGCCTTCCTCGCCAAGCGCAAGGCGAACTGGATGCCGCAGTGACGTTCGAGACGATCCTGATCGCCAACCGCGGCGACAGCCCATGCAAAGCGTGGGCTGCGGCGAAGGGTCGTGTCGGCCCGGCCGACGCGAGCCGTAGCCACATCGCCGGACATGCGAAGCATGCGGCGATCGAGCCGCGGAGGCTCCATGTTTGAGACGATCCTGATCGCCAACCGCGGCGAGATCGCCTGCCGCGTGATCCGCACCGCGCGTGCGCTCGGCTACCGCACGGTGGCGGTGTTCAGCGATGCCGATGCGGGCGCGCTGCACGTGCGGCAGGCCGATGCAGCGGTTCACATCGGCGCATCGCCCGCGGCCGAATCCTACCTCAACGCAGTGGCGATCATCGATGCGGCCCGGCGCAGCGGGGCGCAGGCCATTCACCCCGGCTACGGCTTCCTCAGCGAGAACGCGACGTTTGCGCAGGCCTGCCTCGACGCTGGCCTGGTGTTCATCGGCCCGCCGCCCGAGGCGATCCGCGCGATGGGCGACAAGGCGCAGGCCAAGCGGCGCATGCACGATGCCGGCGTGCCCTGCGCGCCCGGCTACCTCGGTGAGGCGCAGGACGATGCCACGCTGCGCGCCGAAGCGCTCGAACTCGGCGTCCCGCTGCTGGTCAAGGCCGTGGCTGGCGGCGGCGGACGCGGCATGCGCCTGGTGCGTGCCGAAGGGGATCTAGACGAGGCGATCGCCGGCGCCCGCCGCGAGGCGCGCAGCGCCTTTGGCGACGATGCACTGATGCTCGAGCGGCTGATCGAGCATGGCCGGCACATCGAGATCCAGGTTTTCGCCGACACGCAGGGCCACGTGATCCACCTCGGCGAACGCGACTGCAGTGCGCAGCGGCGCCGGCAGAAGGTCATCGAGGAGTCCCCGTCGCCGGTGGTGTCGCCGGCGCTGCGCGAAGCGATGGGCCGCGATGCCGTCGCCGCGGCGCGTGCGGTGGGCTACGTCGGCGCCGGCACGGTGGAATTCATCGTCGACCAGGCAGGCCGGCACTTCTTCCTCGAGATGAACACGCGGCTGCAGGTGGAGCACCCGGTGACCGAGTGCGTGACCGGGCTCGACCTGGTCGAGTGGCAGCTGCGCGTGGCCGCCGGCGAGCCGCTGCCGCTCGCGCAGGCGCAGGTGGCGATGCATGGCCATGCGATCGAGGTGCGGCTGTATGCCGAAGACCCGTACGCGGGCTTCGCGCCGCAGACCGGCACGGTGCTGCACTGGCGGCCCGAGGCCGCGCTGCAGCCTGGCATCCGCATCGACCATGGCCTGGCCGAAGGCGACACGGTGAGCCCGTTCTACGATGCGATGGTGGCCAAGCTGATCGCCCACGGCCGCGACCGCGACGACGCGATCCGGCGCCTGCGTGCGGCGCTCGCGGCCACGCCGCTGCTCGGCCTGAAGAACAACGCGCGCTTCCTGCGGGCGCTGCTCGATCACCCGACCTTCCGCCGCGGCGAGACGACCACGGCCTGGCTCGACGCCGCGCAGGCGCAGGGCGATGCGCTGTACGCGCCGGCTGCTGCCGGTGACGAGACCTGGTGCCTGGCCGCCGCGGCGTTTGCACTGCGCGACGGCGCCCCACACCGGCCCGACAGCGTCGCGGCCTATGACCTCGCGCTGGCCTGCGGCGAGCAGAAGAGATCGCTGCGCGTCCGCCCGGGTGCGGGCGGGCGGGTGCAGGTGACGGTCGAGGGCGCGTCGCACACGCTGACGCTGATCGAAGCGGGCGAGACGGCGCTGCGCTACGGCTGGCAGGGTGTGCAGCGCGTCGCCGTGGCCCGCTGGCGGGGCGACGAGTTGCACCTCGCGGGCGACGGAGAGACCTTCGTCTTCAGCGAGCCTTCGCCGCTGCCGCAGGGCGCCGACGCGCGCGACCCGCGCCGTGCGCTCGCCCCGGTGGCCGGTGTCGTCGCGAAACTGGCCGTGAAGGCCGGCGATGCGGTCGAGGCCGGCCAGCCGCTGGCCTGCATCGAGGCGATGAAGATGGAGATGTGGGTGGCCGCCGCTGCCGGCGGGCGCGTGGCGCGTGTGGCGGTGGCCGAGGGCCAGCAGGTGGCGGCGGCTGCGCTGCTCGTCGAACTGGAGATCGTGTGACCATGGACAAGGCCATCCTCACCTGCGCGCTGACTGGCGTGCTCACCGACCCGAAGCAGCACCCGGTGCCGGTCACGCCGGCGCAGATGGCCGCCGAAGCGCGCGATGCCTTCAACGCCGGCGCCGCCATCATGCACGTGCACCTGCGCGCGCAGGAGCCGGGCATGGGGCACCTGCCGAGCTGGGATCCGGACGTGGCCGAAGCGGTGGTGAACGCCATCTGCGAGGCCTGCCCGGGCGTGATCATCAACCTCACCACCGGCGTGCTCGGCAAGGACATCTCGGGCCCGCTGTCCTGCATCCGCCGCGTGAAGCCGGAGATCGCCGCCTGCAACGCCGGCAGCCTGAACTACCTGAAGATCCGGTCCGATGGCCAGTGGGCCTGGCCGCCAATGGTGTTCGACAACCCGGTGCCCAAGGTGCAGCAGTTCCTCGACGTGATGGCCGAGTGCGGCACGCACCCGGAGTTCGAGTGCTTCGATGTCGGCATCGTGCGTTCGGTGGGCATGTACCTCGAGGCCGGCATGCTCACGCCCGGAATGGGCACGCCCGAGTACAACTTCGTGATGGGCGTGGCCTCGGGCATGCCCTGCGACGCCGAACTGCTGGCGCTGCTGCCGCGCTGGGTGAAGCCCGGCAGCGTCTGGCAGACCACGCTGATCGGCCGCGCCGAGATCTGGCCGGTGCACCAGCGCACCGCCGATCTCGGAGGCATGCTGCGCACCGGCCTGGAAGACACCTTCTATCTGCCGGATGGCGCGCGGGCTGCTGGCAATGGCGCGCTGATCGAGGCGCTGGCCGGCTGCGCGCGCAACGCCGGCCGCGCCATTGCCAGCCCCGCCGAGGCGCGGCAGATGCTGGGCCTGCACTGAGCTTCGCGCTCAGTGCAGCGTGTTCATCTCCGGCGCGTGGGGCTGCCAGGCGGCACGGAACTTCTGCAGCTCGATCAGCGGCTTGGGCGGTGAGACCAGGTAGCCCTGCACCTCGTGGCAGCCGGCCTTGGCCACCACCGCGAGCTGCTGCGCCGTCTCGACGCCCTCGCAGACGGTGCGCATGCCCAGCGTGGCGGCCAGCTGCGCGATCATCTTCACGATGGCCCGCGCATCCTTCTGCAGCAGCACCTCGTTGACGAAGGCGCGGTCGATCTTCAGCGTGTCGAACGGGAAGCGGCGCAGGTAGGCCAGCGACGAGTAGCCGACGCCGAAGTCGTCCAGTGCCACGCGCACGCCCAGCCCACGCAACGCATGCAGCTGGCCGAGCGCTCCGTGGATGTCTTCCATCAGCACCGACTCGGTGATCTCGAGCTCGAGCATCGCCGGGCTCAGCCCCGACTCGTGCAGCGCATCGCGCACATGGTTGACGAAGCGGGTGTCGCGCAGCTGTGCCGGCGAGAGGTTGACCGAGACGCACACGCCGGCCAGCGGGCCGGCGGCGACGCGGCAGGCCTCGTGCAGCGCCCAGCGGCCGAGGTCGTCGATCAGCCCGGTCTGCTCGGCCACCGGGATGAACTCGGCCGGATTGACGCGGCCGAGCACCGGATGGTCCCAGCGCATCAGCGCCTCGGCGCCGACGATGGTCCAGCTCTCGATGTCGACCTTGGGCTGCCAGTGCAGCGACAGCTGCTCGTGCAGCACCGCGTGGCGCAGGCCTTCTTCCACCGCGACGCGCCGGCGGCTGTGCTCGCCCATCGCGGGCGAGTAGAAGGCGTGGCGCCCGCGGCCGCTTTCCTTGGCGGCATACAGCGCGGTGTCGGCCTGCACCAGGATGTCATCGACGCCGGCGCCGGCCGCGTCGAACAGCGCGATGCCCACGCTGGCGCCCACGCGCAGGTGGCGGCCCTGCACGTCGATCGGCCACTGCAGCGCGTCGACCAGGCGGGCGGCGAGCGACGAGGCCTCCTGGGCCTCGCCGGAGTGCGTCATCACCACGGCGAACTCGTCACCGCCGAGCCGCGCCACCAGGTCGCCCGTGCGCAGGCTGTCGCGCAGCCGCTGCGCGATGCACTTGAGCAGCTCGTCGCCGGCACTGTGGCCGAGGCTGTCGTTGACGATCTTGAAGTGGTCCAGGTCGACCATCAGCAGCGCGCCGGGCCGCTGCTGGCGCAGCGCGGCGGCCAGCGCGTCGCGCAGCATGAAGCGATTGGCCAGCCCGGTCAGCGAATCGGTGTGGGCGAGCTGGCGCAGCTGCCGCTCGCTGGCGACCTTGTCGGTGATGTCGGCGATCACGCCGCGCCAGCCGAGCGTGCGGCCGCGTTCGTCGAGCAGCCGCTTGCCGTTGAACGCCAGGTGGCGCACGCCGGCGCCATGGCGCAGCGCGATCGCCTGCTCGCGAAATGGCGCGCCGGCGTCCAGCGCACGCTGAAGGGCGTCGAAGCCCTCGACTGCGCGGCGCTCGAGCAGGGTCTGCAGCGGCTGCGCGTGGGCATCGTCCTCGGTCACGCCGAGCAGTTCGGCCAGGCGCGGCGAGAGGTGCTGCAGGTGCCCGGAGGTTCCGGTCTCCCACAGCGCCTCGTTGGCGTGCTGCTCGAAGTCCTGCAGCAGCACCGAGAGCATGCGCTCCTGGCGCACGGCCTCGGTCTCCGAGGCGATCAGCGCGGCCGACTTGCGCCAGGCGGCCAGCGCGCCGAGCACGACCATCGGCGAGTACAGCGCGATCAGGACCGCCACGCCGGCGTAGGCGCTGTCGTGGGTTTGCACCAGCGCACCCAGCGCCGCGGCGGTGTAGATCGCGGCGTAGGCGACTGCCGCCCGCGGCATCGCGCCGAGCATGAAGGTGCCGGCGCCGAGCATGCCGGTCAGCAGCGTGGCCACCAGGATCTGCTGCGCAGCGGTGCCACCGGGAAACCACAGCAGCGGCACGACCGCCCAGACGGCGGCCAGCAGGGCGGCGTTGCGCGTGGCGCGGTGGGCCGCGCGCGAAGACACGGCCTCGATGCGGCGATGTCGGTGCTGCCACCAGTTCAGCGAGACCAGGCTTGCCGCTGCGGACAGCACCGCGAACCACCAGAGCATGCCCGGCGGAAGCGAGGGCGCATAGGCCCACAGCACCGCCAGCCCGCTGCCCACGTTGGCCAGCATCGCGAACGGTGTCAGACGCAGGATGCTGGAGAGCTGCGCTGCGCGCAGCTGCGCCGAGGCGCGGTCGGCGCCGTCGTACATCGCGACGACGCCGGCGCGGATGCCGCGCAGATCCAGGGCGCGCGGCGGCTTCATGCGGGCAGTGTCGTGGGCTGGCCGGCACTGCTGGCCGCCAGGAAACTGCGCAACTGCCCGGCCGGCAGGGGCCGGCAGAACAGGAAACCCTGCAGTTCGGTGCAATGCGCGGCGCGGAAGAACTGCGCCTGCGCCTCGGTCTCCACGCCCTCGGCCACCACGGCGATGCCCAGCGCCTCGGCCAGCTGGATGATCGCGCTGGCCACGGCACGGTCTCGCGCGCTGGTGGCGATGTCGGCGACGAAGCTGCGGTCGATCTTCAGGAAGTCCACCGCGAGGTGGCGCAGATAGTTCAGCGACGAGAACCCGGTGCCGAAGTCGTCGATCGACACGCTCAGCCCCAGCGCCTTCAACGCCGCCAGCGTCTGGCGCGCCTGCTCGGTGTCGGCCAGCAGCGTCGACTCGGTGAGTTCCAGTTCGAGCAGCGACGGGTCGGCGCCGGTCTCGCGCAGCACCCGGTCGACCATGGCCACGAAGCCGGCCCCCTGGAACTGCGCCGGCGACACGTTGACCGAGACGCGCAGCGGCGGCAGGCCTTCCTCGCGCCAGCGCAGCGTCTGCGCGCAGGCGGTTCGCAGCACCCATTCGCCGACGATCGGCATCATGCCGACGTCTTCGAGCACCGGGATGAACTCGCCCGGCGCCACCACCGGGCGCCCGGGCGGAGCCCAGCGCAGCAGGGCCTCGAGCGCGACGGTGCGTCGGCTGTCCGCCCCCAGGCGGGGCTGGTAGTACAGCGTGAACTCGCCGTCGCGAAAGCCCTTCGTCAGTGCCGTCTCCAGATCCAGCCGGCGCAGCGCGCGCTCGTTCATGCTGCCGCTGTAGAAGGCGTGGCGACCGCGGCCCGCCTCCTTGGCGCTGTACATCGCCGCGTCGGCGTTCTTGACCAGCGCGTCGGCCGTGAGGCCATCGGTGGGGTGGACCGCGATGCCGACGGTGGCACCGACGCTGATCTCGTGGCCGTGCAGCGTCACCGATTCCGACACGGCGGCGATGAGGCGGCGCGCGACGAAGGCTGCGTCTTCCGGTGCGGCGATGCGCGGCAGGATCACGGTGAACTCGTCGCCGCCCATGCGGAACAGCAGGTCGCTGTCGCGCAGGCAGCCGCGGATGCGCTCGGAGACGACGCGCAGCAGTTCGTCGCCAGCGTGGTGGCCGAGGCTGTCGTTGACGATCTTGAAGCGATCCAGATCGATGAACATCAGCGCGCAGGCGTGCTGGTGCCGGCCGGCCAGCGAGATCGCCTCGGCCAGCCGTTCGGCGAAGTAGGCCCGGTTGGGCAGGCCGGTCAGCGCATCGTGGTAGGCCTGGTGGCGCACCTGCGCCTCGCGCTCGGCGCGTTCGCGCTCCTGGCTCTCGATGATGCGGTCGGCCTGTCGAACCGTGCCGAGCAGGAACAGGTACAGCGCGGTCAGCAGCACGACGACCAGCGCGGCGACCTGCCACTGCGCGTCGCGCTGCTCCTTGAGCAGTGCGGTGACGTCGGAGTAGACCTCGAACACGCCCTCGACAGGCCCGTTGCCGGCGGAGCGGATCGGGATGTAGGTGGCGATCAGGTC
Organism: Chitinophaga pinensis; assembly: GCA_943370595.1. GTDB lineage: Bacteria > Pseudomonadota > Gammaproteobacteria > Burkholderiales > Burkholderiaceae_C > Piscinibacter. Next base: position 70,688 of record CALRRO020000014.1, read on the forward strand.
GCGGTTGGAGATCGTGCCCTCGAAGGCGTCGAACTGGTCGCGGTGGGTGATGCTGCCCACGGCCTCGCCCGCCAGGGCCCGCGCGATGCCGGCATTGCCGTGCTTGACCTCGCCGATCTGCTTCTCGTCGGTGGAGAAGACGGTCAGGCCCTGCAGGTTGTAGATCTTGACCTTGGCCACCGCGAGCCCGCGCATCTTCGAGAGCACGTCGGCACGCAGCTCGGCGACGTTCGGGTCCACGAGCAGCTGCTCTCGGGTCATGCCGCCCGAGCCGGCGACGAAGCCGCGGTAGCGCGCCCACACGGCGTTGGAGAACGCGCGCGTCAGCTCGGCGTTGGCGCGGGTCTCGTGCTCGACCAGGTGGTGTTCGGTGAGTGCGCGGTAGGCCCACAGCAGCGCCGCGGTGGCGACGACCAGGCCGACCAGGCTGATCAGCGAGAAGTAGCGCACCAGCCGGAAAGCTTGTCGGCGCGGTGGGGCGGCGCCGGGAGGCGGGGGCGGGCTGGGCGTCATTTTTTGCGGCCGGGTCTCATGTCTGATCGACAGCTCCCGGCCGATCTTGAGCCCGCGCGGCTCGCCTTCACGCTCAGGCGCCTGCCCAGCGTGACTTGGTGCCGTGAATCCCTTGGTTGCCGTGCCGCCTCAGCGGCCGTTGGCTGCCAGGCCCATCGACTCGCCCATGCGGATGGCGCGGCCGGGTTGCCAGTCGGGGTTGAAGCGCAGCGTGTCCTTCGGGAACAGCAGCACCACCGTCGAGCCGAGCAGGAAGCGGCCCATCTCGGCGCCGCGCGCCAGCGTCACCTCGCCAGCGCGGTAGCTCCATTCACGCAGTGTTCCCGGCCGTGGCGGGTTGACCACGCCATGCCAGACGGTGGCCATGCTGCCGACGATGGTGGCACCCACCAGCGTCAGCACGAACGGCCCGTGCTTCGACCCGAATACGCACACTACGCGCTCGTTGCGCGCGAACAGGCCGGGCACGCCGCGCGCCGTGGTGGGGTTGACCGAGAACAGCGCGCCGGGCACGTGGATCATGCGCTCCAGCCGGCCCTCGCAGGGCATGTGGATGCGGTGGTAGTCGCGCGGGCTCAGGTACAGCGTCGCGAAGCTGCCGCCCTCGAAGCGCGCGGCCAGCGCCGCATCGCCGCCGATCAGTGCGGTCGTCGTGTAGTCGTGGCCCTTGGCCTGGAAGATGCGATCGGCGTCGATGGCACCGAACTGGCTGATCGCGCCGTCCACCGGGCACAGCCAGGGCGCATCGGCCAGCGGCCGCGCTCCGGGCTTGAGCGCGCGCGTGAAGAAGTCGTTGAACGTCTTGTAATGCGCAATGTCGGGGTCGGCGGCCTCGGACATGTCCACACCGTAGCGGGCGACGAAACGGCGGATGGCGGCTGTCGTCAGCTCGCCCGCGGCGTGCGAAGCCGCCGCCCCGGCGAAGGAAGTCAGGGCCTGCTTGGGCAGCAGGTACTGGGGCAGCACCGCCAGGCGGTCGGAGAGGCTTGTCATGGGCGGCGGGATTGTATCCACCCCCTTCTGGTGCACGTTCGATCTGCCATCACTTTTCGGTCCTTATCGATCTGACGTGGCTCAAGCCGATTCCGAGAATGCCGATAGCCGCTGCAAGCAGTCGGGAGATTCCCACGCTTGACGATCAACCCTCTTCGCAAGGACCCCGCCATGAAGTTCCATCACGTCGTCACCGCCGCCGTCCTCGCCATCGGCTCCATCACCGGCGCCCACGCCTACGACCCGAAGGCGACCATCGCCGACCTCGATGCCCGCCTGTCCAAGATCGGCGCCCCCAAGGTCGACGGCACCGACAAGGTGGCCGACAAGGACGTGCCGGCGCTGTACTTCGGCGAGCGCAAGATCAACAACAACTACGACGTGGTCGATGCCGTGCGCAAGGCGCACAACGCCACTGCCACCGTGTTCGTCAAGCAGGGCGACGAGTTCGTTCGCGTCAGCACCAACGTGCTCACGCCCGAGGGCAAGCGCGGCATCGGCACGCAGCTGGCGCGCAACGCGGCGTACGAGGCGGTGTCCAAGGGCCAGTCGTACTGCGGTCCGATCGACGTGCTCGGTACGGCCTTCGACGCCTGCTACAACCCGATCAAGGACGCCGGCGGCAAGATCATCGGCGTGAGCTACATCGGCCACAAGAAGTGAATCGCCGCGGATAGCAGTACCTCCGCCCTGACACCTCTTCCTGGACCCAGAACATGAAGCTTCTCTCCCGCCTGGGTGCGGCCTTCGCGCGCCTGCGCGTGGCCCAGCAGCTCTTCGTGGCCTTCTTCGCGGTGCTCGCGTTGGCGGTCGTGATGGGCGCCACCGCCATCGTCGGCCTCAAGCGCGTCGACACCGAGGCCATGGCGCTGAACGACAAGTGGCTGCAGGGCGTCGGCCACCTGGCCGCGATGCGCGCGGCCGCCGTCGAGTCGCGCGACTTCGAGATCAAGCACAGCCGCGCCGCCGACCGCAGCTACCACGCCGAGTACGAGGAGAAGCTGGGAGCTGCGGCCAAGGCCGCGGCCTCGGCACTGGCCGCCTACGAGGCGCTGGTGGCCGGCGACGCCGAGCGCGAGACCTTCGCCAAGCTGACCAAGGGCTGGAAGGCCTACGAGGACGCACAGAAGAAGGTCGTGGCGCTGGGCCGTGACAAGAAGCAGCAGGATGCCGCGGACATCAGCGACGGCCTGGCCAGCATGGCCTTCGACGAGACGGTGTCGGCGCTCGATGCACTGAACAAGTTCAACTTCGAGGGCGCGCAGCAGGCGGCCCTGCATGTCGACGCCGTCTACAAGAACGTGCGCACGCTGGTCGCTGCGCTGCTCGGCGCCACGTTGTTGCTCGGCATCCTGCTGTCGTGGGTAATCACGCGGCGGCTGATCGCCCAGCTCGGCGGCGAACCGCGTGTGGCCGCCGAGGTGGCGCGCGCGGTGGCCGAGGGCGACCTCAGCACGGCGATCCACGTCAAGCCCGGCGACACCGACAGCCTGATGGCGCGCCTGGCGACCATGCAGCGCGGCCTCGCGCAGGCCGTCTCCTCGGTGCGCCAGGGCTCCGAGAACGTGGCCATCTCCAGCGCGCAGATCGCGCAGGGCAACCAGGATCTGTCGAGCCGCACCGAGCACCAGGCCAGCGCGCTGCAGCAGACTGCGGCGACGATGGATGAACTCGGCTCGACGGTGCGCAACAACGCCGACAACGCCAAGCAGGCCAACCAGCTGGCCGCGGGCGCCTCCACCGTCGCGATCGAGGGTGGCGAGGTCGTCGGGCAGGTGGTGTCGACGATGAAGGACATCAACGACAGCAGCAAGAAGATCGCCGACATCATCACCGTGATCGACGGCATTGCCTTCCAGACCAACATCCTGGCGCTCAACGCCGCGGTGGAAGCCGCCCGTGCCGGCGAGCAGGGCCGGGGCTTCGCGGTGGTGGCCGGCGAGGTGCGCAGCCTCGCGCAGCGCAGCGCCGAAGCGGCCAAGGAGATCAAGGCCCTGATCGGCGCGAGCGTCGAACGTGTCGAGCGCGGCACCGCGCTGGTCGACCGGGCCGGTCAGACGATGCAGCAGATCGTCGACTCGATCCGTCGCGTCAGCGACATCGTCGGCGAGATCAGTTCGGCCAGCGTCGAGCAGAGCTCGGGCGTGCAGCAGGTCGGCCAGGCCGTCAGCCAGATGGACCAGGCGACTCAGCAGAACGCCGCGCTGGTGGAGCAGAGTGCCGCGGCGGCCGAAAGCCTCAAGCAGCAAGCGCAGCAGCTGGTGCAGGCGGTGGCGGTGTTCAAGCTCACGGCGGGCGAGTCGCGTGTCGAGAAGGCCGCGTTGGCGCCGGCGGTGACGCCCGCTGCCAAGCCGGCGCCGGCGAAGAAGCCGGTGGCCGCGAAGATGGCCGAGAAGAAGCCCGTCGCCGTCGTCACGAAGCCAGCGTCCGTGAAGCCCACGCCTGCGCCGGTGCCTGCCTCGACGGCGCCCGACGACGACTGGCAGAGCTTCTAGAGCCCGGGGCGCGCAAGCGCCCGGGCGAACCGAGAAGTCGCCGCGGATCCGGCTTCGCCGGTCCGCTGGCGGCGCCCCCTGGGGGGAGCGCCGTGAGGCGCTACGGGGGGGTCAAAGATCAGTGCGCAGCTTCCAGATCTCCGGGAACAGCACGGTGTCCAGCATCTTGCGCAGGTAGCCCACGCCGCTGGTGCCGCCGGTGCCGCGCTTGAAGCCGATCACCCGCTCGACCGTGGTGACGTGGCGGAAGCGCCAGAGCCGGAAGGCGTCTTCCAGGTCGGTGAGTTCCTCGCCGAGCTGGTACAGGTCCCAGTGCTGCTTGGTGTCGCGGTAGACCGTCAGCCAGGCCTGCTCGACCTCGTCGCTCGCGGCATAGGGTTGCGTCCAGTCGCGATCGCGATGACTGGCCGGCACCGCGATGCCCCGCCGTGCCAGCAGGCGCAGCGACTCGTCGTACAGCGAGGGCGTGCGCCAGGCCGCCTCGACACGGGCCAGCAGGTCGGGCCGGTGCGCATGCGGCTTGAGCATCGCCGGGTTCTTGTTGCCGAGCATGAATTCGATGCAGCGGTACTGCCAGCTCTGGAAGCCGCTGCTGTTGGAAAGGTACGGGCGGATCGCCGAATACTCCGGCGGCGTCATCGTGGCGAGCACGTCCCAGGCGTGGACCAGCTGCTCCATGATCTTGCTGACGCGCGCCAGCATCTTGAAGGCGCTGCCGAGCTCGTCGCGCGCGATGCAGGCCACCGCAGCCGACAGCTCGTGCAGCATCAGCTTCATCCACAGCTCGCTGGTCTGGTGCTGCACGATGAAGAGCATCTCGTTGTGGTCGGGCGAGAGCGGCTTCTGCGCGTTCAGCACGGCGTCGAGCTGCAGGTAGTCGCCATAGCTCATGTCGCGCGAGAAGTCGAGCTTCGCGCCTTCGTCGGCGACGATGCGTTCGCCGTGTTGCTGAGGCTCGGGGTGGTACGGGCAGGTCATGTCACGGCCGCCTTCTGGTTGAAGCGCGCCTCTTTCCACTCGCCCGACTCGAGCACCTGGCGCAGGTGCTCGACGGCGTCCCACACGTCGACGAAGCTGGTGTACAGCGGCGTGAAGCCGAAGCGCAGCACGTCGGGCGCGCGGAAGTCGCCGATCACGCCGCGGGCGATCAGCGCCTGCACGATGGCGTAGGCGCCGTCGGCCCGCGCCAGGTTGACCTGGCTGCCGCGCTCGTTCTCCTGGCGCGGCGTGATCACGGCGAGGCCGTGGCCGGCGCAGTGCTTCTCGACCAGCGTGATGAAGTGGCAGGTGAGCGCGAGCGACTTGCGGCGCAGTGCCGCCATGCCGCCCAGCGGCTCGGCGGCCAGCACGGTGTCCACGCCGACCTCGAGCGCGCTCAGGCCCAGCACCGGCGGCGTGCCGCAGGCGAAGCGGGCGATGCCGTCGGCCGGCCGGTACTGCGGCGTGAACTCGAACGGTGCTGCATGGCCGAACCAGCCCGCCAGCGGCTGCCAGAGGTCGTCGCGCTCCATGCGCGCCAGGTTGCGCGGGTGGGCCCACAGGAAGGCCGGTGCACCGGGCCCGCCGTTCAGGTACTTGTAGCCGCAGCCGACGGCGAAGTCGGCATCGGCTCCGTTCAGGTCCACCGGCACCGCACCGGCCGAATGCGCCAGGTCCCACAGCGCCAGCGCGCCGCAGCCGTGGGCCGCACGGGTCAGCGCCGGCATGTCGTGCATGCGGCCGGTGCGGTAGTTGACGTGGGTGAGCATCAGCACGGCGAGCGAGGGGCCGAACTGCGCGGCGATCTCGTCCGGCTCGACCAGCTTCAGCGTGAAGCCGTGCTGCCGGGCCAGGCTCTCGGCGATGTACAGGTCGGTCGGGAAGTTGCTGCGCTCGGAGACGATCACGCGCCGCTGCGGGTCGCCGTCGGCCTTGACGATGGTGATGGCCGCGCTCAGTACCTTGAACAGGTTGACCGAGGTCGAGTCGCCGGCCAGCGTCTGGCCGGGTGCCGCGCCGATCAGCCGGCCGATCTTGTCGCCGATGCGCTGCGGCAGCTCGACCCAATGCGCCGTGTTCCAGCTGCGGATCAGCCCGCGGCCCCATTCGTCCTGCACCGCGGCGGCGACACGCGCCGGCGTGGCCGTCGGCAGCACGCCCAGCGAATTGCCGTCGAGGTAGATCACGCCGTCGGGCAGGGTGAATTGCGCGCGCAGGGCGCTCAGCGGGTCGCGCGCGTCGAGCGCCAGCGCGTTCTCTCTCGTGGTCATGTCAGCTTCCTGAGGACGGCCCGCACCGGGCTCGCGCAGGCATGGGCGAGTTTCAGTGGCAGGGCAATGAGTTCGTAGTCGCCGGGCGGGACGTCGTCGAGCACCAGGTTCTCGAGCACGCGCAGGTCGTGCTTCAGGAGCAGCTGGTGGCTGTCCAGCGTCTTGCTGCTCGCCGGGTCGACCGACTGGCTGTCGATGCCGACCAGCATCACGCCGCGCGCGGCCAGCAGTTCGATGGTGTCCGGTGCATAGGCCGAGAACTGGTCCGACCAGGTCGTCGGTGCCTGCTCGCAGGTGCGCACCAGCACACGCGGCGGCAGGTCGGCCAGTGCATGGGCGATGTGCTCCGGCGTGACCAGCGGCCCGCAGCCGATCGCGTGGATCACCCGGCAGGGGCCGAGGTAGGGCGCCAGCGGCACCTCGCCGATGGCCGGTGCGCCGTCGGCATAGTGCAGCGGCGCATCGGCATGCGCGCCGAGGTGCGGCGACAGCGTCAGCGCCGACAGGTTGACCGGACAGCCGGGGCCGATGCGCGCCGTCCAGCGCTGCTCATAGGCCTGGTCGCCGGGGAAGGGCGGCGTGGCCGGGCCCAGCACGGGCGAGATGTCCCACAGTCGACTCATGATGGACCCAGTATAAATGCTTGACACTTGAAATATCAAACTCTAAAGTCAATCACAAACATTGGAGACGGTGGCATGCGCATCACCTGCATCGGTGGCGGTCCGGCGGGCCTGTACTTCGCGCTGCTGATGAAGCAGCAGGATCCGCGCCACGAGGTGACGCTGGTCGAGCGAAACGCGCCATCCGACACTTTCGGCTGGGGCGTGGTGTTCTCCGACCAGACGCTGGGCGCCCTGCAGCGCGCCGACGCCAAGACCGCCGGGCAGATCCTCGACGCCTTCAACCACTGGGACGACATCGACGTCCACTTCCACGGCCGCACGATGCGCTCGGGTGGCCACGGCTTCTGCGGCATCGGCCGCAAGCGGCTGCTCAACATCCTGCAGGCGCGCTGCGAGGAGCTGGGCGTGGTCATGCGCTACTCGACCGACTGCCCGGACGACGCCGACATCGACGCCGACCTGATCATCGCCTGCGACGGCCTGAACAGCCGCATCCGCAGCAAGTACGCCGCCACCTACCAGCCCGACGTCGACCTGCGCCGCTGTCGCTTTGTCTGGCTGGGCACGCACAAGCTGTTCGACGCCTTCACCTTCGCGTTCGAGAAGACCGAGTGGGGCTGGTTCCAGGCCCATGCCTACCGCTTCGACGAGACCACCTCGACCTTCATCGTCGAGGCGCCGGAGGAGGTCTGGCGTGCCGCGGGGCTGGAAGGCATGAGCAAGGAGGAGGGCATCCACTTCTGCGAGCGGCTGTTCGCGAAGTACCTCGACGGCCATGCGCTGATGAGCAACGCGGCGCACCTGCGCGGTTCGGCGCAGTGGATCCGCTTCCCGCGTGTCGTCTGTCGCCGCTGGGTGCACCACAACGGTCGGGCGCCGGTGGTGCTGATGGGCGACGCGGCCCACACCGCGCATTTCTCGATCGGCTCGGGCACCAAGCTGGCGCTGGAGGATGCGATCGACCTGGCCGGCCGCATCGCTGCGCATCCAGGCGATCTGCCGTCGGCATTGAACGAGTACGAGGCGAAGCGCGGCGTCGAGGTGCTGAAGATCCAGAACGCGGCGCGCAACTCCACCGAGTGGTTCGAGAACGTCGAGCGCCACGCCAAGCTCGAGCCCGAGCAGTTCGCCTATGCCTTGCTGACACGCTCGCAGCGCATCTCGCACGAGAACCTGCGGCTGCGCGACGCCCGCTACGTCGGCGAGCTGGAGTCCTGGCTGGCCGGCCAGGCCGGGCTGGAGGCGCAGCCGCTGCCACCGATGTTCACGCCCTTCACGCTGCGCGGCGTGACGCTGAAGAACCGTGTCGTCGTCTCGCCGATGGCGCAGTACAGCGCGGTCGACGGCCTGCCGGGCGACCACCACCTGGTGCACCTGGGTGCCCGTGCGATGGGCGGCGCCGGCCTGGTGTTCTGCGAGATGACCTGCACGTCGCCCGACGCGCGCATCACGCCGGGCTGCCCGGGGCTGTGGAACGACGCACAGACGCAGGCCTGGAAGCGCATCGTCGACTTCGTGCACGGCAACACGACGGCGAAGATCGCCATGCAGCTCGGCCATGCCGGGCCCAAGGGCTCGACGCGCGTGCCCTGGCAAGGTGAAGACCTGCCTTTGGAAGCCGGCAACTGGCCGCTGCTCTCCGCCTCGCCGCAGCAGTACCTCGATGGTGTCAGTGCGTGGGCGAAGGCGATGAGCCGCGCCGACATGGACCGAGTGCGCGACGACTTCGTGGCCGCCACGAAGCGTGCCGCGCAGGCCGGCTTCGACTGGCTGGAGCTGCACTGTGCGCACGGCTACCTGCTGTCGGCCTTCCTGTCGCCGCTGACCAACCAGCGCAGCGACGAGTACGGTGGTTCGCTCACCAATCGGCTGCGCTTCCCGCTCGAGGTGTTCGCTGCGATGCGCGCCGCCTGGCCGGCCTACAAGCCGATGTCGGTGCGCCTGTCGGCCCACGACTGGGTGCCCGGCGGCAACACGCCGGCCGACGCGGTCGAGATGGCGCATGCCTTCCAGGCCGCCGGCTGCGACCTGATCGACGTCTCCTCGGGCCAGGTCAGCAAGGAACAGAAGCCGGTCTACGGCCGCATGTTCCAGACACCCTTCGCCGACCTGATCCGCAACGAGGTCGGCATCGCGACCATGGCGGTCGGTGCGATCAGCGAAGCCGACCATGTCAACAGCATCATCGCCGCCGGTCGAGCCGACCTTTGCGCGATCGCCCGGCCGCACCTCGCCAACCCGGCCTGGACGCTGCTCGAAGCGGCGAAGATCGGCCACACCAGCGGTGTCGGCGCCGACTGGCCGGTGCAGTACCTGTCGGGCAAGAACCAGCTCGAGCGCAACCTGGAGCGCGAGCGGCAGATGGCGGCGCAGACCGCCGGCCTGTCGCCGCAGGAACAAGCCAACCTGGCGCAGGGGGTCTGACCATGGCGACCCCCACGCTCGCCGCGGCAGACATCGAATCCAGGGTGGAGGATGACCACCACCAGGCGATCAAGCTGTGGCTGCGCATGCTGGCCTGCACCACGCACATCGAGAACGTGATCCGCCAGCGGCTGCGCAGCGAGTTCGGCACCACGCTGCCGCGCTTCGACCTGCTGGCCCAGCTCGACCGTGAGCCCGCGGGCCTGAGCATGGGCGAGCTGTCGGCGCGGATGATGGTCACCGGCGGCAACGTCACCGGCATCGTCGACCAGCTCGAAGGCGAGGGTCTGGTGGTGCGCGAAGACCACCCGACCGACCGGCGCGCCTTCCGCGTGCGCCTCACGCCCGCCGGCCGCCGGCAGTTCCGCCGCATGGCCGCCGTGCACGAAGCCTGGATCGTCGAGCTGTTCGACGGCTGGAGCACCGCGCAGAAGACCCAGGTTCACGGGCTGCTGGCCACGCTGAAGCAGCACCTCGCCGCGGCCGAGTTGCCGCCGGCGCCGAGAAGCAAACGTCAGGAGACCGCATGACCCGCGAGATGGACACCCACCTGGCCACCGGCAACCGCAGCAGCTTGGCCGGGCTGACGCCGCAGCACTTCGGCTGGCGCGTGGTGCGGCAGGTCGGCGTGATCACGCTGAACCGGCCGGAGCGCAAGAACCCGCTGACCTTCGACTCCTACTCCGAACTGCGCGATCTGTTCCGCACCCTCGCCTACGCCGACGACGTGCGTGCGGTGGTGGTGCAGGGCGAGGGTGGCAACTTCTGCTCCGGCGGCGACGTGCACGAGATCATCGGCCCGCTGATCGCGATGAGCATGCCGGACCTGCTGACCTTCACGCGCATGACCGGCGACCTGGTCAAGGCGATGCGCGCCTGCCCGCAGCCGGTGATCGCGGCGATCGACGGCGTGTGTGCGGGCGCCGGTGCGATCGTCGCGATGGCCTCCGACCTTCGGGTCGGCACCGCACGCAGCAAGGTCGCCTTCCTGTTCACGCGGGTCGGCCTGGCCGGCTGCGACATGGGCGCCTGCAGCATCCTGCCGCGCATCGTCGGCCAGGGGCGGGCCTCGGAGCTGCTCTACACCGGCCGCGCGCTGCCCGGCGAGGAGGCGCTGGCCTGGGGCTTCTACAACCGGCTGGCCGACCCGGAGGCGGTGAGCGCCGCGGCGATCGACTGGGCGGCCGAACTGGCCGCCGGCCCGAGTTTCGGCCACGCGATGACCAAGCGCATGCTGCACCAGGAGTGGTCCATGGGCGTGGACGAGGCGATCGAATCGGAGGCACAGGCGCAGGCGATCTGCATGATGACGCAGGACTTCCAGCGTGCGTACCACGCCTTCGTCGCCAAGCAGAAGCCCGAGTTCCAGGGCGACTGAGATGCGACACGACCACCTCGCCTGGCCCTTCTTCGAGGATCGCCACCGCGACCTGGCCGCGCACCTCGGCGCCTGGGCCTCGCGCCACCTGAGAGGCGCGGCGCACGATGCCGATGTCGATGCGCAATGTCGCGCGCTCGTGCAGCAGCTCGGTGCCGCCGGCTGGCTGCGCCACGCGGTGGCCGGCACGGCCTACGGCGGCGCCACCGAAGTGATCGACACCCGCGCGATCTGCCTGCTGCGCGAGACGCTGGCCTGGCACCATGGCCTGGCCGACTTCGCCTTCGCGATGCAGGGCCTGGGTTCGGGCGCGATCTCGCTGGCCGGCACGCATGCGCAGCGCGAGCGCTTCCTGCCGCGGGTGGCGTCGGGTGCGGCGCTGGCGGCCTTCGCGCTGTCCGAGCCCGAGGCCGGCTCCGACGTGGCGGCGATGGCCTGCGCCGCGCGGGACGATGGCGATGCCTATGTGATCGACGGCGAGAAGACCTGGATCAGCAATGGTGGCATCGCCGATCTCTACGTGCTGTTCGCACGCACTGGCGAGGCGGCCGGCAGCCGCGGCATCAGCGCCTTCGTCGTCGAGGCCGGCACACCGGGCTTCGAGATCGCCGAACGCATCGACGTCATCGCGCCGCACCCGCTGGCGCGGCTGCGCTTCAGCGGCTGCCGCGTGCCGAAGGCGAACCGGCTCGGCGAACCCGGCGAAGGCTTCAAGATCGCGATGCGCACGCTCGACGTCTTCCGCACCTCGGTGGCGGCGGCGGCGCTCGGCTTCGGCCGGCGCGCGCTGCACGAAGGTCTGCAGCGCGCGAAGAGCCGGCCGATGTTCGGCCAGCGGCTGGCAGACTTCCAGCTCACGCAGGCGAAGCTCGCGCAGATGGCGACCACCATCGACAGTGCCGCACTGCTGACCTACCGCGCTGCCTGGCAGCGTGACCAGGGCCGCAACGTGACGCGAGAGGCGGCGATGGCCAAGATGGCTGCCACCGAGGGCGCGCAGCAAGTGATCGACGCCGCCGTGCAGCTGTGGGGCGGTGCCGGCGTGGTGCACGGCAATGTGGTCGAGTCGCTGTACCGGGAGATCCGCGCGCTGCGCATCTACGAGGGCGCGACCGAGGTGCAGCAGCTGATCATCGGCAAGGACCTGCTGAAGGAGGCGTGACATGCCGACTGCACATGTGGACACCTTCGCCGAACGCCACCTGCCGCCGCGCGAGCAGTGGCCGGAGTTCCTGTTCGACAGCCCCGGGCTGCAGTTCGCCGAACAGCTCAACTGTGCGACCGAGCTGCTCGACCGCTGGGTCGAACGTGGGCAGGGCGATCGCCTGTGCGTGCAAGGGGCCGGTGTGCGCTGGAGCTACGCCGACCTGCAGGCCCAGGTCAACCGCATCGCGCGTGTGCTGGTGGACGATCTCGGTCTGGTGCCCGGCAACCGTGTGCTGCTGCGCGGCGCCAACTCGCCGATGCTGGCCGCCTGCTGGTTCGCGGTGGTCAAGGCCGGCGGCATCGCGGTCGGCAGCATGCCGCTGCTGCGCGCCAAGGAACTGACGCAGATCGTCGCCAAGGCCGAGATCACGCATGCGCTGTGCGATGCGCGGCTGGCCGAGGAACTGGCACTGGCGCGCCCGGCCTGCCCGACGCTGACGCAGGTGCTGCATTTCAACAGCAGCGATCCGGCCGGACTCGACGCACTGTCGGCCGCGAAGCCGGCAAGCTTCGAGAACGTGAAGACCTCGAAGGACGACACCTGCATCATCGCCTTCACCTCGGGCACCACCGGCCAGCCCAAGGGCACGATGCACTTCCACCGCGACGTGATGGCCGCCTGTGCCTGCTGGCCGCGCCACGTGCTGCGGCCGGCGGCCGACGACGTCTTCATCGGCAGCCCGCCGCTGGCCTTCACCTTCGGCCTGGGCGGCTTGCTGCTGTTCCCGCTGTCGGTGGGTGCCTCGACGGTGCTGCTGGAGAAACCCTCGCCCGAGGCGCTGCCGGCGGCCATCGCCCAGTACCGCGCCAGCATCTGCTTCACCGCCCCGACCTCGTACCGCGCGATGGCGGCGCAGCTCGGTGGCCACGACCTGTCGTCGCTGAAGAAGTGCGTCAGCGCCGGCGAGGCGCTGCCGGCCGCCACCCGAGCGCTGTGGAAGCAGGCCAGCGGCATCGAGCTGATCGACGGCATCGGCTCCACCGAGCTGCTGCACATCTTCATCTCGCACGACGAGTTGCACGCGAAGCCCGGCGCCACCGGCACGGCCGTACCGGGCTATGTGGCCTGCGTGATCGACGACGAAGGCCGACCGCTGCCGCGGGGCCAGGTCGGGCGCCTCGCGGTGAAGGGGCCGACCGGCTGTCGCTACCTCGCCGACCCGCGCCAGGCGCAGTACGTGCAGCACGGCTGGAACGTCACCGGCGACGCCTACCTCGTCGATGCCGACGGCTTCTTTGTCTACCAGGCGCGCACCGACGACATGATCATCAGCGGCGGCTACAACATCGCCGGCCCCGAGGTGGAGAGCGCGCTGCTGCTGCACCCGAAGGTGGCCGAATGCGGCGTGATCGGCGTCGCCAACGAGGAACGCGGCCAGATCGTCAAGGCCTTCGTCGTGCTGCGGCCGGGCCACGAAGCGTCCGACACGCTGGCGCGCGAACTGCAGGACTTCGTCAAGCAGTCCATCGCACCCTACAAGTACCCGCGGGCGATCGAGTTCCGCACCGCGCTGCCGCGCACCGAGACCGGCAAGCTGCAGCGCTTCAGACTGAGACCCACCCCATGATCCAGGTCCTTCAACCGCCCGGCTGGGAGCAGCCCAGGGGCTATTCGAACGGTGTCGCCGCCGAAGGCCGGCTGGTGTTCGTGGCCGGCCAGATTGGCTGGAACGCGGCGCAGCGCTTCGAGAGCGACGACTTCGTCGACCAGACGCGGCAGGCGCTGGCCAACATCGTCGCGGTGCTGGCCGAAGCCGGCGCGAAGCCGGAGCACATCGTGCGCATGACCTGGTACGTGACCGACAAACGCGAGTACCTGTCGCGCGGCCGCGAGGTCGGCGCGGTGTTCCGCGATCTGATCGGCGTCTACCACGCGGCGATGAGCGCGGTCCAGGTCAGTGCGCTGATGGAAGACCGGGCGAAGGTGGAGATCGAGGTCACTGCGGTCGTTCCGCGCTGAAAGGCGGCGGCGTTCGGCACGTAGCGGTTGCAGCTCGGCGCAAGCCTGGGGCGGTGGGTGAAGGCTTCCGCTCATGTCCCCCGGGCTCGCTGCGCGAGCCCTCCTCCTTGACTTCGCTCCAGCCTTCTCCCACCGCCCCAGGCGAGCACCGCTGGAGTCCTGCGATGACCTCAGTGGTGCCACCGCGGCGTGTCGGGGGTTGTGTGCAGCGAAGTAAAGGGGGAGGAGCCGCGAAGCGGCTCCGGAGGACATGAGCGGAACACAACCCCCGGCGCGCCGCGGCCGCTCGATCCACTCCGTAGAATCCGCCCGGTCATGAGTTCACGCGCCGTCGCAGCCGAGCATCCCCCCGCGTCCGTGCTGCCCGGGCTGGCGCTCGCGGCCGCGGGCTCGGTCGCCTTCTCGGGCAAGGCGATCATCGTCAAGCTGGCCTACCGGCATGGTGTCGATGCGGTGACGCTGATCATGCTGCGCATGCTGTTCGCGCTGCCGCTGTTCGTCGCGCTGGCCTGGTGGGCGAGCCGCGGCCAGCCGGCGCTGACGCGGCGGGACAAGCTCGCCATCCTCGGCCTCGGCTTCAGCGGCTACTACCTGGCCAGCTTCCTCGACTTCGCCGGCCTGGCCTACGTGACGGCCAGCTTCGAGCGCCTGGTGCTGTATCTCAACCCGACCATCGTGCTGCTGCTCGGCTGGTTGCTGTTCGGACGCAAGGCGACCGGCCGGCAACTCGTGGCCATGGCGGTCAGCTACGGCGGCGTGATGCTGGTCTTCGCGCACGATCTGCAACTCGCCGGGCGCGACGTGGCGCTTGGTGCCGCCCTGGTCTTCGGCAGCGCGCTCAGCTATGCGGTCTACCTCGTCTACAGCGGCGAGGTGGTCAAGCGCCTGGGCTCGCTGCGCCTGACCGGCCTGGCCACCAGCGTGGCCTGCGTGCTGTGCATCGTGCAGTTCCTCGTGCTGCGGCCGCTCTCGGCGGCCACCGAGGTGGCACCGCAGGTGCTCTGGCTGTCGCTGCTCAACGCCACGCTGTGCACCTTCGCACCGGTGCTGATGGTGATGATGGCGATGGAGCGCATCGGCTCCACGCTGACCGCGCAGACCGGCATGATCGGCCCGATGTCGACCCTCCTGATGGGCGTGCTGCTGCTCGGCGAGCCGTTCACGGCCTGGGTGGCAGCCGGCACGGCGCTGGTGCTGCTGGGCGTGTGGCTGCTGGCGCGCTGGCGCTGAGATCAACCTTCTTCCGACGGAGACGATTCGCATGGATCTGGGCATCGCAGGACGCTGGGCGCTGGTGTGCGCCGCCAGCAAGGGGCTGGGCAAGGGCTGCGCGATGGCGCTGGCCGGCGAGGGCGTCAACGTGGTCGTGACCGCGCGCGGCGCCGACACGCTGAACGCGACGGCGGCGCAGATCCGCGCCGCCGCTCCCGCCGTGCAGGTGATTGCGGTGGCCGGCGACATCACCACGCCGGAGGGCCGCGCGGCGGCGCTGGCCGCCTGCCCGCAGGTCGACATCCTGGTCAACAACGCGGGCGGCCCGCCGCCCGGCGACTTCCGCGACTGGGATCGCGATGCCTGGATCAAGGCTGTCGACGCCAACATGCTGACGCCGATCGAGCTGATCAAGGCCACGGTCGATGCGATGGCCGCACGCGGCTTCGGCCGCGTCATCAACATCACCTCGGGTGCCGTGAAGGCGCCGATCGACACGCTGGGCCTGTCCAACGGCGCACGCAGCGGGCTGACCGGTTTCGTCGCCGGCCTGGCGCGACAGCAGAAGCTGGCCGCGGCCAACGTGACCATCAACAACCTGCTGCCCGGCTGGTTCGACACCGACCGCATCCGCACGACGATGCAGGCGGCGGCGACGAAGAGTGGGCAGAGCGTCGAGGCGATGATCGACAAGCGGCGTGTCGCGATTCCGGCGCAGCGCATGGGCACGGCCGACGAGTTCGGTGCCTTCTGCGCTTTCCTGTGCAGCCGCCATGCGGCGTATCTCACCGGCCAGAACATCCTGCTCGACGGCGGCGCCTACCCCGGCACTTTCTGACGCGCGGCGCGGGCGGGTCAGCGAAAGCCCGTGCATCAGGCGAGGTGTCATTCGTGATAATCGCGGCAATTCGAAGCCGCCATGAGCCACCAGCCGCAGTACAAGGGCATGCCGCCGACAGCACCGCAGGGCGAGTTCGCTGCCGGCGCGCAGTCCGAGCAGGAGCTGGCGGCGCTTTTCCTGCAGTTCGCCTCGGCCGAGCGCCACGTGCTGTGGGTGCGGGAACTCATCCCCGTACAGCGCGTGTCCTTCGTGAGTCCGGCCTTCCAGTCGGTGTGGGGCTGGCCGGTGCAGGCGCTGTACGACGAGGCGAGCCTGTGGGCGCAATGCATCCATGGCGACGACCGCGCGATGGTCGTAGAGGCCTTCGGCCGCTGGCTGGTCAACCCGCATCAGGCGCGCTACGACGCCGAGTACCGCATCGTGCGGCCCGACGGGCAGGAGCGCTGGATCCATGACGTCGGCCACGTCGCCGCGTCGGACAGCCTGCCGCCGGCGCGCGTGGCCGGCATCGCCGAGGACATCACCGAGCGCAAGTGCGCGCAGCTCGCGCTGCTGGCCGAGCAGCAGCGCATCACCGCCATCGCCGATGTGGCACCGTCGGTGCTGTGCACCTTCCGCCGCGCGGCCGACGGCAGCCTCAGCTTTCCCTTCGGCAGCGCCCGCGTCGAGCAGCTCTACGGCCTGCCCGCCGGTACCGTGGCACGCGACGCCAGCCAGGTGATCGCGAACATTCACCCGGACGACATCGAGCGCGTGCGCTCGTCGATCAATGCCTCGGCGCTCGAAGGGCGGCCCTGGCGAGCCGAGTTCCGTATGGTCCGCGCCGACGGTGCAGAACAGTGGATCGAAGGCCACTCCACGCCGGTGGCGGAACCCGATGGCGGCATGCTGTGGCACGGCACGGTGGCCGACATCACCGAGCGCAAGCGCACCGAGCAGGCGCTGCTCGACAGCCGGGCGCGCCTGACGGCCGTGTTCGAACACATGACCGAGGGCGTGATGCTGTGCTCCGCCGAAGGCCGCCTGTCGGGATGGAATGCCACGGCGCTGGCGATGCACGACATGACGGCCGAGACGGCCGAGGGCCTGACCGTCGAGCAGGTGCGCACGATGTACGAGCTGCGCCACCTCGACGGCACGCTGCTGAGGAACTCGGAGTGGCCGCTGACCCGGGTGATGCGCGGCCAGACGCTGCGTCAGCTCGAGCTGCGCATCCACCACCGCGAACTGGGCTGGCACAAGGTGTTCGCCTACAGCGGTGCGCGAGTCGACGACGAATCCGGCCGCACCCTGTTCGGCGTGCTGCAGTGTGCCGACGTCACGCCGCGGCGCAGCATCGAGGACGAGGTCGAGCGCATGAACGCCGAGCTCGAACGTCGCGTGGCCGAGCGCACCGCCGAACTGCAGGCGGCGGTGAAGGAGCTCGAGGCGTTCAGCTACTCGGTCTCGCACGACCTGCGCACGCCGCTGCGCGCGCTCGACGGCTTCTCGCAGGCCTTGATCGAGGACCATGGCGCGAGCCTGCCCACCGAGGGCAAGCGCTACCTCGGCGTCATCCGCGACACGGCACAGAAGATGGGCACGCTGATCGACGACCTGCTC
The DNA here is from genome assembly GCA_943370595.1 of Chitinophaga pinensis. Lineage (GTDB taxonomy): Bacteria > Pseudomonadota > Gammaproteobacteria > Burkholderiales > Burkholderiaceae_C > Piscinibacter. The sequence continues at coordinate 88,187 of CALRRO020000014.1, forward strand.
GAGTTCTCGCGCCTGGGCCGGCAGTCGCTGACGCGCCGGCCGGTCGACGTCGCGAAGCTCGCGCGGCACGCCTACGAGAGCCTGGCGCCCCAGTGCGAAGGGCGGCACATCGAGCTGCACGTCGGCGAGCTGCCGGCCTGCGAGGCCGACCCGGCCCTGCTGCGCCAGGTCTGGGTGAACCTGCTGGCCAATGCCATCAAGTACACCCGGCAGCGCGAGCTGGCGACCATCGAGATCGGCCACGAACTCCGCGAAGGTGCCGTCGAGTACTTCGTCCGCGACAACGGCGCCGGCTTCGACATGCGCTATGCGCACAAGCTGTTCGGCGTGTTCGAGCGCCTGCACCGTGCCGACGAGTTCGAGGGCACCGGCGTCGGCCTGGCGATCGTGCAGCGCATCGTGCAGCGCCACGGCGGCAGCGTGCGCGCCCAGGGCGAGCCCGGCCGCGGCGCGAGCTTTCATTTCACACTGGGCTGAGGGAACCGAGCGTGGACGTGCCGGAAGCCTTCGAGATCCTCGTGGTCGAGGACAACCCGCTCGACCTGGAGATGACGCTGCGCGGCCTGCGCAAGGCGAACATCGTCAACCGCATCCACGTGGCGCGCGACGGTGCCGAGGCGCTGGAGTTCCTGTTCTGCGAAGGCGCCTACGCCGACCGGCGCATCGAGGACGCACCGCGCTTCGTGCTGCTGGACCTCAAGCTTCCGAAGGTCGATGGCCTGGAGGTGCTGGCGCGCATCAAGGCCGACGAGCGCACGCGCGGCATCCCGGTCGTGATGCTGACCTCCTCGAAGGAGCAGCGCGACCTGGTCGAGAGCTACCAGCTCGGCGTCAACAGCTACATCGTCAAGCCGGTGGACTTCGAGAACTTCGTTCGGGCCGCGCGCGAGCTGGGCAGCTACTGGCTGATGCTCAACCAGCGGCCGGCGTCCTGATCAGCGCCGCGGCAGCGACGACACCGCGATGCCGGCGGCGATCAGCACGAACGCGCCGGCGTGGTACCAGCTCGGCGCCTCGCCGAGCAGCGCCGCCGACATCACGCCGGCGAACACCGGCGTCAGGTTGCTGAAGAAGGCGGCGATCGCCGGGCCGACGGTGGCCACGCCCAGGCCCCAGGCGCGGTAGGCGATCAGCGACGGGCCGACGGCCACGTAGACCAGCGCGGCGATCACCCCGGGCGACCAGGCGATCGCGGCCGGCGAGACCTGCGCTTCGACGCCGGCCCCGAGCGTCGCCCACACCGTGCCGAACAGCACCTGCACGAGCAGGAACTCGGCCCAGTTCCACGCCGGGCGGTCGTCACCGCGCATCGATGGCGGTGGCCGCGCCAGCATCCAGCTGTACACCGACCACAGCGCGATGGCCAGCAGCATCAGCAGGTCGCCGGGCACGAGCGTGACCTGACGCAGCGTCTCCAGGCTGCCGCGCGAGATCACCAGCGCCACACCGACCAGCGACAGCGCCGCACCGGCGATCTGCCGTGCCCCCGGCCGTTCGCCGTAGAACAGCAGCCCGGTCAGCAGCATCCAGACCGGCGCGCTAGCGGCGATCAGCGTGACGTTCAGCGGCGTGCTGGTCTGCACCGCCAGGTACTGAAGTGCGTTGTAGCTGCCCACGCCGACCAGGCCGAGCAGCGCGAGGTGCTTCCAGCGCGCGCCGATCAGGCCCGGCTCGCGCAGCACGCGCCAGCCCAGCGGCAGCAGCAGCGCCAGTGCCAGCCACCAGCGCATGGCATTGAGTGCCAGCGGCGGAACGCTGCCCACCAGCGCACGCCCGACCACCGCATTGCCCGCCCAGAGCAGGGGCGGCAGGGTCAGCATGAAGGCGATGCGCGGGGTGAGGGCAGACATGCGGCGAGTATCGCCGCCGCCGTGCGCCCGCCTGGCGTCAGTGGTCTCTGAACGAGCGCCGCGTGGCGTTGACCAGCGGCTCGAGCAGGTAGTCGAGCGCCGAACGTTCACGCGTGCGCACGAACACCTCGGCGCCCATGCCCGGCGAGACGATCGGGTTGCCCGCCGCCTCCAGCGAGGCACGGTCGAGCTCGACGTGGATCACGAAGTAGGGCGCGCCGCTCTGCCGGTCGGTCAGCGAGTCGGCCGAGACGTAGATGAGCTTGCCGTCGACCAGCGGCGTGTCGCGCTGCCGGTAGGGCGTCAGGCGCACGTCGGCATGCAGGCCGTTGCGCAGCTCGCCGACGGCGTCGACCGCGACACGCGCCTCGACCATGCGCGGCGCGTCGTCGGGCACGATGTCCATGATCGGGTCGCGCGGGCCGATGGCACCGCCCGGGGTGGTCACGCGAAGGTCGACCACGCGGCCGGCCACCGGCGCGACGATCTGCTGCCGGCTCGAGGCATCGCTGGCGGTGCGCAGCTGCTCCTCCAACTCGACGACCTTGTTGCTGACGTCGCGCAGCTCGGTGCTGGCTTCCTGCGCATAGCTGTCGCGCAGCGTACTGATGCGCAGCTCCAGGTCGGTCGCGCTGCGCTTGGCGCGCGACAGCTCGGCGGCGTTCTCGCCGGCCTTCATCTCGTACTCGGCGGCGGCGCGCCTGAGGCCGAGCACGCGCGTCTTGTTGACGAACTGCTGCTCCATCAGCGCCTCGTTGACCTGCACCTCCTCGCGCATGTGCTGCAGCGCCATGCGCACCGACTCGGCCTCGCGTTCACGTGCGGCGATCTCGCGCGCCACCTCGTCGACCTGGCCGCGCATCTGGCGCATCTGCGCGTCCAGCGCGCTGCGCCGGGTGGTGAACAGGCTCTGCTCGCGCGCCACCACCTCGGCCACGCGCGGTTCGGTCAGGCGCTTGCGCCAGGCCTCGGGCACCCGCCACACCGGCGCGAACTCGCGCTCGGCGTTCAGGCGCAACTGGCGCAGGCGCATCGCGTCGAGCTGCGCGCTGGCCTGGTCGAGCGTGGCGTCGACGCGGGTGTCGGCCAGCTCGACCAGCAGCTGCCCGGCCTTCACCGCCTCGCCTTCGCGCACCAGGATGCGCTGGACGGTGCCGCCGTCGCGGTGCTGCACGGTCTTGCGGTTGGTGTCGACCTTCACCAGGCCCATCGCGACGATCGAGCCGGCCAGCGGCGCGAACGAGGTCCAGGCGAAGAAGCCGCCGACCGAGAGCACCGTGGCGATCACGCCCCAGCGCACGGTGGCGGCGGCATGGTGGGTCCAGGCGCCGCTGAGGTCGGTGCCGGCGGCCAGCGGGGCGGGTGTCGCCGTGGCGGCGGCAGGGGGCAGGGTCAGTTCGCTCACGGTGTTCAGCTCGCGCGGTTGGCGTGGATGGCGGCGACGCCCGGCGTCGCGGCGGCATGGTCGGCCTGGCCTTCGACAGGCTTCTCCTGGCGCACGCCGATGCGTTCGACCATGCCGTCGCGCATCACCATGATGCGGTCGGCCACCGAGAGGATCTGCGTGCGCTGGGTGATCAGCACGACGGTCGTGCCGCGGCTGCGCATCTCGGCGATGGCACGCGCCAGCGCCTGCTCGCCGTCGTGGTCGAGGTGGGCGTTCGGCTCGTCGAGCACCACCAGCCGCGGGTTGCCGTACAGCGCCCGCGCCAGGCCGACGCGCTGGCGCTGCCCGCCCGAGAGCCAGCGGCCGCCTTCGCCGACCGGCGTGTCGTAGCCCTGCGGCAGCCGCACGATCATCTCGTGCACCTGGGCGCGTTGCGCGGCCTCGACCACCGAGGCGTCCTGCACCTCACCGAGCCGGGCGATGTTCTCGGCGACGGTGCCGCCGAACAGCGCCACGTCCTGCGGCATGTAGCCGACGTGGCGGCCCAGGCGATCCGGGTCCCATTGCGACAGCGCGGCACCGTCCAGCCGCACCTGGCCGCCGCTGGGCGGAATGACACCCAGCAGCAGGCGCGCCAGCGTCGACTTGCCCGAGCCGCTGGGCCCGACGATGGCCAGCACCTCGCCGCGGGCGATCTCGACGCTGACCTGGCGCACGATGGCGCGCTGCGAGCCCTGCGGCAGGTAGCTCAGGCCCTCGACCGACACCGCGCCGGTCGGCTCCGGCAGCGCAGCGAAGCGGCCGGGCACCTCCTTGCCGATCAGCTCGTTCAGGCGCCGCCAGGCGATGCGCGCCTCGACCAGCTGCTTCCACTGCGCGATCAGCGCCTCGACCGGCGCCAGTGCGCGGCCGAGGATGATGGTGACCGCGATCATCACGCCCGGCGTGGCCTGCTGCTGGATGACCAGCCAGGCGGCCACCGCCATCATCAGCACCTGCACCGACTGGCGCAGGAAGCGTGTGGCCGAGCCGATGCTGCCGGAGATGCGCTGGATGCCGAGCTGCTGCGACTGCAGCTGGCCGCTGAGCGCCTCCCAGCGGCGCGACATCGCCGGCGCCATGCCCAGCGCCCGCACCACGTCGGCATTGCGCAGCGCGGCGTCGACAAACTGCCCGGCATCGCGCATCTGTTGCTGGGTGCGCTCCAGCGACTGGCGCGTGGTGCGCTCGTTCAGCCAGGTCAGCGCCACCAGTAGCAGCGCACTGGCCAGTGCGATGGCGCCGAGCAGCGGGCTGAAGAGGGCGATCAGCGCCAGGTAGACGACCATCCACGGCGCGTCGATCAGCGCCACGATGCCGGCACCGCTGAGGAAGGCGCGCAGCACGCCGACGTCGCGCAGCGCATGGCTTTGCTGGGCGGGGTTGAGCAGCGCGGCGTCGTCGAGCACGCGTTGCAGCACGCGCCGGCCGATGCCACGTTCGAACAGCCCGCCCATCAGCGCCAGCAGGCGGCCGCGCAGCGCGTCGAGCACCAGCATCAGCAGCAGCGCGCCGGCGGTGATCAACGACAGCATGACCAGTGTCTCGACGCTGCGCGTGGTCAGCACGCGGTCGAACACCTGCAGCATGTACAGCGACGGCGCCAGCAGCGCCAGGTTGATCACCAGGCTGAACAGCGCGGCCGCGACGAAGAAGCGGGCATGGGCCCGCAGGAAGGCAGTCATCGAGTTCCCCCACCAGGCGCTGCCAGTCGAACCGGCCTTCTCCACCCGTGACCGGGCATCCTAACGTCGAACGCAGGCCGGCCGCGCGTCGCGTCGCCCCCAAAACGACGGACCGGACACGATCTGCGTGAACGGCTGCACTGGCGCCCGGTGGTGGTCGAGCGAACCCCGTGCGTCAGGGCATTGCCGCCCCGCAGTTCCAGCACTGCTCGAACGGCCCGTCGACGATCTCGCCGCAGCCTGGGCAGGCCCAATGCCGGTGCGGGGCGTGGCGCAGCTGTGCGAGCAGGGTGCGGGCGGCCTCGAGCCGCTCGTCGTCCATCACCCACAGCTCGGGCTGGGCCTGGTCGGGCGGCAGTTCGCCGGCGATGCTGCTGGCGAAGGCGCGCTGCACATGCGTCGTGATGCCGGCATGGGTGAGCATGTCGGCCCACAGGGTGGCCAGGGCCAGGTTGGGAGCGATGGTCAGGCGGCGCATGGCGATGGGCGGTCTCTGGCACGATAGCGGATCGACGGCCCTTCAACCGAGCAGGACAAGAACGATGCCCCAGACCGCCAAAGTCATTCGCGTCGCCGCCTACGGCGGCCCCGAGGCCATGCAACTCGACGAGGTGCAGGTCGGCGAACCCGGCCCCGGCGAGATCCGCATCCGCCACCACGCCTGCGGACTGAACTTCATCGACGTCTACCAGCGCACCGGCCTGTACGCCAACCCGCTGCCGCTGTCCCTGGGCATGGAGGCCGCCGGCGTGGTCGAGGCGGTGGGCGAGGGTGTCACGCACCTGAAGGTCGGCGACCGTGCGGCCTATGCCAGCAACCCGCCCGGCGCCTACAGCGAGGCCCGCGTGATGCCGGCCAAGTGCGTCTGCCGCCTGCCCGACGAGATCGACTTCGAGACCGGCGCGGCGATGATGCTCAAGGGCCTGACCGTGCAGTACCTGTTCCGCAAGACCTTGCCGGCAGGCGGCCTGCAGCCGGGCGACTTCGTGCTGTTCCACGCCGCGGCCGGTGGCGTCGGGCTGATTGCCTGCCAGTGGGCCAAGGCGCTTGGCCTGCAGCTGATCGGTACCGCTGGCAGCGACGCGAAGTGCCAGCTCGCGCTGGAGCACGGCGCCGCCTTCGCGATCAACTACCAGAGCGAGGACTTCGTCGAGCGCGTCAAGCAGATCACCGGCGGGCAGGGGCTGAAGGTGGTCTACGACTCGGTCGGCAAGGACACCTTCGTGCGCTCCTTCGATTGCCTGCGTCCCTTCGGCCTGGCGGCCAACTTCGGCAACGCCTCCGGCAAGGTGCCGCCAATCGACCTCGGCCAGCTCGCCGCCAAGGGCTCGATCTACGTGACGCGGCCGACGCTGTTCACCCACATCGCCACGCGCGAGTCGACCCAGGTGATGGCCGACGACCTGTTCGCGGTGGTCAAGAGCGGCGCGGTGAAGATCCGCATCGACCAGCGCTACGCCCTGAAGGAGGCAGCTCAGGCGCATCGCGACCTGGAAGCGCGCAAGACGACGGGTTGCAGCGTCCTGCTGCCCTGAGCGCGGCCCGCGCCCGGCGGCGCGACATTTGACACGGCAGTTCTGTGCATCGAACTCCGCCGTGGCGGCATTCCGCGCGGTGATCGTCCGACACTCCCGGGATGTCTGTCCGCGCTGCCTTCCTCCTGGCCGCATCGCTGGTCTGCACCGCTGCAATGGCGCAGAGCGCCGCGCCGCAGGCCTCGGTGGCGACAGTCGTGGCTGGCATCCTGAGCTACACGCGCTGGCCGTCCGAGCTCACGCCGATCCGGCTGTGCCTGCTCGGCCGCGGCGGCGCTGTCGAGGAGGTGCTGCGCTCGGCCGAGGTCGGTGCGGCCCAGCGCGGCGTCACGGTGCGGATGCTGTCAGGCGCGGGCCAGCTGCGCGGCGCCTGTGACGCGGTTTACGTGGCCGGGCAGGACCCGGCAGCCGGCCGTGAGGTGCTGAAGGCGACGGTCGGCCAGCCGGTGCTGGTGCTCGGCGAAGGCCCGGACTTCTGCAGCGACGGCGGCATGTTCTGCCTCGAATCGTCGGCCACTGCAGTGCGCTTCGGCGCCAATCTCGACGCGATCGCCCGCAGCGGCTTGCGCGTGCACCCGATGGTGCTGCGCATCGCGCGTGGCACGACGGGAGGCGCCCAATGAGCGCCCGCCAGCCCCTGCTGGACGCGCTGCGCGCGGCGCACCTGCGGCTCGGACTGGCCGCGGTCGTGGCCGCGGCACTGGTGCTGACCGTGGTCTCCTTCGTCACGCTGCGCGGCCAGGTCGACCACAACCTGACGCTGGTGGCCCGATCGATCTCCTACACGGCAGAGGCGGCGACGGTGTTCGGCGACGCCGGTGCCGCACAGGAGGTGCTGGCGATGGTCGCGGCGCGCGAGCAACTGCGCAGCGCAGAGATCGTCGATCGCCACGGGCGCACGCTGGCGGCCTGGGAGGTACGAAGCGACACGCCGATCGACGCCGCACTGGCCGACACGGCCGCGCTGCTGTTCGCCCAGAAGGCCGGTGCTGCCATCGTCCATGAGGGTCGGCCGTACGGCGAGGTGCGCGTCCAGGGCCGCGGCGTCGGCTCGCTCGTCTACCTGATGAAGGTGCTGGCGGCCATCGCGCTGTGCACTGCCGCCAACGCCTGGCTGGTGGCACGGCTGTCGCGCCGCATCGAGCGCGACATCGTCTGGCCGCTGAACCGCCTGGCCGCGCTGACGCGCACCGCGCGCACAGAGCGGGCGCTGGAGATGCGTGCGCCGCCGGCCACGGTCAAGGAGATCCACGACCTCGGCGAGGACTTCAATGCCCTGCTGGCGGAGATCCAGAGCCGCGAAGCCACTCTGGTGGCTGGGCAGGAAACGCTGCGCACGGCCAACGAGTCCTTGTCCTACCTGGCGTTCCATGACAACCTGACCGGGCTGCCGAACCGGGCGAACTTCCTCGCCCATGCGACGCGGGTCGTGGGCTTGCCGCGCTCACGCGGCGAGACCTCGGCTCTGCTGTTCCTCGACTGCGACCGCTTCAAGGCGGTCAACGATGCGCTCGACCATGCGGCCGGCGACGAGCTGCTGGTGCAGGTGGCGCGGCGCATTCGCACGCAACTGCGCGACGGCGACTTCGTCGCGCGGCTCGGCGGTGACGAGTTCGCGGTGTTGCTGTCGCCGGTGCGTGCGGCCGACGACGCCCAGCGCATTGCCGCCAAGATTGCCTCGGCGATCCAGGTGCCGATCGACAGTGCCGCCTACGGCCGCATCGAGACCAGTGCCAGCGTGGGCCTGGCGATGCTGCCGGAGGCCGGCGGCACACTGGAGCAATGGCTGGCCGCGGCCGATGCGGCGATGTACCGGGCGAAAGCCCGCTCACGCGGATCGGTGGAACTGTTCGAGGCGCGCGTGGACGACCTGCCCAGGCCGATGGCCGCCTAGGAGTGTGACGCGATGGAGAAGAAACCAGGACTGAGGCGCCGGCTGCTGCTGGCGGGCGGGGCGACGATGCTGCTGGCTGCGTGCCAGACGCCACCGCCGCCGCCACAGGATGCGAAGACGGAAAGGATCGCCTCGCTGCAGCGGCTGGGCTTCGTCGCTGCCGGCGACGCCTGGGAACTCAATCTGGGCGTGAAGCTGCTGTTCGACTCCAACGCCGACGAACTCTCGGACAGCGGGCGCGAGGCCGTGGCCGGCGTGGCACGTGGCCTCGGCGCCGCCGGTATCGGGCGCGTGATCGTCGAGGGGCACACCGACAACGTCGGCAGTGCGCGCCACAACGAGACGCTGTCGCTGCGCCGCGCGCAGTCGGTGGCGCAGCAACTGGTCCGCGGCGGCATGAACGACGCCGACATCGAGCGCCGCGGCCTGGGCTTTGCCAAGCCGGTGGCGGACAACGCCACGGCGGAGGGCCGGGCGCAGAACCGCCGCGTCGTCGTCACCGTCCGGGTCGACTGAGGTCGACCCGTTACCCTCAGGCCCCGGCGGGCTTGTAGTAGCGCGCCTCGAGCATCTTCGCGTTGGTCAGGCGCAGCGCGAGCAGCAGCTTCTCGGTCCAGGTCAGCGGCTGGATGCGGCCGTCGGGCAGGGCCAGCACCGAGCCGAGAATGGGCTCGTCCTCGATGCGGGATTCCTGGTACTCGCGAACGGGCAGTGAGTCGATCATGGCGTCCCCTTCCTTGGTTGATGCCGGTGCGGCATTCCCTGCGCCCGGCTTGTAACAACCTGTATTTTACGCGACGGTTTCACGCCGCGGAAGGGTTTCGTGCCGCTGTTACCTTGACAAGGCGGGGGCGATCTTGTGCACCACCCCGTTCTTCATGATCAGGCACAGGCGCTGTCCGTCCTGCAGCACGCGCACATCGCGCAGCGGGTCGCCATCGACCAGCAGCAGGTCGGCCAGGCGGCCTTCCTGCACCAGCCCGACGTCGAGGCCCATCAGCTCGCCGCCGATGCGCGTGGCGCATTGCAGCGCCTCGCTCGGCGAGTAGCCGAACAGCTTGACGAAGTGCTCGATGTCGCGCGCATTGGTGCCCTGCGGCGTCCAGGCGAAGCCGTAGTCGCCGCCGATGACGACGCGGATGCCGCGTTTGCGCATCTGCTCGTAGGTGCGCTGCGAGCTCTCCAGGCAGCGCTCCATGCCCAGGTCCTGCGCCATCGCGCGAGTGATGCCGAAGGCCTCGGCCTCGTAGAGCGTGTTGTGGATCAGCCCGATCGCCGGGCCGACGAAGACGCGGTCGCGTGCAGCCTCGAGCAGGTCGAGCGCCTCGCTGTCGGCCATCTCGCAGTGGTAGATCACGTCGACGCCGCACTGCACCGCGCGCTTGACGGCGTTCGAGGCGCGCGAGTGCGAGGCGACGCGCCGGCCGAAGTCGTGCGCCACCTCGCAGGCGATGCGCACCTCTTCCTCGCGCATCACCGTCATGCCGCCCTTGGCGGGCACGAAGTCGTCGCCCGAGATGTTCAGCTTGATGTTGTCGACGCCTTCGCGGATGCAGGTGCGCACCGCGTGCGCGATGGCCTCGGGCCCGTCGGCGACGATGCCGAAGCTGTCGCGGGCCATGTGCAGGCGGTTCTCGTCGCCCAGGCCGCCGGTGACGGTGATCTCCGGGCTGGCGGCGCGGATGCGCGGCCCCGGGCTGCGTCCCGAGTCGACCTCGTTGCGCACCACCACGTCGAGCCGCAGCTTGGCGCTGGCCGCGCTGTAGGCGCTGGTGAAGCCGGCGTCGAGCAGCGTCTTCGCGTTGTGCAGCGTCGCGATGGTGTGTTCCTCGGGCGGGATGTCGCCAAGGTCGGTGTTGCGCTGCGCGCCACAGAAGGACAGGTGGGCGTGGCCCTCGACGAGCCCTGGCATCAGCGTCATGCCCTGCGCATCGATGACCTGCGCGCCCTCGGTCGGCAGTGCCGCCGTGCCCTTGGCGACGCGGGCGATGCGCGCCCCATCGACCAGCACCTCGGCTGCGAACGGCGCAGCGCCGCTGCCGTCCCAGACCACGCAGTTGCGGATCAGCGTCCTCATGGGCTCGTCTCCTCGCGCTGTCGTGCACGCCGGCGTGGCGTGCCGGGGGTCAGACGCCCCAGCGCAAGGCTGCAGTGTGCACCGGGGCGTCCCACAGCGCCAGCGCGGCGGGCTCGACGGCGCTGACGGTGATCGAGCAGCCGGCCATCTCCAGCGAGGTCACGTAGGAGCCGGTGAGGTGCCGCACGACCTTCACGCCGGCGCCGCCCAGCACCTTGCGCGCGGCGTTGACCATCACGTACAGCTCCAGCAGCGGCGTGCCGCCGAAGCCGTTGACCAGCAGGATGACCTCCTGGCCGGGCTTGAGCGACAGGTCCTTGAGGATGGAACTGGTGAGTTCCTCGGCGATGTCGTCGGCCGTGGTCAGCTTGACGCGTCGGCGGCCGGGTTCGCCATGGATGCCCACGCCCATCTCCATCTCGTCGATGCCGATCTGGAAGGTCGGCTTGCCGGCCGCCGGCACGGTGCAGGAGGTCAGCGCCACGCCCATCGACGCGGTGGCCTTGTTGACTGCGTCGCCCAGCGCCTTCAGTTCGGCGAGCTTCATGCCGCGCTCGGCCGCCGCGCCGACCATCTTCTCGACGATCAGCGTGCCGGCCACGCCGCGGCGGCCGGTGGTGTAGGTGGAGTTCTCGACGGCCACGTCGTCGTTGACGATGACGGTCGCGTTCTCGCGGTCGAGCATCTCGGCGGCCATCTCGAAGTTCATCATGTCGCCGGAGTAGTTCTTGACGATGAACAGCACGCCGGCGCCGGCCTCGACCGACTGCGCCGCCGCCAGCATCTGGTCCGGCGTCGGTGAGGTGAACACCTGGCCCGGGCAGGCGGCGTCGAGCATGCCGTGACCGACGAAGCCGGCGTGCAAGGGCTCGTGGCCGGAGCCACCGCCGGAGATCAGCGCCACCTTGCCGGGTTGGACGTGGCGGCGGCGGATGAACTGCCGCTCGGCGCCGAGCGAGACGATGTCGGCATGCGCCGCGGCAAAGCCGTCCAGGCTCTCGGCCAGCACGGTCTCGACGTCGTTGATGAGCTTCTTCATGGCGATTCCTGCCTTGTGGTCAGAGCGTGTCGCAGAGGGTGGAGATGATCAGCGCCATCGAGCGCGAGCCCGGGTCGACATGGCCGAGCGCCCGGTCACCGAGGAAGGATGCGCGGCCCTTGATGGCATCCATGTTCGCCGTCGCTTGCGCGCTGTCGAGCGCGCACTGGCGCACGCGGGCGACCAGGTCGTCACCGCCGGCGGCGAGCACTTTCTGCACCGGGTCCAGCACGTCGAGCAGCGTCTTCTGGCCGACCTCGACCTTGCCCAGCTTGCTCAGTGCCGCGATGCCGGCGGCCAGTGCGCGGGCGACGTCTTCCGAACCGGGCTGCTCCGGCAGTTCCCTGGACAGCGTGACCATCAGCGTGCCGAATACCGGGCCGGACGAGCCGCCGACGGTGGACATGCAGGTCATGCCCATGGTCTTCAGCGCCTCGTTCAGGCTCTTCGTCTCCAGCTCGGCCATCTTGGCCTGGATGGCCAGCGCACCGCGGCGCATGTTCAGGCCATGGTCGCCGTCGCCGATCGCCGAGTCGAGCTCTGTCAGCTCTTCGACATGGTCGACCAGCACCTGCGTGCAGGCCTGCAGGGTTCGCTTGAGGTCCATCGTCAGACTCCGGGAATGCGTTGGCCGGCGGCGTCGAAGAACAGCGGCATGCTGAACTCGACGCAAACGGCGCGGCCCGGCTCGAGGCCGGTGGTGTCGGGGCACAGCGTGACCAGTTCAACCTCGCTGCCCGCGCCGCCGAGCGCGACGTGCACGTGCGTCTGGTCGCCCAGGTGCTCGATGCGGCGTACCAGCGCCTGCGCGTGGCCTGTGTCGTGGCCGTTCGCCGGTGCGAGGCGCGTGCCGTCGGGCCGCACGCCGACGGTGACCGCGGCGGCCGGGGCGGGCAGGCTGCCGACGGCCATGCGCGGCAGCAGGTTGATGCGGGGCGCACCCAGGCGCGCGGCGACGTAGCTGCTCACCGGGTCCTGGTAGATCTGCTGCGGCGTGCCCACCTGCACGAGGCGCCCCTTCTCGAGCACGCCGATGCGTGTGGCCAGCGTCATTGCCTCGGTCTGGTCGTGGGTCACGTACAGCAGCGTCGCGCCCATGTCCTGCTGGATGCGCTTGAGCTCCAGGCGAAGGTCGTTGCGCAGCTTGGCGTCGAGCGAGGACAGCGGCTCGTCCATCAGCGTGACCGCCGGCTCGCGCACCAGCGCGCGGCCGATCGCCACGCGCTGCATCTGCCCGCCAGAGAGCTTGGTGGCCGGGTTGGCCAGCTTGTCCTCGATGCGCAGCAGCTTCGCGACTTCAGTGACCTTGCGCTTCACCTCGTCTTCCGGGAGGCGCCGCATCGGCGAGCGCAGCGGGAAGGCGAGGTTGTCGAACACGTTGAGGTGCGGGTACAGCGAGTACTGCTGGAATACGAAGGTCACGTCGCGCAGCGCCGGCGCGAGCGCCGTCATGTCGTGGCCGCCGATGTGCACGGTGCCCGCGTCGGGCTTCTCCAGCCCGGCGACCAGGCGCAGCGTGGTCGTCTTGCCCGCCCCGCTGGGGCCGAGCAGGACGATGAACTCGCCCGACGCCACCTCGAGGTCCATGCCGGCCACGGCCTGCACCTCGCCGAAGCGCTTGGAGATGCCCTGCAAGACCAGATCAGCCATGGGCGGCTCCGGCGTGAACCAGCTTGCGCGAAGCGCGCGTGGGCGAGGCGGCCTCGTGCCGCACGGTGCGCAGCGCGCGGCCGCTGGCGGCGTCGAACAGCGAGGCCTGCGCGGCGTCGAAGGCCAGGCCGACCTGGTCGCCGCGATGGGCCGGCACGTCGGTGCCGACGCGGGCGCGCAGCAGCGTGCCCTGCGCGGTCTGGCAGGTGACGACCTGGCTGGTGCCGAGGTACTCGGTGCCCAGCACCTCGGCGCGCAGCGCGGACTCGGCGCTGAAGCGCACGTGCTCGGGGCGCACGCCGTACAGCAGGGCCGGGCCCGGCGCGTCCTCGCGCAGTTCGGGCGCCGCCAGCAGTGCGCCGCCCAGACGCACCTGCCGCGTGCCGGCAGGGTAGCCGCCCTCGAAAGGCAGGAAGTTCATCGCCGGCGAGCCGATGAAGTCGGCCACGAACACGCTGGCCGGCCGGTCGTAGACCTCTTGCGGCGCGCCGAGCTGCTCGATCACGCCCTGGTTCATGATCGCGATGGTGTCGGCCATCGACATCGCCTCGAGCTGGTCGTGCGTCACGTACACGGTGGTGGCCTTCAGCCGGTCGTGCAGGCCGCGCAGCTCCTGGCACATCAGCTCGCGGAATTCGGAGTCCAGCGCGCCCAGCGGCTCGTCCATCATGAAGGCCAGTGGCTGGCGCACGATCGCACGGCCGAGCGCGACGCGCTGGCGGTCGCCGCTGGACAGGCCCGACACCGGCTTGTCCAGCAGGTGCTCGATGCGCAGCACGCGGGCGGCCTCCGCCACCTTGGCGGCGATCTGCTCGCGCGCCACGCCCTGCGAGACCAGCGGGAAGGCGATGTTGCGCCGCACGTTCAGGTGCGGGTACAGCGCGAAGAGCTGGAACACGAAGGCGATGTCGCGGTGCGACGCGCGCTTGAAGGTGACGTCCTCGCCGCCGAGGAAGATCTGCCCCGAGGTCGGCAGCTCCAGCCCCGCGATCATGCGCAGCGTGGTCGTCTTGCCGCAGCCCGAGGGGCCGAGCAGGCAGAAGAACTCTCCGTCGCGGACGGTGAAGCTCGAGTCCTTCACCGCGGTGAAGTCGGCGAAGGCCTTGTGCAGGTTCTGGACGCGGATCTCGGCCATGCGCGGCTACTCGGGGAACTTGGAGACGATGGTGAACATCGCCACGCCCGCCAGCGTGACGACGAACGACCAGGTGAACAGGATCAGCGCGAACGGCTGCAGCATCATGAAGATGCCGAGTGCGATCACGACGCAGGCGGCCATCTCCAGCGGGCCGCGGCGCAGCCACTTCGGCCAGCGCGACGTGCGGGCCGAGCGCTGGGCCGCTCCCGAGCCGGCCCGCGCCCCCTCGGGGGGCCGGCCGTCGTACTCGGCGGACGGGGGGCTGGCATTCGAGCTCATTTGCGCACCGCCCCGAAGGTGATGCCACGCAGCAGGTGCTTGCGCAGCAGCACGGTGAAGACGAGGATGGGAATCAGGAACAGCATGGTGCCCGCCGCCACCGCCGGCCAGTCCTGCCCGCCCTCGCCGATGATGATCGGGATGAAGGGCGGCGCGGTCTGTGCCTCGCCGCTGGTCAGCAGCACGGCAAAGGCGTACTCGTTCCACGCGAAGATCAGGCAGAAGATCGCCGTGGCCACGATGCCGGTGGTGGCCTGCGGCAGCACCACCTTGCGGAAGGCCTGCAGCCGCGTGTAGCCGTCGACCATTGCCGCCTCCTCGTACTCGCGCGGGATCTCGTCGATGAAGCCCTTGAGCAGCCACACCGCCAGCGACACGTTGACCGCGCTGTACAGCAGGATCATGCCGAGCTTGGTGTCCGACAGGCCGAGCTCGCGGTACATCAGGTAGATCGGGATCGCCACCGCGATCGGCGGCATCATGCGCGTCGACAGGATGAAGAACATCAGGTCGTCCTTGCCCGGCACCTTGAAGCGCGAGAAGGCGTAGGCGGCCATCACGCCCAGCCCGACCGACAGCAGGGTCGAGCCGATCGCGATGATCAGCGAATTGGCGAAGCGCGGCAGGTAGTTCGAGCGGCTGACCACCACCATGCTGTTCTTGCGCGCGATCTGCTCGCAGGCATCGTCGGCCGGCGGCAGGCTCTTCAGGTACTCCTCGGTCTGCCGCGAGCGGGTGGTGAAGAGGTTGCAGTAACCCTCGATCGAGGGCTGGAACACCACCTTCGGCGGGTAGCTGATCGAGTCCGGCGGGCTCTTGATGCTGGTCAGCAGGATCCACAGCAGCGGCACCAGCGTGATCAGCGCGTACAGCACCACGACGGTCATCGCGATGCGCTTGGAGGTGGTGGTCGGCTCGACGACCGAGTGGGCGGTGCTGATGCCTTGGCTCATGGGGTCAGCGGTTCTTCACCGCGTTGAGGGCCTTCACATAGATGTTCGCCAAGCCGAACACCGCCACGAACAGGATGATCGCCAGCGCCGACGAGTAGCCGGTGCGCCACTTCTCGAAGGCCTCGCGCTTGAGCGTGATCGACACCACCTCGGTGGTCGAACCCGGCCCGCCGTTGGTCAGCAGGTTCACCAGGTCGAACATCTTGAAGTTCTCGATGCCGCGGAACAGCACCGCCAGCATCACGAAGGGCAGCACCATCGGCAGCGTGATGCTCCAGAACTGCCGCCAGCTCGACGCACGGTCGACCTCGGCGGCCTCGTAGATGTAGTCGGGGATGCTGCGCAGCCCGGCCAGGCAGATCAGCATCACGTAGGGCGTCCACATCCAGGTGTCGACGATCACGATCGCCCAGGGCGCCAGCTTCACCGAGCCGAGCATCTCGAAGCTCGAGGGCGGGATGCCGGTGAAGAAGCTCACCGCGTAGTTGAACAGCCCGATCTGCGGCTGGTACAGGAACGCCCAGAAGTTGCCCACGACCGCCGGGCTCAGCATCATCGGGATCAGGATCAGCGTGGTCCAGAAGCCGTGGCCGCGGAACTTGCGGTCGATCAGCCAGGCGAGGGTGAAGCCGATCAGCGTCTGCAGCGTGATGGTCCAGAACAGGAAGTGCGCGGTGGCCTGCATCGGACCCCAGATGTCGGGGTCGGTGAGGATCGACACGTAGTGGTCGATGCCGACGCTCACCACTTCGGCATTCGGCCGGTTGGCGCGGAAGTTGGTGAAGCTCAGCTTCACCGTCCAGATCAGCGGGAAGATGTTGATCGCCAGCAGCAGCAGCATCGTCGGCGCGATGAACAGCCAGGCGATGGCACGGTCCGACAGGCCGCGCATGCGCCGGGCAATCGGCGCAGGCGTGGCTTTGGCAGCGCGTTGAATGACGGAGGACATGGCGTCGGGTGCGTTCGGATGGGGCCGGCGCAGGGCCGGCCCCGGTCACGTCACTTCAGCTTTCCGTCCTCTTTGAACACCTTCTTCCAGTCGGCGACGAGCCCGTCGAGCGCCTCCTTCGCGGTGCCCTTGTCGGCCACGACGAAGTCATGCACCCGCTTCTGCTCGGCCAGCAGCAACTGCGCGTAGCTCGGCTCGGCCCAGAAGTCGACCACCTGGTCCATCGCGTCGAGGAACTCGGCCGCGAAGGGTGCGCTCTTCTTGAAGCCGGCGTCGTTCAGCACGCCCTTGTGGCAGGAGTAGCCGCCGAGCGACCACCACTTCTTCTGCACGTCGAGCGAGGCGAACCACTTGATGTACGCGAGCGCCTCGTTGCGGTTGGGCGAGTAGGCCACCACCGAGATGCCCTGGCCACCGAGCTGCGAGCCCTTGCCCTTGTCGGAGGGGTTCACGAAGAAGCCGATCTTGTCGCCGCCGACGTTCGGGTCCTTGTGCAGGCCGGGGAAGAAGGCGAACCAGTTCATCATCATCGCCACCTGGCCCGACTTGAACGCGTCCAGGCCCTCGCCCATGTAGGAGTTGGTCAGCCCCGGCGGCGTGCAGCACTTGTAGAGCGATTTGTAGAACTCCAGGCCGCGGATGGCGTCCGGCCCGTTGACGAAGCCGTCCATCGCGTACGGCTTCTTCGGGTCCTGGTACTTGAAGCCGAAGGGGTGCAGCACGTTGCTGACGCCCATCGTGATGCCTTCGGAGCCGCGCTCGGTGAAGAGGTAGGTGCCGTAGACCTTCTTGCCGTCGATCATGCGGCCGGAGAAGAACTCGGCGACCTGCTTGAACTCGGTCCAGGTCTTGGGCGCGGCCAGGTCGCGGTTGTGCTTCTTCTTGAACTCGGCCTGCAGCTCGGGCTTGGCGAACCAGTCCTTGCGGTAGGTCCAGCCGAGGGCGTCGCCCATCGCCGGCAGTGCCCAGTAGTTCGGCGTGCCCTTGGGCCACTCGGCATAGCCGGTCACCGTGGCCGGCGCGAAGTCGGTGATCTTGATGCCTTCCTTGGCGAAGAAGTCGTTCAGCTTGACGTAGTGGCCGCTCTCGGCCGCGCCGCCGATCCACTGGCTGTCGCCGATGATCAGGTCGCACAGCTTGCCCTTGCTGTTCAGCTCGTTGAGCATGCGGTCGGCAAAGTTGGGCCAGGGCACGAACTCGAACTTCATCTTCACGCCGCTCTTGGCGGTGAAGTCCTTCGACAGTTCCACCAGCGCGTTGGCGGGGTCCCAGGCGGCCCAGCACAGCGTGATGGTCTTGTCCTGCGCCTGCGCGGCGGTGCCGCCCAGCCCGAGCAGGGCAGCCACGGCCAGCGATGACAGCGCCGGCAGTTTCTTCAACAAAGAGGTCATGAGAGTCTCCTAACGTTTGTTCGATTCACGAGCACACACATCCGACCGCCGTTCAGTGCAGGTTCTCGGCCGTCAGGATCTCGACGCGCGGCTGCACCACGTTGAGTGCCCCGCGCACGTTCTCGCACAGCGCGCGCAACACTCGCGCGGCGGTGGAGATGCAGTAGTGGATGTCCTGGTGCAACACGTAGGCGAGGCCGTTGGCGCCCAGCAGCGCGCGGTGCTCGTCGCTGAAGTCGTGCGCGACCACGCCGACCGTGCCGGTCAGCCCCAGGCTCTCGAGCGACCGCGCCACGCCGGCGCTGCCCGAGCCCACGTTGTAGATGCCGGCGATGCGCGCCAGGTCCACGCTCTTGCTGCGCAGGAAGCGCAGCATCGCCCGGCCGGCCGCCACGTCGCCGGGCGGCAGGTCGGGCGTGCGCAGCACCTTCAGCTTCGGGAAGCGCTCCTCCACCACCTGCGCGAAGCCGATGCGGCGTTCGATCTCGGCCGACAGGCGCGTGGCCTGCGAACTCAGCAGCAGCGTGTCGCGCGCGCCGCCGGCCATGCGGCCGAGCAGCAGCCCGGCGGTACGGCCCGCCGCGCGGTTGTCGGCGCCGATGTGCGTCTCGCGCATCGAGCCGGCCACGTCGGAGAACAGCGTGATCACGTGAACGCCGGTGCGCACCAGCTCGTTGATGGCCAGCTTCACCGGCGGCAGGTCGGGCGCCATCAGCGCCACGGCATCGCAGTCGGCCAGCTGGGCGAGATCGGCGGCGAACTGGTTGGCATCCGTGGTCGGCAGCCGATGCGTCACCTCGGTGATGTGCTGGTGGCGGAACTCGCCGGCCATCTGCGCGATGAGCCGGTCGACCAGCTCGACGAAAGGCGAGGGCTCGGCCGGCAGCACGAAGGCGAAGCGGAAGTTCGCCCCCTGGCGCGGCCGCCCGCGCGGCGGCGGCGAGCCCAGCTCGGCCACCACCTGCAGCACTCGCTGCATCGTCTCGGCGTTGACGCCGGGTCGTTTGTTCAGCACCCGGTCGACCGTGGCCGTGCCGACGCCGGCACGGGCGGCGATGTCGGCGATGGTGGTCGGCGTGGCCATGGTGGGCAGATCGGATGGCTTCAGGTTAGAAGCATCAATAAATAAATCAATCAGGGTTTCAGGGGAGGGCGCTGCGGCATTCGGGTTGGTCCTGAGTCGACTTGGCTTGACAACGTTTTCAAGGCGCCTAGCATCCAGCCTGGATTCCATACCCACAAGGAGGAGACGATGACGAGGCGTTTGATCGGCCCTGGCGCTGTGCTGCTGGGCCTGTGGACTGGCGTGGCGGCGCAGGCCGGCACCACGTTGACGGTGGCGTCCTTCCCCAGCTTCGACGAGGCGGTGAAGGTCGCGATCCCCGAATTCAAGAAGAAGTTTCCGGACGTCGAGGTCAAGCTGGTCAGCCTGGCCTACCCGGATCACCACACCGCGATGACGACCGCACTGGCCACCGGCACGAAGCTGCCTGATGTGATGGCTGTTGAAATCGGTTTCATCGGCAAGTTCGCCGAGTCGGGCGGCCTGGAGGACCTGGGTGCGGCGCCGTACAACGGGATGCAATACCAGAAGCAGTTCGCGCGCTTCACCTACCCGCAGGCGATGAGCGGGCTGGGCAAGCTGGCCGCCATCCCGGCCGACATCGGCCCGGGCGCGCTGTTCTACCGCAAGGACCTGCTCGACAAGGCCGGCGTCACCGAGGCCGAGCTGACCAAGTCGTGGGACGGTTTCGTCGAGGCCGGCAAGAAGGTCAAGGCCGCGACCGGCGCCTACATGATCGCCAGCGCCATCGACCTGAAGGACATCTACATCCGCTCCGGCCTGAAGGACGGCGAAGGCATCTACTTCGACAAGGGCGGCAAGGTGCTGGTCGACTCGCCGCGCTTCCAGAAGGCCTTCGAGCTGGCCAAGGCGGCGCGCGTCTCGGGCATCGACGCCAAGACTGCCGCCTGGTCGCCGGAGTGGGGCGAGGGCTTCAAGCGCGACCGCATCGCGACGCAGATGATGGGCGCCTGGCTGGGCGGCCACCTGGCCAGCTGGCTGGCGCCGGACACCAAGGGCAACTGGCGCTCGGCGCAGCTGCCTGCCGGTGCGTTCGCGTCCTGGGGCGGCTCGTTCTACGCGATCCCGAAGAAGGCGGAGAACCGTCAGATGGCCTGGGAGTTCATCAAGTTCATGACGCTCGACAAGGAGCAGCAGCTGCGCGCCTTCCGTGCGCTCGACGCCTTCCCGTCGCTGGTGGCCGCGCAGGACGATGCCTTCGTCGACCAGCCGATCCCGTTCCTGGGCGACCAGAAGGCGCGCCAGCTGTGGAAGGTGTCCGCCAACAAGATCCCGGCGACTTCGGTGCACCGCCAGGATCCGGTGGCGCAGGAGATCGTGAACGCCGAGCTGGAGAACGTGCTCGAGAAGGGCAAGGACATCAAGCAGGCGCTGGTCGACGCGAAGTCGCAAATCGAGAAGCGCGTGCGTCGCTGATCGAGGTTCGTGACCACGACGGAAGGGCCCTGCGGGGCCCTTCGTCGTTGGGCTGTGTGGTTCAGCCTTCACCGTAGCGGAAGTGGGCGAAGTCGGCCACCGCCGGCACGCCGCCCAGCGACTGGCAGGCCAGGCCGATGTAGTTGCCGGTGAAGCCGAAGCTGCGCGCCACGTTGTCGCCCTGGAAGTGGGTGGCGTGTTCGTCGGACAGCAGTGCCATCGGCAAGGCCGGGCCGATGTCCTGCCAGTCGGTGCCCTCCATCCGCCAGGAAAAGCGCAGCGTCGTGCCTTCGAAGCGCACGCGCAGTCCGACCGCGCCGTTCGCCGGCAGCGGCTGCGGCAGCGCCGGCTCGCTGGGGCCGCCGCGGTCGTTGACCATCAGGCGCAGCACCCGGCACTCGAATCGCTCGTCGAGCGTGACGTGCAGGTAGGCGTGGTTGCGCGTGTTGTAGTACGCGACCAGGCCGGCGCATTGCTGGAAGTCGGCCGGCGCGAACTCGAGCTCGGTCTCGGCCACGCAGTCGAAGGCCTGCTGGCGCCGCGCGACAAGACTCTGGTCGAAGCAGGACATCAACGACTCGCGGCCGGTCAGGCGCAGGTAGCCGGGCCGGGCGCTGAGCGACAGCCAGTCGCCGGCCGGTGCGCGCAGCGTGTTCCAGTGCGAGGACAGGGTCGGCGCGTCGAACGGATCGAGCTCGGGCTCGGGCGGGAAGGGCGCGGGCGGCAGTGCCGGCGCCGGCACCTCGCGGCGCGGGTGGTTGTCGCCATGGGCCAGGCGCGGCCAGCCGTCTTCGGTCCACTCGAGCTTCTGCAGCGCGGTCTCGCGGCCCAGCGGGCAGTGCAGCGCTTCGAGCGAGTAGGTTGGCGGCCGTTCGGCCGGTGCATCCTGGCGCCATTCGATCGGCCGGCCGCACAGGTGAGCGAGGTACCACTCGCCGCGGCCGGTGTCGACGATGCTCGCATGGCCGGCGCGCTGCAGCCCGGCGGGTGAGCTGCCGTGCGCCGTCAGCAGCGGGTGGTGCGGGCTCACCTCGTAGGGCCCGGTGATCGAGCGTGAGCGCGCGATCGTCGCCGCGTGTTCGTAGAACGTGCCGCCTTCGGCCGTGAGCAGGTAGTACCAGCCGTCGCGCTTGTACAGGTGCGGGCCTTCGGTCACCGCCAGCGACGTGCCGAGGAAGATGCGGTGCACCTCGCCGACCAGGCGCTTCGCACGCCGGTCGTACTCCTGCAGCAGGATGCCGCAGAACGGGTGGTGGCCGGGGCGGTGATCCCACTGCATGTTGAGCAGCCAGCTGCGGCCGTCGTCGTCGTGGAACAGCGAGGGGTCGAAGCCGCTGCTGTTCAGGTAGATCGGCTCCGACCAGGGCCCGTCGATGGCCGGTGCGGTGACGAGGTAGTTGTGCGTGTCCTTGTGTGCACCGAGCATGCTGCGCACATTGGTGTAGATCAGGTGGAACAGGCCGTCGTGCCAGCTCAGGCAGGGCGCCCAGATGCCGCCGGAGTCGGGGTTGCCGCGCATGTCGAGCTGGCTGGTGCGCGTCAGCGCATAGCCGATAGGTTGCCAGTGCACCAGGTCGCGCGAGTGATGCAGGCGCACGCCCGGCCACCATTCGAAGGTCGAGGTGGCGAGGTAGAAGTCCTCGCCGACACGCAGGATGGACGGGTCCGGATGGAAGCCCGGCAGCACCGGGTTGCGGATGGTCGTGGTGGTCATTGTTCTGGCAACGATTTCAGATGTTGTCGAAGAAAGCGCGGACCGCTCCGCGCCAGGTGGAGGTGCCGGCTCAGGGCTTGAAGCGCACCCAGCGGCCGCCCTTGGCCGAGGAGGCGACGACGGCCTCGATGAAGGCCACGCCGTCGATGCCGTCGCGCAGCGTCGGGAAGTGCGCCGCCGGATCCGGTTTCGCGGCCTTCGCACTACCCTTTCGCGCCGCGCGGATGGCCTGAGCTATCTCGCTGTACAGCGTCGCAAAACCTTCCAGGTAACCCTCGGGATGGCCGGCCGGAATGCGGCTGACCCGCGCCGCGCTGGCGTTGGCCGCGCCGGTGGCGCGCGCGATGATCTGCGTCGGCTCGCCGAAGGGCGACCAGTGCAACTGGTTCGGATGCTCCTGCTTCCACTCCAGGCCGCCTCGGCTGCCGTAGACGCGGATGCGCAGGTTGTTCTCATTGCCCGGCGCCACCTGGCTGGCCCACAGCAGGCCGCGCGCGCCGTTGGCGTAGCGCAGCATGACCTGCGCGTTGTCGTCGAGCGCACGGCCCTTCACGAAGCTGCTGAGATCGGCGCACAGCTCGCTGATCTGCAGCCCGGTGATGTAGGAGGCGAGGTTGTGTGCATGCGTGCCGATGTCGGCGATCGCACCGCCGATGCCGTTGCGCTTCGGGTCGGCGCGCCACTCGGCCTGCTTCTGGCCGGTGGCCTCGAGCTTCTCAGTCAGCCAGTCCTGCGGGTACTCGACCTGCACGACGCGGATCTCGCCGAGCCGGCCTTCCTGCACCATCTGCCGTGCGTGGCGCACCATCGGGTAGCCGGTGTAGTTGTGGGTGACGGCGAAGACGAGCTTCTGCTTCGTCGCCAGCGCGAGCAGCTTCTTCGCGTCCTTGCTCGTCGTGGTGACCGGCTTGTCGCAGATGACGTGGATGCCGGCCTTCAGGAAGGCCTCGGCCACCGGCGCGTGCAGGTGGTTGGGCGTGACGATGGCCACCGCCTCGATGCCGTCCGGCCGTGCCGCCTCGGCCTTCGCCATCGCCGCGTAGTCGCTGTAGATGCGCTCCGGCGCGAGGCCGATCGCCAGGCCCGACCGCCGCGCCTTCTCGGGCGTGGCCGACAGTGCGCCGGCAATCAACTCGTAGTGGTCGTCCAGCCGTGCCGCGATGCGGTGCACCGCGCCGATGAACGCACCTTCGCCGCCGCCGACCATGCCCAGGCGGATGCGCGCCGGCATCGCCGCCGCCGGCGGGTTCTTCTTGCCTTCGATCGCCATCGTGCGGCTCCTCAGAGTCCGAGCATGCGCTTGAGCTGCGCGGCGTCGTGGGCCGCTCCGGCGAAGTCGTCGAAGGCCTTCTCGGTCACGCGGATGATGTGGTCGCGGATGAAGGGCGCCCCCTCGGCCGCGCCCTGCTCGGGGTGCTTGAGGCAGCACTCCCACTCGAGCACCGCCCAGCCTTCGTAGCCGTACTGCGCCATCTTCGAGAAGATCGCCTTGAAGTCGACCTGCCCGTCGCCCAGCGAGCGGAATCGCCCGGCGCGGTTGATCCACGGCTGGTAGCCGGAGTACACGCCCTGGCGGCCGTCGGGGCGGAACTCGGCGTCCTTGATGTGCAGCGCCTTGATGCGCGAGTGGTAGATGTCGACGAAGGCGAGGTAGTCGAGCTGCTGCAGCACGAAGTGCGAAGGGTCGTAGTTGATGCAGCAGCGCGGATGGTTGTCGACACGCTCGAGGAACATCTCGAAGGTCACGCCGTCGAACAGGTCCTCGCCTGGGTGCAGCTCGAAGCAGACATGGCAGCCGGCGTCCTCGAAGGCGTCGAAGATCGGCCGCCAGCGCTTCGCCAGCTCGTCGAAAGCCGCCTCGACCAGGCCGGCCGGCCGCTGCGGCCATGGGTACAGGTAGGGCCAGGCCAGCGCGCCGGGGAAGCTGACGTTCGACGTCAGCCCGAGGTTCTTCGAGGCCTTGGCCGACAGCAGCATCTGCTGCACCGCCCAGCGCTGCCGCTCGGCCGGCTTGCCCTTCACCGCGGCGGGCGCGAAGGCGTCGAAGGCCTCGTCGTAGGCCGGATGCACCGCAACCAGCTGGCCCTGCAGGTGTGTGCCGAGCTCGGTGACCGTGATGCCGTTGGCGCGCGCGACGCCGGCGAACTCGTCGCAGTAGGTCTTCGACTCGGCGGCCAGCGCGAGGTCGAACAGGCGGGCATCCCACGACGGCACCTGCACGCCCTTGAAGCCCAGCGAGGCGGCCCACTTCGTGATGGCCGGCCAGCTGTTGAACGGTGCCGCGTCGCCGGCGAACTGCGCCAGGTAGATGCCCGGGCCCTGGATGTTCGTTGCCATCGGTGTGCTCCTCTCGTGGTTCAACGGTTGGACAGTGACATGGCCTGCGCCCCGATGCAACGGCCCATGGTCGTGCCGTGCTCGATGGCGCTGCGGAAGTGGATGCCGGCGTACAGGCGCGACACCGCGGCCTGCTCGGCGGCAGCGGCGAAGCTGCGGAAGCGTTGCGGGCCCCAGCCCCGGTCGTTGTGGGCGCGGTCCTCGAAGGCGGTGTCGCGGCCGTAGAAGGCCTCCAGCACTGCTGCGGCCGATCCCGACTGCACCGAGTGGCCCGACGGATATTCGGGGAAGGCTGGCGTCTCCATCAGCGGCGGCACCCAGTTGGCATCGAAGGCGAGCTGGACGTAGGTGACCGGGCGCAGCAGGTTGACCTCGTACTTCACCTTCCAGGTCGCGACGAACGCGTCGGACATCGCCATCGTCAGCCGCGCGTACTGTTCGGCCGCCTCGGGCAGCTTGGCCTTCCGGTCGCGCAGCAGGTCGGTCAGGATCCATGCCCAGTGGCCGGCCGGGGTCGGCGTCTTGCCGGGATCGTCGGCCCAGTACAGCGCGATGCGCCGCTGCTCCTCCGTCGGCTGCACGCCGGCGCGGCGCACTTCGTCGGCCTCGCGGTGGAAGGCCGAGCCGGGCGTCTCGTCGTAGCGCGGCGGGCCGGGTGGCGCACAGCGCTGCTGCGCGACCGGCATGAAGGGCCGGTTGTCGCCCCAGTTCGGCAGCAGCGGGCGGGCGAAGCGCGGCGGTGTCGGCACCCAGGCGCCGGGGCCGCTGGGCGAGACGTAGGTCGCGTCCAGCCGCGTGCGGCGCGGGCCGCTGGCATCGTGGCCGCCGTCGGTGCGCGCCCAGGTCATCAGCGCCATCGCCAGCAGCTTGCCGTGCGTCTCGGAGCGGATGATGACCTCGGGTGTGCGCTGCACGGGGTCGAAGTCGGACGCCTGCGCCACCGGCATGTTGCGCTCGAGGGCCTCGAAGCGCGCCTTCCAGTCGGCCGGGGCATTGGGCAGCAGCATCTGCGTCAATGCGGCCATCGTCGCATTGGCCACCGTCGGCCAGTGCAGCACCTCGTCGGGTTGTGCGGCGGGCAGCGATTCGAGCTCGGCGAGCTGCCCGGCGAAGCTGCGCCGTCCCGGTGTGCCGGCGACGATGGCTTCGTAGAGACCGAGGCCGAGGTAGGCCAGCGTGCGTGCTGCGACCGGCGGCGACTGCCCCGGTGTCTGCTGAATGGCTGGCAGCACGACGCGGAACCATTCGGTGGCCACGGCGGCGCTGTAGCGCGAGGCATCGGGCACGGCGGTTTGCGCCTGCGCCGGGCCGGCCAGCATGCCGAGCCCGAGCAGCGCGAGCAGCGAGAGCACCGCGGTCTTCAGGGCTGCCATGTCACCAGCCCCTTCTGGCGATCGAGCAGGTAATGCGCATCCGCCGCGACCTCGAACCACGGGCTGGTCAGCGCCGCATCACCCGGCTTCGCGCCCGGCCACAGCACTCGCACGCGGGCTTTCGTCGACTCGCCCAGCCCGACGTGCAGGAAGCCCACCGTGCCGCTGACATGCCCGCCACCGACCAGTTGCTCGCGCCGCTGGATGCGCCCGCCTGACTCGACCTCGAGCCAGGCGCCGATCGCATCGCGGTTGCCGCCGTCCTGGCGCAGCCGCAGCTGCAGCCAGTGACCGATCGGCTTCGGCGCCGCCGCCGTGCCGCTGCCGACGTTGCGCCACAGCTTGGCGCGCTCCCAGCGGTTGACGATCACCGCATCGAGCAGGCCGTCGCGGTTCAGGTCGACCAGCAGGCCGCCGCGGCCACGCTGGTAGTTCAGCAGGCCGCTCTGGCCGGCCGCCTCGGCGAAGCGGCCTTCGGGCGTGCCGAGCAGCAGGTTGCTCGGGTCGAGCAGCGCAAAGTCCGGCATGTTGCCGACGTTGCCCTTGACGACGAAGAGATCGTGCAGGCCGTCGTTGTTGACGTCGGCGAACTGCGCATGCCAGGCGGTCGACGGGTGCACGTCGCCGCCGGTGAAAGGGCGATGCGCGGTGACGCCCTTCGCGAAGGCGATGTCGCGGTACTCGGGGCGCGACGCGCCGGCGGCCAGCACCTGCAGCTTGTTGTCGGCCATGCTGGTCAGGTAGTAGGACGGGTAGCCGCTGCCGTCGAGGTCGGCGCTGGCGATGCCCATGCCCCAGATCTGCAGCGGCTTCCAGCCTTCGGCCGCCGTGAACAGGCGAGGCGCCGCGCCCGATGCGACATGCCAGAGCTGCTCCTGCCCGCCCTTGTAGTACTCGCGGTCGTTGGTGATGCGAAGCGAGGGCACGCCGCTGCGGTCCCAGTCGGTGAACATCATGCCCAGCGCGCAGAACGCGGGCTTGAGCGGCAGCGGCGCCTCGAACTTCAGGGCCTCGCCAGCGGCGGGGCGCACCAGCTGGTTGTCGGTGCAGCTGCCCCAGGGGAAGTCGGGGCGCGCACGGTCGATGTAGGTGCCGATGGCGAGCGTGGGGCGCGTGTCCTGGCCCAGCCAGGCGGCCGCGAAGGCGGTGACCCACTGGTTGCCGCCCTGGAAGCCCCAGCGTTCGTTGGCACGCTCGAACTGGCAGTTGCCCAGGCCGCGCATCAGCAGCGTCTCGCCCACGCGCAGCACGGCGAGGTCGAGCTGCCCGTCGCCGTCGATGTCGATCGGGTAGGCACCCAGCGTGCTGGTCAGCTCCAGCCCGGCGCGTTCCTGCACGAACTTGAGCGCGCCGCCGATGGCGCTCCTGTTGCGATAGAACTTCGAACGGTTCGCGCCGCCGGCGACGAACAGCGAAGGCGCGCCGCTGCCATCGCAGTCGAACGCGGCGACGCCGGCGCCGACCATGTACTCCCACTCGCCGTCGAAGCGGCTCTGAAGGCCGGCGGCGTCGGTCTCGTCGACGAACTTCGGCACCGCCGGCGCGGCCGCCGCCAGCGGTGCGCACAGCGCAAGCAGGGCCGCTGCCGCGCTGCGCATCGTCAGGCCGCCTTCGCCTTCGGCTTCTGGCCGAGGATGATCATGCCGAGCACGTCGTCCTGCGTGACGTCGGGGATGTTGACCGTGTCCACCACCTGGCCGTTCTTCATCACCGTGGCGCGGTCGCAGACCTCGAACACGTCGGCCATGTCGTGGCTGATCAGGAAGATGCCGATGCCCTGTTCCTTCAGGCGCAGGATGGTGTCGAGCACCATGCGCGTCTCGGCCGGGCCGAGGGCCGCGCAGGGCTCGTCCATGATCAGGATGCGCGCGTTGAAGTAGAGCGCCCGGGCGATGGCCACCGTCTGCCGCTGGCCGCCGGACATCGCCCGCACCGGCTTGCGCAGGTCGGTGAAGTTCGGGTTCAGGCGCTGGATCACCTGCCGCGCCTCGTGTTCCATGCGGTCGGCATCGAGCGTGCGCCAGGGCGTCAGCAATTCGCGGCCGAGGAACAGGTTGGACGGCGCGTCGAGGTTCTCGGCCAGCGCCAGCGTCTGGTGAATGGTCTCGATGCCGGCGGCGCGCGCCTCGCGCGGCGTGTTGAAGCGGTGCTCCTGGCCGTGCACGACGATGTGGCCGTCGTCCGGCGGGTAGACGCCCGACAGCACCTTGATCAGCGTGCTCTTGCCGGCGCCGTTGTGGCCGAGCAGGCCGACGACTTCGCCGGCGTGGAGGTTGCAGCTGGCGCGCTCGACCGCATGGATGCCGCCGAAGCGCTTGGACACGCCCTGCACGTCGACGACGAGTTCGGGTGCTGTGCTCATTGGTGCACCCTTCGGCCTTCGGCCGGTCCCGCCAAGCGGGAGCCTTCGCACTTGGGGCGGCCCTGCGTGCTCATTTGCCCTGCCTCCGGTTGTAGACCACGTCGAACCAGACGGCGGCGATCAGGATCATGCCGATGAAGATCTGCCGCATCGGGCTGGAGACGTCCATCAGCACCATGCCGTTGTCCAGGCTCTGGATCAGCAGCGCGCCGACGATGGCGCCGGCGATCGTGCCGGTGCCGCCGGCCAGCGAGGTGCCGCCGATCACCGTCGCGGCGATCACGTACAGCTCTGCCATCTGGCCGATCGAGTGCGTGCCCGAGTTCAGCCGCGAGGTGGTGATGACCGCCGAGACGGCCGACAGCGCACCCATCAGGCCGAACAGCATCAGCAGCACGCGCTTGGTCGGCAGGCCGGAGAGCAGCGCGGCCTCCGGGTTGCCGCCGTAGGCGAAGACGTAGCGGCCGAAGCGTGTCTTCTGCGCGATGACGCTGAGCACGGCAGCCACCGCGATCAGGATCAGCACCGGCACCGCGATGCCCTTGCCGGGCGGCGTGGCGCCTTCGACCGCAGCCGACGGATCGGGGTAGGCCGACACCACCGCGACGAAGCCGAGGATGGCCGCGCAGGTGATGCCGACCTTCACCGCATCGGCCCAGGCCGGCGCCATCGCCGCACCGTAACGGGCGCGAGAGCGGCGGGCGCCCAGCGAGCCGGCAATCACCAGCGCACAGGCGATCGCGCCGACGACCCAGCTCCAGAACGTGCCGATCGAGCCGTTCACCCCGCCGCCCAGGCGCTGGTAGGTCAGCGACAGCGGTGCGAGCGTCTGCCCGTCGGCGACGAGGAAGGCGCTGCCGCGCCACATCAGGTAGCCGGCCAGCGTGACGACGAAGGCCGGCACCTCGCGGTAGGCCGTCCACCAGCCCTGGAAGGCGCCGATGGCCACGCCGCCGAGCAGGCCTGCGCCGATGCCGACCAGCCACGAGCCGGGCGTCTCCGCACCCAGCCAGGTGACCTGCACCCACGCGATGATCATGCCGGTGACCGCCATCTGCGAGCCGACGGACAGGTCGATCTGCCGCGCGACGATGATGAAGACCATGCCGCAGGCCATGATGGCCGTCACGCAGGTCTGGATCGACAGGTTGTAGAGGTTGCGCGGCGACAGGAAGATGCCGTCGGTGGCGATCGCCAGCAGCACCCAGATGACCGCCAGCGCGATGACGAGCGAAGAGAAGCGCGGATCGAAGCCCGCTTTCTCGAACCATGAACGCATGCGCGTTCTCCCGGGGGATGCGTTTCTGTGGGGGATCGAGAAGGCGCCGGCGTGGGGGCGCCGGCGCCTCTCGACAGCTACGGCATCACTTGCAGGCAGCCGGCGCCTTGGCCGCGTCCACGCCCTGGCAGACCTGGGCCTTGGTGACCCAGCCGGCGTCGATCACCGTCTTCAGGTTGTCCTTGGTGATGGGCACGGGCTTGAGGAACACCGAGCGGATCTTCAGCTTCTTGGTGCCGCCGCTCCAGTCGGACGCGCCCTTCAGGTCGCCGAGCTTGGTGCCGCCGGCCATCTGCGCCGCGAAGGTACCGGCCGCCTTGCCGAGCTCGCGGGCGTCCTTCCACACCGAGACGGTCTGCTCGCCGCGGGCGACGCGGTTCAGCGCCGCGACGTCGCCGTCCTGGCCCGACACCGGGATGCCGACCATGTTCTGCGCACGCAGCGCCGCCACCACGCCGCCGGCGGTGCCGTCGTTGGAGGCCACGACCGCGTCCACCTTGTTGGCGTTCTTGGTCAGGATCTGCTCCATGTTTTTCTGCGCGTTCTCCGGCGCCCAGCCGTCGGTGTACTGCTCGCCGACGATCTTGATGTCGCCCTTGTCGATGGCCGCCTTCAGCACCTCGCGCTGGCCGCCGTTGAGGAAGTCGGCATTCGGGTCGGTGGGTGAGCCCTTGATGAACACGTAGTTGCCCTTGGGCTTGACCTTCAGCACCTCGCGCGCCTGCATGCGGCCGACCTCGACGTTGTCGAAGGTCAGGTACAGCACGCCGGTGTCCTGGATCAGGCGGTCGTAGGCCACCACGGGGATCTTCGCTTCCTTGGCCTTGGCCACGGCCGGGCCGATGGCGTCGGCGTCCTGCGCCAGGATGATCAGCGCCTTGGCGCCCTTGGCGATCAGCGCTTCCACGTCGGCGAGCTGCTTCTCGTTGCTGCCCTGCGCGTCGGCCGAGATGTACTTGGCGCCAGCGGCTTCCAGCGCGGCCTTGATGGCGGCCTCGTCCTTCTTCCAGCGCTCTTCCTGGAAGTTGGACCAGGACACGCCGATCACCTCGCCCTTGGCGTGGACGGCCGAGGCGGCGGTAATGGCTCCGGAGGCGACCAGTGCCGCCGCGAAGATGGATTTCAGTTTCATGGGTCGAGTCTCCAAATGTTGTGGGCGCCCGCGGGGAACACGGCACGGTCCTTCGACCGGAGCCTGGCCGGCATCAGCGGGTCGCTGTTCGCGCAGAGGCGAATGATGCCGACACGGGAAAACGGATGGGGTCGCTGCTTCAGACGTAGTTGCCGACCAGTTGCTCGAGTCGTTCCTGCTGGCCCGAGCGGGGTTGGGGTTCGAGATCGGTGGCCGCCACGAGCTTGGCCAGACTGTCGAGCGACTGCTTGCCCGCGAGGATGCTCTTGCCGAGCTTGCCGTTCCATCCGGCATAACGCTCGTCGACATGCGCCGCGAGCGCGCCGTCGGTGATCATCTTCTCGGCCACCAGCAGCGCGCGGGCGCACAGGTCCATCGCACCGGCATGGCCGGCGATGAGGTCGTCGGGGTCGATCGACTGCCGGCGCAGCTTGGCATCGAAGTTCAGCCCGCCGCTGGTGAAGCCGCCGCCTTGCAGGATGTGGTACAGCGCCAATGCCACCTGCGGCAGGTTGTTCGGGAACTGGTCGGTGTCCCAGCCGAGCATCTCGTCGCCGCGGTTCATGTCGATCGAGCCGAAGATGCCCAGCGCCTGCGCCAGCACGATCTCGTGCTCGAAGGTGTGGCCAGCCAGCAGCGCGTGGTTCTGCTCGATGTTGACCTTGACCTCCTTCTCCAGGCCGTGCGCCTTCAGGAAGCCGTACACGGTGGCGACGTCGTAGTCGTACTGGTGCTTGGTCGGCTCGGCCGGCTTGGGCTCGATCAGGATCGCGCCCTTGAAGCCGATCTTGTGCTTGTGCTCGACGACCATGGTCAGGAAGCGGCCGAACTGCGCCAGCTCGCGCTTGACATCGGTGTTGAGCAGCGTCTCGTAGCCTTCGCGGCCGCCCCACAGCACGTAGTTCTCGCCCTTGAGTTCATGGGTCAGCTCGAGCACGTTCTTGACCTGCGCGGCGGCGTAAGCGAACACCTCCGGGTCGGGGTTGGTCGCGGCGCCGGCCATGAAGCGGCGGTTGGAGAACAGGTTGGCCGTGCCCCACAGCAGCTTGACGCCGGTGGCGGCCATCTTCCTCTCGAACACCTCGCCGATGCGGCGCACGTTGAGGTTCGACTCGCGCAGCGTCGCGCCCTCGGGCGCGATGTCGCGGTCGTGGAAGGTGAAGTAGGGCGCGCGCAGCAGGCGGAACAGGTCGAAGGCGACATCGGCCTTGTGCGAGGCCTGCGCCATCGGGTCGCCACCGGCGGCGTGCCAGGGGCGCTGGAAGGAGTCGCCGCCGAACGGGTCGGTGCCGTTCCAGACGAAGCTGTGCCAGTAGCAGACCGCGAAACGAAGGTGGTCGGCCATGCGCTTGCCGAGCACCTTGCGCTCGGGGTCGTACCAGCGGTAGCCCATCGGGCGTTTCGCACTCGGCTTGAAGCGGGTGCCTTCGAAGCGCAGCGGCTCCTTCAGCGTGAAGTAGCTGTCGGGCGCGGGGGCGGGGGTCGTCGTCTTCTTCTTCATGGTGTCCTGGGTTCGGGTTCAGCGCGCGAAGTCGCGCGTCATCGGGTAGAGGCGTTGCCAGTGGTCGTGCCGCTGCGCGTGCAGCGCCACCTGGCCGGGGCGGGGGGCGAAGCTGCGCAGCCGCGTGGCCGCTCGCGCGACGGCGATGCCTTCGCCGGCGGCCATGCGCGCCAGCCGCGCGGCGCCGAGCGCGCAGCCGATGTCGCTCTCGGCGACCTGGTGCAAGGGGATGCCGAGCACGTCGGCAAGGATCTGCGCCCACAGCGGCGAGCGCGCGCCGCCGCCGATCAGCGAGGCCTCGGCGAGCGTGGTGCCGGCACCGGCGAGCGACTGCTGCGCGTCGCGCATCGCGTAGGCCACGCCTTCGAGCACGGCCAGCGTCATCTGCGCGCGGCTGGTGTCGGCCGCCAGGCCGAGGAAGCCGCCGCGCACGCGGGCATCGTTGTGCGGTGTGCGCTCGCCGGAGAGGTAGGGCGCGAACCACACCGGGCTCGCGCCGGTGGCTTCGCTGTCGAGTTCGGCGAGCAGTTCGACTTCGCTGCGGCCGCAGACCGTGGCCCACCACGACAGTGCTGACGCTGCCGACAGCAGCACGCCCATCTGGTGCCAGGTGTTCGGCACGGCGTGGCAGAACGCGTGCACCGCACGCGCCGGGTTGGGCGCGAAGGTCGCGGTGGTGGCCCACAGCACGCCGGAGGTGCCCAGCGAAACGAAAGCGTCGCCCGGGTGCACCGCACCCACGCCCACCGCGCCGGCGGCGTTGTCGCCCGCGCCGCCAGCGAAGATCGGCGCGCGGCGGAAGCCCCAGCGCGCGACCAGCTCCGGTCGCAGCTGCCCGGCCGGCTCGCTGCCTTCGACCAGGCGAGGCATCTGGTCGATGCGCATGCCGCAGGCGGCCAGCGCGGCCTCCGACCAGCGCCGCGCGCCGACGTCCAGCCACAGCGTGCCGGAGGCGTCGGACATGTCTTCGGCGTACTCGCCGGCCAGCCGCCAGCGCAGGTAGGCCTTGGGCAGCAGCACCTTGGCCGTGCGCGCAAAGACCCGCGGCTCGTGCTTGCGCACCCACAGCAGCTTGGGCGCGGTGAAGCCAGGCATCGCGATGTTGCCGGTGACCTGGCGCAATGCCGGCCACTCGCGCTCGAGCTCGGCGCATTCGGCCTCGCTGCGGCCGTCGTTCCACAGGATGCAGGGGCGCAGCACCTCGCCGGCCGCATCGAGCAGGGTGGCGCCGTGCATCTGGCCCGACAGGCCGATGGCCGAGACCTCGGCCAGCTCGGCGCCGTGGCGGGCCTTCAGGTCGTCGAGGCCGGCACAGGTGGCTTGCCACCAGTCGTCCGGCGCCTGCTCGCTGAAGCCCGGCTGCGGGCGGCTGACCTTCAGCGGCTGGCTGCTGTGCGCGATGACGTGGTCGTGCTCGCCGAGCAGCGCGACCTTCACGCCCGAGGTGCCGATGTCGATGCCGAGCGTGTTCATGAAACGCTCATGGCAGGTTGTCCTTCAGGAAGATGTCGATGCGGATGCGCTCCTGGTCGGCCAGCACCCGCTCGCCCGACAGCCGGGCCAGCGCGAGGCGGCATGCGGAGCGCACCTCATGACCGGCGTCCTGGTTGATGACCGCATCGGCGACGCCGTCGAGCAGCGCGCGGCGTGCGTGCGGCGTCAGTTCGTGGCAGACCCAGACGACATGCTCGGCGCGCCCGCTGGCCACCAGCGCGGCCTGGATGCCGCGGTTGCCCGCGCCGATGCTGTACAGGCCGGTCAGCCAGGGTTCGCGCTTGAGCAGGTCGGCGACCAGCCGCTCGGTGCGTTCGCTGAGGTCGTGGCCCTCGATCGGCGGCAGCAGCGTCAGCTGCGCATGTTCGGTGGCGATCACCTGCTCGAAGCCGAACAGGCGCTCGGCATGGTCGCGCAGCGCCCGGCTGCCCAGCACGATGCCGATGCGCCCCGGCCGGCGGCCGACGAAGCGGCCCAGCAGCGTGGCGGCGGTGCGCCCGGCGGCCACGTTGTCGATGCCGACGAAGTGCGCGCGGCGCGAGTTCGGCACGTCGGACACCAGCGTGATCACCTCGGTGCCGCGGGCTACCAGATCGTCGATCGCGGCGCGCACCTGCGGGTGGTCCAGCGCCATCACCAGGACGGCGTCGAAGCCCTCGTCGAGCGAATGCAGGTGGTCGGCCAGCGCCTGCGGCGAGAACACGTCGACCGTCTGCACCACGGCGATGGCGCGCTGCTCGGCCAGCCACGGCGCCATCGCCTGCACCTGCTGCTGCAGCATCGAGACGAAGGTGTTGGTGCCCGAGGGCAGCACGACGGCCAGCCGCAATGTGCGGTTGCGCGCCAGCCGCGTGGCGGCCGGGTCGGGCCGGTAGCCGAGCTGGTGCACCGCGGCGTTGACGCGCTCGACGGTGCGCGCCCGCACGCCCGGTCGGCCGTGCAGCACACGGTCGACCGTGGCCAGGCTGACGCCGGCCACGCGGGCGACGTCCTGCAGGCTGGCACGGGCGATGGTTTCCATGGCGCGCATGCTAGTGAGTTGAAATGAGGGGCGCAACTCATTGAGGCCTGCAACACCTCATGGCTTTCCCCAATCGCCAGGGCGAGCGGATTACTCGGAAAGGCCGAGTTCGATCTCTCCGAAGCTGCCGTAGTCGGCCACGACACGGTCGCCGGGGACGATCTGCAGCGGCACCATGCAGGTCCCGCACGAGGCCCAGTCGCCGGCGCGCAGGCCGATGCCGAGCGACGACAGTTCGTTGGCGAGCCAGGTCAGCGCGATGCGCGGGTCACCGAGCAGGGCGCGCCCCTCGCCGTCGCGCGTGTAGCGGGCCTGGCCATCGGCACCCAGCACCGTCGCGTGCACGCGGTGCGCCGCGAGGTCGAGCGTGCGCCACGCCTCGGGTGCCTCGGGGCCGAAGGCGAAGCGCCCGCAACACGCGTCGTCGGCGATCAGCTGCGCCTTGCCGGCGCTGGCGAAGTCGGCGTAACGCGAATCGGGCACCTCGAAGGCGGGGTGCAGCGAGCCAACGGCGGCCAGCACCTCGTCGATCGCATAAGGCTCGGCACGCGGCGGCAGCGAGGCTCCCATGCGGAAGGCGAACTCGGGTTCGACCACGCGCATGCGGTTGCCGGCGAGCGAGAGGGTCGAGCCGACAGGATGCACGAAGCTGTCGAGGATGCGACCGGCCAACGGCCCGTCGACCTGGATGTGCGCCTGCCCCGCTGCACTGGTGGCTGCGATCTTCCAGCCGACGACGGGGCGCCCGGCCACGGCGGGCAGTGCAGCCTGAATGGCATGACCCGCGGCCACGTCGTGCGGGCGAAGCTCGGCCGGCAAGGCATCGACGACGCTGCCCGATTCGCGGCAGGTCCAGAGCAGGCGGGCGGCGTCGTGGGTGGCTGGGTGCATCGTGGCTCCTGGGCGGTGGGCCACGATGGTGCCAGACGGCGCTGCGCAGCCGTCCGGACGCTGCAACCCTTCAGCGCTGCCCTTCGGTCAGCGTGTCGAGCTGGAAGCGGCCGCTCTTGTCGACCAGCCAGATGTCGAGGTACTTGGTGCCGCCCATGCGTTTGGGCGCCGGCAGCGGCGAGGCCGCGCGGATCATCTGGCGCACGCGCTCGGTGACGTCGGGCGCATGGCTGGGTGTGCGGATCATGTTGACGTCGCGCACGTTGCCGGCGTCATCGAGATCGACTTCGGCGACGACGATGGCGTGGATCAGCGGCGGCAGCTTGCCCTTGTAGATCTGGTCGCGGTAGGCGGCGTAGATGTGCTTCGCGCCGTCCTTGCGATAGGCCTTGGCATCGGCGGCCGTCGAGGCGTCCGGTGCCGCCGCGAGGGCGGGTGCAGGCTGGGCCAGCAGGACGCCGGCGGTGAGGAGGGCGGCAAGTGCGAGCTTCATCGACAGGCTCCGGAAGAGCGGAAGGTGAAGCCACTGTGCGCGCCGGCCGCGCGCCGCGGTGGGGCGGAAATCACGCCGCGCGCGGCGGCTGCCAATCGTTACGCCGCGGTTGACCAGAAGCGTCAGTCGCTGCCGGAACCCGTCACCCCGACGGCGCTGCGGTAGGCGTGCCACGAGGCATGGCCGAGCACCGGGCCCACCACCAGCAGGCCGAGGAAGCCCGGCAGCATTGCCAACACCACCAGCAGTGTGATCAGCGCGCCCCAGATCAGCATCACGCCGGGCTGCGTCAGGCACAGGCGCAGGCTGGTCAGGCCGGCGCTGACCGCGTCGACCGAGCGGTCCAGGATCATCGGCATCGAGACCACGCTGATCGCGAAGATCAGCCCCGCGAACACCGCGCCGACGCCGAGGTAGGCGACGATGAAGCCGATGTTCTCCGGGTCGATCAGCGCTGTCAGCGAGCCCTTGAAGTCGGGCATGCCGTCGAAGCTGACCGCGAAGACGATCAGCGACGCTCGGCCCCAGAGCATTTCCAGGATCAGCAGCACGCCGCCGAAGATCGCCATCGTGCCGGTGCGTGTGTCCCAGGCGGTCAGCGAGGCGCCGAGGTCGGGCGCCTCGCCCATCTCCAGCTTGCGGCTGACGTCGTACAGGCCCAGGCACAGGAACGGCCCCATCAGCAGGAAGCCGGCGGACAGCGCCAGCACCCAGGCCGGCGCGTTGCGGTACATCCACAGCAGCAGCCAGCCCATCACGGCGAAGCACACGCCGTAGAACAGGCCGATGCCCGGCGCGCGGCGAAAGTCTCGCCAACCCAGCGCCAGCCAGCGCAGCGGGTCGTCGCCGCGCAGCGGGCGCAGCGGCAGGTCGAGGATGGAGGCGGCGGCGGGTGCGTCGGCGACGGGTTCGTCCATGGTGGCGCATTGGGCCGTGCCGGCGCCATGCGCGCATCCGGGAAGGCCCGGGCGACGATTGACCTGAATCAATCCTCGGCGTCGGGCCGGTGCGTGCTGCGCCAGATCGAGCGGATCAGCCACACACCGCCGAGCACCGCACCGCAGAAGCCGAGGAAGCCGAAGGCCGGCAGGCCGAACAGCGTGGGCCCTCCGCTGACCGTCATCACGATCGACGAGCCGATGATCAGCGCGGCGATCACCAGCGCCAGCGAGAGGCGGTTGGCGGCGCGGTCGAGCTGGTCGCCGACGCGCTTCACGTGCGCCACGTCGATGTGCAGCTGCAGGCGGCCACGGCGCAGGTTGCGCAGCGCGCGCGAGACGTCCTGCGGCAGGCGCTCGGCGGTGGCCAGCGCGTTACGCAGCGTGCGCCAGGCGCGCTGGCCGAGGGCCTTCGGCCGGTAGCGTGCGCGCAGCACCTGGCGCAGCAGCGGCAGCGCCTCGCTGGCCATGTGGAAGCCGGGGTCGAGGCCGCGGCCCATGCCTTCCAGCGAGATGAAGGCCTTGATCAGCAGCGCCAGGTCGGCCGGCAGCGCGAGGCGGTGCTCGCGCAGGATGGTGGTCACGTCGGCCAGCATCTGGCCCAGGTGCAGCTCGGCCAGCGGCGTGCCGTGGTACTGGTCGACGAAGGCCTCGATCTCGGTTTCGAGCATCTCGAGGTTCGCGCCATGGCCGTCGCCGGTCCAGTCAAGCAGCACGTCGGCCACCGCCTGCGGCTCGCGCTCGACCAGGCCGAGCAGCAGGGCCAGCAGTTCCTCGCGCCGCTGCGTGCCGAGCCGGCCGACCATGCCGAAGTCGATGAAGGCGAGTCGGTTGCCGGGGAGGTAGAAGACGTTGCCCGGGTGCGGGTCGGCATGGAAGAAGCCGTCCTCGACGATCATCTTCAGCACCGCCTGCGCGCCGCGGCGGGCCAGCAGCGGCCGGTCCAGGCCCTGCGCGCTGACGCGCTCGAGGTCGCTGCCCAGGATACCGTCGATGAACTGCTGCACGTTGATGCGCTCGTGCGTGTGCTCCCAGTGCACCGCCGGGATCAGCACGTGCGGCAGGGCCGCCAGGTTGCCGGCGATGCGCTCGGCGTTGTGGCACTCGGCGGCGAGGTCCATCTCGCGCTGCAGTGAGCGTGCGAGTTCGCGCAC
The DNA here is from genome assembly GCA_943370595.1 of Chitinophaga pinensis. Taxonomy (GTDB): domain Bacteria; phylum Pseudomonadota; class Gammaproteobacteria; order Burkholderiales; family Burkholderiaceae_C; genus Piscinibacter. The sequence goes on from CALRRO020000014.1 coordinate 126,242, forward strand.
CAGCTGGCGCGGGCGGTAGGGCTGCAGCGCCGGGACCTCGGTCTCGGCCAGCGCGGCCAGCCGCTCGAGCAGTCGCAGGTCGGCCTCGACGATGCTGCGGATGCCGGGGCGGCGGATCTTCACCACCACTTCCTCGCCACTCTTCAGCCGCGCGCGATGCACCTGCGCGATCGACGCCGCGGCCAGTGGCTCGGCATCGAAGCGTTCGAACACCGCCTCGGGCTCACCGCCCAGGTCTTCGCGCAACTGCGTGCGCAGATCGTCCAGCGGCACCGCCGGCACCTGGCTGTGCAGGCGCGAGAACTCGGCGATCCACTCGGGGCCGAACAGGTCGGCGCGCCCGGCGAGGATCTGGCCCAGCTTGACGAAGGTGGGGCCGAGTTCCTCCAGCGCGAGGCGCACCTGCACCGGCGGCTCGAGCCGCGCCAGGTCGGCGGCGTGGTCCTTGTGCAGCACGTGGCCGGCGCGTTCCAGCGCATCGGCCAGCCCAAGTCGGCGCACGGTGTCGCCGAAGCCGTGGCGGATGAAGACACCGGCGATCTCGTTCAGGCGCCCCAGGTCGCGGGCGGCTCCCAGCGTCTCGATGAGCATGAGTTGAAGTATCGCCCGTCGCCCGCTGACGGGGGATTGACGCAGGATAGGGCGGCATGACGCAATGCAGCAAGGTTACAAAAGTGAAGTCAATGATCCGACCCGTTCTGCTTTGCCTCCTGCTCGGCGGTGCCGCCGCGGCGCTGCATGCCGCCCCCTTGCCCAAGACCGACGCGGAGCGCGCCTGCTGGCAGCGCTACACGCGCGAACGCACCCGGCTGGACCTGAAGGAGCTCACGGCGGTGAGCTTCACCAACCTGCGCAACGGCTACCGGGTGCGCAGCCCGTTCCTGGTCGAGTTCGGCATCAAGGGCATGGGCGTGGTGCCGGCCGGCAAGGCGCTCGAGGGCACCGGCCACCACCACATCCTGGTCGACACGCGCATGCCGAACTCGGTCAGCGAGAAGCTGCCCTTCAACGATGGCCACCGGCACTTCGGCAAGGGCCAGACCTTCGCCGTGCTCGACCTGCCGCCAGGCCGGCACACGCTGCGGCTGCTGTTCGCCGACCACGAGCACCGGCCGTACTTCGTCTTCAGCCCGGAGATCGCCGTCGAGGTCACCGGCAAGCGCACGGCCGAGCCGCTGAAGATCGACCTCGGCCAGTTCGAGGCCAGCTGCGCGGCCTGGTACCAGGACGAGGTGTCCCGTCCGCGAGGGCCCGGCGAGTGGGTCACGGTGACCAACGTGCGCGATGGCGAGGCGCTGGTCAGCCCGTTCACGCTGAACTTCGGCGTCGAGGGCTTCGGCGTCTGCGCCAAGGGACAGACGGCCGACCGCAGCGGGCACTTCATGCTCGACGTGCTGCGCGAGGGCCGTGTCGTGCAGGCGCTCGACCTGTCCAACGGCGCGACGCAGGCCAACCTGTTCCTGGGCGTGGGCAGCTACCAGCTCAAGCTGCGATTCGTGGACGGCAAGTCCCAGCGCGACCTGCTGCCGCCGCACGAGCAGAACCTCGTGGTGACGGCGCAGGAGCGGCTCTGATCAGCTCCTGCGCACGCGCAGGATCTCGTCGAGGATCAGCAGGGCGGCACCGACGGTGATCGCGCTGTCGGCGATGTTGAACGACGGGAAGTACCAGCCGCCGTAGTGCACCTGGATGAAGTCGACCACGTAGCCGTGCAGCAGCCGGTCGACCACGTTGCCGAGGGCACCACCGAGGATCAGCGACAGCGCCCACGAGAACAGCCGCTGGCCGCCATGGCTGCGCAGCATCCAGACGATGAAGACCGCGGCCGCGAACCCCAGCCCGACGAAGAACCAGCGCTGCCAGCCCGAAGCCCCGGCGAGGAACGAGAAGGCGGCGCCGGTGTTGTGCACGCGCACGACGTTGAAGAACGAGGTGACGGTGCGGCTGTCGCCGAGCTGGAAATAGCCGAGGATCAGCGTCTTGGTGAACTGGTCGAGCAGGATGATGGCCAGCGCGATGCCCAGCCAGGGCAGCAGCGACGAGCCGGTGGAAGTCTTTTGCCAGGCCATGGTCGTCGGGTCCTTCAGGCCACGGTGCGCGCTTCGCCCGCGCCGTACAGGTTGCTGGTGCAGCGGCCGCAGATCGTCGGGTGCGCCGGGTCGTGGCCGACGTCGTCGCGCCAGTGCCAGCAGCGCTCGCACTTGGTCGCGCTCGACGGCGTGACCTGCACGGCCAGTTCATCGCCGAGCGCCAGCACCACCGCCGAGGTGATGGTGACGAAGCGCAGGTCGTCGCCCAGCGCCGCGAGCAGCGCGTGGTCGGCTGCCGGCGCGGTGATGCTCAGGTTGGCCTGCAGCGACGAGCCGACCTGGCCGGCGGTGCGCACCGCCTCGATCTCCTTGTTGGCCAGGTCGCGGATCTCGCGGATGCGTGTCCACTTGGCCAGCAGCGCCTCGTCGGGCGCGTCGAAGGTCCAGTAGGTCTCGGTGAAGATCGAAACGGACGCACCCGGCGCGAACACCTTCCACGCCTCCTCGGCGGTGAAGCTGAGGAAGGGCGCCATCCAGCGCAGCATCGCGTGGGTGAGCTGCCACAGCGCGGTCTGCGCCGAGCGCCGTGCCAGCGACTTCGGCGCCGTCGTGTACAGCCGGTCCTTCAGCACGTCGAGGTAGAACGAGCCCAGGTCTTCCGAGCAGAACACCTGCAGCTTGGCCACCACCGGGTGGAACTCGTAGACCTCGTAGTGCGCCAGCACCTCGGCCTGGAACTGCGCCGCGCGCGACAGTGCCCAGCGGTCGATCTCCAGCATCTCGGCCGGGGCGACCGCGTCCTTCGCGGCGTCGAAGTCGCTGGTGTTGGCGAGCAGGAAGCGCAGCGTGTTGCGGATGCGCCGGTAGGCATCGACCACGCGGGCGAGGATCTTGTCGTCGCCGGCGATGTCGCCCGAGTAGTCGGAGGCCGCCACCCACAGACGGATGATCTCGGCGCCCAGCTTCTGGCTCACCGCCTGCGGCTCGATGCCGTTGCCCAGGCTCTTGCTCATCTTGCGGCCCTGGCTGTCCACGGTGAAGCCGTGGGTCAGCAGGCCGCGGTAGGGCGCGCGGTCGAACAGCGCGCAGGCCAGCAGCAGCGAGCTGTGGAACCAGCCGCGGTGCTGGTCGTGGCCTTCGAGGTACAGGTCGGCCTCCGGGCCTTCGGGGTGATAGCCGCCCGGGTGCTGGCCGCGCAGCACGTGCCAGAAGGTCGAGCCGGAGTCGAACCAGACCTCGAGGATGTCGCTGCTCTTGGTGTAGTGCGGTGCGTCGGCCGCGCCGAGGATGTCTTCGGCCGTGACCCGGCTCCAGGCCTCGATGCCACCCTTCTCGACGATGTCCGCCGCCTGGTCGAGGATCTCCATCGTGCGCGGGTGAAGCTCGCCCGAGTCCTTGTGCAGGAAGAAGGGCAGCGGCACGCCCCAGCTGCGCTGGCGCGAGATGCACCAGTCGGGCCGGTTGGCGATCATGTCGCGCAGCCGCGCGCGGCCGTTCTCCGGGAAGAAGCCGGTCTGGCCGATCGCGTCCAGCGCCATCTGGCGCAGCGTGCGCGGCGCCTTGTCCTTGGTGAACACGCCGTCGCCGGCGTCCATGCGGATGAACCACTGCGCCGCGGCGCGGTAGATCACCGGGCTCTTGTGGCGCCAGCAGTGCGGGTAGCTGTGCGTGATGGTCTCGGTGGCGAACAGGCGCCCGGCGTTCTTCAACGCCTCGATGACCACCGGCACCGCCTTCCAGATGTTCTGGCCGCCGAAGAGGGGGAAGTCGGCCGCGTACGTGCCGTTGCCCTGCACCGGGTTGAGGATGTCGTCGTACTTCATCCCGTGCTGCACGCAGGAGTTGAAGTCGTCCAGGCCGTAGGCCGGCGAGCTGTGCACGAGGCCGGTGCCGTCGTCCGCCGTCGCGTAGTCGGCCAGGTAGACCGGGCTCAGGCGGTCGTAGCCGGCGTCGACGTGTGCCAGCGGGTGGCGGAAGTGGATGCCACCGAGCTTCTCGCCCAGGACTGTGGCCACCACCGTGCCGGTCAGGCCGTAGCGCACCATGCACTTCTCGACCAGCGAGGCCGCCAGCACCAGCAGGCCACGTTCGGTGTCGACCAGCGAATACTCCAGCGTCGGGTTGAGGTTGAGCGCCTGGTTGGCCGGGATGGTCCAGGCCGTCGTGGTCCAGATCACCGCGAAGGCGTCCTTCGAGAGCGACGTCAGCCCGAACGCGCTGGCCAGCCGATCCGGCTCGGCGCACAGGAAGCCGACGTCCAGCGTCTGGCTCTTCTTGTCGGCGTACTCGATCTCGAACTCGGCGAGCGACGAGCCGCAGTCGAAGCACCAGTAGACGGGCTTGAGGCCGCGGTAGACGAAGCCGCGCTCGATCACCCGCTTGAAGGCGCGGATCTCGCCGGCCTCGTTGGCCGGGTCCATGGTGGCGTAGCGATCGGCCCAGTCGCCCAGGATGCCCAGGCGCTTGAAGTCGCCCATCTGCAGCGCGATCTGCTCGGTGGCATACGCGCGGCTCTTCGCCTGCATGTCGTCGCGGCTGAGGTTGCGGCCGTGCTTCTTCTCGATCGCGTTCTCGATCGGCAGGCCGTGGCAGTCCCAGCCCGGCACGTACTGCGCGTCGAAGCCCTTCAACTGGCGCGCCTTGACGATCATGTCCTTGAGCACCTTGTTGACGGCGTGGCCCATGTGGATGGCGCCGTTGGCATAGGGCGGGCCGTCGTGCAGCACGAACAGCGGCGCGCCGTGGCGCGCGTCGCGCAGCTGCTTGTAGATGCCTTGCTCTTCCCACTCCTTGACCCAGCCCGGCTCGCGCTTGGGCAGGTCGCCGCGCATCGGGAAGGGGGTGTCGGGCAGGTTCAGCGTCGCGCGGTAATCGGCGTTGGCGACTGGGGTGGTGTCGGTCATGGCTGCTCGTGCGCCGTCGGGGGCGCGCCGGAAGGTGGGGTGAACGGCGCGACATCCATCGCGCCGCGGTTCGCGGGCCGTGGCGCGCTAAATTCGATCGCGGGTGGTCTGGCGGCCCGTCTTGACGTAGCTGGCGGCATGGGCGGCCAGGAAGGCGCGTGCGTCGTCGACGTCCTGGCGGATCGCGGCCGTCAAGGCCTCGAGCCCGTCGTAGCGGGCTTCGTCGCGCAGTTTGTGCAGCAGTTCCACGCGGACGATTTTACCGTAGCCCCCCTCTCGCCCCAGGTGGGCCGGCCAATCGAGGCAATGCACCTCCAGCAGCACGCGGCCGCTGTCGTCCACCGTCGGCCGCCGGCCCAGGCTGGCCACGCCGTCGATCGGCGCATCCGTCAGGCCGCAGGTGCGCACCGCGAAGATGCCCAGCGCCGCCGGCTTGGGGTGCGAGAAGCGCAGGTTCAGCGTGCGAAAACCGTCGGCGCTGCCTTCGGCGCTCGCGCCGAGGCTGCGCCCGAGCTTGCGTCCGTGCACCACGTGGCCGGAGAGGCTGTAGGGCCGGCCGAGCAGCATGGCGGCGCGTTCCATGTCGCCGGCGGCCAGCGCCTCACGCACCGCCGAGCTGGACACGCGCAGGCCGCGCACCTCGTAGCTCATCATGCGGGCGACGTCGAAGCCGGCCGCCTGGCCGGCGGCGTCGAGCATGGTGTAGTCGCCGGCACGCTTGGCGCCGTAGCGGAAGTCGTCGCCGACCAGCACGTACTTCGCGCCCAGGCCCCTGACCAGCACGTCGTCGACGAAGGCCTGGGGCGACTGCGCCGCGAAACGCTGGTCGAAGCGCAGCACCACGGCCTGGTCGACGCCGCAGCGCTCCAGCTCGGCCAGCTTGTCGCGCAGCGTGGCGATGCGCGCCGGCGCCAGCTCGGGCTTGCCGGCCAGCGCGGCGAAGTAGTCGCGCGGGTGCGGCTCGAAGCTCATCACGCAGGACGGCAGGCCGCGGTGCTGGGCTTCGGAGCGCAGCAGCGCCAGCATGGCCTGGTGGCCGCGGTGCACGCCGTCGAAGTTGCCGATGGTCAGGGCGCAGGCGCGGGCGATGCCCGGATGGTGGAGGCCGCGGAAGACTCGCATGCGCCGGATTATCCCGTGCCGCCCGCCGGCGCTGCGAGCGGGCCTGGCCGAGGGGGCAGGGTGGCTTTCGTCGACCAGTGCAATCGGTCTTGAAGCAGGTTCGCCGTGCCTCTTTTCACGATCACGTGTCTCAAGCTCACGGTGATCATGGGCGATAGGCAGATGTCACCTCTTCATGCAGGCAAACATGTCCTATGCAGTATCGGATTCCAGCCTGCTGGATCGCCCTGGCACGCCCATGGCGGGCTTCGACGATGCCGTCACGCAGCTCGTGCCGGTCGTCCACGCACCCGCCGCCATTGGCCGCTCGTTGCCGCGCGAGTGCCTGATCTTCCGCCTCGGCGACGAGGAGTACTGCATCGACATCCTGCGTGTGCAGGAGATCCGCTCCTATGAATCGCCGACGCGCATCGCCGGCGCGCCGAGCCACATCAAGGGCGTCATCAACCTGCGCGGCGTGATCGTGCCGATCGTCGACCTGCGCCTGCAGTTCGGCCTGCCAGACGCGCGCTACGACAGCATCACCGTGGTCGTCGTTCTCAACGTGCGCGGCAAGGTGGTCGGAGCCGTGGTCGATTCCGTCTCCGACGTGCTCGAACTCTCGGCCGACAGCATCAAGCCCGCGCCCGAGTTCAACGGCTCGGTGGCATGCGAGCACATCCTCGGCGTGGCCACCACCCGGCAAGGCGACGACGAGCGGCTGCTGATCGTCACCGACATCGAAACCCTCATGAGCGGGGCCGAACTCGGCCTGGCTGCCTGATCCGTCTTCAACCCCACCTGCAGTACACATCATGCAAGCATTCAATCGCCTCACGCTCGGTCGTCGGCTGGCCATCGTGTTCGCATCGATCATCGGCATCTTCGTGCTGGTGGTCGTCGCCGTCATGGTCGCCAACCGCAGCCTCGCCGAGGCCGAGCGCTGGAACAACCACACCTACAAGGTGCTCGCCCTCGGCGAGACGACGGTGCTGTCGATGGTCAACATGGAGACCGGCGCGCGCGGCTTCCTGGTCGCCGGCGACGAGGCCTTCCTCGAGCCCTGGACCGCAGGCAATGCGGAGTTCAAGAAGAGCTGGGACGAGCTGAAGTCGCTGACCTCGGACAACGCCGAGCAGCAGAAGCGCCTCGACCAGATGAAGACGCGGCACGACGAGTTCGCCGCCGTCGCCGAGCAGATGATCCAGCTGCGCCGCGGCGTCAAGGGTGGCAACGGCAGCATGGATCAGGTCGTGGCCGAGTTCACCAAGGGTCGCGACAAGGCGGCGATGGACGGCTTCCGCTCGGTGCACAAGGACTTCATGAGCGCGGAGAGCTCGCTGCTGGTGGTGCGCTCGGCCCAGGCCGAGAGCACCCGTGAAACGCGCACGGCAGTGCTGATCGGCGGCCTGATCCTGTCGATCCTGTCCGCCGGCGGCCTCGGGCTGCTGCTGACCCGCTCGGTGCTCGGCCAGCTCGGCGGTGAGCCTGCTGCCGCGGCCGAAGTCGCTCTGCGCATCGCCGAAGGTCGCCTGGACACCCAGGTGTCCGTCAAGCCCGGCGACACCACCAGCCTGATGTTCGCGATGCAGCGCATGTCGACCAGCCTGCGCGATGTGGTCGGCACGATCCGCGCGGGCGTGGACAGCGTCTCGACGGCCAGCAGCCAGATCGCCAGCGGCAACCAGGACCTGAGCTCGCGCACCGAACAGCAGTCGTCGAACCTGCAGCAGACCGCAGCCTCGATGGAGGAACTGACCAGCACCGTGCGCCAGAGCGCCGAGAACGCGCGCCAGGCCAGCCAGCTCGCCTCCAGCGCCAGCGAGGCTGCCGCCAGGGGCGGCAACGTGGTCGGCCAGGTGGTCTCCACCATGGACTCGATCAGCGCGTCGAGCAAGAAGGTCGCCGAGATCATCGGCGTGATCGACGGCATCGCCTTCCAGACCAACATCCTCGCGCTCAATGCGGCGGTCGAAGCGGCGCGTGCCGGCGAACAGGGCCGCGGCTTCGCGGTGGTCGCCTCCGAGGTGCGCTCGCTGGCCCAGCGCAGCGCCGATGCGGCGCGCGAGATCAAGAGCATGATCGCCGCCTCGGTCGAGGCGGTCGACGGCGGCAGCCGGCTCGTCAACGAGGCCGGCACGGCGATGGGCGAGATCGTGCAGCAGGTGCGTCGCGTGACCGACCTGATCGGCGAGATCAGCGCCGCCGCCACCGAGCAGAGCTCGGGCATCGGCCAGGTCAACACCGCCATCACCGAGATGGACAAGACCACGCAGCAGAACGCCGCGCTGGTCGAGGAAAGCGCTGCGGCGGCGACCACGCTGAGCGATCAGGCGGCGCGCCTGGCGCAAGCGGTCAGCGTCTTCACGCTGGACAAGGACCATGCGGTGAAGCCGAGCTCGCGCCCCAGCGAAGTCACCCGCACGCCGGCGGCGCGCAAGGCACCGGCCCTGGCCGCGGCCGGTGGCGAGCGCGACTGGCAGCAGTTCTGAGCGCCGGTCCACCGGCACATTCAAAGCGGGGCGCTCGAGGGCGCCCCGCCTGCATTGGGGCGGCCGGTGCAGCCGATCAGGGCTCGTCGGCGGTCTTCAGGTGCCGATAGATCAGCCCGCGCGACACGCCCAGCGTGCGTGCCGCCTTCGACACGTTGCCGCCGCACTCGCCAAGCACGCGCACCACGGTCTGGCGCTCGGTCTCGCGCAGCGTCACCGGCTGCGGCGCCGCTTCGGCCGAAGGTGCCGGTGTCGGCGCGGGTTGTGCGGGCTGCAGTCGCTGGTGGCCGTCGCGGGCGTGCCACTCGAGACGCACCCACAGCGTCAGGCCGTTGGGCAGGCGCAGTGCCTGCGGTTCGCTGGCGGTGGACAACGACGCCAGCGCACGCAGCGGCAGCCCGAAGTGGGCCTCGACGGGGGGCTTGTCGGCCTGGCCGGCCACGGTGCCGACGCCGAGCAGCCGCCCGGCCGCGCCGTTGACCCAGTCGATGCGGCCATCGCCGGTGATGCCGGCCAGCGCCGCCATTGGCGTGTCCAGCAGCGCCGGCGAGATCTGCATGCGCGCCACCAGGTGATCGGTGGACTGCGCGCACAGCAGGCGGTTCTCGATCTCGGCGGCGTAGTGCGCCACCACCGAGGCGGCGTCGAAGCCGAAGGGCAGTCCTTCGCTGGACAGGTCCAGCACGCCGGCGAGCCGGCCCGCCACGTCGCGGATCGGCGCTGCGGCGCAGTGCATCACCTGCACGTTGCCGAAGAAATGCTCGCCGCCGAGCACCACGCTGCTCTGCCCGGTGCGCGCCGTGATGCCCGGCGCATTGGTGCCCACCGCCTCTTCGGCGAGGTTGACGCCGATGCGCGTCGTCACCGGCATCAGCTGTTCATGGCTGCGCGCCTGCGAGAAGGTGCTGCCGATGATCACGCCCTGCGGGTCGGTCAGCATGGCCGTGCTGCTGGTGCCGGCCAGCGTCACGCGCAGTCGCTCCAACTCGTCGGCCGCCGCCTCCAGCAGTTGCCGGTTGGCGCGCAGCACGCCGTGCACGCGGCTGGCCGTGACCGGCTCGAAGCTCACTGGCTTGCCCGGGTCGGGGTGGCTGCGCAGGCAGCGTGACCACGACTGCAGCACCGCCTCGCTGACCATGCCGGACGGCCGCACGCCGTCCTCGAAGAAGCGCTGCCGCGCCAGCGCGACACGCTGCTCGGGCGAGGCATAGAAGGGGTTGGCGGGCAGGGTCATCGTCGTCTCCGGCCGCGCAGTGTGCTTCGCGCGCGGCGACCACGGCAAGCTGTGCTGCAACGGAACAGCACAGGCCTAGGGTTACTCCCGAAGTGGCTGCCGGCTTGACGCGGATCTATCGTCCGGCCCGTCCTGGAACACCACAACGAGGAGACATCATGGACAAGACGCTGGTGCGTGGGCTTGCCGGAATGGCACTGTCCTGCGCCCTGACGGTCACGCACGCGCAGACGATCACCGACCTGCGCAACGACGCCGCCACGCCGGGGGACGTGACCACCTACGGCATGGGCTGGTCGCTGCAACGGCATTCGCCGCTGAAGCAGATCACGCCGGCCAACGTCGGCAAGCTGACGCCGGTTTGGAACCTCAGCCTGGACAACCCGACCAACGCGTCGAACCAGCCGCTGGTCATCGATGGCGTGATGTACGTCGCCTCGCACACCCACACCATCGCGATCGATGCGGTGACCGGCCGGCAGAAGTGGAAGACGGCGATCGAACTGCCCGCCGACATCGCCGGCTACCTGTGCTGCGGCATCCACACCCGCGGCATGGCGGCGCTGGGCGGCGTGCTCTACCGCACCACCATCGACGCGCACGTGATGGCGGTGTCGATGGCCGACGGCAAGGTGCTGTGGAAGCAGAAGGCCGCCGAGTACAAGGACGGCTACTCGATGACCCATGCACCGCTGATCGCCGACGGCGTGCTGATCACCGGCATCTCCGGCGGCGAGTACGGCGCGCGCGGATTCCTGAACGGCTGGGACCTGAAGACCGGCGAGAAGAAGTGGCACCGCTGGACCACCGCCGCCCCTGGCGAGCCCGGCGGCGACACCTGGAAGGGCGACGCCCACAAGACCGGCGGCGCACCGACCTGGCTGACCGGCAGCTACGACCCCGAGCTGAATCTCGTCTACTGGGGCGCGGGCAACGGCGGGCCGTGGAATGCCGCGGCACGCGGCGGCGATTCGCTCTACATCGGCTCGGTGCTGGCGCTCAAGCCGTCGACCGGCGAGATCGTCTGGCACTATCAGTTCTCGCCGGGCGACCCCTACGACTACGACGGCACCAACGAGCTGGTGCTGGCCGACCTGCCGATCAATGGCAAGAGCACCAAGGTGCTGATGCAGGCCAATCGCAACGGCTTCTTCTACGTGATCGACCGCAGCACCGGCAAGCTGATCTCCGGCACGCAGTTCGCGCGCAAGGTCAACTGGGCCAGCGGCATCGACAAGGCGAGCGGCCGGCCGATCGACACGCCGATGACCGCCATGGTCAAGAAGACCGAGGAGATGAAGGACTTCATCGAGGTCTGGCCGAGCGCGTTCGGCGGCAAGAACTGGATGCCGATGAGCTACGACCCGGGCCGCAGGCTGGTGTTCCTGAACACCATCGACCTGGGCATGAAGGTCAAGTACGTCAAGCAGGAGCGCCCGGGCGGGCCGAACTGGTTCCTCGGGCTCGAGCTCGGCGGCTTCGTCGACCCGGCCGACGGCAACCGCGGTTCGCTGGTCGCCTGGGACCCGGTCGCCGGCAAGCCGGTGTGGACGGTGCTGAACAAGTCGCCGTTCTGGGCCGGCGTGCTCTCCACCCGCACCGGCGTGGTGTTCACCGGCGCGCAGAACGGCCAGTTCATGGCCTACGACGCGAAGAACGGCAAGAAGCTGTGGTCGTTCCAGACCGGCTCGGGCATCTCCGGCCTGCCGATCGCGTGGGAGAAGAACGGCCGCCAGTACATCACCGTGCTCAGCGGCTCGGCGCATGTCTACGGCGCGCTCGCCGGCGACCCGGACACCGCCAACGTGCCTGCCGGCGGCTCGGTGTGGACCTTTGCCTTGCCCTCGGGACGATGAGCGGTCAGCGAAACTTCGCTGCGGCTCTCGCGCTGGTCGTCGCTGCGGCGGCGGCCGGCGCGCAGGTGCCGCAGGCCGAGGCCGCCGAGGCCGGTCGCAAGCTCTACGTGAGCTCCTGCACCCGCTGCCACGGCATCAACCTGGTCACCAACGGCATCGGCTTCGACCTGCGCACCTTCCCGCAGAACGACAAGGAGCGTTTCGTCCGTTCGGTGACCCACGGCAAGGGCGCGATGCCGGCCTGGGGCGCGACGCTCAAGCCCGAGCAGATCGACCTGCTCTGGGCCTACATCGGTTCGGTCAACGGCTGGAAGGCGGCATCGGCGCCGCAGTGATGGCCTGCGGGCCGAAGATGGCCGCGGACCCCTCCACCCAGCGCCACTGGCCGGGCGCCAGGTCGGCCGGCAACAGCAGCGCGCCGAAGCTGCTGCGGTGCAGGCCTTCGACGCGGTTGCCCACCGCCGCCACCATGCGCTTGACCTGGTGGTACTTGCCTTCGGTGAGCGTCAGGCGCAGGCCGTGCGTGCCGTCGGCCTGGCAGGCCGCCGCGCGCACCGGTGCCGGGTCGTCGTCGAGCACCACGCCGGCGAGCAGTGCCTCGACCTGCTTCGTGTCGACGTCGTGCTTGCAGCGCACCTCGTAGACCTTGGGCACGTGGTGCTTCGGCGAGGTGAGGCGGTGGATCAGCGTGCCGTCGTCGGTGAGCAGCAGCAGGCCGGTGGTGTCCTCGTCGAGCCGGCCCACCGGCTGCACGCCGCGGCGGCGCAGCGGCGCCGGCAACAGGCTCATCACGCTCGGGTGGTGCTTGGGCTTCTGCGAGCACTCGTAGCCCGCCGGCTTGTGCAGCATCACCAGCGCCTTCTCGTGGAAGGGCCAGCGCTGGCCCTGCACGCCGAACTCCAGGCCATCGGTCTGGACCTCGTGCCAGGGGTCGTCGCAGACCTGGCCGGCCAGGCTGACGAAGCCGGCGGCGATCAGGCCTTCACATTCCCGCCGGCTGCCGAAGCCCTGCGAGAACAGCACCTGCGCGAGCGTGGCCGGGCGCCTAGTCATGCAGTTCCAGCAGCACGACGTGGTTGCCGGCGGTCGGCCAGGGGCGGCCGACGATGCGCTGGCCGTTGAACGAGGCCGACACCGGCCGATCCGTCGCATCGGCCAGCCGCGCCTTGGCCACCGACACCCCGGCCACGCCCGGCGGGATGCCGGCCGGCGGGCTCCTGCCGTCGAGTTCGATCTCGTCGCGCGGGATGCCGAAGTAGCCGCGCGGCCGCGTCAGCGTCACCACCGCCGGCGCGTCGCGGTCGGCATCGGCGATGCGCTCGGCACGCAGGTTCACGATGCCCGACGAGCGCGCGAAGGGCGTGCGGTAGATGTGCGTGACGGCGTAGCCCTCGGCGCTGATCACGAACTCCAGCGCCGTCTTGCTGGTGGTGACCAGCGGGCCCCAGCGGCCATCCGTGCCGACCGTCTGGCGGTGCAATGCCGGGCCGAGGCGCTGGCCCGTCGTGGCGTCGGTCGCGTAGACCTCGACGGTCGCGCCGGCCAGCGGCAGGTTGTTGGCGAAGTTGCCGCTGCCCGGGCGGTTGTCCACACCCAGGCCGCTGAGCTTGCCGGACAGGCTCACGCGGGCCTCGGCGGTGGCCGTGCTCGTCGCCGGCTCGCGGCCGGTGAGGAAGCGGTGCATCGCGGCGAAGGCGGCCGGGCCGAAGGCGGTCTCGCGGTGGTCGATGCCGGGAATCACCACGTTCTGCGCGCCCTTCAGTTCGGGGCCGGCGGCGGTGACGTTCGTCGGCGTGCCCTTGGCGCCGATCCACACGCCATCGGGCTGGGCGAACTTGTCGTTGGCATCGGAGCGGATGGTCATCCACTTCGGCCCGGGCGTGGTCTCGATGCCCGTGCCGCCCTGGTTGTTCAGCCGCGTCAGGAAGGGGCCGGCGCCGTTGAACTCGCTGGTGGCGCGGAAGCCCGGGTTGGCCCAGACGCCGTGGTTCGGCGTGCCGCCGAGGATGGCGTGCGAGACCTTGGCGGCGTTGCCGCTGGCGACGTAGTTGCGGATCGCGTAGCCGCCGCGCGAGTTGCCGATCAGCACCACCTGCTTCGCGCCCGTGCGCGCCAGTACCGCGTCGACCTCGGCGGTGAGGAACCTCAGCGCATCGGCGGTGGACGAGCGGCCGGGCTGCTCCTTGTCGTCGGCATCGCGGGCCAGCGGGTAGGGCATGTCGATGGCGTGCAACCTGTCGCGCGGCCAGCCGTTGCTTTCGAAGCGCCACAGCGTGGTCAGCCACAGCGCTGCGGTGTCGCCATTGCCGTGCACGAACACGATGGGCGGGGGCGGCGGCGTGGACGTGTCGGGCATCGGTGTCCGGGACGGCAGCAGGGCGCAGGCGGAAAGCAGCGCGGTGGCCGACAGCAGCAATGCGCGGCGCGAGAAGGCAGCAAGGTTCATGCGAAGTCCGAGCAGGCAGGAAGGTCGGGGGGGCCGGCGACCGGCGTCGCGGCACGCACCGCACGCAGCACCGCACGCGCGGTGACCTCGGCGGCGAGTGCGCCCAGCAGCGTAATGTTCGCAGTGCGGCCGGCGGCGCCGGTGCCCAGCGCGAACAGCGTGTCGCCGTCGCCCAGGGTGTGCACCGGGTTGATCGAGCGGGCCAGGCCGTCGTGCGCCATCTGCGCGATCTTGTTGGCCTGCGGCTTGGTGAGCCGCGCATCGGTGGCGATCACGCCGATCGTCGTCGCGCTGCCCGGCTGAAGCGGTGCCGGCAGTTCGCCGCGCAGCAGCGAGGCCATGGTGCCTTGCAGGTGCATGCCGTCCACCGTGCGTGCCCCGGCCACCGGCTGGCCACTGGCCGGGTCGACCACGTCGCCGAGGGCGTTGACCGCGATGATTGCGCCGACCGTGATGCCGTCCACCGTGACCGACGCGCTGCCGATGCCACCCTTCATCGCCCGCGTGATGCCGAACAGCTTGCCGACGCTGGCGCCGGCACCGGCGCCGACGCTGCCTTCAGCGGGGCGCTGGCGCGACGCGGCTGCGCAGGCCGCATGGCCGGCGTCGGCGTCGGGGCGGATGCGCGGGTCGCCGATCCACAGGTCGAACAGGATCGCCGCCGGCACGATCGGCACGCGCGCCGGGCCGACCGGCACGCCGATGCCGCGCTCCTCGAGCCAGCGCATCACGCCGCCGGCCGCATCGAGCCCGAAGGCGCTGCCGCCGGACAGCAGCACCGCATGCACCTGCTCGACCGTGTTCAGCGGCGACAGCAGTTCGGTCTCGCGCGTGCCCGGGGCGGCACCGCGCACGTCGACACCGCCGGTGGCGCCCTCGGGCACCAGCACCACGGTGCAGCCGGTCGGCCGGCGCGCATCGGTGAAGTGGCCGACGCTCAGGCCGGCCACGTCCACGATCGAATCGACACGCTCGTCACTCATGCCGGCATCCTAGCCGGCACCGGTGACACGCCGATCTCAGGCAAACACGCCCGCCGTGTCCTGCATGCGCGAGGACACCTCGCCGAGCTGGTGCAGCGTGTCGCCGTAGGCCATCTCGAGCATGGTCAGGCGCTTGAAGTAGTGGCTGGCGATGTACTCGTCGGTCACGCCGATGCCGCCGTGCAGCTGGATGCACTGCTGGCCAACGTAGCGCATCGAGTTGCCGAGCTGGTACTTGGCCTGGGCCAGCGCGCGGCGGCGCGCCGCAGGCGCCTCGCCGAGCTTGAGGCTGGCGAAGTAGCTCATCGAACGGCCCAGCTCGAGCTGCATCTTCACGTCGGCCATGCGGTGGCGCAGCGCCTGGAAGCTCGAGATCGCGACGCCGAACTGCTTGCGCGTGTTCATGTACTCGGCGGTGATGCTGACCATCTTGTCCATCACGCCGACGGCCTCGGCGCACGCCGCGGCGATGCCGATGTCGATGCCGGTTTCCAGCACGGCCAGCGCGTCCAGCGCGATCAACGCGGCCGGCGTGTTCTCCAGCGTGATCTCCGCCGCGCGTGCGCCGTCCTGCGTCGGGTAGCCGCGCACGCGCAAGCCGGCCGCGCCCTTGGCGACGAGGAAGAGCGCGATGCCGGCCACATCACCGTCGGCTCCGGCGGTGCGCGCCGGCACGATGAAGGCATCGGCTTCGTCGCCGGCCGGCACGATGCTCTTGGCGCCGCTCAGCGTGTAGCCGTCGCCTGCCTTCGCGGCACGGGTGGTGACGTGGTTCAGCCGGTAGCGCGCCGCGCGTTCCTGATGCGCGAGCACGACCAGCGCCGAGGCGTCGGCGATCTTCGGCAGCCACTCGCCTTGCAGCGCGGCCGGAGCGGCGGCCAGCAGCGCCGGCGCCACCAGCGCGCCGTGCGCATAGGGCGCGTTGACCAGGCCGCGGCCGAGTTCCTCGGCCACCACCATCGCCTCGATGGCACCGAAGCCCATGCCGCCGTGGGCCTCGGGCACGGCCAGGCCGGTCAGGCCCAGGTCGGCCAGTTCGCCGTAGACCTCGCGCGTGCGGCCGCCGGCCTTGGCGATGCCGTGGCGGCGCTCGAACGCGAAGCCCTTGTCGACCCAGCGGCGCACCGCGTCGCGCAGCGATTCCTGGTCGTCGGTGAAATCGAAGTCCATCGTTCAGCTCCCGAGCACGGTGGCGGAGACGATGTTGCGCTGGACCTCGTTGGACCCACCGTAGATCGTCGTCTTGCGCATGTTGAAGTAGGTCGCGGCCAGCGGGGCGCAGTGCGCCGCGCCGACCTGGTCGCCCTGCCAGCCGGCTTCCATCGCCTCCTTCACGAAGGGCAGGGCATAGGGCCCGGCGGCCAGCATCATCAGCTCGCTGTAGCGCTGCTGGATCTCGCTGCCGCGGATCTTCAGCAGGCCGGCGACGTCGAGTGACTGCTTGCCGCTCTTCTCGGCCGACAGCACGCGCAGCACCATCATCTCGAGCGCGACGATGTCGACCTCGAGCTTGGCGATCTCGTCGCGGAAGCGGGTGTCGTCGTAGACCCCTTCGGCCTTGGCGATGCGCTTGACGCGTTCCAGCTCGCGCTTGGCGCGGTTGACGTCGGCGATGTTGGTGCGCTCGTGGGCCAGCAGGTGCTTGGCATAGGTCCAGCCCTTGTTCTCTTCGCCGACCAGGTTGTCGGCCGGCACCTCGACGTTGTCGAACCAGACCTCGTTCACCTCGTGGCCGCCGTCGAGCATGATGATCGGCCGCACGCTCACACCGGGGCTCTTCATGTCGATGAGCAGGAAGCTGATGCCGGTCTGCGGCTTGCCGTCGCTGCTGGTGCGCACCAGGCAGAAGATCCAGTCGCCGTACTGGCCGAGCGTGGTCCAGGTCTTCTGGCCGTTGACGATGTAGTAGTCGCCCTTGCGTTCGGCCTTGCACTTCAGCGAGGCCAGGTCGGAGCCCGAGCCCGGCTCGCTGTAGCCCTGGCTCCACCACACCTCGCCGCTCATGATGCCGGGCAGGTGGCGCTTCTGCTGCTCGGGTGAACCGAAGGCCATGATCACCGGTGCCACCATCACCGGGCCGAAGGGCACGACGCGCGGCGCACCGGCCAGCGCGCATTCCTCTTCGAACAGGTGGCGTTGGATGACGTTCCAGCCCGGGCCGCCGAACTGCTTCGGCCAGGCCCAGCCGTGCCAGCCCTTCTTGCCGAGAATCTTGGCCCAGCGCTGCATGTCGTCCTTCGTCAGATGAAGGGCGTTGTGCACCTTGTGGCTGATGTCCTTGGGCAGGTTCTCCGCCACCCAGGCACGGATCTCTTCCCGGAAGGCCTGCTCCTCGGGGGTGAAATTCAGGTCCATGTCGTCTGTCTCCAGTGCGGCCCTCCGGGCCAGCGCAGGTTTTAGCACGACCGTTCCATTTTTCTTGTCCCTGCGGCGACAAGACTGAAGGGAATAATCACCTCGGTGAATCCCCCGAGCTTTCGTGCCACCGTGGCGGGCCTCGCCGCGGGCCAGCTGATCTGCTGGGCGGCGCTGTACTACACCTTCTCGTCGCTGGTGCTGCCCATGCAGCGCGCGCTCGGCTGGACCAAGCCGCAAATGATGGGCGCCTTCACGGCCGGCCTGGCGGTGTGGGGCGCCGCCACCTATGCGGCCGGCGCGGCGATCGATCACGGCCGCGGCCGCGCGGTGATGACGCTGGGGGCGGCGCTGGCCGGCCTGGGCTTCCTGGTCTGGTCGCGGGTCGAGAGCCTGCCGGCGCTGTACGCCGCCTGGGTGATGCTCGGCGCGTCGATGGCGATGACGCTCTACGAGCCGGCCTTCAACGTGCTCACCAAGCGCTTCCCGCTGCAGTACCGCGAGGGCATCACCACGCTGACGCTGGTCGGTGGTTTCGCCAGCACCTTGTCCTTCCCGGCGGTGGCCTGGCTGATCCGCGCGCTCGAGTGGCGCGGCGCGCTGGCGGCCATCGGTGCCGTGCTGCTGCTGGTCATCGTGCCGTTGCATGCCTGGGCGCTGAAAGGCACGCCGACGCAGGGCACGTCGGCACGGCCGCATGACAGCGCCGACGACGCCACGCTGCACGAGGCGTTGCGCGAGCGTTCGTTCTGGCTGCTGACCGCCACCTTCACGCTCTACTCGTTCGCCGCCGCCGCACTGTGGGCGCACATCATGCCGGCCTTCGCCGCCAAGGGACTGAGCGAGGCCAGTGCGCTGGCGGTGGTGGTCTGGTTCGGCCCCGCGCAGGTGGCCGGGCGCTTCGCCTTCCTCGCGTTCGGGCGCTGGGTGAGCATCCGCACGCTCGGCGGGGTGGTGCTGGCGGGCTTGCCGCTGTCGCTGGCAATCTTCGCGCTGGCCGACGGCACGCTCGCGCTGCTGCTGTTCGCGCTGCTGTTCGGCCTGGCCAACGGCCTGGTGACCATCGTGCGTGGCAACCTGGTGCCGGAGTACTTCGGCCGCGCCCACGTGGGCCGCATCAGTGGTGCGATGAGCGCGATCGCGCTGCTGTCGCGCGCCGCCGCGCCGCTGCTGACGGCCTGGCTGCTGCTCGCGCTGCCGGGCTACCGCGAACTGCTGCTCGGGCTGGCTGCGCTGGGGGCGGTGGCGGTGGTGGCCTATGCGCTGGCCAGGCCGCCGGCCGTGGCGGCGTGACCGCTCAGTAGCGCTTGTCGAGCACCAGCACGTCGGCGTCGCGCTTCATCTGGAAACGCGACAGGAAGCTGTTGCCCAGCAGCACCATCTCCATGCCGGCCGGCAGCACGGTGGCGTCGACGTTGTAGACCGTCACGTCGCCGACGCGCACCTCGCGCAGCGACACGCGGTGCGTCAGCACCTGGCCGTTGGCGGTGTTGGAGATGCCGCGCTGCCCCTTGCTGTAGTCGATGCCTATGGCGCGCGCGAGCGATTCGCTCAGCGCCACGTTGGTCGCGCCGGTGTCGACGAGGAAACGCACCGCGCGGCCATTGATCGAGCCGTTGGCGACGAAGTGCCCACCGGTCCCGGCCGCCAGCACGATCTGCGTGGCGCCACCGGCGCTGGCCTCGCCGCCGAGGTTGACCGGCGTTCCGCCGAGGGTCACGGTCTGGCGCTTGCCAGCGACCTCGATCACCGTCTCGCTCGAGCCGACGCGGATGACCTTCACGCTGCCCACCGTGGCGCCCGCCGCCACGGTGCGTGGCGTGCCGTCGATCACCAGCAGGGCCTTGTCGCCCAGGCTGCCGCTCATCGACACGCTCTGCGCCAGCGCCAGCGCCGGACCCATCATCGCCACAGCCAGCGCCAGCAGTTTCATGGTCAGTCGCGGAAGTTGTTGAAGGACACCGGCGAGTCCGGCACGGTCTTGCGGATCAGCTGCATCGCGAGCTGGAGATCGTCGCGCTTGGCGCCGGTGACACGCACGGTGTCGCCCTGGATCGCCGCCTGCACCTTCATCTTGCTCTGCTTGATGGCGGCCTGGATCTTCTTCGCGCTGTCGGTGTCGACACCGCTCTTGACCGTCAGCACCTGCTTGACCTTGTCGCCGCCGATCTTCTCGATCTTCGCGCTGTTGTCGATGAAGCGCGCGTCGACGCTGCGCTTGGACAGCTTGGCCACCAGGATGTCCTTCACCTGCGCGATCTGGAAGTCGCTGTCGGCGTGCACGGTGATCTGCTTGTCGGCCAGTTCGACGGCGGCCGACGATCCCTTGAAGTCGAATCGTGTGCCGATTTCCTTGGCGGTCTGATCGACGGCGTTGCGGACCTCGACGAGATCCGGTTCGATGACGGTGTCAAAGCTGGGCATGGTGTTATGGAGCCCCCGGGGTCGCTGCGCGATCCCGCCCCCCGCAGGGGGCTCGCGCTGGGACGCGGTGCGGCCTGGCGCGGGATTCATGGCCGATAGGTCAAAATTCTCGCATGCAAATCGAGTCGGGCGTGAGCCTGAAGCCGTTCAATACGTTCGGATTGCCCGCCGTCGCCCAGACCCTGGTGCGCATCGCGGGCGATGCCGATGTGCGTCGCGTCGTCGACCACCCGGAACTGGGCCTGGCGCCCAAGTTCATCCTCGGCGGCGGCAGCAATATCATCCTGACGCGCGACATGCCGCAGGTCGTGCTCAAGGTCGAGGTGCGCGGCATGCGGCTGGCCGAGGATCGCTCCGACGCCTGGATCGTCGAATGCGGTGCCGGCGAGGGCTGGCACGAGCTGGTCGCCTGGACACTGGACCAGGGCTGGCCCGGGCTGGAGAACATGGCGCTGATACCCGGCACCGTGGGCGCGGCACCGGTGCAGAACATCGGCGCCTACGGGCTGGAACTGCAGGACCGCTTCGAATCGCTCGACGCCGTCGACCTGGTCACCGGCCGCAGCGTCACGCTGGGGCCCGAGATCTGTGCCTTCGCCTACCGCGACAGCGTCTTCAAGCATTCGCTGGCCGGCCGCACGCTGATCACCCGCGTGCGGTTGCGCCTGCCGAAGCCCTGGCAGCCGGTGCTCGGCTACCTGGACATCGAGCGGCGCATGCGCGAGAGCGGTGTCTCGAACCCGTCGCCGCGCCAGGTGTTCGACTGGGTCTGCGCGATCCGCCGCGCCAAGCTGCCCGACCCGGCGCTGATCGGCAACGCCGGCAGCTTCTTCAAGAACCCGGTGGTCACGCCCGAGCAGTGCCGCGACATCATCGGCCGCGACCCGGAGATCGTGCACTACCCGATGCCCGACGGCTCGGTGAAGCTGGCTGCCGGCTGGATGATCGACGCCTGCGGCTGGAAGGGCAAATCGGTCGGCCAGGCGGCCGTCTACGAGCGGCAGGCGCTGGTGCTGGTCAACCGCGGCGGTGCCATCGGCGCCGAGGTGATGACGCTGGCACGTGCCATCCAGGAGAGCGTCTACGGGCGCTTCGGCATCCGCCTCGAACCGGAGCCCGTGGTGGTCTGACCACACTGTCATCGAACCGTCACTCCGGCCTTTCACAGTTCTCGACAACAAGAAGAAGACGACAACAAGAAGAACGAGAAAGGAGATGACGATGGACTGGAGTTTCGGCAGCGTCGTGGCGCTGGGTGCGGTGGGGATGGCGGGCTTCGTGCTGTACCGCCTCTGGCGAACCTGGACCGCCCGCCGCCTGGTGCGCTCGCACCCCTTCCCGGCCTACCTGCGCGACAAGCTGCGCGCCCATTACCCGCAGGTCACGGCCACCCAGGCGCTGGAGGTCGAGCGCGGGCTGCGCCAGTTCTTCCTGGCCAGCGCGATGGCGCAGGGCCGCTTCGTCGCGATGCCGTCGAAGGCGGTCGACGCGATGTGGCACGAGTTCATCCTGCACACGCGGGCCTACGACAGCTTCTGCCGCAAGACCTTCGGCCGCATGCTGCACCACACGCCGGCCGAGGCCCTGGCCGCCGAGCCGGACCGCGCCGACAGGAACTTCCAGGGCCTGCGCCGCGCCTGGGTGTGGAGCTGCCGCGACGAGGGCATCGACCCGAAGCAGCCGGCGCGCCTGCCGGTGCTGTTCGCGCTCGACGCCGCCCTGGCCATCCCCGGCGGCTACCGCTACGTGGCCGACTGCCGGCTGCTCGGCGCCGACCGCGGCGACACGCACTGCGCCACCGGCTTCGGCTGCGGCTCCTCCTGCGGCTCGTCCTCCGGCGACGGTGATGGCGGTGGCGGTGGCGACGGCGGCGGCTGCGGTGGAGGCGGGGACTGAGCGCGGCTCCGCGGCTCAGCGCTCCAGCCGCAGCACCCGGCCGTCGCGTCCGTCGGTCACCAGGTAGAGCCATCCGTCCGGGCCCTGGCGCACGTCGCGGATGCGCTCGCCCAGGTCCTGCAGCAGGCGTTCCTCGCCGGTGACCCGGTTGCCGTCCAGCGTCAGCCGTACCAGGGTCTGCGCCTTCAGCGCACCGACGAACAGGCTGCCCCGCCAGCCGGGGTAGCGGTCGCTGTCCAGGAAGGCCATGCCGCTGGGCGCGATCGACGGCACCCAGACCTTGTGCGCTTCCTCGAAGCCGGCCTTGGGGCCGTCGTCGCCGATGCGCGTGCCGGTCACGTAGTTGCGGCCGCGCGTGACCAGCGGCCAGCCGTAGTTCAGCCCGCGCTGCGGCGTGTTGATCTCGTCGCCACCCTGCGGGCCGTGCTCCACCGTCCACAGCGCGCCGCTGGCCGGGTGCGCCGCGGCGCCCTGGATGTTGCGGTGGCCGAGGCTCCACACCTCGGCAGCGCCGAACTTGGGGTTGTCGGCTGGCGCACGGCCCTCGCGGTCGATGCGGATCACCTTGCCGAGGTGGTTGGCCGGGTTCTGCGCATCGTCCTTGCGCGAGAAGCGGTCGCCCAGGCCCACCCACAGCGTGCCGTCGCGGCCGAAGACGATGCGCGAGCCGCAGTGGTGCCGGCTCGACACCTTGGGCTTCTGGCTGAAGATCGTGCGCACGTCCACCAGCCGGTCGCCGTCGAGCCGGCCGCGCGCCACGGCGGTGGAGTTGCCACCGTCGCCCGGCTCGGCGAAGGTCCAGAAGACGAAGCCGTTCTTCGCGAATTCCGGGTCGACGGCGACGTCGAGCAGGCCACATTGCCCGCCGGCATCCACCGGCGGCAATCCGGTCAGCGCCGGGCCCGCGCGGCCATCGGCGGTGACGATGCGCAAGCGGCCAGGCTTCTCGGTGACCAGCATGCGGCCGTCGGGCAGGAAGGCCAGCGCCCAGGGGTTGTCCAGGCCGGTGACCACCGGCACGGGCTTGAGCGACTGGGCGTGGGCGCCGGCGCTGATCAGCGCGGCGGCGAGGTAAGCGATGAGGGGGGCGACGAGGCGTTGCATGGCGCGGCATGCTGCCGCGAATGCGCTGTCCCTGTCGCCGGCGGGGGTGTCAGTCCGTCAGAGGAAGTGGCAGACGTAGTGCAGTGTCTGCGTCACCTCGATGTCGAAGGCCGCGTTGCCGGGAACGTCGAAGCTCTGGCCGCCGCGGTAGGCGGTCCAGTCGGCGGCGCCGGGCAGCTTGACGCGGCATTCGCCCTCGATCAGCTCCATGCGCTCGGGCGCGCCGGTGTTGAACTTCAGCGCCGAGGGCAGGATCACGCCGACGCTCTTCTTGCTGCCGTCGGCCAGTTCAAGGCTGTGCGAGATGCACTTGCCGTCGAAGTAGACGTTCGCGCGGGTGCGCACGGAGGCTTGCAGGCTGTCGGTCATGGTCGGTGAGAGCGGCTCGGGGAAGGCGCGCATGCTAGCGCAGGCCTGTGAGGGTCTGTATCGGGCGGGCAATAGCTCACGCTCGTGGCGTCGGCGAGCGTCGGTGGGGTCGCGGGGCACGCCGGGCTCGCGTTGTAATGCCCGACGGACCCCCACTGCCCATGCTCGCTACCACTGCCCCGCCGCTCGACGCGATCCTCGACACTGCCTTCGTCGGCATTGCCTTCACGCGCAATCGCCAGTTCGAGCACGCCAATCCGCGTTTCGAAGAGCTGTTCGGCTGGGCGCCGGGCGGCCTGTTCGGCCAGCCCGGCCGCATCGTCTGGCCCAGCGACGAGGCCTACGACGAGATCGGTCGCACCGCCGGCCCGCTGCTGCAGCAGGGCCAGGCCTTCGAGGGCGAGTTCGAGATGGCGCGGCGCGACGGCAGCCGCTTCTGGGCCCACCTGCGCGCCCGCTCGATCGACCCGCAGCATCCGGGCAGCGGCGGCACGATCTGGATCGTCGACGACATCACCGAGCGCCGTCGCGTCGCCGCCGCGCTGGCCGATGCGCGCGACCAGGCCGAGTCGGCCAGCCGCGCCAAGAGCGAGTTCCTCGCCAACACCAGCCACGAGATCCGCACGCCGCTGAACGGCCTGCTGGGGCTGGTGCGGCTGGCGCAGGACCCGTCGCTGCCGCCGGCGCGCCTGCGCGAATACCTCGAGCACATCGACGACAGCGCACAGGCGCTGGCCGGGCTGATCTCCGACATCCTCGACCTGTCGAAGATCGAGGCCGGGCGCCTGAGCCTCGAGCAGGTCGACTTCGACCTGCACCAGATGCTCGGCCAGATGCGCGACGCCTACGCCAAGCTGGCGGCCGCCAAGGGGCTGGAGCTGCGCTTCTGGCTCGATGAGGGCGTGCCGCGCTGGGTCAACGGCGACCCGGTGCGGCTGCGCCAGATTCCGGCCAACCTGCTGGGCAACGCGCTGAAGTTCACCGACCGCGGCTGGATCGAGCTGCGCGCGACGCGCCTGCCGGACGGCCGGACCCGCATCGAAGTGCGCGACAGCGGCCCCGGCATCGCCCATGCCGTGCAGCCGCGCCTGTTCCACCCGTTCTCGCAGGCCGACACCTCGACCACGCGCCGCTATGGCGGCACCGGCCTCGGCCTGAGCATCTGCCGGCAGCTGGCCGTGCTGATGGAGGGCGGCGTGGGCATGCTCAGCGTGCCCGGCGAAGGCAGCCGCTTCTGGGCCGACCTGCCGCTGCGCAGCGCGGTGGAGCAGGCGCCGGCGCCGGCGCCGCGCTTCGCGCCGGTCGATGCGCTGAAGGACGCGCGAGTGCTGCTGGTCGAGGACCATCCGGTCAACACGCTGGTGGCCGAGGCCACGCTGGCGCACTGGGGCGCCCGGGTGGTCAGCGTCGTCAACGGTGAACTGGCGGTGCAGGCGGTGGCCGACGCCGCCAGCCGTGGCGAACCCTTCGACGCGGTGCTGATGGACCTGCAGATGCCGGTGCTCGACGGCATCGACGCCACCATCGCGATCCGCCGCCACCACGGTGCGACGATGCTGCCGGTGATCGCCCTGACCGCCGACGCGCTGAGCTCGCAGCGCGACAGCGCAATGCGCCACGGCATGAACGACTTCCTCGCCAAGCCGATCGATCCCGAGCGGCTGGTTCGCGTGCTGGCCCACTGGGTGCGGCGCGCGCGGGTGTCGCGCGCCTGAGTGCCGCGGCGCCGATGCATACTCGGGCCGGTACCACCGCCGCACCATGCCGCGCCTGCTGCAACGCAATGAACGCGCGATCGCCGAGGCCCAGGGCGACGCCGAACGCGCACGCCTGCTGGCCCAACGCGTGATCCTGCTGGCACGCCACTGGCGTGCCGCCGACGTGCCCGAAGCCTTGCGTGCCGCCGAGGCTGCCGCAGCCTCCGCCGCCGATCGCCTGGCCGATGTCGAACTGGCCCTGGCACGCGGCGTCGCGATGTACTACGGCACCCAGGTCGGCCTGTCGCTGGAGACGATCCGTGGCGCCGGCGAAGCCGCGGCCTTGCTCGGCCATGCCGGCCTCGAGGCCGAATGCGAGGCCTGGATCGGCTGCGTGCGGGGCACGCTGCACCACACGCCGGCCGAGGTGCTGCCGCACCTGCACCGTGCCGTGCAGCTCGGCCAGACCCACCGGCCGCTGGCTGCGGCGCGGGCGCTGTACGTGCTGGCCACGCTCTACCAGGAGGCCGACCTGGTCGACGAGGCGATGCGCCACTACCGTCGGGCGAGCACCATTGCGCGCTCCGGCAACGACGAGCAGCTCGTGGCGGCGGTGCATCGCTACATGGCGCTGGCCCAGGCCCAGCAGATGCGCCGTGCTCGCGCCGCTGGCCGGCTCGATACCGAGCAACTGCGGCAGTCGCTGGCCGGCCTGGGCAGCGCGCAGCACCTGGCCACGGCGCTGACCAGCGACGACGCCGGCCTGCAAAGCCAGTTGCGCCTGGGCGAGATGCTGCGCCTGGCCGGCGAGCACGCTCAGGCGGTCGAGGTGTTCGAACGCTGCGTCGACGCGGCCGCCCAGGCCGGCATGACCTGGGAGGCGACCATTGCGCGTGCCGACCATGCCACCTGCCTCGCCCACTGCGGGCGGCTGGCCGACGCCGCCAGGCACGGCGCCCTGGCCGAGGCCGAGCTGGCGCCCGACTTCGACGACTATGCGCGTGCCGTCGTCCACGACTCGCTGGCCGAGCTGGCCGCGGTGATCGGCCTGCCCGCGCGCGAGGCGCAGCACCGCGAGGCCTCGCGCCACTCCTGGGAGGCCGACGCCGCCTACTGCGCCGGGCTGCGCGCCGCACTGCTCGAGCGCGGCCCGCTGGTGCGTTGATCAGGCCGGCGGCGGGTTCAGCGCCTGCCAGGTGAGCTGCAGGATCCGGGCATCGGTGCTGGCGCGATGGCGCGCCATCGGCCGTTCGCCCCGTACCCGCTCGCGGGTGGCCTGCCAGGCCTGCGCCTCGTCTTCACCGAGGGTGTTGCGCAGGTGGTCCAGGCGGAACGACTGCGATCGGCCGCCGGCCTCGAACAGCAGCGCCAGCCAGGCATAGTCGTGGGCCCAGCCGTCGCTGTAGACCGTGAGGCCGCCCAGCCGCCGGTTCAACTCGCGGGCCACGTCCACCGGCGGTCGGCCGTGGCGCAGCGCCGCCGACCGGGTGATGCCGTGCAGCGCCTCGGCCGCCGGGTCCCAGTGGGTCCAGTCGGGTTCGGGGCGAACCAGCGTGCACCACGCGTCACCGTCGGGCAGCACGAAGCCGATCTCGATCGGGTAGCTGTCTCTCCCGAAGCCGGAGGCCTCGATGTCGAGGAAGGCGGGCGGGGTACTGCGGCTCATGCGGCCCACCAAGCAAGTGCCGGGCCGCAGGGCGGTGAAGCGGCCTTGTCCCGCAGGCGACACGCCGGGAGCGGGTTCAGCCGCTGGCTGCGGCACGGGCGCTGCGGTATACCCATGCCGACCCGGCCGACAGCGGCCGACTGCCCAGGGAGAGCCCGTGTCCGCCGAATCCGCCGCGATCAACGTCCGCCCGCACCACCGCATCTGGCCGCGCCGCCTGCCGCGTGACCTCGTCGTGCCGCAGACCTCGCTGTGGTTCAACCTCGAGGTCTCGGCGAGCCGCTATCCGGACAAGCCGGCCTGCCTGTTCTTCGGCCGGCCGCTGCGCTACGGCGAGCTGCGCGCGCAGGCGCTGGCCATCGCCGGCTGGCTGCGCGAGCGCGGCGTGGGCAAGGGCGACCGGGTCTCGCTGTTCATGCAGAACTGCCCGCAGTACGTGGCCGCGCTGTACGGCATCCTGCGTGCCGACGCGGTGGTGGTGCCGGTCAACCCGATGAACCGGGCCGACGAGTTCGGCCACTACATCGCCGACCCGCAGGCGAAGGTGGTGATCTGCAGTGCCGACCTGGCCGGCATCGTCGCGCAGGCGAACGCCGCGCTGCCCGAGGCGCAGCGCCTGACCGACGTGCTGGTGGCGCGATACGCCGACGCGCTGCCCGAAGGCGCGATCGAGCCGGCCGAGGCGCCGAACGCCGCCACCGAGCACTGGCTGCGCGCCGACCCGCCGCTGCCGGAGGCGGGCGCCGACGGCCCGCGCTGGACCCGCTGGACCGAGGCGCTGGCGCAGGGCCTCGCGCCCGGCGCCCACACCGCGCAGCCCGACGACATGGCGCTGCTGCCCTACACCTCGGGCACAACCGGCCTGCCCAAGGGCTGCATCCACACCCACCGCACGCTGATGCACAACACCGTTGGCGGGCAGTGGGGCCACACCGGGCCGGAGTCGGTGGGCCTGGGCGTGGTGCCGATGTTCCACATCACCGGGATGATCTACAGCGTGCTCGGCGCGGTCTACGCCGGCGCGACGACGGTGATCCTGCCGCGCTGGGACCGCGAACTCGCCGGCCGGCTGATCGCGCGTCACCAGGTCACGCACTGGACCTGCATCCCGACGATGATCATCGACCTGTTCGGCAGCCTGAACTACAAGAGCTTCGACCTGTCCTCGCTGCGCAACCTCAGCGGCGGCGGCGCGGCGATGCCGCAGGCGGTGGCGCAGCGCCTGCAGGACGAGTTCGGCCTGACCTTCGCCGAGGGCTACGGCCTGACCGAGACCGCGGCGCCCAGCCATGCCAACCCGCCGGAGCGCGCCAAGCTGCAGTGCCTGGGCATCCCGATCTTCGGCGTCGATTCGCGCGTGGTGGACCCGCTGACCTTGCAGGAGATGCCGGTCGGCGAAGTCGGCGAGATCGTCACCCATGGACCGATGGTCTTCAAGGGCTACTGGCGCCATCCGGAAGCGACGAAGGCGGCGTTCGCCACTCTGCCCGGCGACCCCAGCGGCAGGCTGTTCTTCCGCACCGGCGACCTCGGCCGCATGGACGAGGAGGGCTACTTCTTCCTCACCGACCGCCTCAAGCGGATGATCAACGCCAGCGGCTTCAAGGTCTGGCCTGCCGAGGTGGAGATGCTGCTGTACAAGCACCCGGCGGTGCAGGAGGCCTGCATCATCGCCGCGCGCGACGAGTACCGCGGCGAGACGGTCAAGGCGGTGGTGGTGCTGCGCGCCGAGGCCAAGGGCAAGACCGCTCCCGAGGACATCACCGCCTGGGCACGCGACCACATGGCCGCCTACAAGGTGCCGAAGCTGGTCGAGTTCGTCGACAGCCTGCCCAAGTCGGGCTCGGGGAAGGTGATGTGGCGTCTGCTGCAGGACCGCGAGGCGCAGAGCGCTGCCAAAGTCTGAAGACGCTTCCTGGAGTCGGTTCGCGGCTTCGGCTTGCGGCCCCGAGCAGATGTTCGTCGTCTGCTTTGCGTGTTGAGGTCGGAGCGGCAAAGGTGCGTGCGGGCAGGCTGGCGCGCGCCGCTTCGGCGGTCGGCCCGATGGGCCGACTCCCTTGCGCTGCTCGGTCTCGCGGCAGGCCGCCCAACTCGCTTCGCTCACTGCGTTCGCTGCGCTCAGACAGCCGGCGGCAAGTCAGTCTACGAAGCGCGCTGACGCGCGCCTGCCGCAAGCCCTGCGCTGCTCAGCGCCGAACAGGCGCGCG